>DHVE01000111.1:0-287 GCA_002412495.1 Betaproteobacteria bacterium UBA5216
CGCGGCACCGGCCCCAACGAGTTGCGCGAACGCCTGAAGCGCGAGGCGGCCGCATCGGCGTCGCGCGCCAACGCGGAACAGCATTTCCGTTACGCCGCCGACCGCGCGTTCAGCGTGGCGGGCAGCGGCACCGTGGTGACCGGCACGGTGTTCAACGGCCGCGTCGCGCCCGGCGACAAACTGGTGATTTCACCGGCGGGCAACGAAGTGCGCGTGCGCGGCATACAGATTCAGGGCAAGGCCGCCCAGCAAGCCGTCGCCGGCCAGCGTTGCGCATTGAACCTGAC
>DHVE01000111.1:575-15979 GCA_002412495.1 Betaproteobacteria bacterium UBA5216
CAGCGTTGCGCATTGAACCTGACGGGCACCGATCTCGAAGCCGTCAGCCGCGGCGATTGGGTGCTGGCGCCCGCGATCCATCATCCCACGCAGCGCATCGCCGGACGCGTAAGCGTGCTCGCCAGCGAAACGCAATCGCTGAAGCACTGGACGCCGGTGCATCTGCATCTGGCCACCGCCGATGTCACCGCACGCATCGCCATCCGGCGCGGCGAAAGCATCGCGCCGGGCGCATCCGCCATCGTGCAATTGCAGCTCGACAAACCCATCGGCGCCCTGCATGGCGACCGTTTTATTCTGCGCGATCAATCCGCCACGCGCACCATCGGTGGCGGCATGGTGCTGGACCCGTTTGTGACCTCGCAGCGGCGCAGCAAAGAAGCACGCGAAGCCGATCTCGCCGCGCTTGAGCAGCCCACCCCGGAAGCCACGTTGGCCGCGCTGATCCAACTCGGCAAGCCGGTTGATCTGCAACGTTTCGAAACGTTGTTCAACATGCCCACCGCGCAAGCCAGCGCGCTCTACGAAAAAGCCGCCCTGGTGCCGCTCGGCAAGGACACGCGCGTCGCCATTTCGCGCGCGCGCCACGCGCAAATAGCCGATGCCATCATTCCGCAACTGCAAGCCTTTCACAAGGCGCAGCCGCAAGCCACGGGCGAAGAAACCGAAACGCTGCGTAAACAACTGGCGCCCGAACTCTCGGCGGATGCCTTCGCCACGATCCTGCGTGCGCTCACCGATGCGCGCAAAATCGAAACCAGCGGCTCCATTGCGCGCCTGCCCGCGCACAGCACCACCGCGAACAGCGCCGACGAAAAAATGTGGCAACTCGTCAAGCCCGCGCTCGAAGCCGCCGGATTCGCCGCGCCGCAGATCAAGGATCTCGCGCTGCAATTGAAGATGAAGGAGCCCATCCTCAAGGATTTTCTGTACCGCAAGGCCAAGGCCGGCGGCGCGGAAATCTACCGCGTGACGCCAGACCGCTTTTACACCCGGGGCACGGTGGCCAAACTCGCCGCCACCGCGCAGGCCACCGCGCAGGCACAGCCCACGGGCATTTTCACCGCCGCGCAGTATCGCGACTGGACCGGCGTGGGCCGCGGCCTGGCCATTGAAATCCTCGAATTCATGGACACACTCGGCGTCACGCAACGTATCGGCGACACGCGTAAAATGCGCAAGGATTTCGTGCCTATCGTCGGGCCTGCTGAAATCCCGACGAAGCCCCTGCTCGCGGCGCCCCGGCCCGCGCAGTTGCCGCCATCCTCGAACAAACCGGCGAATCAGCAGCGGCGCCCGAACAATTTTTACCGCAGATAATTTACCAGGGCAATTTACCAAATCAAGGAACAACCATGGCAACAGACTACGATGTAATCGTTATCGGCGAAGGCGTCGCCGGATTGACCGCCGCAGGCGAACTCGCGGGCGCTGGCCTCAGAGTCGCCACAATGGAAGCGCAGCTTTTTGGCGGCCTGGTGATCAACATCAACGAACTCGATCCCGTGCCGGCGGGCAGCGAAGCCGCCGGTGGCGCCGAATACGCGTCATCGCTGGTGGAAGCCGCCGCCAACGCGGGCGTCAACAGCATCAACGAACCGGTCAACAGCATTGAAGCCGCGGGCAACACCCTCAAAGTGGTCACCGACGGCGGCGCGCACACCGCGAAAGCCGTCGTAGTAGCCTCGGGCGCGCGCCTGAAAAAACTCGGCATTCCGGGCGAAGCCGAGTTCGAAGGCAAGGGCGTTTCGCAATGCGCCGACTGCGACGGCCCCATGTATCAAAATGAAACCGTGGTGGTGGTCGGCGGCGGCGATTCCGCCTTGCAGGAAGCCGTGGTGCTGTCGCACTACTGCGGACAAGTGCGGCTGGTGCATCGCGGCGCGAGTTTTACCGGACGCGAGCACTTCCAGCAAGCCGTTAACGCCGAAGCCAAAATCATCAAGACCTTCAACGCTGAAGTCACCGCCGTCAAGGGCGGACAAATGGTCGAGAAAGTAACCATCAAACACGCCGACGGCAAAAGCGAAGACATCGCCTGCGCGGGACTTTTCGGCTATATCGGCCTCGAAGCCAATGCCGGTTTCCTGCCGGCGGCGATCCAGCGCGACGCCAATGGCTTTGTCACCACCAACGACAAACTGGAAACCGCCATGCCCGGCGTGTGGGCCGCCGGCGCGGTGCGCAGCGGCTGCGGCGGCCTGCTGGATGACGCAATCGCGGACGGCAAAAAAGCCGCGGCGCAAGTGCGCGCCCATCTCGGATAATCATTGTATCGTCGCAGACTGCACCGCGACGACGCGTTACGAATTACAATGGCAACCTTCGTGAACCATGGGCACAACGGAAGGGAATCGCTCCCGGTGGGGCGGCCGGACTTCAAACCCGGTAGGGGCTGTTAACAGTTCTATGTGGGTTCGACTCCCACTCTCTTCCGCCACCTTTTCGCATGCGCCCGCACGGGGCACTACAGCGAAAGCGCGATTGCGTAGCCCTCAGGAGGCCCTCTGCACGTGAACCGTGATCTGACCATGCTGATCGTGGGCGATGTGTTTGTCCTGCGAGACGATCCACCCAGCGCCTTCCGGCACGTGAACGCGCTCATGCGTTCGGCCGATTTTATGCTTGGCAATCTCGAAGGCTCCATCTGCGACATCGGCACGGCGGTTGAAAAGCCCGGCGCCCAAGCCTGGAAAGCCGGCTCGCGCCAGCTTGCAGCAATCGAAGCGGCGGGGTTTCATGCGATGAACGTTGCCAACAATCATATGATGGATTTCGGCACGGAAGCCATGCTGGCGACGATCGAAAATCTGGAGCGTATTGGCGTCAAGCACTGCGGCGGCGGCCGCGATTTCAACGAGGCGCATCAGCCCGCCCTCGTCGAACGCGACGGCTGCACGGTCGCCATGCTGGGCTACACCTGTGTATACCGCGAAGGGTGGATGGCGGGCGCCGACAGGCCGGGCCTGGCCGTTGTCGGCGCGCGCACCTCGTATGAAACACCGGCGCGGGTTTTTGAAACGCCGGGATCGCCCCCCGTGATTCATACCTGGGCGCTCGCCGAACACAAGGCGCAGTTGGCCCGCGACATTGCCGCGGCGCGCACTCGGGCGGATATTGTTATCTGCACTTTTCACTGGGGCGTATCCAAGGGCTTCAAACATCTGGCGGAATACCAGATTGAACTCGGTCGATTTGCGGCCGACTCGGGCGCCGACCTCGTGTTCGGCCACCATCCGCATCTCTTGCAGGGCATTGAAGTACACAACGCCCGGGCCATCTTTTATTCGCTCGGCAACTTCACCTTTGCGCATCACCAGCAGCACAAGGGGCACGAGTACGAAACCGGCATGGTCCGCTGCCGCATCCGCGACAAAAAAATCCGCGCGGTCGAATTTCTGCCGGCGCGAAACGACAAGTCGCTGGAGCCGCGCGTATTGAACGCCTCCGAAGGCCGCGACGTGCTTGAACTCGTCAAGGCACGCTCGAAGGATCTGGGCACCGTCTTCGGCGAAACCAGCGATGGCTTGCAGGTAGTGGCCGATGTTTCGTTAGCCGCGGCTTCCAGAGCCGCCTGACACAAGCCGCCACCGCTGCATCGGCCATCGCGTTACACGCCGCGCCTCACCCCAGCAAAAAAGCAGGCGGAATCGCCGCGACGTCCGCCATATTCTCCAGCGCCAGTAGTTGCTTCAGAATGGCATCCACGCGCGGCGCGCCGAGGTCAGCCACCGTCAGCGAGCGGAACTTGTCAATAATCATCTCCGCTTCGGTCTGCGCCACGCGGGTTTTCTCGGGCGCGCCGGCATCCCCGAGGCGCTGATCGCCTTGACGGGTGACCACCTGAACACGCGCGAGACCATAGCGCGCTTCGTGTTCGCTGCGCGCGCTCAATTGTGGATCTTCGACGACTTCAATCTTGCGCATGAGATCACGCAACGCGGGATCGCGCAGCTTGTCTTCATTAAAAGAGCGCGGCGTCACGGTGCCGTCGAGCAGCGTCGCCGCTACCAGGTACGGGATGCTGTGATCCGCTGATTCGCGCGTCGCGGGATTCACGTTGTGCTCCCCCACACCCGACGTTTCAACCGCCTTGCGGTAGGTATGCACCGTGACGCGCTCGACCGCCGCCGGGTCCGCAAGCGGCGCGATGCGTTCGGCCGCGAGCACGCACGCGATCGTGTTGCCGCTGCTGGGCCGGTATTTGAAACGGCTTTGCGTAATCTTCAGGTTCGCGAAATCGACATCGGGCAACGTGATTCGCCGGCGCGCGACATGATCGCACCATCCCGCCTTGCCTTCGAACGGCATGCTGGCGCCCTCGATACCGGCACGCGCAAGCTGCGCCGCAAAAACGCCCGCGCGCCCC
This sequence comes from Betaproteobacteria bacterium UBA5216, assembly GCA_002412495.1. Lineage (GTDB taxonomy): Bacteria > Pseudomonadota > Gammaproteobacteria > Burkholderiales > SG8-41 > UBA5216. The sequence continues at coordinate 4,945 of DHVE01000111.1, forward strand.
GCCTGCCCGCTGGCGGCGGCACGCCATATCGTTTGGTGCCCGGTTCGCGCCTGCCGCAAGCTGGCATTGGGCACCACCGCCATCGAAATGCATTGGCGCATTTGCTCCCCATCGAGCCCGAACAGTTTGCCCGCGCCCACCGCGGTGCCGAGGCAGCAGAAATTCGTATGATCGAAATCACGGTTCGGAAACACATCGGAAAACCGCAAGTAAATTTCATAGGCAAGAACAACCGCCGTCATGAAATCGCGGCCGGTCGAATGCAACTGCTCGGCCACGGCGAGGAGCGGCGTGATCATGTCGCTCGGGTGGCCGCCCGCGCTACCGTGCACGTGATAGGTATCCGTCATCTCCGCGCAGCGCGCGGTGGTCGCATTCACGAAAGCGGCCATGTCCAGCGTGGTTTTCGCGCGCGTGCCGATGACGGTCGCGCCGCCCGCGTGCGGCAGTTCGTCGGCCATGCCGCGCAAGCGGCGGCAGCCCGCGTCGGAAAAACCGCCGATCAACACACCGAGCGTGTCGATAATACGCAGCCGCGCGGCCTCCATCGCCTCGCGCGGAATCCTGTCGTAAGAAATGACTTCCGCATACTCCACCAACCGCTGCTGAAGGCTGTCATGGTGTCCGCTTGTGCTAGAATTTTGCATGTCCACGATCCCGGTCCTCTCGAAGAAATGCGTCTGCGTCAGGACGCAAGCAACCACCCGGCTGGATGCGGGGCGTAATATAAAGCGATCGCGAGTGCGGATGTGAGGGCGCACGCGCCACGGTCTGTTGTGCTGGCTTTTCTGCTGGCCGGTGTGATGTTGACGTCCGCAACGGCAAGTTATTCACAACCACATCCAACTTACCCATCGCGGCCGATCCGGTTTGTCGTTTCCTCGGGGCCCGTGGGCACAAACGATATTCTGGGCCGTCTGGCGGGAATGAAGCTGACCGAAGCATTGGGCCAGCAGGTTATCATCGACAACCGCCCCGGAGCAACCGGCATCATCGGCGTGCAGGTAGTCACCAAGGCACCCGCCGATGGTTACACGCTGCTGCTGGGAAACTTCAGTACGCTCGCGGTCAACGTCGGCTTGCATCGCAATCTGCCCTACGATCCGCTGCGGGATTTCGCGCCGATCACGCTGCTGGCAAAAGTGCCGCAGGTGCTGGTGGTGAATCCGGCTCTGCCCGTTAATTCGGTGAAGGAACTGATCGCGCTGGCGAAGTCCAAACCCGGTGCGCTCACTTACGGCTCGGGAACCACCGGTACCGGTGCGCACATTTCCGCCGAACTGCTGAAGTCACTGGCTAAAATCGACATCATGCAGGTACCCTACAAGGCCGGCGTGGGCGCCGCGCTGATTGAACTCCTCGGTGGACAAATCTCCCTGGTGTTCGGCGGCGTGCCGGGCGTGGCGCCGCACATCCGTGCGCGCAAGCTTCGCGGCCTGGGAGTTACCACGCCGGCCCGTTCGCCGGTGTTTCCGGAATTGCCTTCCATCGCGGAGGCAGGCGTGCCGGGATATGAAGTCACGCTTTGGTATGGCGTGCTGGCGCCGGCAGGCACCCCCGCGCCGGTGATTACCACGCTCAATCGCACACTGGTGCGCGCGCTGAACGCCCCGGAAATGCGCGAGCGCATGTCCGGTGAAGGCGCGGAACCCGCGTCCACGACGCCGGAACAATTCCGTGAGTTCATCAAGAGCGAAATCGCGCGTTGGGTGCCGGTAATGAAATCATCCGGCATGCGCCTGGAGTAGCCCGCGCGCGGCCAGATATTGCCGCACGGGGCAGTGAAGGCCATGCCGGTGCTACCATGGCGGTTGCCCGCGCCACGCGGCCGCAACCGGGGAGATCATCATGCTTACACGACGCAAGTTTATCGGCAGCACCTTGGGCGCCGGGGTGGCGCTGGCGGCAGGCGCGGGATGTGCGGTCACGCAACCTGCGGGCAAGCGCATGTTCGTCGACGCGCAAGTGCATTTCTGGAAAGCCAATACCCCCGATTGGCCATGGGTGCCGGGCGCACGGCCACAACTGCCGGAGCCTTTCACCATCGAACGCGCGCTGCCGCTGATGGACGAAGCCGGCGTCGATCGCGTCATCATCGTGCCGCCGACGCTGAACGACCGCAACGACTACGCGCTTGAAGCCGCCCGGCGTTATCCCAACCGCTTCGGTGTCATGGGGCGCATTCCACTGCAATATCCGAAATCCGCGCTATTGCTGCCGCGCTGGAAAGAACAACCGGGCATGCTGGGTGTGCGTATCACCTTCAATTCACCCGAAACGGTGGCATGGCTGTCGAATGGCACCGCCGACTGGTTCTGGCCGGCGGCCGAAAAGGCCGGCCTGACCGTCATGTTTTTGGCCATCGGGATGGTGTCGAAATTCGCGCCCATCGCGGAACGCCATCCCGGGTTGCAACTCATCATTGATCACATGGGCGTGAACACGGCAATCGCCAAGGAAGGCAAACTGCCGGAAGCCATCAGCAATGCCGTCGCGCTCGCCAAGTATCCCAACGTCAGTATCAAGATGTCGAACCTGGTCAATTCGTCACTGGAACCGTATCCGTTTCGCGATCTAAAAGTGCATTTGCGCCGCGTCTACGACGCCTTCGGCCCGCAGCGCTGCCATTGGGGCACCGACTACACGAACGCCATCGCGCGGGCCACCTGGCGCCAGCGCATCACGCATATCACTGAAGAGCTGGATTTTCTGTCGGAGAGCGACAAGGACTGGATCATGGGCCGCTCCATCATGCAGCGGTTGAAGTGGGCGTAGCCGGACGGGACTCGCCGCCCAACATCATAGCGTCGGATTCACCACGTCCCCACCCAGTGCCACCAGCCCCCACGCGGGCGCCTGCGCATCGAAATTCAAGCTGATGTGCGCGCCCAGCGCGTGTGCATCGCGGAATATGCGCTCGAGTGGATAACTCTGATAAATGCCGGTGGCGCCGGTGACCGCGTGCAGCGCGTCCACGGCTTCCATACACAGTGTTGCCGCGTAGGCGGCATTGCGTTTGTAGCGCAGCTTTTGCTGCAGGTCGGGAACGACGTGGTTGTTCGCTTCTTCCTGCGCCGCGAGCGCATCGGTGCGCAGCATCAGTTTGGCGGATTCGATTTTCACCGCGGCCGTGCTGACGCGGTGCTGCACGATCTGCTGGTCGCGCATTTTCAGGCCCGTGTAGTTGGTGCTGCGCTCCTTGACCAGCGCGAGCGTGTGTTCCAGCGCCGCCATGGCGTTGCCCACCGCCGTGGCGGCGATGCCGTGGCCGCCAAGCGCGTTGAGCGATACGCGATACACCGGATGCGGATTGCCCTTCGCCCCCGGAAACGTGTCACCGCCGCGTATATCGTAAGCGCACAGCGCGCGGTATTCCGGCACAAAAACATCCTTCGCGATCACCGTCATGCTGCCGGTGGAACGCATGCCCAGCGTGTGCCAGTCGTCCACCACTTCGTATTGTGATTTGTCGAGCAGGCACATGCGGTGATCAATGACTCGCTCCCCGTCACGGACGATCACCGCCAGCATGCACCACTCGGCAATGTTCACGCCACTGGAGAAATTCCATTTGCCGCTGATGACAAAACCGCCGTCGGCTTTTCGCGCACGCCCCTGCGGATACGCGATGCCCGCCGCGATCAAGGCATCGGGATCCTTGCCCCACACCTCGGCCTGCGCGCGCTCGTCGTAGAGCGCAAGCATCCAGTTGTGGATGGAAAGATTCACCACGTTCCAGCTTGTCGATGCGCAGCCGCGCGCGAGTTCCATCGGCACGTCTATATACGATACGAAATCGTATTCCATGCCGCCCCAGCGCTTCGGCTGAAGGATGCGCAATGCGCCGATGCGCTGTAGATCGCTCACGGTTTCGGGCAGCATGACGCGGGCGGCTTCGGCCCGTGCCGCACGGTCGCGCAGCGCGGGCACGAGGCTGCACGCACGTTGCATTGTGTCGGCGTAAGCAACGCCGGCAAAACCATGCGAGGAGGTATGGGGTGCGTTCATTACGCAATCACCAAACTGCGAAGATACATGGTAGCCAATGGCCCTTGGTCTGCGCCCCTTCCCCTTCAGGGGGAAGGCCGGGATGGGGGTGGGGTGTGACGTCGCATTGCAATTACCCCATCCCCACCCTAGCCCCTCTCTTGAAGGGGAGGGAACATTTTGTTGGGAATGACGAATTTACTCCGGCTGTATTTTAGCCGCTTTAATCACCTTGCCCCAGCGCTCGGTTTCAGTACGTATCATCGCCGCGTAAACCTCCGGCGTGCTGCCGATGGGCTCGCCGCCTTCGGCACTTAAACGGTTTTTCATTTCGGGCGCGTGCAATATTTTCGCGATTTCGTTGCGAATGCGATTCACCAGATCGGGTGGCATGTGTCCCGGCCCGAGCACGCCGTAAAACGGTCCGGCGGCGTAGCCGGGTATGGTTTCCGCCACCGCCGGCACGTCGGGCAATACCGGCGAGCGCTTTTCGCTGGTGACCGCCAGTGCGCGCACGCGCCCCGCCTTCACCATCGGCAGCGACGAAATAATATTGCCCGCCGTGAACGTCACCTCGCCGCTCATCGCGGCCGTGAGCGCAGGACCGGTGCCGCGATACGGCACGTGAATGATGTCGATGCCAGCCATGGTTTGCAGCATCAGGCCCGACAGATGCGCGGTGCCGCCGTTGCCCGACGACGAATACGTCATCTGGCCCGACCGCGCCTTCGCCAGCGCGACCAACTCCTTGATCGATTTCGCCGGCACCGACGGATGCACCGCCACCACCGCCGGCACTATCGACACCAGCGTGATCGGTGTCAGATCGCGCAGCGGATCGTAGGGCATTCTTTTCATCAGCGACGGCGCCACGGTAATCGGCGCGGGCGTGCCGAGCATCAGCGTGTAGCCATCGGGCGGCGATTTGGTAACGATCTCGGTGCCAATGACGCCGCCCGCGCCGGGACGGTTGTCGATCACCACGGATACGCCGAGGTTCTCCGCGAGTTTTTGTCCGATGCCGCGCGCGAGGATGTCGCTGCCGCCGCCGGGTGCATACGGCGATACGAAGCGTATCGATTTGGCGGGCCAGCCCTGTCCCGAGCCCGTTGGAGCGGACTGCGCGTGGGCGCCGGTCGCCATCAATCCCAAGCCCGCGCCCATCACCCCCCACAGAAACGTGCCGTAACCTCGCATTTACCACTCCCCAAACAGAAGCCGCGAGATTACCCGTGCCGCGCGCACGCCGCAATCCACACAATGTGGTTCCACATGTAGCGCCAGTGTGACACTTCGGCGCGACGCGGCTTGACGCCCGCCGTGCGCAATCGTTAGCATCGTAACTCCCCTTGAAGTCGGTCGCGCCCGTTTGCACGGGCGGCGCCGCATCCCCATCATGCCGATCCATACCCCCCCACTCATCACTGAAGCCAATGCCTGGAAAGGCGCGGATTTCGCTCGCGACCCGCACTGGAACATCATGCTCAATGCGCGGCAGATCGCGGAACTGGAAGCCGCCGCCAACGCGTGTATCGCGCGCGGCCTGCGCGAGATCGACGTGACCGCCGCCGACTTTCCGCTGCCGACCTTCGCCCCGGAGATCGCGGGCTGGGCACACGAGATCAATCGCGGACGCGGCTTCCTGCTGGTGCGCGGGCTGCGCGAGGATTACTCCGACGCGCAAATCCGCACCATGTTCTGGGGCATCGGCTTGTATCTCGGCTCGCCAATTTCACAAAACTCCTACGGCGACATGCTCGGCGAGGTGTACGACGAAGGGGTCAAGATGGGCAGTGGCAAGGTGCGCGGCTACCGCACCAATCAGAACCTGATGTTTCACACCGACCGTTGCGATATCGTGGGGCTGTTGTGCCAGCGTCAGGCAAAAGCCGGCGGACTGTCGAGCATTGTCAGTTCAACGCGCATCTACAACGAGATGGCGCAAACGCATCCCGAATATCTCGGACCGATGTTCAACGGTTACATCTGCGTCAATGTCGAGGAAGGCGGCGATCTTTCAACCTATCGCATGCCGGTGTTCGTCGAAAAAGATGGCGTGATCAGCGCGCGCATCCTGCGCAACACCGTCGAAACCGCGCGCAAGATGGGCCACGCAAAATACAACGAACTCGAAACCGCGGCACTCGCGTGCCTCGACGAACTCGCCAACCGCGAAGACATGCGCCTCGACATGATGTTGAAACGCGGCGACATGCAGTTCATCAACAACTACACCACGCTGCACGCGCGCACGGAGTTCGAAGACTATCCGGATTCGAAACTGAAGCGGCACATGGTGCGCCTATGGCTGGTGGCGCACGGGCAACGGCGCACGGTGGATCAGGAAATATTCAAGGATTACAGCGGCGTGGCCAAAACGCTGACTCGCAAGTAGGTATTTGTTTTTAAAAGATTATCTAAACCGCAGACGAAAACAGATAAACACGGACAGCCCCTCCACCGTCATTCCCGCGAAGGCGGAAATCCATAAGCCGTCGCCAGTGGCACCGTGTTATGGGTTCCCGCTTTCGCGGGAACAACAAGGGATATCGGGTTTGTTTTTATCTGTGTTCATTTGTGTTCATCCGCGGCTAAAAAGCCTTTGACCTTAAACGGACAACCCATGACCGACCAAGATGAAATCAGAGTACTAGCACCCACCGGAGTCACCGGATCGGGCTTTCTCGAAAGCTCTTTCGAACAAGGTCTTTCACAAAAGCCGCACTTCATCGGCGCGGATGCGGGCTCCACCGACCCCGGTCCGGAGTTTCTCGGCTCGGGCGCAACCGCGTTTCCGCTCGCCGCGATACGGCGCGACTTGCGCCTGATGATGATCGGCGCACGCAAAATCAAGGTGCCGCTGATGATCGGCACGGCGGGTACCGGCGGCAGCAACGAACAGCTTGAAACCATCGCGGCCATGGCGAAAGAAATCGCCGCCACCGAAGGCTTGAGCTTCAAACTCGCGCTGATTCACGCCGAGCAGGAAAAAGACTATCTGAAAAAGCGCCTGCGCGAAGGCCGCATCAAGCCGCTCTCCCCTGCGCCCGAATTCAACGAATCGGTGATCGACCGCAGCGCGCACATTGTCGGCATGATGGGCGCGGAGCCTTGGCAGCGCGCCCTGGAATCCGGCGCGGACATCATTCTCGCCGGCCGTTCCAGCGACACCGCGATATTTGCCGCCATGCCCGTGATGCGCGGATTTCCCGAAGGCATTTCGTGGCACATGGCAAAAATTCTTGAGTGCGGCGCGGCGTCCGTCGTGCAGCGGCGCACGCCCGACTGCATGTTCGCCTGGGTGCGCAAGGATCACTTTGTCGTCGAGGCGCCAGATCACACGTTGCGCTGCACGCCGCAGAGCATTGCGTCGCATAGCCTGTATGAGAATGCCGACCCGTTCAAACTGGTCGAGTGCTCCGGCACGCTCGATCTGACGAATTCGCGCTATGAAGCGGTATCGGATCGCGCGGTCAAAGTCACCGGCAGCGAATTCATCAAGGCGCCGCGCTACACCGTCAAGCTCGAAGGCGCGGAGAAGGCCGGCTACATGAGCATCCTCATCGGCTCGGTGCGCGATCCGTTCATCATTCGCCAAATCGACGACTGGACCGCGCGCGTCACCGAAAAGATTCACGCGCGCGTGAAAATGGTTTTCGGCGACAAGTTAAAGCCCGAAGACTATCTGCTCAACATCCGCATCTACGGCAAAAACGGCACCATGGGCCCGCTGGAGCCGGTGAAGGAAATCCGCTCGCACGAACTGTGTTTGATCTTTGAAGCCACCGCGCCCACGCAGGAAATCGCCAACACCATTGCCGGCGTGATCCGCCATCAGGCGCTGCACCTGCCGATCCCGGAATGGAGCGGCCTCATCACCGCGATTGCCTGCCCCTACAACCAGATGGAGCGCGGCGCGGTTTACAAATTCAACGTCAACCACGTGATCGAACCCGATTCGCCCACTGAAATGTTCCCGATGTCGCTCTACGAAGTCAGCGGTTCAAACATGAAGGAGATACAACCATGACCCAACTCGCCGAACTGGCGCGCCTGATCCGCAGCAAAAACGCCGGGCCGTTTGAACTCACGTTCGACATCATGTTCGATGACGACGCCACCTATCAGCGCGTCAAAAATTCCGGCGCACTCACGCGAGAGGAAGTTGCCAGGCGATACAACCTGCCCGTCGCCGACGTGAAGTTTTTTTACTGCGATCACGCGTATGCGATCAAAGCCTCCATCCCGCGCCCCTATTTCCAGGGCGACCCGCGCGACAGCGATGGGCACGGTGGGCAGCAATACGCACCGCTCATGGACATCGAGATTAAATAGTGTTTAAAAACATACACTTAAATTGCCTTGCCGTCGGCGCACTGCTCGTCACCAGCAGTGCGACAGCGCAACCATACCCCACCAAACCCATCCGCCTGATCGTGCCCTTCGCGCCCGGCGGCGGCACCGACATCACGGGGCGCGCGATTGCGATGAAGCTCACCGAAGCGCTCGGACAGACCGTGGTGGTCGATAACCGCGCGGGCGCGAACGGCACCATCGGCGCCGACATCGCGGCCAAGGCGCCGCCGGATGGATACACACTGTCGATGATTTCATCGAGCCACTCGGTAAATCCGAGCATGATGAAAAAGCTGCCGTACGATCTGGTCAACGACCTCGCGCCCGTCACGCAGGCGACGTCGCAGCCGTATGCGCTGGTACTGCATCCGTCGGTGGCGGCCAGGAGCGTGAAGGAACTGATCGCGCTGGTGAAGGCCAAACCCAACTCACTCAACTACGGCTCGTCCGGCACCGGCGGCCTGAGTCATTTGTCGGGCGCGCTGCTCTGTTCGATGGCGGGCATCACCATGACGCACATTCCGTACAAGGGTGGCTCACCCGCCTTGACCGATCTCGTGGGCGGGCAGATTCAACTGCTGTTCTCCACCATCCTGCAGGCGCAGGCGCAACTCAAAGGCGGCCGCGTGCGCGCGCTGGCCGTCACCACGGCCAAGCGCTCGGCGGGCGCGCCGGATTTGCCCACCATGCACGAAGCCGGCGTCACCGGTTACGAAGTCGCGGGCTGGTACGGCATGGTCGCGCCATTAAAAACACCCGCCGCGATCATCGCGCGGCTGAACACCGAGACCGTGAAAGCCCTGCGCGGCGCGGACATCAAGGACAAACTGGCCGCCGACGGCTCCGAGCCAGTGGGCAGCACGTCCGAGGCGTTCGGTCTGCACATCAAAACCGAAGTCGCCAAGTGGAATAAACTCGTTAAAGAAGCCCGCATACGGGCGGAGTAAACACGACATACGTCACCCTTCCAGAAAAATTTGACGCAGATTTACGCAGATTACCCCTCCACTGTCGTTCCCGCGCAGGCGGGAACCCATAACACATTGCCGCTTTAGGCGGCTTATGGATTCCCGCCTGCTCGGGAATAACGGGTTGGGTTGTAATCTGCGTTCATCTGCGTAAATCTGCGTCAAAAGGTTTTTCGTTTCAAACAGCCGCAAAGGACCAGCCATGACCCTAGCCACCGATCTCGCCAAACGCATCCTCGAAACCCGTTACGCCGACTTGCCGCCCGAAGCCATCCACTGGGCCAAGGTGGGCTTGCTCGATACCATCGGCTGCATGATCGCGGGCAGCCGGGACAAAAGCACGCAAATCGTCACGCGCGTGACCACCGGTACCACTGGCCCCAGCCTGCTGTTCGGGCAGGATCGCCGCGTCGCCGCGCTCGATGCCGCGCAGATCAACGGCACGGCCTCGCACGCGCTTGACCTGGATGATTGCAGCAACACGCTGGGCGGGCATCCGTCGGCGGCTGTGTTGCCCGCGCTGTTTGCACTGGCCGATGAAATTGGCGCGACCGGCGAACAATTCATCGCAGCGTATGTTGTCGGCTTTGAAACCGAATGCAAGCTGTCGTTGTGCCTGAACTTTCATCAATACACCAAGGGCTGGCATCCGACGGTGACCATCGGCATTTTCGGCGGCACGGCGGCGGCGTGTTATCTCGCGGGACTTTCCGAGGAAAAAACCGCCATCGCGCTGGCGATGGCCGCGTCGATGGCTGCTGGCGTGAAATCCAATTTCGGCACCGACACCAAGCCGCTGCACGTAGGCAACTGCGCGCGCAGTGCGTTGTTCGCCACGGTACTGGCGCGCGCCGGATTCACCGCCAGCCCCGGCGCGTTTGAACACAAGCAGGGTTATCTGAATGTGTTCAACGGCGAAGGTAACTACGACGTGTCGAAAATTTTCCCGCACTGGGGCGCGCCGTGGGACATCGTCAAGCCAGGCATCGCCATCAAGCAATACACCTGTTGCGGCAGCACGCACCCGGTGGTGGACGCCATGCTGGATCTGACAAACGAACACGACTTGAAACCGGAAATGGTCGCCAGGATTCAGACCTGGACGCACCCGCGTCGTCTCGAACACACCAACCGGCCCGATCCCAAGAGCGATGTCGATGCGCGCTTCAGCGTGCAATACGTCTCATCACGCGCGCTCGCCGACCGCCGCATTCTGCCGGAGCATTTCGAAAACAATGCTTATCGCGAGCCGAAGATTCAATCAATATTGAAGCGCGTGGAGTCGTCCACTTACACCACCGAACAGTTCCCCGCCGACAACCATTTCGCCGCCGAAGTGCGCATCACGCTCACCGACGGGAAAGTGCTGTCGAAAAAACTCGATCAACCGTATGGCCGCACCTCCGCCAACCCGCTGCCGGTCGAGCGCATGAAAGCCAAGTTCGACGGCTGCGTACGCGGCATCATTCACGATGCCAATATCGCGCCGCTGTATGCCACAATACAGGCGTTCGAAAAACTCGCCGATGTGCGCGCGGTGACTTCGCTGATTTCGGCAAGTCCGGTGCGCACGGCTGTGGCAGCTTGATTTATAGGTATGGCGCATAACCCCACCCCCACCCTAACCCTCCCCCTGAAGGGGAGGGACTGATTCCCACATACTTCATGGGGGAGGCTAGGAGGGGGATGGGGTTTTCATTCAGGCCGCATCTGCGGAAACAATA
>DHVE01000078.1 GCA_002412495.1 Betaproteobacteria bacterium UBA5216
GCTTGACGGGGGAGCTTACGATAGCGCATGGTATTGCGTTCCACCACGCCGCGCATTCCGCCGATGTGCAGGGATTCACCATCGGACTTTTTGCCGATGACTGTAAATCCCAGTCTGTTGCTGCCGATGGTACCGAGATAGGCTTGCATCGCCAGCCGCCCCACCACACCATAGCCGTACGAATACGACAGGCGCACAAACGTCTGCTCGCTGTCCAGCGGGATCGCCTCGAGCAATATGCGGTAATCGCGCGTGCTCAGCGGCCCCTCGTCTGCGTCTAACTGCACTCGCAAATAGTTCGGAGTCTGGGCAGACACGCCATGAGAAAAAACCACTGAATAGGCATCCTTCAGCGGCTGATCGTATTTCTTGCCAATGCTGACAGTAATGACATTTTTCTCACCGGCGATGGAGGCGCGGCAATACTTGGTATTGAGGTGCAACATCATGACATCACACCAATTGTCGGCACTTCTCAGTGCCGCGCTGACAGTCGCGAACGGGTAATTGATGAGTGCATGAATGTTTCCTGTCACACTCCCCGTGGTATCGCCCGACTCCAGATATAGCGGCCTTTGGTATTGATTGCGGCTAAGTTGATCCCTTAATGCGCCATGCTTGGCCCGGAGCGCTGCTGCATAGTTTTCGTTGACGTCAGCCGCATGGGCAAAGCACGCACACAGGCACGTCAGTGAAAACGTAAACACCCTCAAAGACGTCCATATTCTCATTCCAACAGTCGGCTCACCGGTGTTTGTAGGTCGCATAAGACTTTTTTGCGCGGCATCTAAAGTGAGCGTTGCCAAAGCCGTGCAGCCTGCTCGCGAAGGCGCATGCTCAGTGGCCGTTCATTCCATTGTTCAAGTGTTATTGCATTGGAAGACGCCAGGTCCCTTTCGAACATGGTTTGCATCTGCGCACCGAACTCCTGTCCGAGGATGACGGCGTTCACTTCGTCGTTGTGCAGAAAACTGCGCCAGTCGAGGTTGGTTGAGCCTATCGTCGACCACACGCCATCAATGAGCGCGGTCTTGGCATGCAACAGCGCATCGCGCCGCTCGTAGATTTTTACACCTGCCGTAAGTAGTTCCTCGTAGTAAGAACGTCCGGTGTGGTACACCAGCCACGAATCGGTGTAACTCGGAAGTATGATTTTTACGTCTACGCTACGCCGTGCAGCATCTTTGAGTGCGGCGAGCAACTGCGCATCCGGCACGAAATAGGCGTTGGTCAGAAATACCGCGGTTTCGGCACTTCCTATTGCAGAAAGCAGCGTCGCATACATCAACGTGTACGATTCATCGGGTGAACTGCCGATGGCACGCACGACTTCCTTGCCCTTGTTGGCGAGCTTCGGCAAATAATAGCGAGGCGCCAGCGTTGCGCCTTTCTGCTTTTCCCACGTTTCGAGAAACAGTTTCTGAAATTCGCCTACCACGGGCCCCTCTACCTGCATATGGGTGTCACGCCACGGGGCCTTTTCCTCTGGACGCGTACTGGATTGCTGAGCGAAGGATCCCCCCGAGTACACGCTGCTGATGTTGATTCCGCCGAGGAACGCGGTCTGGCCGTCGACGATCAATAGCTTGCGGTGATCGCGCTGATTGACACTCCAGCCTTGCTTCGAAGTGAGCGGATTTACGGGATTGAATTCGAGGACATTGATGCCGCTGTCGGTGAGACGTTTGAAGAATGTCTTGGACGCGTTCATCCCGCCCACACTGTCATAGATGAGATTTACCTGAATGCCCTGTTGCTGCTTCTCGATGAGTGCGCTTGCGAAGCGATTTCCGACCTCATCGTCTTCGATGATGTAGGTTTCCAGATTGATATGATCCTTCGCGTTGCGGATCGCGGTAAGCATGGCCTTGTAGGTGGCAGGACCGTCCTGCAGGAGCACCACGCTGTTGCCTATCATCAACGGGCTTCCGGTAATAGCCGCTTCCAAGGCCATATGCCGGTCAAAGATGCTGGTTTCCTCACCGCCGATCTTGAGTTTGTCGAGGACCGCTTTGCTTTGCTCGGCGCTTAGCGGGCCGCGCGCACCCTCGAGTCGCACAGCCCGGACGGGACGCATACCCATATCGGGAACGATGGTCGGCAGCGAACCACATCCAGCCAGGATGGCAAGAAATGCTGCCGCCGCGCTTCGAGCAAATGTTCCTCGACAGGCGCGTGCGAACTGTCGAGCGACATCCAATTCAAACATACACAACCTCACAGGGTATTCGAGGCGTTCGTTTCTGTACGGAAATCGAGCCGGGATCGCGTTCTCTGCCGTAAGCACCTACGTGCTATTGGACGTGGTTCACGTCCAATAGGAACAGCGGCAAAACGACAGACGACGTGATTCGTTACATCCTTCCCAGGTCCTGCATGGCATCGATGATCATGCCTGTGCCGATTGCGATCAGCAGGATGTCACTTGCTACTCGCACGTACCGATATCCCGGTCGGGGTTGCCCGAACTGCACGACAAGCGCCGGCGGCACGTCGTAATAGATCACCTCGCGAGGCAACGCGCGGCCAACAACCCAATTTCTGGCCTGGCCCGGTGGCATGCAGCCGTTGTTCTTCTTGGCCAATCCCGGGGGGCAATGGCCGCCCCGGTACTGCTCGCGGTAATAGTCACGAGCAATGGTCCGGTGCCGGTCGTCAAAGCGGTTATTGGTGCTGACGGCGGGCCCGGCTCTGTCATGAGAGGGCCGTTCCTCCACATTCTGTTGGCCGCCCCTGTTGTGGTCGGGTTTGTCCCTCTGTTCGCTCTTATGGTTGTTACCGTTGCCGGCCCACGATGGCTTGTCCGCCAGTGTCGAACCCACGGCCAGCAGGCCCGCAAATGCAATAGCTACCGCACAATTTGTTGTTGAATAAAGTCGTTTCATGAATAACTCCATGTGAAAAAGTACTTGAGTGGCCGAAACTACCGGATATTGCGAAACGGGCTTAATTTAATGGCCCGAATTTCGATTTCGATGCAGGAATTCCCTGAGTTGCCTGGATGTCTCCTGCTTCAGGTAGCCGTAACGCTCCTGCACCCAGGTAGCCCGCTGTTTATGCAGGCCAGTCAATTCACGCTTTGAATCACTGGTGAACTTGCTCCGCCGTGCTTTTATTTTCTCGCCAAACTGATTTAGGTTTTCGTCTACAGGACCGTGATACATATCGATCTCCGGTTGGCAACCATGCGCTTGTGATGCTCGCTACCCATCAATGAGCGGATAATCTCGTGCTTGGAACGCCGGGTCTGTGCGATAACGCACCGTCGGTGTCATGGATTCAATACGCGAGTCTCGGTGGCGAGTTACGGAGTGCATCAACACTCCACGCACCCGAACCCCAGGCAGCCTGTGTCAGCAGACCGCCAACCCCCCCGATGTTTTTGAAAAACAAGAGTTGCTGCACAAATTGCTGGTCGGCCGGTACACTCCAGTAGCGGTGTAAGAAGAACGACGCCATCAGAGTGAATAAAGCCAGCACAACTGTGGCCGGGCGGATAGCCAGCCCGATGATCAGGGCGATGCGCCGAAACTTGGTGCCTGTCCAACACATATCGTGCCGCGTCCCGCCGCCCATTGGGCCTTAGCGCTTTTTTGCGGCCAGGTTCTTCGTCGCCGCGTTCTCCAGTGCCATGTCCGCAAACAGGCGCTTCAACCGCGCGTTCTCCGCTTCCAGCTCCTTCACCCGCTTCAGGTCCCGACCAATCTTCGTTGTGATGGCGTCAAGTCAACGCGCCAATCATGCCGCCTTCGACCTGAATGCTGGAGCCTGTGATAAATCCGGCCTGCATGGAGGCAAGAAACGCCACCACGCCGGTTACTTCTTCCTGGGTGCCCATGCGGCCCAACGGTGTGAGTTGCTTGCGCGCTTCGGCTTGCGCCGCAGAGTAGGCCGAGGCAGACGTGCGATGCGAGGTGTCGATCAGTGCCGGTGCGACACAGTTGACTGTGATCCCCTTGTTACCGACTTCGTTCGCCAGATGCTTCATATATGCGGTCACCCCAGCGCGAAACACGGTGGACAGGCAATGATGCCGCATGGGTTCCTTGACCGACGCGGAGGTAATTGCGATGACACGCCCCCAATTGCGGCCAAGCATCAGCGGCACGATGCGTTTCGCCACCTGTATCGCCCCCCACAATTGAACCTGATAGGCATCCCGCCAACGCGATTCGTCGAGTTCGTCCAACGTGGCACGTATGGGGTTAGGCGGCCGGCCGGTATTCAGCACCAGAATATCTAGCCTCCCGAACTTTATTTCGAGCGTGTTCGCGAGGTTTTCCACGTCGGCGGCGTTTGTCATGTCGCCGGCTATCGCGAGCGCTTGCACGCCATGACGGGTTTCTATTTCCCGCGCCACGGCTTGCAGCTTGTCTTTTGAGCGCGCGAAGAGCGCGACATGCACGCCCTCGGCGGCAAGGGCGTGCGCGATGTTTTTGCCCATGCCTGCGCTGGATGCGGTCACCAGGGCAAATTTGCCGGCGATTCCGAGATTCATGTAATTAACCTCTATGGTGGCGAAAGCAGGGTGACCGAGCGCATGAGCAGAAAAATTGCGCGCTTACAGAATCGTTTTCCACTTCTCCCTGACGCGATCCTGCAAGGCCTTGCTGGCTTCGGCCACCAACGGAAATTGCTTGAGATGGTCGAACGGACGGCAGGCGTCGATGACGGCTTTGGACGTAAGCGGCGCGCCATAGGGGTAGGCGAGTGACATCGGGTCGCTGCGGGAGCCCATGCCACGCTTGATCAAGTCAATATCGATTTCGGGATCGGTGCGCGTGGCGATGGCCCACATGACTTCTTGCAGATTGGCGGGATCAATATCGTCATCAACCACAACCGCGTAGCGTGACAGATACGCGCCCACGCCGCATTGACTGAGGATATGTCCCGCCTGGCGCGCATGTCCCGCATAGCGTTGCCTGATGGCAACCACGGTGAACAGGCGCGCGCCGCCGACTTCGTGCGCCCACACGTTTGCAACATCCGGCACGCCTGCCGCCGTGAGCGCATTGAACAGCAACGCGGAGCGCATGACGGCTTTGGAATACGAATAATCGTTCGGCGGCTTTGCGGGCGGGCTGCCGAGCAGTATCGGATTATCTCGATAATAAATACGCTCGACCGTCACCACGGGCGCCGGACCTTCCTCGCCCGGGTAGTAGCCCAGAAACTCGCCAAACGGCCCTTCGGTGCGCTCGTCACCGGGATGCACCCAGCCTTCGAGCACCACTTCGGCCGCGCTGGGAAATGGAAGTTTTGTCACTTCGCCGGTAACCACCGACACCGGCTGCCGCAGAATGGCGCCGATGTAATTGAATTCGCACATCTGAAACGGAATTTCGATACCCGATATCAAATAGTTGATCGGGTCGGCGCCCAGTATGATGGCCACCGGAAACGGCTTGCCCGCGCGCTGGTATTTTTCATGTTGAATATGGCCGTGCTTGCCCGGCACCATATACAGGCCGACGTGATTACGGTCATGCACCATGATGCGATACGTACCGACATTGATCCATTCGGAATCAAAGTCCCGGGTGACCACCGAACATCCGGTGCCGATATAACGGCCACCGTCTTTTTCGTGCCAAAGCGGCGCCGGAAAAGCGAGCACGTTGACGCCGGGGCCGCGTTGCACGTTGTCGAACACCGGACCGGTGGTGGTAACGACCGGGTCATATTGGGCCGCGTCGGCTTGCCATTGCGCGGGCTTGCCCCGCAGCTTTTGTACCAAATTCTGATGCGAGGGCTCAACGCCCAATCGCAATATCGTTGACAGCCGGACCGGGCTGCTGGTACTGCACGTGAGTACGCGAAATCCCTTGGGATAGCCGGTGATTTCATCGAACAACAGGGCGGGAGACTTTTCTTTTTTGACGTTTAATTCGCTGATGGCGCCGAGTTCGAGATTCCAGTCCGCGCCGATGACATCGTGCACTTCTCCCGCCGAGCGGATTTGATCCAGCCACGCGCGTAAATCGAGCGGATTGCCGTCCCCATTATTTTTCATTGTGTTCAACCGCCAATTTTCAGCCCTGCGGATTTCGCCACCGGCGTCCAGCGGTCAATTTCCTTTTGAAAAAAATCCGTGAACGCCGCTGGTGATAACTCATTCGGCTTGATGCCTTCCGCGCTCAATCGATCCTGGATTTCTGCTGATCGCAGTACTTTGATGACTTCATTGTTCAAACGTGTGACGATTCCGGATGGAATGCCCGCGGGGCCGGAGTAGGCCGACCAGTTGGTGGTGGTGAGATCGCCAAATCCCGCTTCGGCAAATGTTTGCACCGATGCGTAATCGGGCAATCGCGTCGCGGACGTAATGGCGAGCGCCCGTACCCGCCCCGACTTGATGTGCGGTGCCGCCGTGCTCAGCGTAAGGAAGGCGGACGGTATATGGCCGCCAATCAGATCAATAGCAGCGGGGCCGCCGCCCTTATATGAAATATGCAGCATATGTGCGCCAGTCCGGGCACGGAAGAGTTCGCCCATGAGATGGTTGTGCGTGCCCGCACCGGGGGAGCCATAGCTGATGCCGCCCGGCTGTGATTTTGTCAGTGCGATGAACGCCTTGACACTCTTTACCTGTACCGAGGGGTGAACCAGCAACGCCAGCGGCGGCCCGCCCAACAATGCAATGTGCGTAAAGCTCTTCATCGGATCAAATGGCGCAGCGCCCGCATTGGGCGCGATCACATGCGAAGCCATGCCCGAGGCCACCAGCGTATAGCCGTCCGGCGGCGCCTTGGATACCATGTCCGATCCCACCAGCCCGCCCGCGCCCGCGCGGTTTTCTACGACAAACGAATGTTTGAGGCCGCCGCTCAATCGGTCGGCCACCAGCCGCGCCAGCATATCGGTCACGCCGCCGGGCGCATGCGGGACCACGATTCTGACGGGTTTGGTGGGCCATTCCTGCGCCATGGTACTGGCAGGCATCGTGCAAGCCACCAGCAGGGGCAGTTGAGCAATACGGCGATTCATTTTGGCGGTTTGCGGTTGAGTATGTTTAACGTTGCGGCTCGGCTTTCAGCAACAAGCGCGCGAAATGCCGACCGGCGAATGTTTGCCCGGCCTTCAGTGGCAGCCGCTCCTCGCCCAGACTCGGATCGTACAGATTTTCCGGCGCATCAATTTCATACAAATTCATGTAATTGCCGGCGGGATCGTTGGCGATCTGCGCGGCATGCGGTGCGTGCTGCAGCTGCCATGCGCGATGCACGCCGGGCAATGCCAGCACACGCTGGATGTGCGCCGCGTTATCCGACACGAACCGGGCTTCCTGCGCGGCACTGCCGTGAAACTGGTAATCGCAGCGCGCCCAGCAGCGGCCGGCGCGCGGATCTTTTTCAACATGCGACAGCACTTTGTAAAACACGCGGCCCCAATTGCCCATGTCGCGGCGCCAGGGTTCTTTTTCGCGTACGGGCGGCGGCGGGTTTGACGGAAACGACGAAAAAACACCGGGTTCGCGGATGGCGTAAATCTGCTGGTATTCCTGCTCCATGATCCCGTCGTTGTCGCTTCCGCGAATCTCTCGGGTGCGCCAAGCCGTCGAGTAACCGGGCTTGTTTGCGAGTTCCTGGATGTGTTCATCAAAGTGTTTGTTAAAGCCCGCGTCGAATTCCTTGATCAGTAGATCGAATCGCACGATTCCCAAATACGGGAATGCCTGGATGTCCACCATGTCACGCTCCTTGGTCTATTGATTCAATGTGGGATGGTATTAACAGAACTACCGGCGTCATGCCGCGTACCCTTGGAGTTTACTGGATCAATAAGCGCGGCGTTAGTCCTCCAGCGCGATTCCCGCCCGCTTTACCACATCGGCTATGCGCGCCCGCTCGCGCAGGATGAGCGCAGCAAACTCCGCGGGGCTGTTGCTGATCGCGGTCGCGCCTTGTTGTGAGAGTTTCTCCTTGATTTCAACATTGTTGATTGCCGAAGCCGCCACGGCGTGCAGCCTCTCGACAATGGGGCGAGGCGTTCCGGCAATGGCGGCGAGCCCCCACCACTGCGTGAGATCGTAACCCGGCAGCGTTTCGGCGATGGCAGGCAGATGCGGCAGCAGTGGATCGCGTTTTGCGCCCGTGGTGGCAACAACCTTGATACGGCCGATGTTGGCATGCGGCAGCACCACCAACGGCGAAGTAATTACCATCTGAATCTGTCCCGAAATAAGATCGGTGACGGCCAGCGCCGTGCCTTTGTAAGGAACATGGGTAATGCGCGTGGCGGCAAGCAAATTGAAGAGTTCACCGCCAATGTGGGCGGGCGATCCGGTGCCGGCCGAACCGTAGTTGAATCGTCCGGGCTGGGACTTGGCAAGTTGCACCAGTTCCGCAATGGTGGAAGGCGCCAACGGATGCACGGCCACAACGCTCGAAACCCAGGCAATCTGCGTGAGCGGAATGAAACTCTTGTCGGGGTCGAACGGTAGCCGCCGTTTGATCACCGGCAGCGTGGCGAATACCGTCTGAGATGACAGCAGGAGGGTATGACCGTCGGGCGGCGCCTTTGATGCGAGTTCGGTTCCTATTACGCCGCTGGCACCGGGCCGCGTATCGATAACAATGGATTGACCGAGTGATTCCGCCATTTTGGCGCCGACAATGCGCGCCAATATATCGTTGGAGCTTCCGGCGGCCTGCGACACGATGAGGCGAATCGGCCGGTTGGGAAAAGTTTGCGCAGTGGAACTTGTGATTGCGCCAGCGGCGCTTACGCTCAAGACCGACCACGCAGCCAGGCGTCCGGTGCGGCGCAAGACTTGCACGAGGTGGCGGGGGTTGGCAATCTCGCTCATGGCGTATACCCATGTAACAAGGAACAATGAACGATAAACAAAGCGGCAGGGCTATCTTACATCGTGGTCATGCGCAAGGCACGCCTTGTGAAAAAAGGGCGCGCGTATGGTTTACACTTACAGGCGTGAAGAATGGCATCACATTCAATGGAGAGCATAATGAGTTCTGAAGAAATCGGCGTCAGCATTGACAAATATGTCGCAACAGTCGAACTGCGGCGTCCGCCCAATAATTTTCTGGATATCGAATTGATTGGCGATCTGGCGACGGCGCTCGAGGCGCTGGACAAGGACGCCAGTTGCCGCAGCATCGTGTTGGCCTCGGCGGGCAAGCACTTTTGTGCCGGCGCCAATTTGAAAAAACGCGTCGACGATGAAGCGGCGGGCAAGAAGACGGTCACGCAGGCGCGGCACCTGTATCACGAAGCGCAGCGTCTCGTGCAGACGAAGAAACCGATCGTCGCGGCGGTGCATGGCAGTGCGATCGGCGCCGGACTGGGATTGGCGCTGGTCGCGGATTTTCGCGTGACCTGCAAGGAAGCGCGGCTCGCGGCGAATTTCTGCGCGCTGGGCTATCACCCTGGGTTCGGCATGACCGTGACGCTGCCGCGCGTGGTGGGCCACCAGACCGCGAAATGGCTGTTTCTCACGGGGCGGCGTATTCCCGGCGAAGAGGCGCTTGTCATCGGCTTGGCCGACCGGCTCGTGGCGCAAGATCAGGTGCGGCAGGTTGCACAAGAGATGGCCGCGGAACTCGCGAAGTCCGGGCCGTTGGCAGTGCAGGCGGCGCGCCAGACACTCAATGGCGACTTTCTGGCGGCCTTCCGCGCGGCGACCGAACGCGAGGCGTTCGTGCAGAACATGCTGCGCGAGACCAATGATTTCAAGGAAGGCGTGAAGGCCGGATTTGACCGGCGCGATCCCGTTTTTACGGGGACGTAATGACACAGAACTCACTGGCGGAGAGGGAGGGATTCGAACCCTCGAAGGCCTTGCGACCTTTCCGGTTTTCGAGACCGGTACATTCAACCACTCTGCCACCTCTCCGGAGGCGCGGATTCTAGCAGAAAGCGAGAGGCGCGAACATCGCAAGCGGGATTTTCCCGGCGGAGGCCCTGCAATCTGGAGGAACGAGATGATGAAAAGCCGGCTGCGTTGTATATTTTTTTCCGCGCTTTGCCTTGGGGTAATCGGGGCCGCTATTCCGCCGGCAACGGGGCAAACTTATCCCGCGCGCCCCATTCGTCTGATCGTGCCGTATCCGCCTGGCGGCGCGGCGGACGCAACCGCCCGCATATTGTGGCCGCGCATCGGTGACGTATTGGGCCAGCAAATCGTCATCGATAATCGCGGTGGCGCCTCGGGCATCATCGGGGCGGATATCGTGGCCAAGAGCGCGGCGGACGGTTATACGCTTCTGCACGACGCCAGCGCGTTTACCGTCAATCCCGCGCTGCGCAAGTTGCCGTTTGACCCGTTGAAGGACTTGATGCCCGTGGCGATGCTGATGCGCACGCCCAACATGCTGGTGGTGCATCCCTCGGTGCCGGTGACCACCACGCGTGATTTGATCGAACTGGCCAAGGCGCAACCGGGTCGTGTTACCTATGCATCATCCGGTTTCGGCAGCGCACCGCACATGGCAGGAGAATTGTTTCAGTACGTGACCAAAGTGCGCATGTCGCACGTGCCATACAAGGGTGGCGGCCTTGCTTACGTGGATTTGCTTGGTGGACATGTGCAGTTGTTTTTTGGCAGCATCGCGAGCGCGCTGCCGCACGTGCAGGGCAACAAGCTCAAGGGCATCGCGCTCACCGCCGCCAAGCGCTCCGCGTCCGCGCCGCAGATCCCCACGATGGCCGAATCCGGCGTGCAGGGAGTCGAGGTGTATGAATGGAACGGCTTGTATGTGCCGGCGAATACCGCGCAGGCCATCATCACAAAGCTCAACACCGAAGTGAACCGGATGCTGGGTAACGGCGACGTGCAGCAGCGATTCTTCCAGTTGGGTGCCGAAGCCGTGCCGATGACCCCGGCGGATTTAACCCACTACGTGCGCGGCGAAATCGCGCGGTGGAGCAAGACGGTAAAAGAGATGGGGATCAAGGGCGAATAAGCGCCCCGGTAGTGGCGTGCAGGGGGGGGGCGTGTGGCGTATGGAGCGCGGTGGCTTGCCACCGCTTATGCTCCGCGCCCTACGACGCCGCCTGATAGTAGAGATTCTGCGGATGTCTCGCCTGCGCAAAAAAGAACCAGCGTTCCGCCAGCAGGCCGACATATTGCGTGACGAACGCGATGCTCGCGCCGGACAGTGACACACGCCCATCGGTGCTGCCCAATCCGAGAATGACCGCTGGCGCCACAAACGCCAACAGCAGAAATCCCCACTTCACGCCTTGCACAACCTGTCGCGTCCTGCCGTGAAAAAACTCGCGCGTGCTGAACGCGCTTCCCATAAAGCCCTGCGCTTTTTGCACAATGTGCGGATGGCGCATGCCGATGGCGCTTTGCAGCGTAGATTTTGGGCGTAGCCGGGCGTTGCGGATCAGTGATGCGATGCGTGCGCTGGCCGCCAGCAATGTAAGCGCCAATGCCCACCTGCCAAGGTCCGGTGCCAGCGCGGGCTCCATGGCCGCCGCCAGCGCGGTGGCGAGTGTGAATCCGGACGCACAACCCAGCAGGGTGTAATTTACGATGGTCAATGGCGTTGCCCACTCCTGCAAGAACCTGAGGCACACGTAGTTCATCGCAGTGATGTAGAACAGCGCGATACACAGCACGGCACCCGCGATGCCAATCTGGTCGGCGTAAGCGAACCCTGTGTGCAGGCACAGGCCGTGCAACGCTACCACCGCCATGAACACCGGCAGCACGATGACTTCGCGGGATAGCCACGAGTTGCGCCACATGGCGACGGCACGCCACGCGCGTTCGGGGTGCCCCAGATGGAAAAACGAGGCGACAAGGCCAGTCACAAGAAACGCCAATGCGACGGCGTCACCGGCAATGAAAAACAGACGCGCAGACGCGGACGGCACGGCGATGATGCCCGATTGAATCGCCATCAACGCGAGGAACAAGCCTTGCCCCGCGCCGATCAGCGTGGTGAGAAAAATAACGGAAAAAGCAGGATTCATGGCTTGGTTTACGGCTTGGCGGGCGCGTCAGTCGCCTTCAGTTCGTTGGGGCGCTGCTGCTCCACGTTACGACTGAGCACATTATCAATTGCCGATGCACTGCGGCGCGGCAAATAATGATTCGCGGGTTTGGTTTCCCATTCCGGCATCAGTTGATAACCGCCGTTTTCGCGTATCGCCTTGGAAACGATGGATTCGGGATCGTGTATGTCGCCGTACAGCCGCGCGTTGGTGGGGCAGGCGAGCACGCAGGCGGGTTTGCGTTGTTCATCCGCGAGGTTTTCGTCGTTGATGCGATCCACGCACATCGTGCATTTCTTCATCACCTTTTCTTTTTCGTCCAGCTCGCGTACGCCGTAAGGGCACGCCCACGAGCAGTAGTTGCAGCCGATACACTTGTCGTAGTCGATCAGTACCAGGCCGTCACTCTTGCGCTTGTAGCTGGCACCGGTTGGGCATACCGGCACGCACGGCGGGTCTTCGCAATGCAGACACGATTTCGGAAAATGTACCGTTTGCGTATCCGGAAACTGGCCGACTTCGTAGGTCTGCACACGATTAAAAAACGTGCCGCTGGGGTCTGCCCCATAGGGGTTTTCGTCGGCCAGCGCGCCGGCCACGCCGGAAGTATTCCATTCCTTGCAACTGGTGACGCACGCGTGGCAACCCACGCAAACGTTGAGGTCGATCACCAAGGCGAGTTGTGTCATTCGCGTGCTCCGCTGTTAGGGCCTTTGCCGGCGACAAATGCCTGCCACAGGCGATGCAGTGGGGTGGTGCCGGGCAGCGGCTTCATGGCATCGAACTGCGGTGAACTTTCCTTGGCTTCATCGGCGCCCGCCGGATAAATGCGCACACGCACGTCGTACCAACCGGCTTGTCCGGTGAGCGGATCGGAATTGGATGTGCGCGTGCCTTGCGCGTTACGCAGTTCATCCGAGATCAAGTGGTTCAATAAAAAGCCGCGCTGCGATTCATTGGCGTCGGGCGCGAGATGCCACGCGCCGCGCGCCTTGCCAATGGCGTTCCATGTCCAGACGGTGCCGGGTTCGACCGCTTCGCTATGGCGGCACAAGCAACGTACCTTGCCGTGCATCGACTCCACCCACATCCAGCCGCCATCAGAGATGCCTGCGGAAAGTGCCGTTTTTGTGTTTATAAACAAATAGTTATGAGTATGTATCTGGCGCAGCCAAGCGTTCTGGGAATCCCACGAGTGATACATCGCCATCGGCCGCTGGGTGATCGCGGCGAGCGGATATTTTTGCTTATCGGAAAGCGATACCTCAAGCGGCTCGTAATAAAACGGCAGCGGATCGAAATATTGCTCGATGCGATCTTTCAACTGCGCGGGCGGCTGCCGTTTGCCGTAGCCGCGTGCGGCAAGGCGAAACCTTTGCAGCACTTCCGCGTAAATCTGAATCATCACCGGGTCGCCGAAGCGGCGCAACTTGGCCTTGACCGCCCAGTCGTTGTAACCCTGATTCCAGTTGCGCATGTATTGATGCTCGGGCGGCATGTGATGCTGGAACACGCAGTTATTCGCGGCATACATTTCCCACTGCTTCGGGTTTGGTTCGCCCACCATCGATTTGTCGCCGGCCGCGCCGCGATAGCCAATAAGAAAGCCCTGTCCCGAATTCGGCTCGGTCTGAAAGTTGACGATGAAATCGGGATAGTCGCGAAATTTGCGCGTTCCCTCGGGTGTGGTGAACGCGGGAAATTTCAACCGGCCCGCGAGTTCGATCAGCACCTCCTGAAACGGCTTGCATTCGCCCTTGGGTGGCAGAATCGGCACGCGCACGGCGTCAACCGGGCCGTCGAATTCCGAAATCGGGCGATCCAGCATCGACATCACGTCGTGCCGCTCCAGATAACTGGTGTCGGGCAACACGAGGTCGGCGTAGGCCGTCATCTCCGACTCGAATGCGTCGCACACGATGATGAACGGAATCTTGTATTCGCCACTGGTTTCATCGCGATCATTCAGCATGCGCCGCGTTTCGACCGGATTCATCGAGGAGTTCCACGCCATGTTCGCCATGAAAATCATCAGCGTATCGATGCGATACGGATCGCCGCGCCAGGCATTGGCGATCACGTTGTGCATCATGCCGTGGATTGCCAGCGGGTATTCCCACGAAAACGCCTTGTCGATGCGTATCGGGCCGCCCGCGTCATCAACAAACAATTCTTCCGGGCGCGAGGGAAAGCCCAGCGGCGCGCCGCCCAACGGGGTTTCGGGCAGCACGGCTTCACCGCTGACAGGGTTGCGCGCGTACACCGGCGGCGTGCCGCGCGGGTAGGGCGCCTTGTGACGGAAACCACCGGGGCGATCAATCGTGCCCAGTAGCGACATCAATATCGACAACGCGCGGATGGTATGAAAGCCGTTGGAGTGCGCGGCCAGCCCGCGCATGGCATGAAACGCCACCGGGTTGCCGGTCACGGTTTCATGCATGCGTCCCCAACTGTCGGTCCAGCGGATCGGCAGGGTTATTTTTTGATCGCGCGCGACTTCACCCATTTCGCGCGCGAGGCCGCGTATGCGCTCGGCGGAAACGCCGGTGATTTCAGCGGCCCATCCCGGCGTGTATTGTTCCAGACGTTCGGCCAGTAGCGCGAAGGCTGGACGCACCGGTGTGCCATCGGGCAGGGTGTAGCGGCCGCTCAACGCAGGTTTGCAGCCGGGTGCATGGTTCGATACCGCCGCGTGGATGCCCGCATCCCACCACAACTGGCTGTGCGTGCGATGTGGATTATCGGCGGGCGTATTACCGTTGGCGACCACCAGACCGTACTCCGGGCTGTCGGGATCGTCATTGACGAGGTAACCGGCATTGGTGTACTTGGTGACAAACGCCTCGTCGTACAGGCGCTGGCGCACCAACTCATGGTTCAGCGCCAGTAGCAATGCGCCGTCGGTGCCGGGCCGGATGGGGATCCATTCGTCGGCGATGGCAGAGTAGCCGGTGCGCACCGGGTTGATGGAAATAAATTTCCCGCCGCTGCGTTTGAACTTGGAAATCGCGATCTTGAGCGGATTGGAATGATGATCCTCGGCGGTGCCGATCATCACAAACAGCTTTGCCTGCTCCAAGTCAGGCCCGCCGAATTCCCAGAACGAACCGCCGATGGTGTAGATCATGCCGGCGGCCATGTTCACCGAACAAAATCCGCCGTGCGCCGCGTAGTTGGGTGTGCCGAACTGCCGAGCGAACAAGCCGGTCAGCGCCTGCATCTGATCGCGTCCGGTGAACAGCGCGAATTGCTTGGGATCGGTAGCGCGTATGCGCGCCAGCCGCGTCTCCATGACGCGAAACGCCTCGTCCCAGCTGATGGTTTCAAACTCGGCCGCGCCGCGCTCGGCGCCGGCCTTGCGGCGCAAAGGTTGCGTGAGACGTGCGGGCGAATACTGCTTCATGATGCCCGCCGCGCCCTTGGCGCAGATCACGCCCTGATTCAGCGGATGATTCGGGTTGCCCTCGATGTAACGCACTTCGCCGCCACGCAAGGTGACATTGATGCCGCAGCGGCAGGCGCACATGTAACAGGTGGTGCTTTTGACTTCGGTCTTCTGGTTGTCTGGCGTGTCGTGCTCGATAGCGGACATGGATTGCGCGGCCGGTGGGTCAATCAATAACAAACAGAAAATGCTCGCGATGCGGCGTGAATTTTACGGATGTTGGAGGAATTGCCGTCTAAATAATATTTATGACGCCATAAGTGGAAACATGAAAGCACACCGGGCAACGCAGAGCAAGGCCGCTCTCGCGCCGGGCGCTATTCAACCGACGCGCCGGAGGACTTCACTACCTTAGCCCACTTGATCGATTCGCTCTGGATAAAACGCGCGAATTCTTCCGGCGTGCTGCCGACCGGCACGGCGCCATCGGCCACCAGCCGCTCCCGCACGTCGCTCATGCGCACGGCTTTGGACGTTTCTTCGTGCAGCAAGGCGATGATCTTCGCGGGCGTGCCTGCGGGCGCGAGCCAGCCGTACCAGCCATTGACTTCGTAATCCGGGAAGCCTTGTTCCGCGACCGTGGGCACGTCCGGCAGCAGGGGCGAGCGTATGCGGCTGGTGACGGCGAGAGCGCGCAAGCGTCCCGCCTTGACGTTTTGCAGTCCGGAAATCATGGTCGGGAAGTTGGCCGCGACGTGCCCGGCCACCGTATCCATCATCGCCGGCCCCGTGCCTTTGTGCGGAATGTGGGTGGCTTCAAACTGGCCGAGGCTTTTCAGCAATTCCATCGCCAGATGCGCCAGCAGTCCCGATCCGGACGAAGCATAGGGCAGGCCGCCTTTGGTGGCGCGCGAAAGCGCGATGAATTCTTTGACGTTACGCGCCGGCACCGACGGATGCACCACCAGCAAGAAGGGTGAAGTGGCGAGCAGCGAAATCGGGGCGAAATCCTTGATCGGATCGTAATTGAGCTTCTTGTAGAGGCTCTGATTGATGGTGTGGCTCGACAGCACCATTACCAGCGTGTGGCCGTCGGGCGCGGCCTTGGCAACCATTTCAGCGGCAATGTTGCCGCCCGCGCCGCCGCGATTATCAATGAAAAATTGCTGCCCCAGCGAAACGCCAACTTTCTGGCTGACGGTACGCGCGATAACATCCGCGCCGCCGCCGGGCGCAACCGGCAGCACCAGCCGGATGGGCTTGCTGGGGTAGTTTTGCGCGCTGGCCACCGAACTGCCCACGGCCATGCAGAGCAACGCGACGCGCCATCCACACTGTGGTATTGCCTTGATCATGTTATTTCGTGCGTACCATGGCGTGCAGCGCGCCGGCGAAATCCGATGCCATCTCGGGATCGAGGTCCGGTGCGCGCGCCAGAAACTTTTTCACGGTTTGCAACGCGATGCGGGGCCGCGACGCCAGCAACGCGATCGCGGCATCGGCTTGGGTCGCATAGTCAGCGGCATCAAACACGCGGCTGACCAGCCCGATGGAGCACGCGGTGGCCGCATCCAGCGTTTCGCCGGAACACACCATCCAGCCCAGCGCCTTGCGCGGCACGCGGCTTACCAGCGCCGACATCGCCAGCGTGGACGGACTGCCATGCTCGATTTCGTCGAGCGTGAAGGTCGCCGCGGACGACGCAAATGTAAAATCCGCGGCGCCCGCCAGCGCGCAACCGAAGGCGCGTGCCGGCCCATGCACGCTACACACCACAGGTATCGGGCACTGGCGAATCGCGCCATAAAAACCAAGAATGCGGCCCATCACCTGCTCATGCACTTGCAGCACGCTCATGCCTTCGCGCTTGTGACCGGTGTTGTCTCGGCCACGGCAAAAATCGGTGCCGCGTCCCACGATGGCAATCACTCGCGTGTTGGGGTCATGGCCCGCGTCGTTGATCAACGTGCGCAGGCCATCGAGCATATCCATGGTGAGCGCATTGCCGGCATCGGGACGATTCAAATCGATGCGAGTTATGCCTTCGTGCTTCGTTACTAAAAAAGTTTTTGTATTCATATGCTTGCGATTTATTGGCGATCAGGCGTAGGTTTCCGGCGCGGCTGCGCGTATCAGATCGACGATGCGCATCGGCGAGACCGGCGTTTCATTGATGGTGACGCCAAACGGGGACAGCGCATCTTCGATGGCGCCGATCACCGCGGCAATGGCAGGCAGCGTGCCGCCTTCGCCCGCGCCTTTGACACCCAGCGGGTTCAGCGGCGATGGCGATTCCATGTGGCCGATTTCGATGCGTGGCACATCGGTCGCCAGCGGCAGCAAATAGTCGGCGAAACTCGTGGTCAGCGGTTGCGCGTGTTCATCAAACAGCAGCCGTTCCAGCAGCGCGTTGCCGATGCCATGCACGGTGCCGCCGAGCACCTGGCCGTAGACCACTTGCGGATTAATCGCGCGGCCGCAGTCGTCCACGATCCAGTAACCGGTGAGCGTGACCTGCCCGGTCCAGATATCGACTTCGGCTTCGACCACATGGCAACCATTCGAATAAGTCGAGCGCTCCGGCGTGAAATAAGCGGTGTGCTCGAGGCCGGGCGTCACTTCTCCGGGCAGCGCATAGCCCGGGGAACCGGCGGCGTAAATCGCGATCTCGCGCAGGCTCTTGCGTTGATCGGGCTGCGCGACGTTGTAGACGTAGCCCGCGCCTATGTCGAGCTTTTCGGGCGACACCTTCAGCATGCTGGCGGCCAGTAGTATGGCTTTGTGACGCACTTCGATTCCCGCCATGTGTACCGCACTGCCGGCGTTGACCGCGCTGCGCGCCGCGAACGTGCCGACGCCGATGGCGATGGCGCCGGTGTCGCCGGTCACTACATCAATAACGCCAGGCGAAACCTGCAATAGATCGGCGCAGATCTGCGCCAGCGTGGTCTTGTGCGATTGCCCCTGCGGCGCGGCACCGGTGCAGACGATGATCTTGCCGTTGGTGGCGACGCGCACGGTCGCACTCTCGTACGGACCAAGGCCGGTGCCTTCGACAAAACTCGCCATGCCGATGCCGAGATGTTTGCCCTCCGTGCGCGCGGCGGCCTGCCTCGCGCGAAAATCCGCGTAGCGCGCCATCGCCAGCGCGCGGCGCTGTGCTTCCGGGTAATCGCCGCTGTCGTAGATCACCGGCTTGCCATCGCGCGCGATCAGTTGGCAGTTGTAAGGCATTTGCGATGGCTGAATAAAATTGCGCCGGCGCACTTCCGCAGGATCGAGCCCGGTGGCGCGCGCGATGTGGTCCATCAGGCGTTCCATCACAAACACTGCCTGCGGGCGGCCCGCACCGCGTACCGGCGAGGTGGGTACCTTGTTGGTAAACGCCACCAGCATCTCGATACTAAAATTGGGAATGACATACGGTCCCTGCACATGCGTGACCGCGATCCACGGCAGAATCAGCCCCAGCGGCGCCACGTAAGCGCCGTTCTCGTGGATAAGCCGTCCGCGCAAACCGAGAATGCGCGCGCCAGCGTCGATGGCGACCTCGAGATCCCAGAACATGTCGCGCTCTTGTTGCGTGGCGACAAAGTTTTCGGCGCGGTCTTCAATCCATTTTAGCGGCTGGCCGAGGCGCATGGCGCAGGCGGTGATCAGCGCATACTCGGCATAGAACGAGCCTTTCGGACCGAAGCCGCCGCCGACATCCGGCGCGATCACGCGTATTTCGTGATCGGCGAATTCCAGCATGTCCATCAGCACGCGCTTGATGCGATGCGGCGATTGCGATGTGAGATACAGCGTGTAGCTGCCCGCATTCAGGTCGGGCACAGCGAGGCAGCCGCGCGTTTCCATCGAAAAACCGCCGCCGCGATGGGTGTCAAACGACGCTTTGACGACGCGCGCCGCCCCCTTGAACGCGACATCGGTATCGCCCACCACAAACGGCACGCGCGCAACCAGGTTGCTGGCCGTGCCGGCATGCACGGTGGGTGCATTCGCTTCCAGTCCCTTGCGCACGTCGTTGACGGCGGGCAGCGCCTCATACGTCACATCAACCAGTGCCGCGGCGTCTTCCGCCACGCGCCGCGATTCCGCTATCACCACTGCGACCGATTCACCGGCAAAACGCACTTCATCGTTGGCCATCACCGGCTGCGTCAGCGGTTGCTTGATCAGCGGATTGGCCGACATCAGCGGCAGGCGTTTTTGTTGCAGCATCGGCGGCAGGTCGGCGAATGCGTATACGGCTTTGACGCCCGGCACCGCGGCCGCTGCCGACGTATCCACGCGCGTAATGCGGGCATGCGCGTGCGGACTGCGCACAATGCACGCATGCAGCAGGCGATCCGGTTGCAGGTCATCGACAAAACGCCCGCGACCGGTCAGCAGCGCCGGGTCTTCCTTGCGCAGGATCGAGCGGCCGAAATAACCGCCATCGGCTTTACCCTCGTCACTCATGCCGCACCGTCAGGGGGATTCAACACGGCCATCACCGCATCCACTATGGTTTGATAGCCGGTGCAGCGGCAAATGTTGCCGGACAGCACTTCGCGAATTTCGGCTTCGCTGGGCGGCGGCGAGTCGCGCCGCTGTTCGATGAATTCCGTGAGCGTCATCAGCATGCCCGGCGTGCAAAATCCGCATTGCAAGCCATGATGTTCCATCATCGCGCGCTGCAGCGGATTGAGGTTTTCCGGCGTGCCCAGTCCTTCGACCGTGCGCACCGCGGCGCCGTCGGCCTGCACCGCCAGCATCAGGCAGGCGCGTGCCGATTTGCCGTCCACCAGCACCGTGCAGGCGCCGCACACGCCGTGTTCACAGCCCAGATGCGTGCCGGTGAGCCGCAAATCGTCGCGCAGAAAGTCCGCCAGCGACACACGGGATTCGACGGCGCGTTCCACGGCTTCGCCGTTGACGGTTAGCCGTACGGTGGTGATGTCTTTCATTGCGACGCTCCATGCCCGGCATCATGTACACGGTTCGCCGCCTCGGCCAGCGCACGTTCGGTCAGTACGCGCGCGAGGTGGCGCCGGTAGTCGGCGCGCACGTGCGCGTCGGAATGGGCCTCGATCGTGGCGGCCAGCCGGGCTGCCTCCTTGAACAGTGGCGCCGAAGGCCTCTGCCCGATCAACGCCTGCTCAACGGCGGCAGGGCGTTGCGGCAGAGGGCCGCAGCCGCCGATGGCAACGGCCGCGCGGGCGATGGTGCCCGCGGCGTCAAACGCCAGCAGCGTGGCCACGCCGATAATCGCGAAATCGCCTTTGCGCCGAGCAAACTCCACAAAGCCATGCCCCTGCGCGCCGCGCCAAAGCGGAAACTCAATCGCGGTGAGCATTTCGCCGGGACGCAAGGCGTTGGTGAGGTAACCGGCGCTCCATGCGGCGATGGGAATGCGGCGCGTACCCCCACCGGCGGATTCGGCAATCAGCGTGGCATCCATCGCCATGGCGGCGGTGACCAGCTCGGCGGCGGGGTCCAGATGACACAACGAACCGCCGAGGGTACCTCGATTGCGTGTCTGGCGATGGCCCACCTGTCGCACGGCGGCTTGCAGCAATGGCGCGGCATCGCGCACTACCGAGGAGGTTTCAAGATCGCCCTGACGGGTCATGGCGCCCACGTGCAGCACGTTCTGCTCGACGCGTATGCCGGCCAGCGCAGGCACGCGATTCAGATCAATTACGTGCGCCGGGGCCAGCAGGCGGAAATTGAGCATCGGCATCAGCGATTGACCGCCCGCCAGCACGCAGGCGTCGCCGTTGTCGGCCAGCAGGCGCAACGCGTCGCCAGTGGTGCGCGGCGCGTGATATTTAAACGGCGCGGGTTTCACGTGTTCGTGTGATCGAAAGGCGGTTGAATGCGGCGTGACTACCGCACGAGGAAAACGTGCGCGCAGTTTACACCATGCGTTGCATCACCAAGGGCGGCGCGTGCGCGGATGTAGCGGCGCTCAAATAGTGAACGCAACCTGGCGCGGATTTCTTTGATACATTCTGGCCTTTCACTTTGCCGGAGAAATTTATGCTGCCCTTGGATATGATCGCCATTGAAATCACGCAAGCCGGCGGTCCCGCCGTGCTGAAGCCCGCGACGCGGCCCGTGCCGCAACCCGGACCCGGGCAGGTGCTGATCAAGGTGGCGTATGCGGGCATCAATCGTCACGACTGCGGCCAGCGCAATCGTGGCTTTGGTCCGAAAGGCGCAACCGATATTCCCGGGTTGGAAGTCGCCGGCGAGGTGGTGGCGGTGGGCGCGGGCGTGACGCGCTGGAAGGCGGGCGACACGGTGTGCGCACTGGTCAATGGCGGCGGCTATGCACAATATTGCATCGCATTGCAGGAAGTGACGTTTCCGATACCGGCTGGCTTTGATCTGAAGATGGCGGCGGGGTTGCCCGAGGCACTGATGACAGCGTGGCTCAATGTGTTCATGCTGGGGCGCCTCAAGGCGGGCGAGTGGCTGCTGGTGCATGGCGGATCGAGCGGCGTGGGGAGTGCAGCGATCAAGCTCGCGCGGTTGATCGGCGCGAACGTGGTGACGACGGTCGGCAATGCCGCCAAGCGGGATTTCTGTCTGAACATTGGTGCGCAGGCGGCGATTAATTACCGCGAACAGGATTTCGTGGCCGAGGTTCAAAAAGTGACCGGCGGCCATGGCGCGGACGTGATTCTGGACATGGCGGGCGCGGCCTATGCCAAGCGCAACCTTCAGGCGCTGGCGATGGATGGACGCGTGATGCATCTGAGTTCCGGCGACAAAAACGAATACAGCGTGCCACTCAGTGCGATCATGGGCAAACGCGCAGTGGTGAGTGGGTCGGGATTGCGTGTATCCGAGCTGGCGGTCAAAGTGGAAATTGTGCGCCAGTTGAACGAACGCGTATGGCCGCATCTGGGAACGAAAGTCACGCCGGTAATTGATTCGATATTCCCGCTGGTCAAGGCTTGCGATGCGCACGCGCGCATGGAAACCAGCGAGCACATCGGCAAAATATTGCTGGAAGTCAGTCGTTGATCGTGCCGAGGCTCGATGCCATGCGCCGCTTTGTGAACGTGACCGCCAACGCCGTGAGCGTTGTCGTCGCTATTATTCCGGCGGGCTTCTGCGCGTTGCCGGCCATGGCGCAAAGTTACCCGGCGCGCCCGGTGTCGATCTACGTCGGGTTCTCCGCCGGTTCAAGCAATGACACCACCGCGCGGACCATGGCGCAGCAGTTAACCGATACGCTGGGCCAGCAATTCGTGGTGATCAACCGCGAAGGCAATTCCGGCGTGACGGCCGCCGCGTTGGTGGCGAAATCCAAACCCGACGGTTACACGCTGAGCTGGGGCAGCATCAGCGCCATAGCGCTGAGCCCGGCGATGATGCGTACCATGCCGTACGACGCCACGCGGGATTTCGCGCCGATCAGCGTGTATCACTACATTCCGTATGTGCTGGTCACTCATGCTTCGGTGCCCGCCGGAAACCTGAAGGCGCTGATAGCGCTGGCGAAATCGCAGCCCGGCAAGTTGAGTTTCGGTTCGACGGGCGTCGGCACGTCGCTGCATTTGGCGACGGAATTGATATTGACCATGTCGGGCGTGAAGATGGTGCATGTGCCGTATCGCGGTACGCCGTCGATGACGCTCGATCTGCTGTCCGGACAAATCGATTTGATCACCACCAGCACCACGCAGGTGGCGCCGCATATCAAATCCGGCCGGTTGCGCGCCATCGGCGTCACCAGTTCGCAACGCAGCGGGCAATTGCCAGCGGTGCCTACCATCGCCGAAGCCGGCCTGCCGGGTTACGAAATCGTCGGCTGGTACAGCATGCTCGCACCCGCCGCCACGCCGCGCGACATCGTGACAACCCTCAACAAACATTTTGTGCAGGCCTTGAGTTCACCGGCGGTGAAGGCCAATATCGCGGCCGAAGGCGCGTTGCCCGGGGGTAATTCGCCGGAACAATTTGCGGCGTTCATCCGCAGCGAGGTCGAAAAATACGCGAAGCTGGTCAAGGCCACGGGCGTAAAGCCGGAAGGCTGATTACGCGGCGCGGATTTTCCGCGTGGCGATAATGTAAATCCCGTTACGCGGATTTATTTGTTTTTGCCGGGCCGCTGGCGGGTTCGAAATAGCGACGCTTGAGTTCGGCCTGATTTTCGTAAATCGATCCGAGTTTTTGCGCCGCGGGCAACGGCAGCCGTACCGGCACCGCTTCAAGGCGCGGCGCGTAAGTCGTTTGTCCGCAGATCATTCTGGAATTGAATGCGTCGAGATCCTGCACGCCCATCAGCGGCCAGGCATCGGCAGCCATGAATTCATATAACAGCAACGGTCGCGGGTAAGGCGAGGTGTTGGCGGCCGATCCATGCACGGAAAACACATGGTGTATTGAAATCGTGCCTGCTTTGCCCACGCACGGAATCGCGCTGTTGTAATTCAGCGCGGCGCTGTCGGGATTATCAGGATCCATGGCGCCGCAGAACCGGCCGTTGGCATTGTGATCGTATACCGGGCCTTTGTGGCTGCCGGGAATTACCAGCAGTGGGCCATTCTCCATGCGGCAGTCTTCGAGCATCAGACCGACGGCGAGCATGCTGCTGTTGGTGTGGGGGTGGAACGCCCAATCCTGATGCCACTCCAGCGCGGAGCCGCCGTCCTGGGCCTTGAGGTTTAACTTGGAACTGTGCATGCGCACGTCGGGCCCGATCAACTGTTTCAGAATATGCAGCAGCGGCCCGGCACGCGGAAAGTCATTAAACACCGGGTGCCGTAGATGCGGATGCTTGATGCGCCGCAAGCGCGGCCGTTCGGCCGTGTGGTCGGGTTCGAGATCGTAAATCGCGTTGTGTTGCGTGACGGCGCGTGATTTTTCCACAATATCCGCCAGCGCTGCGCGCATCGCCGCCAGCGTGTTTGCATCGGCTACATTCTCCACCAACAGAATGCCGTGGCGATGAAATTGGTTGATTTGATCTTGCGTCAACATGGCTTATTCCTGCGCGATGTTTCCCGCCTTGATGGCCTTTTCATACTGGGCCGCTTCCTGTTTGAAATAGGCGGCAAATTCCTCCGGTGTGCTGCCGATGGGCGTGCCACCCTCGCGCGCGACAAATTCGCGCACGTCGGGCGCCTTGATCGCCTTGATGAACTCGCCGTGCAGCTTTTGTGCGATGTCTTTCGGCACGTTCACCGGCAGAAACATGCCGTACCAGTTGTAGTTGCTGAAGCCGGGATAAAGCGATGCCACGGTC
The DNA here is from genome assembly GCA_002412495.1 of Betaproteobacteria bacterium UBA5216. GTDB lineage: Bacteria > Pseudomonadota > Gammaproteobacteria > Burkholderiales > SG8-41 > UBA5216. The sequence goes on from DHVE01000078.1 coordinate 24,603, forward strand.
GGCAAATCCGGGAACAGCGGCGAGCGTGAATTGGAGGTGATGCCCAGCACGCGCAAGCGTCCGCTTTTGACGTGCGGCATGGATGACAGCGATGACGCCAGTTGAAAATCCACCTCGCCGGACACCACTGCAAGTATCGCCGGGCCGCCACCCTTGTAATGAATTTGCGTGACGTTGATGCCGGCCAGTTGCTTGAGAATTTCCAGTCCCAGATGCGGCGCCGTGCCGGAGCCATTGGACGCGGCATTCAGGCTGACGCCGCGCCGTTTCGCTAGTGCAAAAAATTCTTTCAGCGACGCGGCGGGCACGCTGGGGTGTGTCACCACGAGATATGGCGCCGACGAAATCAGCGACAGCGGCATCAGCGTTTTTACCGGATCGAACGCGAGCTTTTTCTGCAAGCTCAGGTTGATGGCGAGCGAGGTGGTGGTGAACAGCACGGTGTAACCGTCGGCGGGCGCGCGCGCGGCGATTTCGGCGCCGATCATGCCGCCTGCGCCGGTGCGGTTATCGACGATCAGTGTTTGTCCGGTGCTCTCCTGAAATTTTTTGCCGAGCAGGCGGCCTTGTATATCCGTGCCGCCGCCGGGGCCGAACGGCGCGATGAGGCGCACCGGCTTCACCGGAAAATCGGCGGCGCGCGCCGCGCCGGCATTCACGCCGTAGCCCACGCCGCAACTTGTGCCGAAAATGGCCGCGAAGATGGCGCCGAGACGTTGCAGGATCATGCACCGTGGGCGCGCGCGCCGGAACTCTTGATGATGTTGCGCCATTTTTCGATCTCCGTTCGTATGCGCGTCGCGGCTTCCGCGGGCGTATTGGTTTCGTTGTCATAGCCCAGCGACTGAAAGCGTTCGCGCAGTTCGCCCGCACCGGTGGCGCGCATCACCGCCGCATTAATGCCAGCGACGAATTGGGGTGAAATACCGGCTGGCGCAAACAGCGGCGTGAGCGTCTGCGTGTCCACCTTGGCTAATCCGGCTTCAATGAATGTCAGCACATCCGGAATCGCCGCGTTGCGTTTGGCGCTGGTGACGGCGAGCGCGCGCAGGCGACCGCTCGCGACGTGCGCCTTGGCCGTCGAGGGCGAGGTGAACGCCATGCTGATGTGGCCGCCGAGCAGTTCCGTGATTGATTGGCCCGCGCCCTTGTAGGGAATATGCTGAATGTCGATTTGCGCCACCCAGCGCAGTTGTTCGCCCGCCAGATGCGTGGCCGTGCCGTTGCCGGCGGTGCCATACGTCAGTTTGCCCGGCTGCGACTTCGCCAGCGCTATCAGATCCTTGACGGATTTCGCGGGCAGCGTGGGGTGCACCACCAGCAGCATCGAGCCGCTGGAGACGATGGCGATGGGAACCAGATCGCGCAGCGTATCGTACGGCAGTTTGTCGAACAGGCTGGGGTTCGTTACAAATGCGGCATCGCTGATGCCGATGGTCTGACCGTCGGGCGCCGCCCGCGCCACCAATTGCGTAGCGATGGTGCTGCTGCCGCCCGGACGGTTATCGACCACCACGGTTTGTCCGACGGCCTCGCCCAGCGCGGGCGCTATGAGCCGCGCCACGGTGTCGGTGCCGCCGCCGGGCACGTAGGGCACGATCAGGCGCAAGGGCCGCGACAGGGGAACGGTGGTTGCCGCGCGTGCCGCGGGCGGAATCGCCACCAGCGGCACCACAACCAGCAGAGCCATCCACCCCGGCATAACAGGCGTTGATCGACTCACGAACGCTTACTCCAACTGCTGCATTTTTGAATCGATGATGATCTTGCGAAACCGCTCTGCGTCACGTTTCACCATGGCCGCAAACTGCGCCTGGGTTTCGGGCATCATCAGGTAGCCGATGCCCGTAAGGCGCGACTGCACTTCGGGCAGCGCCGTGATGCGGCTGATTTCGCGCGCGTAGGCCTGCGCGATGTTGGCCGGCGTTTGCGACGGCAGAAATACACCGGTCCAGAAATCGACGGTGAAGTCCATGCCGCTTTCCACGAGTGTGGGCACGTTGGGCAATGCGGATTCACGCTTGGCGCCGGTGACGGCGATGGCACGCAGGCGTCCCGAATCGATTTGCGGCTGCACGCCTGAAGGATTGGTGAGCACCATGTGCGACTCGCCCGCCGACACGGCAATTACGGCGGGGATGCCGCCCTTGTACGGCACGTTGTTCATGTTGGCGCCGGTCATCATTTTGATCGCGTTGGTAGCGATTTCGCCGGTGGCGCCGGCGATGGCGGCGTTGACCTTGCCGCCTTGCGCCTTGGTGTAGGCGATGAAGTCCTTGAAATTCTGCGCCGGCAGTTTTGAATAAATCGCCAGCACAAGGCCGCCGGTCATCACCGGTGCCACGGCGGTGAAATCACGCACCGGGTCGTAGAGCGGCTTTTTATAGAGCGCGCCGTTAATGGCATGCGTACCGGTGTTACCCACCGACAGAAACGTGCCGTTGGGCGTGGCCTTGGCCACATAATCGGTGCCGGTCACGCCGTTGGCGCTGGCGCGATTGTCGACGATGAAATTTTGTTTCACCACTTCCGCAAGGCGCGGCGCAATCAGCCGCGCGGCAATGTCGCTAGGCCCGCCGGCGGCGTTGGGCACCACGATCAGCACAGGGCGCTGCGGCAACAGTTGCGCGAGTTCGCTGGTTTGCGCGTGGGCGGGGGTGGCCCAGGGCGTAAACGCGGCACATAGAAAAATATTGTTTAAAAACAAATACTTATGTGATTTTCTTGGTTTCACTGGTTTTTCCCTCCCGTTGTTTACTGCAAATGCAATGATAGCCCTCACCACCATCCACGTCGTTTCCGCGCAGGCGGGAACCATAAGCCGTCGCAAGTGGCACGTGTGTTATGGGTTCCCGCCTGCGCGGGAACGACGGTGTAGGTTTGCCGCGCGCTGCATGCTACGCCGCCAGCGACTGCACAAACGGCGCCACATCCGCCAGCGTCGCCACGCGCCAGCATTCATCCGCCACGCGCCGCGCTTTGTCTTTGTCGAACGCAATTTCCATTTGCAGCCGCGTTTTTTCGGCGATGTGCGCGTCGGTCATCGGATTTTGCGGCGTGCTGAGCGCGTGTTTGCACAGCGCCTCGAACGTGCGGCCATCTTTCATCGTGACTTTGACCCGCGCGGCTTCGCGCCCGATTTTGTCGTCCGCGTGCGCCACCACTTTGGCGCGCAGCGCGGCGATATCCGCGTCGTGCACCATCGCCTCGGTGACTTGCGGTAGCCCAGCCTCTTTGTGCATCAACGTGGTGGCCGTCCAGTGCGGAAAACTCACCATCGCCTGCGGGCGTATCTTGGGCTGCGGGCGGTTACACAGTTGCAGGCACAGCGGATCGACCGTGACATCCACGCGCGTAATGTCGCGCGCATCGAAGGTATGTTTGGCGGTGATCTCCAGACACGCATCGATGATCGGGTGCACCACCACGCCGCAGGGGTAGGGCTTGTAGGCCAACTCGAGTAATTCCCAATGGTCGCCGATGCCCTTGAGCGCCATGTCCAGTTGCGGATTGCTGGCAAACGACACGGCAAAGCCCTTCACGCCTTCTATCATGGTGTCGGGGCAGGTGTAGCCGCGCTCCGCCATAAACGCCGCCCACAGGCCGGAGCGGCTCGCGTTGCCGGGCGTGAACCAGCTCGCCATCGACGCATGCGCCTCGCGAATGCCCGCGGATTGATTGGCGGCAATGCCGATGGCCGTGGCCATCTGGTCTTCGTTAAAACCCAAGACCTTTCCCGCCGCGATGGCGGCACCAATGCAGCCGAGCAAGCCGGTCGTGGACAGGCCGACATTGCACTCCGCCGGCGGCGTGCAAAGAATATTGCCGATGCGGCAGCAGAGTTCGTCGCCCAACACCAGAGCGGCGATAAGTTCCTTGCCGGTGATCTTGCGCCGCGTGGCCATGGAGATCAGCGCCGCGCCCACCGGGCTGGTTGGGTGAATCACGGTGGCGTAGTGTGTGTCGTTGAATGCCAGCGCGGCGGAGGCGAGTGAATTCATCAGTGCCGCATTCAGTGCATCAAGCTTGAGTTTCGAGCCGATCACCACGCTGTCGGACTTGCCGTTGAATTCAGTGATGGATTCCAGCATCTTCGCGCACACCGGCTCATTGGCACCGCCCGCCGCGCAGCCCACGAAATTGGTAAAGGCGCGCACGCCCTCGTGCTGCACCTTGGCGGGTAGATCAGCGTAATGCGTGTTGACGGCAAAGCGGGCGAGTTCGCGGGTGAGAGGGGCGGACATGATTTTTTCTCGTGTTGGCAATACTGCAATCATAACGTGATTGCCGCGTGCTTTTAGCTGGCGCTTGCGCTGGGCTAACAACTACGCCAACGCGGAGCGCGTGGCGCGGATTGAGAACCTGCGGTGGGCTGTGTCGGGGTTGCGGTAATCTCTCGCGTCCATGGGGTCAATTAGCTGGCGTTACCTTGTTGACGAGAGCCGAAATATATTCGTAAAGGGGCCTTAGTTTCTCCGGCTCGCGCGCTAGGATATGTTGTAGTAGGGCCAGTGAGTCTTCCTTCTTGTTGAACTTCGCTCGCTGTTCGGACAGCTCGGCGGCCGCTTGCGCGATCAGTCTAGCGGCGTCGACCTTTGCAAGCCAATCCGTATTGCCAATAGTGCCATTCCATTCTGGAATGGAGAACTTTTGAGCTGAAGCCAACTCCACTAGTTTTGCCGTGACCGCTTCAATCGTCACTGCATGGGCGGAATTTGGATCTTTGGTGACAATCATGTTTGCGATAGCCGCCGGATCGATCAAATAACATTCGAAATGGCGCCGCGGTAAGAAACTCAGGCGCCCGCCGGACTCCTCTACCATCTCAGCCTTCTCTGTATCGGTCAACTGCTCAGTGTCAAAGCTAAATGCTGTGGCGACCACTAAGGTTGCTGCCGCGCTGCTCAGGCGACTGTAGACCTCGTAGACGATCTCTCGATCCCGTTTGCGGTTGAAATCACCCGTGGTGGCAACTGAAGTAATGATCGTGCCGTGCGGCATGGCTTTACCGCTGAACGACTGGTAAAGAAACGGAAAGCTCAGTTCCTCGGTCGGGCCCTCGACCCATATCACACGATCAGCGGCGAACACATCAGCCATCGACACGCCCAAATGTTCAGCGACCTCTCGCAATTCGCTGAGCTTGGCCAAATTTAGTCGTTCGATTGACGAATTGTAGCCAGAGCGCTTCACCAAATGAATGGACTTAGCATTGCTAAAACCTATAACCTCCGGTGCGTGCGTCGAAATAATGTATTGATGATGGGCATAGTTCGTCTGCAAGATGCGCAGCAATGCCTTGACCGCTGCAGGATGTAAGAAGCTATTGATTTCATCGATGACAATGACGGCATTCTCGACGGTCATGATTGCCGTTAGGATGGCAATTGCTTGGGCGACTCCCGTTCCGCTGGAGTCTAGCGGGAAGCTAAGTTCTACCCGTTCCATTGTCTTTGTTGGCCAGATGCGAATTTCGAAACGTCCGTTGTCCGGCCGTAATCGGACACCAAGGTTGCCAACCGTCGGAAAAATTTCGCGCACATGTTTGACGAGCGTTTGAAAGACATTATCCCTTTCATTTTTTAGCGTATGGAGTACGACGGGCAGGTTGGAAGCGTTTGGTGTTAAGCGCAGCGCATGACCAACGGGTGCTTCGCCAATGGCCATGCGTTCGGCCATGAAATAGAACATATCGGTGTTCCAACCATTCCAAAACAGTTTCGGAAGAGAGTCTCCATCGTCGGAAGTTTGTCCGATTCTAAGCGCACCACCATCAGGCTTAATCCAAGCAGCAAATTTCGTATTTCCTAACTGATATGTAAAACGACCATGCGATGGGTATGTGCTGGAGAAGCTCGAACTGCATGTTCTAGTCCCCGTGACGACGACGCTTTTTATCAGGAAGAAATTGTCTATAGTTGCCAGCACATTTGGGGTCTGTTCTGGAGACAGTGGGAAAAGCTGCATGGCACCAGAACGAAGCGTCCAATCGTGGATTTCAACGCCACTTGCCTCAATGGTGAACGTGATTTTCGGCTCAGGGAGTTTGAACGTTTCCCAGCGCTCTGGCGTCCGGTGCCGATCATCGGGAAGTGAGGGTTGTAATGCACGCAATAGCGCGCTCTTACCAGAATTGTTTTGACCAATAATCAAATTGAAGTCTTCAGAAAACTCAACGTCGCCCGAATCCAAAAAAGACTGAAAGCCTTCAACCCTGATTTTCCTAAGCCGCATCGCATTCCCCTTTAGACGAACATAGGATATAGGATTTATAACAAAACATATTGCATAGCTCAAAGACTCGAAAGGCCGACACTACTCGTCAGTGACGAAACTCACGAAGGCAAGCATCTGCGGCCCCCATACTCAACGCAGCTTTCTAGCCCCCACCGCCAACCCCGCCGTCACCAGCAAAAACACCCCGCCAATCACGTAGAAGCTGTTCCCGATGCCGTAGAGTTCCGCGGCGACACCCATTACCGCAGGCGTGATGATCGAGCCTAATCGCACCACGGCGTTGCGCAGGCCGACACTGGCGCCGTGGCGGTTGCTGGCGACTTCGTTGCTCAATATTGCGTACATCAGCGGCTGGCTCATGCCTTGCACGATGCCGCGCAGCACGCAGGCGGCGATCAGCACGACGAGCATGTGTGCGATCAGGGGTGTCGCGGCCATGCACAGGAGCGACGCCACGATGCACACAACGACCAACCGCACCGCGCCCAGCCGGCGTTCGGCGGGGGCGGCGAGCAGGGAGCCGGCGACGCCCGAAAGCTCCGCAGTGGCGACCAGTGCGCCGATCAGCGTGCCGCTCATGCCGATGCCGTTGAGGTACACCACGAATAACGAGCTTTGTATCGCGCCCGATGCGTTGCGCAAGAAACTCGCGCAGAGGATGAACGCAACCGAGGGTATCAGCGCGAGTAGCAGCGCCTCTTTGTGCAGCGGCCAGCTTGGCAGCAGCATTTTGATGCCTTGCGTGTGGGTTTCCGCTGGCAATTCCGGCGCTGCGTTGGTGCTCATGGCGGTGGCCACGATGACGCCCGCCCCGCACAGCGCGACCGTGGCGAATGCCGCCCACGCGCCAAACAGATCCCACGTCGCACCCACCACCACCGGGCCGATAAACGTGCCGACGCGCGTGGCGACCGAGTAGCGCGCGAGCAGGGCCGTGTTGCCTTCGCTTACCTGCATGGCCCAGGTTTGCGATGCGGCCATGCCCAGCGCGGAGGCGAGCCCCAACAGCAGTTGCAACAGTATCAGCACGGTAAACCAGCCCGAGAGCGGATAGAACATCGGCAACGCGGTGCAAGCCGCCGCCACCCACAGCAACACGCGGCGCGTGCCGAGTTGATCCATGAGTATGCCGCCGTGTATCGACAACAGCGCCGGCAACACCGAGCGCGCCGCGACAATCAGGCCGATTTCGGCGGGGTTCAGCCCGACCGCAACGGCATAGAGCGGCACGATTACCGACAGCATGTCCCACACGCCATTGGTGAAGAGGCCCGCGCCGAGCGTGGCGAGCAGGTCGCGATCGGCAGCGTTCGCGCGTTTGTTTTGGTCGCTCACGGCAGACAGGGTGCGGAGCGGAGATTGCCGGGGGTTGTGTCGCCCAGCGTGGTCATTGGGTGAGTGTTTGCAACGATTTGTTTTTATTAGGATTATTTATTCAGCGCGTATACGGGCGGCGGTAATGACTTTACTCATGCGTTCTGTGTCGGTCTTGATGAACTGATCGAATTGCGCCGGCGTGCCGCCGATGAGTTCCATGCCCACGCCGGCGAACTTGTCGCGAAACTCGGCGCGTGCGATCGCGCTGTTGGTTTCGCGATTCAGGCGCTCGATGACTGGGGGCGGAGTTTTAGCAGGCGCGAAAAGACCGTTGGTCGAAACACTTTCAAAGCCGGACAATCCGGCGGAGGCAACCGTGGGCAAACCCGGCAACAACGGCGATGGCTTCGCCGTGGTAACGGCCAGCGCGCGCAGGCGCCCCGCCTTGATTTGCGGCACCGCGCCGCCAACCGATGTGAACATGATTTGCACGCGCCCTGCGATCACATCGTTCACCGCGAGACCCACGCCTTTGAATGGAATATGCACGATGTTCACGCCCGCCATGTATTTGAAAAGCTCGCCCGCCAGATGCGGCGACGCGCCGAGCGGCCCCGAAGCGTAATTGAGATCCCCCGGTTTGGATTTGGCGAGCGCGATCAGTTCTTCGGTGGATTTGGCCGCCACTGACGGATGCACAACCAGTATTAGCGGCGAAGCCGAGATGTAGACCACTGGCGCGAATTGATCCATGCGGTAGGGCACGTGGCTGCGCATGTAAGGCATCGTCCACAGGCTGCTGCTGTAGAGCATCAGGGTGTAGCCGTCGGGCTGCGCCTTCGAGGCAATGTCGCCGATGATGACGCCGCCGGTACGGTTATCCACCACCAGTTGTTGGCCCAGGCTTTCGGAAAGCCGCTGCGACAAGAGCCGCGCGGTGAAGTCGCTGCCGCCGCCGACTTCGGCAGTTAACAGGCGAATGGGTTTGGTGGGGTAGGGTTGTGCAGTAGCCAATGAACATCCCAAAATACCCAGCGCCGCGAGCGAAAATACGCCCACCTTGCCGTTTCCGCAAAAGCGGGAACCCATAACACGGTTCCACTTGAGACAGCTTATGGGTTTCCGCTTTTGCGGAAACGACAGGGGGCGTTTTACGTGCTTTTCAAACAGCGCTGCAATTTTCAACCTGACCTCACTCATGAACTCACTCCGGTGTAATCCCCGCATCCTTCACCACCTTGGCCCAGCGCGCGCGATCCTTGTTCACAAACGCCTCGAACTCCGCGCGCGTAAAGCCGTGTATATCGAGACTGGCCGCAGTGAGGCGTTCCTGCACTTCCGGCGACTGCAGTGCCTGACGCAAATCGGCGTTGAGTTTGTTGATGAGTTCCGGCGGTGTTTTCAGCGGCACGTGGATGCCGTTCCAGCCGATGATCTCGTAGCCCGGCACGCCGGCTTCGTCCATGGTCGGCATTTCGGGCGCGAAGCGCGAGCGTTTCGCGCTGCTGACCGCCAGCCCGCGTAGCCGGCCCGAGCGCACCACCGGCAGGCTGGAAGGGCCGTATTGAAACGACACCTGAATTTGCCCGGCGATCTGATCGGTGACCGCCGCGGCGACAGTTTTGTACGGCACATGCACGACGTTGATGCCGGCCATGCTTTTGTACATCTCGGCGGCCATGTGCGGCGGCGTGCCCATGCCCGATGAGCTGTAATTGAGTTGTCCCGGCCGGGCTTTCGCCAGCGCGGTGAGTTCTTTCACCGTTTTCACCGGCAGCGAGGGATGCGTCATCAGGTAAAACGGCGCGCTCGCAAGCAGCGTCACCGCCTGAAAATCGCGCGTGAGATCAAACGGCGGGTTGGCGAGCAGACTGGCGCTGACGGTGAACGTGGCGGTGGAGAGCAGCCACGTGTAGCCATCGGGCGGGGCCTTCGCTACCGTATCGGCGGCCACCGTACCCCCGCCGCCGGGACGCGGATCAACCAGCACCTGATGTCCCCACATCGCCGACAGCCGTTGCGCGACGATACGCGGCAGCACTTCCGAACTGGGGCCGAGGATGAGGCGCACGGGTTTAGTGGGGAAATTTTGTGCCGCGGCAGGCAGCGAAAAATAAAATACAGCAGCCATCATTCCGGCGTACGCCGGAATCCAGTAACGCAAGCGCGTTGAAAAGAGAGGTACGAACTGGGTTCTGGCTTCCGCCAGAACGACCGGGTCATGGTGTCGGCTCATGGAATGATTTTCTCCGAGCGATAATGATCGAATTGCCGGCGAAACATTTGATATGAATCCACCGCGTCATTAAAACCCAGCTTGCGCGCTTTTTCCATACTCGACATCACATCCCACTGCGGGCTCAGCTGATAATCCCCGTAAGGCCACAACGCGAGCTGCTGCACGTCGGTGGTGCGCAGCTTGTGTTTTTTCACCACGGCTTGCCACACCGGGCCTTTGTCGCGGATCCAGTGTTCAAGTTTTATATTTTGCGGGGTGCCCACCGCCATGCCGAATGTCGCGGCAAAGTCCGGCCACAGTTCCGACCAGCGCAGCCAGTCGCCGTTGACCACGTTAAACGCCTGATTGGCGCAGCGCGGTTCATTGGCCATCCATACCGCGCTGCGGCCCAGCAACGCGAGATCGGTAAACTGCGTCAGGGCGTGAAAGCCGGTTTCGCTGGCCGGAAAATCCAGTGGCAATCCGAGCTCGCGCTGAATCGCCGCATACACCGCGATCACCAGGCCGATGGAACGCGGATGATCAATGGCGGGGTCGCAAAACGCGTGCGGGCGCGAGGTCGAGTAGCTCCATGTCGCCTGCCGGGTTCGCTCGATCAGAAAATCTTCCTGATTGAAATAAAAATTCCGGTTCGGCGCGCGCGACTGATGTTCAACCATCGGCACCTGCACTGGCCCGAGTTGATGGCCGTAGTACTTGCTGCCGTGTACGACATGCACATGCTGCAACGGGGCGACGGGTTCCAGCGTGTTGATCAGATTCACCAGCATGGCGGTATTGATTTCAACGGATTCCGGCACGCCCTCGGGGTGATCATGGCGGCCCGCGTAGAACACATGCGTGACGTCGTTCACATTACCCAGCGCGCGCTGGCAGTCGGCGGCGTCGGCGAGATCAACGGCGATCCAGCGCACGCCTTCCGCGGTTAGCATGCGCCGTCCGAGGCCGATGATGTTCCAGCCGCTGGCTTTGCGCAGTTCGTTGACGATGCAGCGGCCCACGAGTCCGGAGGCGCCAGCCACAATGGCGGTGCGCGTCATGGGCGGGTGCTCAAGTTGAATTTCGATGGTGATTGCGACATCATGGCGCTACGTTTCCTGTTGGCTGTCGTTCGCGGTCGCTGGCTGTCCAGCATATGATTTTGCGGTGCTGAATTTCACATCTCTGATTTTAAAGGATTATCGTGCCATCCCATCCCGGCGTTAAAAAAATGCGTGACCTGTTGAACAGCCCCGGCTTTATTTACATGCTGGGCATCTGGGATCCGTACACGGCGCGCGTGAGCGAATCGATGGGCATGAAGGCGGTGCATATCGGCGGTTACCAGCTGGGCATCGGTAATGTGACGAGCGAGCCGCTGATCACGCTGACCGAGCTGGCTTATACCACGCGCATGGTGAGCAACGCGGTGAAAATCCCGGTGGTGGTGGATTGCGGCGCGGGGTATGGCGAGCCGCTGCATGTGATGCGCTGCGTGCGCGAGATCGAGCAGGCGGGCGCGGCGGGGCTGCACATCGAAGATCAGATTTTCCCCAAGCGCGTGCATTACCATCAGGGCATCGAGCACACCGTGACGCGCGAAGAGCTGGTGATGAAAATCAAGTATGCGGTGGCCGCGCGCAGCGATCCGAACTTCATGATCATGGGACGCACCGACGCCATGAAAACCCACGGCTTCGAGGAAGGCGTGATTCGCGCTAACATGATGATCGAGGCAGGGGCCGACGCCGTGCAGTTGTTTCCCAACACCATAGAGGAATGCAAGCGCGTTACCAAAGAGGTCAAGGGGCACGTGTGTTACGTCAACAGCGAAGGCAATCGTTTTGATCGTCCGATCTTTAATGTGAAGCAATTCGAGGACATGGGATTCAAGATGACCACCAACCCGACAGCGCTGCTGTGCCCGGTGACGCAGACGATAAAGCAGGTGCTGGCGAATTTCCGTGACAAGGGCGAAAGCGGTTTGCCGCAACAGGAAATGATCGCGTGGCGCAAGGAATGTGAAACACTGATCGGGCTGGATGAGATGTACAAGGTTGAACGGGATACGGTGGAGAAGTAGTTCCCACTCCCGGCCTTGCGGCCACCCGCTCCCTCAGGCGGGAGCAGAGAAGGGGAGAGCGAGGTTGCGCGCCAAATATCTATGAAAGCAAAGTTAACAATGAATCGCCTTCTGGGTGCAATGGTGTTGGCTGCGGTAAGCGCCAGTTCCACCGCGCAACCGTCATACCCCAATCGCCCCATCAGAGTCGTCATCCAGTTCGCCCCTGGCGGCTCGGATGTGGTGGCGCGCATACTCACCAACAAAATGAGCGAAAGCCTCGGTCAGCCGTTTGTGATCGACAATCGTCCCGGCGCTGCGGGCGTGATCGGCGCCAATATCGTGGCGAAGGCCGCGCCGGATGGTTACACCACGTTGTTCGCCACCGCATCGTTTGCGGTGACCGCTGCATTCAATAAAAACCTGCCTTACGACTCGATCAAGGATTTTGATTCCATCGGTTTCATCGGCTCGCAACCTTTTTTGCTGGTGGTGCATCCGTCCGTGCAGGCAAACTCCGTGAAGGATTTCATCGCGTTGTCGAAAGCGAAGCCGCTGAATTATGGTTCCACCGGCGGTGGCGGCATCGGGCATCTCACGCATGAGTTGTTTAATTACCAGACCGGCATCAAGGCCACGCATGTGCCGTACAAAGGCACGGGGCCGATAGTCACGGCGCTGATCGCGGGGGAGGTGCCGTCGGGCATGGTGAACATCAGCGGCGCGTGGGGACATGTGCGCGGCGGCAGGCTGCGCGCGCTGGGTGTCGCCAGTTTGAAGCGCACCGCGACCGCGCCGGATTTACCGACGATCAGTGAATCAGGCGTGCCCGGCTTTGAGTCCGGCACCTGGTACGGTTTGACCGCGCCGCGCGGCACCGCCACCTCGGCGATCGCGTTGTTGAATCGCGAGATGGCTGCGGCGCTCAAGACCGACGCGCGTGAAAAAATCGTGGGGTTGGGCGTCGATATCGCAGCCTCCACGCCGAGCGAATTCAGCGCCTATATGCGCGCCGAAGTGGCGAAATGGAGCAAAATCATCAAGGTGGCGGGAATTACCGATGGGTGAGGCGTGAGGTGTCAGGTGCGAAAGGCATTTTTTGGGGAGGGGAAGTGATTAAATACAAATACTTATGTTTGCTACTGCTGGCGGTGGCCGGTTCGCCGACACACGCGCAAGACCCTTCGACAAGTGCAGCACAGGCTTTCCCCACCAAGCCGGTGCGTTTTGTGCTCGGGCCCGCGCCGGAACTACTGCCGCGCTTGGTCAGCCAGAAACTCTCGGAGTTGTGGGGCCATCAAGTGATCGTCGATCCGCGTCCGGGAGCGGGTGGCATTGTCGCCGGTGACCTGGTGTCCAAGGCCACGCCCGACGGATACACGTGGCTGGTGTCCACCGGTTCGTTTTATGTGCTGGATGCGCTGTATCCCAAACTCAGCTACAACATGCTGCGTGATTTTGCGCCGGTGACGCTGATGGCATCGATCCCGTTTATCTGCGTCGTGCATCCGGCGGTGCCGGCGAAATCGCTGGCGGAACTGGTGCAGCTCGCCAAGGCGCAGCCGGGCAAATTGAATTTTGCCTCGGCCGGCACGGGCACCACCACGCAACTGGCCGCTGAATTGTTCAAACTATCAACCGGTATCAACATCGTTCATGTGCCGTACAAGGGCGTTGCGCCCGCGGTGACCGATGTGCTGGCGGGGCAGGTTCAGATGATGTTTTCGATAGCACAGGGCGCGGTGCCGCACGTGCAAAGCGGCAAACTGCGCGCGCTGGCGATCACCAGCAAAAAGCGCTCGCCCGCGGTGCCCGAGGTGCCGACCATCACCGAAGCAGGTTTTCCGGAAATCGATATCGTCGGCTGGAACGGCGTCAGCGTGCCGATCAAGACGCCGCGCGCACTGGTCAACAAGCTCAACACCGACATCCGCAAAGTGCTGAATCAAAAAGACATGCAGGATCGCATGATCGCGGCGGGGTTCGATCTTGCCGATACCTCGCTGGAGCAATTCGATGCTTTCATCAAAAAGGATGTGGCGCTGTACAATCGCATCATCAAGGAATCGAAGATGAAGCTGGATTGATTGGCGGCATCGAAGTTCTGTTTGGAGTGCGGGAGCTCGCTCCCGCTTTTCCAGTGTCGGCGTATTGTAGCGGGAGCAAGCTCCCGCACTC
>DHVE01000071.1 GCA_002412495.1 Betaproteobacteria bacterium UBA5216
GGGAGAGGGGTTGGGGGAGAGGGCACAGGCACACTAGAACTATTTCAACCGCGCATGAAGGAACGGAGAACTTCAAAATGCCCACGGAAGTTTACCCGCTCCACGCTGCAACGGCGAGCCGGATTATTGCGCAGACCGGTAGGGTGTTCCCCGTAAAATGAGGGCTATCGCGCGGCGGGCCGCGCCTACACTGACGCCCTTTCAGGGGGAGACCATCATGGATTTCGGCATTTTCAATATCATGCAGCAGCGCGATCCGGCCAAGAGCGCAAAGCAGGTGTTCAACGAGGCGGTCGAGCAGACCATTGAAGCAGAGCGCATGGGATTCAGCCGCTTCTGGTATGCGGAGCATCACTTTTCCAATTACAGCCTGTGCCCATCACCCTTGATGATGGCGGCGCACATGGCGGGCAGCACCAAAAAAATACGGCTGGGTACGGCCGTGGTGGTCGCACCGCTGTATAACCCGGCGCGGTTGCTCGCGGAAATCGGCATGGTGGATATTCTGAGCAATGGACGCCTCGATCTGGGCATCGGCATGGGCTACCAGCAATATGAATTCGACCGCTTTTGCTCGACGCTCGACAACGTGCGCGAATTCACCGGCGAAATGCTCGAGCTTATTCATATGGGGCTGACCCAGCAGGTTTTCGAGTACAACGGCAAACACATCAAGTTTCCGCGGTCATCGATCAATTGCCGGCCGTTGCAAACACCCACGCCACCCATGTGGTATGCGGGTGCGGACCCGTCGCACCTGGCGTGGATCGCGCGCCATGGCCACACGTTGTTCACCACGGGTTTGCTGGGCGGCGTGTCGCGCATGAAAAAAACGCGTGAAAATTTCGAGCAAATCGCGGCCAAGGAAGGCAAGCCCGCGCGCATGGCGGTCACGCGGCTGGCGTTCGTCACCAAAAACAAAAAAGATGCCGATCACTACATCGATTGCGCGCTTTATCAGCAGCGGCTGGCGGTGTCGCTCAAGACGCGCCGCGAGAAAGTCGCCAATAACTACATCGTGCAGGAATTTCCGTACGACGATGAACCCAGCATCGAAAACATCCGCCGCAATCTTCCGGTGGGCGATGTCGATACCTGCATCGAAAAAATGGTGCGCATCGTGCGTGAACTCGACCCGGTGCATATCGCCATTCAGCCGCAGGTCGGCGACATGGATCACAAGAAGGCACTGGGCAGCATGGAACTGTGGGCTTCAGAGGTCATGCCCGCCGTGCTGCGCGAAACCGGTCACGCTGCAAAGGCTGCGTAATACATGGCGACGATATTGAAACGGCTGCGCGTGCTTGACCTGAGCCGCGTGCTCGCCGGCCCCTATTGCGCGCAACTGCTCGCCGATCAGGGCGCCGATGTCATCAAGGTCGAAAACCCCGGCACCGGTGACGAAAATCGCGTGTGGGGCATGCGCGCATCGGATGGCATCACCAGCAATTTTCATAGCGTGAATCGCGGCAAGCGCGGCATCACGCTCAACCTCAAATCCGAGGCCGCGCGCGACGTGTTGCGCAAACTCATCGCAAAATCGGACGTGGTGATCCAGAGCTTTCTGCCCGAATCCGCCGCGCGCCTCGGCGTGGATTACGACGGCGTGCGCGCCATCAAGCCCGACGTGATTTACTGTTCGATCAACGGCTATGGCCCCAAGGGCGCACTGCACAACAAGGCCGGTTACGACCTGATGATGCAGGCGTTCAGCGGCATGATGTCCACCACCGGCTATGCGGACGGCCCGCCGGTGCGATCCGGCGCTTCGGTGATCGACATGAGCACCGGCATCACGGCCTACGGCGGCATCATGACCGCGCTGGTGAAGCGCATGCAGGGCGGCGGCGGTAGCCACGTCACCGTGTCACTGCTCGAAACCGCGATCTCGCTGCTGGGCTATCACGCCGTGGCGTGGCTGCAAACCGGCAAACTGCCCACCAAGGAAGGCTCGGGCGTATGGCACCTCGTGCCGTATCAGGCTTTCCAGTGCAAGGACGGCTACATGCTGGTGGGCGCAACCAACGACGCCGCATGGCAACGCTTTTGCGACGCCATCGACCGCAAGGATCTTGATGCCGATCCGCGCTTTCACACCAACGACAAGCGCCTCGAACACCGCGCGATACTGGTCAAACTGCTGCAAGATATTTTCATTACCGAAAATGCCGCGCACTGGATTACCCGCTTCGACGCCAAGGGCGTGGCTGCCTCGCCGATCAACACGCTTGATCAGGCGCTCGCGCATCCACAGGTGGCGGCTAACCATATGGTCGTGCCGGTCACCGACGCGCAAGGCCGCGAATTCCCTACCGTAGGCATGCCGTTCAAACTGTCGGGCGATGCGTCGTACGCCACCAGCGCCGCGCCACCGTTGGGCGCGCACACCGAGGAGGTGCTGCGCGGGGAGTTGGGGATGGATGATGCGGCAATTGCGCGGCTACGTGAGCAAAGGGCGTTGTAGTGGTGCCGATGTGTATTACCCTTGCTTTTTGAACAACCCCACCAAAAAATCCACAAACGCCCGCGACTTGGGCGACAGCCCCCGGCTGTGCGGGTACACCGCGTAGAGCGCGGTGTCGTAATCGGTGGGGCTGACATCGTAACCGGGCAGCACTGCGGTGAGTTTGCCTTCCTTGATCGCGGCGGCGGCCATCCATTGTTGCACGACCATTACACCCAAGCCGGATAGCGCCGCCGCCATCAGTGTGGCGGCGCTGGAGGTGTGCAGGTTGCCGGCGACAGGCACGTTGATTTTTTCCGTGCCCTTGGTAAAGCGCCATTGCTCGCTGTAGCGGTCGGCCTTGTAGATCAGGCAGTTGTGCTTCGACAAATCCGCGGGCGTGCGCGGCGTGCCGTGGCTTTTGAAGTAGGCCGGGCTGCCGCACACCACGCGCCGGCTGGGGCTGAGGCGCCGTGCCACCATGCTGGAGTCGTCGAGGTGGCCCAGGAACACCGCGACATCCATACCTTGCGCGATGAGATCGATGCGTTCGTCGCCGAGTGTCACATCGAGCGTCACTTGCGGATTTTGTTCGAGAAACTTCGGCAGCGCCGGCACGATCACCGACGTGGCCGCCGAGGTGCGCAGATACACGCGCAGCACGCCCTTGACCGTATCCTGAAACGACGACACGTCGCGCTTGGCGCGATCAAAGTCGTCGAGGATGATTTTGGCGCGCTCGTAAAACACGCGGCCGGCTTCGGTCAGCGATTGGCGGCGGGTGGTTTTGTTGAGCAGGCGCGCGCCGAGTGAATCTTCAAGCGCCTTGACCTGCCGCGCGATGGAACTGACGGCAGTGTGCGCGCGGCGCGCGGTTGCTGAGAGACTGCCGTCTTCGACGACTTGGACGAAAATGCGCAGGCTGTTGAGGTCGTCCATAGGTAATTCGCGTGCTACAAGATTCCGTTCCCTCTCCCGCATGGCGGGAGAGGGTTAGGGAGAGGGTGGGCGGCGTCTCGATGCACTTGCGACTAGCGCGGTTTGCAACGTCCCCTCACCCTAACCCTCTCCCCGCAGGCGGGGCGAGGGGATGAGAGTGAAGGGTGTTTCGCGTTTGGATGGGACAAGACAAATTTCTTACCGCGCCCGATTCGCCGCAATATGCTCTGCCGCGCGAAACCCGGTGGTAGACGACTTGCTCAATCCCCCGACGTAACCCACGGCGTCGCCGCCTTCCAGTCCGCCAGTGCAGCAGCCCGCCGCATACAGGCCCGTGATCGGATTGTCGTTGGCATCCAGCACGCGGCTGTCGCCGTCGATGGCGATGCCGCCCATGGTGTAGGTGATGCCGGCGCAGAGCCGCGCGGCATAAAAGGGCGCGGTGCGGACGGGCCAGGCTTTGTGGCTGCTCACGCTACGCGCGGGGGTGAGCTGCGCGGTGGTGCCGGCATCAACCGCGGCGTTGTATTGCGCAATGGTTTGCTCCAGCGCGCCGGCCGGGAGCGCGAGTTTCTGCGCGAGTTCGGTGATGGTGTTGGCCTTGTGTACCGTGCCGCCATTGGTGACCAGCAACGGGTTGGCGGGCGTGATGAATTCCTTCGCCGGCCCGTCCCACACCGGGTGATCGAATACCACGATGGTCGAGAGCGGATCCTGCATGCCGGCGATATGGTTGGCGAGGTAAACACCGCCGGCGCCTTCATCGACAAAGCGGCGCCCGTTGGTGTCCACCATCACGCCGGCGCAGCACATCTCGTCCATCATCGGAAACGGCCACAGGTCATCATTGGTCAGTGCATCCTGAATCAGCACGTGGCCGTAAAAGCGGTTCATGCCGACCAGCTTGGCGCCGGCCGCGCGCGCCATTTTGACACCGTCACCCTTGGCGGTTTGCGCATTGCGCTGGCGGATTTTTTCCGGCGCGGGGGAGATGTACTCCTTCAACATGTCGAGGTTCGCCTGAAAACCGCCGTCGCTGATCACCACGTTGCGCGCATCGAGATTCACCCGCGCGCCGTTTTGTTCGGCTTCGACGCCCACGCATTGCCCGCCCGCCATGCGCAGATTCAACGCGCGCGTGCCGAGCAGCAGCGTGGCGCCCGCCTTTTTCAATTCGGCATGCAGCGTGCGCAGCATCACATCACCGCCGCGCCCGTGCCAATAGTCGCGGCCCTTGGTGGCGATGGGAGGAGCGAGCGTGGTGCGGCGGTGCGGTGCGTCGCCCACCTTGATAAAGCGCAGGCCCTTGGATTTCAGCCAGTTCACCGTTTTGCCGGGTTCGTTTGCCATGACATCCAGAAAACTCTGGCGCGAGAAACCCCGCGTCTTGCCTTTCATGGCGTTCATCAGGATGTCAGGTGATTCCATCACGTCCCGATACGACACATGAAACGCGCCGCCGCAGATGCGCGAGTTGCACAGGTATCGGTCGGTTTCGCCTTTTTCAAGAATGGCGACTTTCACGCCTTGCTCGGCGAGGCGCAGGCCGCAGGTTAGGCCGGCGAGGCCGCCCCCGACGACGAGGGTTTCGTATGAGGTTGCAGTGTTCATGATGATCTAAGGTGTAAATGAGTGAGGTGTGCGAGACGCGTGAAAGGGCGAATCTATTGAAGCACGGCGCATTCCAGTGTGTCCACCGGCCGCCCATATTGTGCGGCGGTCTGTGTTTAATCGGCGCTCACTGGGTGATCAATTGGCGGTCAGTCAGGTTTGAGCCCGGTCTCCTTCACCACGCGCGTCCATTTCGCGAAGTCGCGCTTGACGGTTTCGCCGAGTTCGGCCGAGGTGCTGCCGACAAAATCCATGCCGCTGGTGACCAAGCGTTCCTTCAGGTCGGGCTCGTTGACGGCCTTGACCAGCTCGCCGTAGAGCCGGTCAACGATGGACTTCGGCAGGCCCGCCGGGCCGAACACCGAGAACCATTCAAACGCTTCGTAACCGGGCGCGGAGGTTTCGGCCAGCGTGGGCAGATCCGGTGCATCGGCGCGCCGTTTCAGGCTGGTGACGGCGAGCGCGCGCACGCGCCCAGCCTTCACCAACGGCGCGGCGGAGAGCGTGCCGACAAACATCATCTGAATTTGTCCGGCCACCAGATCGGTGAGCGCGGGGCCGCTGCCTTTGTACGGCACGTGCGTCATGGTGATGCCGGCCTGGATGCGAAACAATTCCGCCGCCAGATGCACGGCGGTGCCCGAGCCGGCGGAGCCGTAGTTCATCGAGCCGGGCTTGGCTTTCGCGAGCGCCACCCACTCCTGCATGGTGTTGGCCGGTTGCCCCGGATAAATCACCACGCGATACGGCGAGCGCGCGACCAGCATCAGTGGCGTGAAATCGCGCACCGGGTGATAGGTGACGCGCGGATTGACCGCAGGGTTGGTGAGCATTGCACTGATCGCCAGCATCAGCGTGTAGCCGTCGGGCGCCGCGCGCGCGGTGAGTTCGTGCGCCACGTTGCCCGCGCTGCCCGCGCGATTGTCGATCACGACTTGTTGCTTCAACTGGGCGGCCAGCTTGACGCCGATACCGCGCGCGACAATGTCGGTGCTGCCGCCGGGCGGATACGGCACCAGCATGCGTATCGGGCGCGATGGGTAAGCGTCAGCGGGTTGGGCGACGGCGGTGCTGCTCCCGGTGAAAAATAAAAAACATAATAAAAACAGATGGTTGCGATTCATTGGGCGGCTCCGTGCTGGCGCAAAAAGCGCAGCAGTTCTTCCGCGCAGCGCTGCGGTACTGCGTCGGTGATGTTGTGCTGATAGCCATGGTAGATAACAAACTCGCAATGCGGCGCGTGCGTTTTCACGGCTTCGTATTGCGCGAGCGAAATGTGCGGGTCTTGGTCGGGCACCACCACCAGCATCGGTTGCCTGATTTCATTGAGGCGCGCGGACTGATCGATTTCACGCATCACCGGCACGAAGCGACAGAAAAAATCTTCATCGGTGCGGCAGGCTTCATCGACAAACCATTTTACGAAACCCGCATCCGTACCCGGCGGAAACCGCTCCGCGATGGTGGATTCAAAAAAACCGCGCAGTCCCTTGGCCTTGACGCTCGCAATCCATTGGTGATGATCGATGTTGGTATGTTTCAACCCCGACACGGCGGCAAAGTTGGCGAGAGTCTTCACGCGCTGCGGATGATCCAGCGCCAACTGCGTGGCGATAATCGCGCCAGCGGACGAGCCCGCCGCGTGAAAGGTTTCGCATTGCAAGTGATCCGCCAGATCGAATACATCCTGCACCAGGCGCTGAAACGAAAAATGTTTTTCGTCCGGCACTTCGCTCGCGCCGTGCCCGCGCATATCGAGCCGCACCACGCGAATGTGCCGCGACAGCACGGGAATCCACTGGTAAAAACGCCGCGAACTGCCGAGCACCGCGTGCAGCAGGATTAGCGTTTCTTTCGGCTTCCACGGATCGGTGTGGTCATCGACCTCGTAACTCAAACGCAGACCATCGCTGGCGGTGAAGTGGTTCATATCAAGCGAGATACGCCTAAAAAATTAATGCCCTCTCCCCCGGCTGCGGGGGAGAGAGTGAGGGGGAGGTGGAAATCAAGACCAATGTGCCCGAGGATAAGCGGGCTAAACTATTCCGCTCGTATTTTAGCCTGCGCCACCACCCGCGCCCACTTGGTGATGGCGTCACGTATGTAGGCGGCGGCCTCTTCCGGCGAGCCGGCTATCGGTTCAAACCCCAATGCCGTGAGGCGCTGGCGGATATCCGGCAGTTGCAGCACTTTTGCCATGGCGTTGTGCAGCGTGACGATAACCTCGCGCGGCGTGCCCGCGGGCGCGAGTGATACCCAGTACGTGCCTGAATCGACGCCGCGTACACCCGATTCCACAAACGTCGGCACCTGCGGCATCGCCACGTTGCGCTTGTCGCCAGTGACAGCCAGCGCGCGCAGCTTGCCTGCGGCGACGTGTTGCACCGTGGCGCTGGGGCTGGCAAAGGTCATTACCACGTGTCCAGCGAGCACTGCGGCTGCAGCCGGGCCGCTGCCTTTGTAGGGTATGTGTACGAGATCAAGCCCGGCGGCTGATTTGAATAATTCCACACCCAGATGCGTTGCACTGCCTGTGCCGCCCGTGGCG
Organism: Betaproteobacteria bacterium UBA5216; assembly: GCA_002412495.1. Classification (GTDB taxonomy): domain Bacteria; phylum Pseudomonadota; class Gammaproteobacteria; order Burkholderiales; family SG8-41; genus UBA5216. The sequence continues at coordinate 7,542 of DHVE01000071.1, forward strand.
AAATTCAGTTCGCCCGGCCGCGCTTTTGCAAAGGCGATCAGTTCCTTCAGCGACGTCGCCGGTACCGACGGATGAATCATCAGCACCACCGGCGCCGATGCCAAAACAGAAATCGGCGCAAAATCCTTTACCGAGTCGTAAGGCAGCTTGCGATACAAGCTGGGATTGCTGGTGAATGAGGTATCGACATGCACGATAGTGTAGCCATCGGACGCGGCGCGCGCCGCCAACTCGGTGCCGATTTGTCCACTCGCGCCGGGGCGGTTGTCGATGAGAATTTGCTGCCCGAGCAATTCAGTCAGGCGCGGCGCCATGATGCGCGTGAGATTGTCGGTACCTCCGCCGGGAGCGAAGGGGATGACGACGCGCACCGCGCGCGAGGGGTAGGGTTGGGCCAACGCTGCTGCAGTACACACCATTAGTGTGCAAGCTGCGCATGCGCGCATGAAGCCCGCTGCATGAAGGCGGAAGGATGAAGGATGAAGGATGAAAGCAGGCAACAGCAGACCGCTGGCGAGGTCATTTTCATTCTTCTGCTCAGCTTCAAGTGAATCCTTGATCCTTTTCATTTTCAGTTTGCCTTGATGCCCTGTTTCTTGATCAGATCAGAATACTTGGCGCGTTCGGTCGCGATGAATTTCGCGAACTGCTCCGGCGTCCCCCCGACCAGCGTAGCGCCAAGGTCAGCCATCGACGCTTTGTAGTCGGCGTCGCTGATCGCCGTATTGATTGCCTGATTGAGCGTCACTACAACGGACTTGGGCACGGCTGTCAGCACAAGCACGCCGTGCGAAATGCCGGCTTCAAAACCCGGCGCGCCGCTTTCGTCCAGGGTAGGTACATCGGGTAACGCGGTAAGCCGCGATTTTGCCGCAATGCCCAGTGCCTTGACTCTGCCGCCTCGCGCGTGGCCGATGGCGGTCATCGAGTTGTCAAACAACAACTGGATTTCGTTGCCCATCAATGCGATTACGGCGGGGGCCGCGCCGCGATAGGGGACATGCACGAGTTCGATTTTCGCCATGTAGTTGAGCAGTTCGCCCGCCAGATGCAGCGACGTGCCCGATCCACCGGAGCCGAAATTGATGCCGCGCGGTTTGGCTTTTGCCAGCACAATCAAATCGGATACCTTCATGGCGGGCAGCGATGGCGTCGCGAGCAACACGTGCGTGGCCTGGCTCACGCGCGCCACCGGCTGAAAGTCATTCGGGTTGAACGGCAGTTTTTCGTAAAGCACCGGATTTACGGCGAACACCGGATGCGACGAGAAAAATATCGTGTGTCCGTCCGGATTGCCGCCCGCCACCGTCACCGCGGCCGCGTTGCCCGCGGCCCCCGCGATATTTTCCACCACGATGTTTTGTTTGAGGATTCGGTTCAAATGCGAGGCGAGGCGGCGTGCATTCACATCCGCGCCACCGCCCGCCGGCATGCCCGCGACCATGCGGATGGGGCGGTTGGGGTATTGCTGCGCTTGTGCCGTAGTGGCGAGCGCGAACAACCCCAAAAAGCCATACCGCAAAGGCGCAAAGGCGCAAAGGAAGCGCAAAGAAAACCGGTGGCAAAAAAATCGGGATTTGTCTTTCAAGACTTTCTTTGCGGCGGTTCTTTGCGTCTTTGCGCCTTTGCGGCAAGGGTTTTCGTTGTTCATCATTCAAACCTTCGGCGCATCGGGATAAACCTCGGCGCCATAAAACGCCCGCGTGCGTTCGAGATAATCGCCGGTGGGCGGCGCATAGGTGAGCCGCTTGCTGGTGAAGCGGCCGGTGATGCGGCGCAGCTTCACCGCCATCTCACCCATTTTCACCAGCTCGACGATGCCGTTGACGATGGGCGCGCGTTCGACTTCATAGGTATGCGATTCTGCGAGAAACACAATGATGTCGCCGCCCGCCGGGATGATCACTTCCGCGCCCTTGTCGAGCAGCTTTTTCGCGGCGGCGTTGAACTGGTCGATGATGCCCTTGCGAAACGGCATGTCGATCATCGCGCGTTTGAGTTCAATCGGCGAGGTCTCGATCGGCTCCAGTCCCGCGCAGCGGTCTTCCAGACGATAACGCGCTACATTCTCGCGCACGCGCGCGTCCCACTTCGGGCTGATGGTCACGAGGCCAAACGACGCGCCCATCATGCATGCCACATGCAAACTGGTTTCGCACAGGCCCAGCACCGGAATGTTGACGCATTCGCGCGCTTCCCTCAGGCCCGCATCACTGATGTTGCCCACCAGAAATGCATCGTACCCTTCGCGCTCGGCCTGCATGGCGTTGTAAATCACTTCGCGCATGTCGTGGTGTTCCAGCAACTTGTAATGCACGCCGATGCCCGCCGATTGCGCCACGCCGCGCATATCGACCGTGGTGCCAGGGTCGGCGGCATCGGCGATGGTGGCGCGCAGCAGTTTGCCGTATGGCGTGGATTCGGTTTGGCGTGCGAGGCTTTGGTACCAGAGTTTCATGCTGGATCCTGTGTGGAGATTTTTCGTGGCGAGGCGCGAGTATCGCAACGCGGGATTATTAGAGCAAATTCGAAGCGGACAGTCTGCAACCGCCGCCATGTGACGGACGAAAAGTGCAATTAAAACATGACGTTACGCTTGTCCGTGCCAAGGTTAGTCCAGCGTAATGCCAACCTGCCGCCCGACACGCGCAATACGCTCGCGTTCGGTTTTGATAAAAGCGGCGTATTCACCCGGCGATTCGGCGTGTGCCGTCGCGCCCTGCTTGGCGAGTTGTTCGCGCACGTCAGCCGATTGCGTGGCCTTGATGATGTCGGCGTGCAGCGATTTCACAATGGGGACCGGAGTTTTCACCGGCGCTGAAATGCCCCACCACAGTCCGGTTTCGAAACCGGGCAGGGTTTCCGCTGCCGCCGGCACATCGGGCAGAAAAGCGTCACGCGTCGCGCCCGTGGTGGCGATCACCTTGATTCTGCCGGCTCTCACGTGCGGCATCACGAAAATCGGCGAGGCGACGATAAACTGTATCTGACCGACGATCAAATCGGTGATTGCAAGCGAGGCGCCCTTGTACGGCACATGCATGGTTTTGACGCCGCCCAGCACATTAAGCATTTCTGCGCCGATATGCGTTCCCGAGCCGTTGCCGGATGATCCGTAGTTGAGTTGCCCGGGCCGCGCCTTGGCGAGTTTCACCAGGTCGCTCACGTTGTTGACGCCCAGCGACGGATGCACTGCGATCACATAGGCCACCGATGCGACGCGCGTCAGCGCGATAAAGTCCTTGTCGGCATCGTAAGGCAGCTTTGATCGCAGCGCCGGCATCGAGGCCAACTCAGTGGCTCCTGCCAGCAGCAGCGTGTAGCCGTCCGGCGTTGCGTTTTTTGCGGCTTCAACGCCGATAATGCCCGCTGCGCCGGGGCGCGTATCCACGATCATCTGCTGGCCCCACTGCGACATGAGCTTGTTGCTGACAATGCGCGCGATGATGTCCGGCGAACTGCCCGGCGGGAAACAAACAATGATACGCACCGGCTTGTTGGGATACGGTTGTCCTAAACCCGTTGCGGCGGATTGGGCTGCGCTGATTGAGGGTGCGGCAAGGAGCGGGAGCGTGACTGCCGCGACACACGCGTAGGGGCGGTGGCGGAAGGTCATGGCATTCTCCTCATACGGTGGTTGAAGATTGCAACATCGCCTGCATGAATTGCAAAGAACAACAAAGTCTATGGTTGCTATTTTACGCTTACGTAAGTGTCGCGGCCTGCGGCTTCAGGCTGATAATCAACACGCCCGCCAGTACCAGCGCCGCGCCGGCCAACTGAATCAGCGTAATGGGCTCGCCCAGAAAAATCTGTCCGAACACCATGGTGGACAACGGCCCGATGCAACCCACCAGTGCCACCTGATTCGCGCCGATGCGTTTCAGGCCCTCCGCCATCAGCCACAGCGGCGTCACCGTGGTGAAAATCGCCATGATCAACACCAGCAGGTAAACGTCGTTGGGCACCGCCAGTTGCGCGGGGCCGCGCAACGCCATGAAATGCGCGATCACAAAAAAAGATGCCGATGTCGCGGCATAGGCCGTAAAACGCATCGAGCCCATCGTCAGCACGTAACGGCTGCCGGCAATGAGATAAATCGCATAGGTGACAGCGCTGGCGAACACCAGGCTCGCGCCGAGCAGCATCAGGCTCCATCGCTGGCCGAGTTTGATTTCTTCGTTGAACACCAGCGCGATGCCGCTGTATGAAAGCGCCAGCGACATCACATGCCGTTTGCGGATGGGCTGCTTCAGGAACAGCGCCGACATCAGCACCACGATGGTCGGATACAGATAAAGAATCAGCCGCCCCATGCCCGCCGAAATGTATTGCAGGCCCGCGAAATCCAGATAGCTGCCGACGTAATAGCCGATGAAGCCCAGCGCGATCACACCGATCCAGTCGCGCCGCGACAGATGCGCCGCGCCCGCCCACCACGCCATCGCCAGAAAAAACGGCAGTGCGAACAACATGCGCAACGCCAGCAGCGTCAACACATCGACGCCGTGCTGATACGCCAGCTTGACGATGATGGTCTTGCCGGAAAATGCGATGGAACCGAGGATGGCGCAGGCGACGCCGATGTAGGCGCCACGGTTGCCGCTGGTACCCGGGGCGCCGGATGTCGTGCTCACGGTGAAATCAACAATGGCAACTCTTCAGACTCAGGACACTAAGTCCAGCGCGCGTCGTCCGTGCGGTCCGTGGCGGTGAGCAGCGTGGTTGTGTGTACCCACGTGTCGTCGCACAGATCGTAACGGCGCGAGAGCTGGCCGCGGACTTCGCTCTCGGCGGCGCCCGACGGAATTTTGGATCGCTCCCACATCGCCAGGTTGGGACGGCGGGTGAGCAGCAGGGCGCGCACGCGCCCCGGTTCGTCGTTTACGCAGCGCCACAGGCCGATTACCTGCGAGTCGTAGGCCGATTCGAAACCCGGCCACGCCGCCGCGCAGAGCGTCAGGAATTCCGCCCAGTTACCCTCCGGCAACTCGAACCAGCGGAATGCATAGTTGCCCTGCCGCCGTGGCGGCGTTGTCGAGGCGGGCCGGAGCGTCGCGCGGAGCGGCTCGCTCGTGACCTGGTGCACGCCGGCGATATCCTCGATCAACTTGTGTGCCAGTGCCAAATCGGCATTCCCGGGCCATACCGTGATTGCGGTCAGCTCGTCGCGCGGACGTCCGATCTGCGAGCGCCAGGCCCCGTACAGCATAGCGCCGTGCCGCGCCCAGTCGATACCGCCCAGGCCGCGCGCGACGTCAGCGTAGCCGCGCGGCGCGCAGGCAATGGCGTGATGCACGTAAATCGATTGATCCGTCACGGGTGATTGACACCGGAAAGGCCCGCCGCCGGTACCGCGCTCGCCTGATGCAAGCCGGACTGCCTGCCTGCGCGGGCGTTACCGATGATTACAACTTCAGGCATGCAACGGCTCCTTGACGGGGTGGTTACGCGAGTGGCGCGCAAGGTGCGTGCCAAGTGCATGCATACCTGCGTGATCGCGATGGTCCAAATGAAGTAAAGCCAAGCGGTGAGCGTACGGGCGCGTGCCAGGTTTGTCAAAGTCATGGACGCGCGCGATTCGCCGCCCGATGGTCGGTGCTATGCTTCCGGCCATTCCTGCCCGTTTCGCACGCATTTGCACGAATTTTGAACGCATTTGCACACATGAGGTGATTCATGAACGACAGGCTTCCCGCTGCATCACCGATCGCCGCCGCTTATGCAAGGGACGGATACTTTTTTCCGCACGACGTGTTGAGCGCGGCCGAGGCACGCGCGATGCTGGCCGACCTTGAAGCCGCGGAAGCCGAATGTGCCGGCGACCGCATGCGGCTGTCGCTGCTGCGCAGCTATCCATCACAATTGCTGCCGTCGTTTGCCGCGCTGGTACGCCACCCGCGCATGATAGACGCCGTATCGCGGATCATCGGCCCCGATGTGTTGGTGTGGAGCAGCGGATTTTTCATCAAAGAGCCGGGATCCAAAAGCTTCGTGAGCTGGCACCAGGACTTGAACTACTGGGGGCTCGACGGCGACGACGAAGTCACCGCGTGGGTTGCGTTGACACCGGCCACCCTCGAAACCGGCTGCATGCGCTTTGTGCCCGGCAGTCACCACAAAAAAGACGTGCCGCACGTGGACAGCTTTGCGCCCGACAACCTGCTCTCGCGCGGGCAGGAACTCGCGGTCGAGGTGGACGAAGCAAGCGCGGTGAACGTGCTGTTGCGCGCGGGCGAGGCCTCGTTCCATCACGGGCACCTGTTCCATGCCTCCGGCCCCAACACCACTCCCGCGCGCCGCGTGGGCGTCGCGATCCGTTACATCGCGCCGTCGATGAAGCAGACCTCGGGCCACAAACTGCTGGTTTCGCACGTGGCTGGCGAAGACCGCTACGGACACTTCGAACACATGCCCGCGCCCGCGGGCCGGATGCAGGCGGCGGACTGGGAGTACGCGCGGCGCAACGTGGCGATGAAGAAGGAGATTCTTTACCGGGGCGTAAAGCCGGAATTGGTCAAGGTGAATCGCAGGGCTTGAGCAGTGCGGTTATTGTAAAAATTACATAAAAACAATTATTTACAATGATTTCGCCTTGGGGATTTACCTTGGCGCGGCACGCCACAATTTAATCCTATACCACTAAGTGATATGATTTGCGTGAGGCCGTGATTGCTTATGCACGCCTATAAGACCCGAACCTTCGCGCGCTGGATGAAACGCGAAGGACTTGCCGATCGCGATTTGCGTGACGCGCTGGTGGAAATGCAGAACGGGCTGGTCGATGCGCGGCTGGGCGGCGGACTGGTCAAGAAGCGCATCGCGCGAGCGGGCCAGGGCAAGAGCGGCGGCTATCGCGTGCTGGTGGCTTCTAATTTTGGCGAACGATGGGTGTTTATGTTCGGCTTCGCGAAAAATGAGCGCGACAACATAGACGACGATGAACTGAAACTGATTAAGCGGTTAGCCGCAACATTATTAAGCCTGAGCGACAATGACGTGCGCAAGGCGCTGACAGCCGGAGAATTACTGGAGATCAAACATGGCAAATAAAAGACTACGCGAAGAAATGTACGACACCGCGCGCGGGCTTCACGACCTGGGGCTGGTGGACGCGGAAACATTACGCGAATTCGATGCCTCGCGCCTGCCGGTGCTGAAGCGCTATGGCGCCTCAGACATCAAGCGCCTGCGGCTCAAAGCAAAAACCAGTCAATCCGTATTTGCCGCCTATCTCAATACCAGTGTATCGACGGTGCAGAAATGGGAAATCGGAGACAAGAAACCGAGTGGACCGGCATTGAAGCTGCTCAATATTGTCGAACGTAAAGGGCTGAAGGCGCTCGCGTAGGCAGAAATCACGAATGTGATTTTGAATGGCGTGACCCCATCGTTTGTGTTGGAGAAGCAAGCGAATCGCAGCGGGACTTTTGCAGATACAAGACGACACGTATTAGACCATCGGAGGAGCCATGGATACGCCGGCCAGCCGCATCACCGTAAAGCGCCTGCACCCGCTGTTCGTCGCCGAGGTCACCGGCATCGACCTGACGAAGCCCGTGCCGCGCGAGGACTTCCGCGTGATCTGGGATGCGTTCAACGAGCACCAGATCCTCGTGTTTCGCGACCAGCATTTCGACGACGAATCGCAGATCGCGTTCAGCCGCCAATTCGGCGAACTCGAAACCATGATCGCGCACCCCGGCAACGACTGGAACCCGGGGCACATCTCCGTCATGACCAACCTTGGCAAGGACGGGAATTTCCTGCCCCCCGACCATCCGGCGATGCTGCACCGCGAGCGTAATGAAGAATGGCACAGTGACAGCTCGTTCAAGTCGGTGGCGGCGCTCGCCTCGCTGCTCGCGGCGCACATCGTGCCGCCGGTAGGCGGCAATACCGATTTCGCCAGCGCACGGGCGGCGTACGAGGCACTACCCGCCGAACGCAAGGCCGCGCTCGAAAATCTCACCGCGCTGCACCGCATGACGTATCGGGACATGGACAACGACAATAGCTACAACGACGATGACAAGAAACGCCATGTCGTCACGCACCCGGTGATCCGCGCCAATCCGGTCAACGGCCGCAAGGCACTCTACGTCGGCGCGCACGCGCAAGAGATCGTCGGCATGCCGCCGGAAGAAGGCGCAAGGCTACTCGAAGAACTGACCGCTTTCGTCACGCAGCAGCAGTTCGTCTACAGCCACCCCTGGCGCGACGGCGACGCAGTGATGTGGGACAACCGCTGTACGCTGCATCGGGCGACGACGTACGACAAGACTCAATACAAGCGCAAGTTGCACCGTACGACTATTGCGGGGAAGAAGCTGGACAGCGCGTTTGCGATGATGCCGGGGGCTTAAAGAAGGTGGAAACATGCCAGTGCCCGCGGGCCGGCTGGTGGCGGAAGACTGGGAGCGTGCGCGGCGCAATGCTGAGATGACGAAGGAAATTCTTTATCGTGGGATTAAGGCGAAGTTGGTTAAAATGGATAGCAGGGGGTAGCGTGGTATTCGAGGAATTGTTATAACCTGTTGTTTTAAATGTGTTTTTTTAATTTCATGCTTGAGGATTTGTGCTGATGCGACAAGTCTTACCTCTTGGTTTCATTCCAAGAATGAGGTAGAATGCGGTCGCGGTGGATGTCGAAAGCCATCTGAGGTAACCATCACCGGTGGCAGAACAGTTCCTCATTTACTCTGCTGCGTAGGCCAAGAACAACAAGGTGGCCTAGGCTGTGAAATCCTTGACCGATTAGTTTGTCCTAAAGATTACTTTTTTAGGCACTAAATGAATGGCAAAACCCCCAAGCTCGGCTTCGGGGGTTTTTTTATTAAAAAGGAACACAGTATGTCTCGCACGCTTTCCCCAGAAGAAATTGCTGCGCTTCACGCACATATTCGCAGATCTGAGTTTCCACACTTGCAGCCTCTGTTAGGGGCTTTCCTTGGAGGGTACATCAAGCGGATATTACCTGATGTCAACTTCAAGTATCAGTTTGGAGGGTTGCGGCGTTTTCTGGAGTTGTACGCGCCAGAACTAGTCCGTTGGCGAGGGCGACGCGGCCTCGACGATGTATATGAGATTTTCACTGGCGGTAATGATTCTGATATTGCTTCGCTCGACCCGTGGCAAGAGATACAGCCTGAACCGTTATTAGAGTTCTGGACGCTCGCGAGTAATCCCAGCGTACCGGGGTGCTTTGGATATATTTCATCTACTGGAAAGCTTTACTTCGGCACGGATCATCCTAAGCCCAAGGATGACATGAGGATATTTCAGAAATTGTCTGTTGGTGACTACAAATCGATTGGTAAAGAATTCCTCGAAACTAATCGGTTGACCAATGATTCTGAGCTGGCGGCCATCTTAACTCAGGAGCACTTTAATACGCTTTGGGTTCTCGCGTTAAAGCGAGGGGGATTGCTTCGACAGTGGGAAATTTTCAGGATGAACGAGGTCATCCGCATATTTGAAGAAAGACTTGTCGGTGTAGGAGTAGATCCCCAGAAGGCAGAATACTGGGGCTCAATACTAAAGAGTTCTCGCGCTATTCGTATCAATAAAGAAAAAAGTGAATTCACCGAACACGCTAAGTTGCCTCGGAGCGTAGCGAGTTCGATGGAATCTATCGAGCGCCAAACTGCTCGATTAGCGGTTGAACGAATGAGCGATGACGAATTACGCAAGATCAACATTCCACTCCATGTAGTTATTGAACTGCTTCCGGAACTGCAGAAGCATCGGGGCTAAAGAATGTCAGTGCTATTTGTCGTCGAATCGGCTTTAGCGCAAGAGCTACGTAGTCGTATCGATCGAGTAGCCTTGGCGAGTTGGCGAGACGAAGGCCAAATTCTGTTTTTTACTGCGCCCGATGCAAATCGGACAGGAAAAGAACTTGCTGCGAATATTCTAGAATATTTAGATGGAAAATCTGTGGCCGACGTGTGGATACAGAAACGTCTTAAATGCGACATTCGGCAACTGCAATTACGAGGTTTGAGTGTAAGTAGTTATGCACTGAAAACCCTTTTGCAGGGCGACAACCTCTTCAAATACCTCAAGCGTTTTGGTCTAGATTGGAAGACGGCGGCGCAACGTAAACTTTGTTCATACGCTTCTGCTGAAATAACTGAGTCACATGTCGCGAAGTGGTTGCTGCAGTTCGACCACCTTGGAAATCATCGGTGGGTCGGTGAAGTACTGCTTCGCCTATTAGACGTGATGCCTGCTCATGAAGTTGGAGATGCTCTTGCGGTAGATGGCTCGTTTTTTTCGGATCAACTGATTTTTGCATTTAATAAGGATCGATGGGGTAAGAGCTGGGAAACAATAAATGGCCACCTTGTGAAGAGGCACTCGGGCCTCAATTTGCAACCAATTAGCGAGGCTATCGTTGTATGCAAGTCTCCGAGTCGCATAAAGTTAATTGAGGATGGATTATTCTCGGGAACAGAAATGAAAGGCATTTTCGATAGCCTCTTAAACGAGCGCAATGGCCGCGCACCAAAGGTCACGCCATTGTCTGATCCATCTATATTAAGGAAAGTCGCATTGGGCCTGCGTTTTTCAGTGATTTGCGATTATGGGGATCAGATCCTTGCGCATTTCTTGGCAAAGAAAAACTTGCTCAACATTTCGATAGATCATGATGCGGCTCGTCGACGAATTCGCGTACTAAGACCAAATTCCGACAAAGCCAAACCAATATCTGAGGGCGTACCATCTCAATTTACAGATACATTTACCGAGCAACTTCGTAGTCGAATTGAGCCAGAAGTGTTTCAGCACACGGAACTCTGGGGTGACAAAATAGATAGGGCGAAGTCGTTTTGTCGCGAAATAGGTGGTCAACTGTGGCAGAACTATTTATACAAGAAGAATTATCTAACTGGCTGGCCACCTGATCGAGTTCAACGATGCGCGTTAGGCATGGAGGGGTTGGGGTTGGCCTTTGCCTTTGCGCATTCGGTGCCAAAAGCAACGCTACCTCTTTTCTGGGGACGTGGTCCCGTTTACTTTGGGGGTAATGAAAAAGTGAACTGGATCCCGTTGTTCGAGAACGCGGATACGTAAAAGCAGTGCCGTCAACGACCGTACCTATGAGTGAGGGAGTCCCAAAGTAATACAATCTGCCTGCTTATGTTTCGCAACGCACACTTGGCCCAAGGGCGCTGAAATTTGAGGGGATAGAAGGGTACTTACTTTAGCTGCTCAGCGACGCTTCCCCCCCCCCATAATCCCGCCCAGAACGCCGCGCAGGATTTCCTTCCCCACTTGCGTGCCGATAGTGCGCACCGCACTCTTGGCTGCGGTCTGCACCAGGCCGTCGTGCTGACCGCCGCGCGGGCCGGTGGTGCCGAACAGGATGTCTTTCAATCCGCCGAAGAGTCCGCCGCTTTCTTGCTGCGCGGGCGGGGCGCCCGCAGGCGCTGTTCCCGCAGTGGGCGCGCCGCCTCCTGCGCCCGAGGGTGCGGCGGCTCCCGCCACGCGCCCGGTAAGTTTTTCGTATGCCGATTCGCGATCCACGGTTTTTTCATACACGCCCGCGACCAGCGAATCCTTGATGATTGCGGCGCGTTCTTCCGTCGTGACCGGCCCCAGCCGGCTGCCGGGAGGCGCGACGAAGGCGCGCTCGACGATCGTGGGGCGGCCTTTTTCATCGAGGAATGACACCAGCGCTTCGCCCACCGCGAGTTCGGTGATCACCGATTCGACATCGAGCTTGGGATTGGCGCGCATGGTGGAGGCCGCCGATTTCACCGCTTTCTGGTCGCGCGGGGTGAAGGCGCGCAGTGCGTGTTGCACGCGGTTGCCGAGTTGGCCCAGCACGGTGTCGGGCACGTCCAGTGGGTTTTGCGTGACAAAATAAACGCCCACGCCCTTGGAGCGCACCAGCCGCACCACCTGTTCGATTTTCTCCAGCAGCGCTTGCGGCGCGTCGGTAAACAGCAGATGCGCTTCGTCGAAGAAGAACACCAGCTTGGGTTTTTCAACGTCGCCGACTTCGGGCAGTTGCTCGAACAGTTCCGACAGCATCCACAGCAAAAACGTCGCGTAGAGCTTGGGCGAGGTCATCAATTTATCAGCGGCGAGGATGTTGATGATGCCGCGGCCCTTGGCGTCGGTCTGAATAAAATCCATGATGTTGAGCGCGGGCTCACCGAAGAACCGATCCGCGCCCTGTTGGTCAATCTCCAGCAGGCCGCGCTGGATCGCGCCGATGGAGGCCGCCGACACGTTGCCGTACTCGGTGGTGAACTGCTTGGCGTTTTCGCCCACGAATTGCAGCATTGCGCGCAGGTCTTTCATGTCGAGCAGCAATAGGCCCTTGTCGTCGGCGATTTTGAACACCAGCGTGAGCACGCCTTGCTGCGTGTCGTTCAAATTGAGCATGCGCGCGAGCAGCAGCGGCCCCATTTCGGAAGCGGTGGCGCGCACCGGATGGCCCTGCTTGCCGAACGTGTCCCAAAACACCACCGGGCAGGCTTCGGTTTTGAAGTCGTCGATTTTCAGCTGTTCAACGCGGTCTTTGACTTTGCCCTTCAGTTCGCCCGCCTGCGACAGGCCCGCGAGATCGCCCTTTACATCGGCCATGAACACCGGCACGCCGATACGGCTGAGTGATTCGGCGATGCGTTGCAGCGTGACGGTCTTGCCCGTGCCCGTGGCGCCCGCGATCAGGCCATGGCGATTGGCCAGCGCGGGCAGCAAACACAAGGCCTGCTCGCCAAGCGTGTCCTTGGCGATTAATAAAGGGTCGGGCATGACGGTCTCCGTGATAAAATTTTATCCATTGTAGCGGGTTCCGAAAACTCAGGAACAAACTCTGGGACGTACAAGGACGCAATATGGCAGGGCATTCCAAGTGGGCGAACATCCAGCATCGCAAGGGCCGGCAGGACGCCAAGCGCGGCAAGATTTTCACGCGATTGATTAAAGAAATCACGGTGGCGGCGCGTCTGGGCGGCGGTGATGCAAACACCAATCCGCGTCTGCGTCTGGCGATGGACAAGGCCTACGCCAACAACATGCCAAAAGATAATGTCGAGCGCGCCATCAAGCGCGGCACGGGCGATCTGGAAGGCGTGAACTACGAAGAAATTCGTTACGAAGGCTACGGCATCGGCGGCGCGGCGGTCATGGTCGATTGCATGACCGACAACCGCACGCGCACGGTGGCCGATGTGCGATTTGCGTTCACCAAAAACGGCGGCAACATGGGCGCCGAAGGCTCGGTGGCGTTTTTGTTCAAGCACTGCGGCCAAATGATTTTTGCGCCGGGCACAGACGAAGAAAAACTCATGGAAGCCGCCATCGATGCCGGCGCCGAGGACGTGGTGACCAACGAAGACGGCAGCATCGAAGTCATCACCGATCCGCACGAGTTTCACAAGGTTAAGACAGGCATCGAAAAAGCCGGCTTCAAACCGGAACTCGCCGAAGTGATCATGAAACCGACTACCGAGAATGTGCTGACCGGCGATGACGCGGTAAAAATGCAAAAGCTGATCGATGCGCTGGAGGCGCTGGATGACGTGCAGGAGGTTTATACCAGTGCCGTGATTGATGCGGATGCGTGAAGGTTCCGCGCAACGGATTAGTTCCCTCCCCCTTGAGGGGGGAGGGTTAGGGTGGGGGTGAGGAATGTCATGTGCGCCATGATTTCACCCCCATCCCAGCCTTCCCCCTTCAAGGGGGAAGGGGCTTCGTGAAGGCTTCGTAAAGCAGTGCGACAGCTTGCATTGGGCAATTCTCAAACCATACGCATTTTAGGCATCGACCCGGGCCTGCGCGCCACCGGCTTCGGTATCCTTGAGAAATCCGGCGGCAAGCTCACCTACGTCACCAGCGGCTGCATCCGAACCGCCACCGGCGAACTGCCGCTGCGGCTGAAAACCATACTCGATGGGCTTGCCGAAGTGATCGGCGACAATGCGCCGGTGCAGGTGGCGGTCGAAAAAGTGTTCGTCAACGTCAATCCGCAATCCACGCTGCTGCTGGGTCAGGCGCGAGGCGCCGCCATCTGCGCGGCGGTGATGCACGATCTGCCGGTTTCGGAATACACTGCGCTGCAAGTCAAACAGGCGGTGGTCGGCAACGGCCACGCCAAAAAAGAACAGGTGCAGGAAATGGTGAAACGGTTGTTGCGGCTCGCGGGCGACCCGAACCCCGACGCGGCGGATGCGCTGGCGTGCGCGATTTGTCATGCGCATGGCGGGCAGGGGTTGGGTCTGCTGGCGACGGCGGGGTATCGTATGAAGCGCGGGAGGCTGGTTTGATCGGCCGCATCACGGGCAAACTGCTAGCCAAGCAGCCGCCACAAATCATCGTCGATGTGCAGGGCGTCGGTTATGAAATCGACGTGCCGATGAGTACGCTGTATCAATTGCCCGCCGCCGGCGCGGATGTCACGCTGCTCACGCATCTGACGGTGCGCGAAGACGCGCATCTGCTGTACGGTTTTGCCACCGAGCAGGAGCGCACGGTGTTTCGCCAGTTGCTGAAAATCTCCGGCGTGGGCGCGCGCACGGCGCTGTCGGTGCTGTCGGGTTTGAGCGTGGCCGATCTGCATGCGGCGGTGAGCGCGCAGGATACCGGCAGGCTCACCAAGATTCCTGGCATCGGCAAAAAAACCGCCGAACGCCTGCTGCTGGAACTCAAGGACAAACTCAAGGTGACCGTGATTTCGTCGTCCGCCAGTGCCGCGATCACCGCCAGTTCCGATATCGTCAATGCGCTGCTTTCGCTGGGTTATAACGACAAGGAAGCCTCGTGGGCGGTGAAGCAGTTGCCGGTGGATGCCAGCGTGAATGATGGCATTCGGCAGGCGCTGAAATTGTTGTCCAAATCAAAATGACCGTGGAAACCGAC
>DHVE01000007.1 GCA_002412495.1 Betaproteobacteria bacterium UBA5216
GCACGCCGGATTCCGCGATGGTCGGCGCCAGCGGAATCAGCGCGGAACGCTTCTGCGTGCCCACGCCCAGCAGGCGCAACTTGCCGCTCCTGACGTGCGGCTGAACCACCGGCAGATTGTCGAACAACACCTGCAGCTGTCCAGCCAGCGTGTCGGTGAGCGCCAAGCTGCTGCCTTTATACGGCACATGCACCAAATCGATTTTCGCCAGTGACTTTAAATACTCCGTCGACAAATGCGCCACCGAACCATTACCCGAGGTGCCGTAATTCAACCGCCCCGGTTGCGACCGCGCGAGCGCAATGAACTCCTTGAGGTTTTTCACCGGCAGCGACGGATGCACCGTCAGCACAAACGGACTGATGGTGGCAAGCGACACCGCCACGAAATCGCGCAGCGTGTCATACGGCATTTTCGCCGTGAGATTCGGGTTGATCGTCATCGAACCCGGTGAACCGATCACCAGCGTATAGCCGTCGGGCGCGGAACGGGCCGCCATCTCGGCGCCGATCACGCCGCCCGCGCCACCGCGGTTTTCAACCACGAAGGTTTGCCCCAGCGACTCCGTTAACCGTTGCGCCAGCGTGCGCGCGATCAAATCCGTGCCGCCGCCGGCCGCGAACGGCACGATGATGCGCACCGGTTTGACCGGATAACCTTGCGCCAGCGCCATGGGCGACATAAGCGCCGCGCCAATTAACAGTACGCCCAAACGCAAGTACCGGCCCCGCATCCCCGACACCGCGCGCTTCATGCCTGACACCTCACGCCTCACGACTTGGGCGCCAATCTCGCCTGCCCATAAAACGCCAACAGATCCTTGAGTCTCTGGCGCGGCGGCATGGCTTGAAAGTAGCCGCGCCGGCTCGGGGACAATCCACTGCTGCGGCGCAAATCCACCAGCGACTCCGCCATCTTGATCCACGCCGCCAGCGAATCCATCACCGGCGTATCGTCAACGCGGTTCACGCCGTTACGCGCGAGCAGCACACACATCGGCGCCTCGCCTGGAATCAGCACGTCCGCGCCGTCGGCAATCATTTTTCGCGCCGACACCTTGAAACGCTCGATCAATTCAGCCGGGTTGTCAAAGCCCTTGAGCACATCGGCAAAAGTAAAACCCACCTGGCGCGCGCCGACGAATCGTGCTCCCAGCCCGTAACGCTGCGCGTTGTCCGCCAATTGTCCCGACATGCCCTCGATGAAATTGAGAATGCCGAATTTCTCGCCCAGTGCACAGGCAAACAGCATCGCCGATTCGCCATAGCCCACCACCGGAATATTGAGCGAGGCACGGCATTCGCGTAAAAAGATGTCGGGAATGCTGCTGATCGCATACGCGTCGTAGCCCTGCTCCTCCGCCGCGATACCGCCGAGCAAAAACTGCGGGCCGTGCAGACGCTGGATCACATCAAAGCAGATGTCCGTGCCGGGATAGGCCGTGGGATAGGTCCCGTCAGCCATGCCATGCATGACGATTTCGGTGTCGGGACGCGCAACTTTCCTGAAATGCGCCTCCAGCGCGTCGTTATAGGCGGGCAGGTCCGCCAGAACCGTGAAACTTTGATGCCAGATGCGCATAGCCATGATTTTCCATTCCTTCTCGGGGTAAACTTGCCAATAACAAATTCCAATCGCGCCATTCCCGTCTTCGCGGGCATGACAATCTGGATTTTTTTCGCACGCATCCAGATGAAGCTCAATTGTAGCTTGAGGGAGAGCAAACCGTGAGCATCACCTCGCATTCATTCGACGTAGTCGTCGCCGGTTGCGGCATTGCCGGCCTGTCCGCCGCCGTTTCAGCCGCCGAATACGGGGCGCGCGTCGCCGTACTGGAACGCGCGCCCCTCGAAGAGCGCGGCGGCAACACGCGCTATACCGATGCCTATCTGCGCATGAAAAGCGAAACCGAAGTCACTGACGACTTTGAAACTCACTTGGCGGAAAACGGCGGCGGTTACCTTGATCCGGAACTGGTCAAGCACACCACGCAGGCGTACGACACCTGGCCCGCCATCGTAAAAACGCTCTCCTTTGCCGATCCCGAACTCATCTCTGCCTTTGCCAATGCCGCCGGGCCAACCGTGCAGTGGCTGAAATCCTTCGGCGTGAAATTCGATTTTCTGCCGACGCAGTTTCTCACCAAGTCACAGCCGCGCCTGTTGCCCATCGGCGGCGGTCTTGCGCTGGTGGAAGCACTTGCCGCCGCGGCCGACAAAAAAGGCGTGCGCTTTTTCTACGAAACCACCGCCACCGCGCTGTTGCAAAGCGAACAGGGCGCAGTCACCGGTCTGCACGCCAGTGTGAACAAGGGCAGCAAGGGCGAGCCGATGCACTTCATGGGCAAGGTTATTCTTGGCTGCGGCGGCTTCGAGGGCAATGCCGAAATGCAGACGCGCTATATCGGCCCGCGCGCGGTATACCTGCGTCCGGTGGCGCGCGGCGGCTATTACAACAAGGGCGAAGGCATCCGCATGGCGCTCGATATCGGCGCGGCACCCTGCGGCGACTTTGGCAGCTATCACGCCGAGCCGATTGATCCGCGCTCGGGCCGCCCCGAGCCGTCGGTGTTTATTTTCCCCTACGGCATTCTGGTAAATCAGGAAGGCCTGCGCTTTACAGACGAGGCCCCCGGCACCGTGGACGCCGTGTATGAATCGATTACGCGAAAAATATTCAATCAAACCAACGGCATCGCCTACACCATTCTCGATGACAAAATCAACGACGTGCCGAATTACAAACTGGGATTGCGCAGCGACCAGCCACCAATCACCGGCGCCACGCTTGCCGAACTCGCGGGCAAACTGAAAATCCCGCCAGCCGCGTTAGAACAAACCGTGCGCGACTACAACGCCGCCTGCGCAAAAGATACAAAGGGAACCTTCAAACCGCTCGAACTCGATCACCTCGCGGCGCAAGGGCTGACGCCGCCCAAATCCAACTGGGCGCGCGCGCTCGACAAGCCGCCGTATCAGGCCTATCCGGTAATTTCATCGAATGTGCTCACGTTCGGCGGCCTCAAGGTCAACACGCGCGCGCAAGTTCTCAATCTGGATGGTGTTCCGATACTGGGGCTGTACGCCGCCGGCGAAGTGGTCGGCCTGTACTACAAGACCTACACGGGCGCGACCTCCGTGCTCAAGGGTGCGGTGTTCGGCCGGCTGGCGGGGATCGATGCCGCGCAAAATCCAGGTTAATCAGTGGCATAACAGATTGATTTAGGCAGGATTTCCAAGGAACGCCTATACTTTTGATATCGTGTGTAAGGCGTTCGCGCGGCGATAGACATAAGAGACACAAGAAACTCAGGGACCAACAGGAGAAAATCTCATGGGACTGCGACTGAAATTCAACCTGGTGTTGTTGCTGGTTTTCGCCGTCGGACTCGGCGTGACGGGATACATTTCGCATGATCTGCTACACCGGAATGCGCGCGATGAAGTGTTGCGCAACGCGGGCGTGATGATGGAGGCCGCGCTGTCAATGCGCAGCTACACCACACAACAAATACGCCCGTTGATTCCGTACAGCGAAGACGTCTTTCATCCGCAAAGCGTGCCGGCGTATTCGGCCACCGAAATCATGACGGCGCTGCGCAAAAAATATGCGGATTATTCCTACAAGGAAGCCGCCCTGAACCCGACCAATCCGCGCAACAAGGCGGTGGAATGGGAAAGCGATATCGTCAACACCTTCCGCAACGATACCACCCGCACGGAAATCAGCGGCATTCGCGAAACGCCGACCGGGCAGTCGCTGTATCTCGCGCGCCCCTTCCAGATCAGGGACAAGGCCTGCCTCTCGTGCCATACCACTGCCGCCGAAGCGCCACCCGCCATGGTCAAAATCTACGGCCCCAACAATGGCTTCGGCTGGAAGCACATGGAAGTCATCGGCGCGCAGGTGGTTTCCGTGCCGATGTCGCTGCCGATCCAGAACGCCAATCGCGCGTTTTACACGTTCATGATTTCCCTGTCGGCGGTGTTTCTGGCACTGTTCGTGATTTTGAACGTGATGATGAGTCTGCTGATCGTGAAGCCGATCACGCGCATGTCCGACGCGGCCGACAAAATCAGCACCGGAAACATGGATATCGCCGAGTTTAACGAAAACGGCAAGGACGAAGTGGCGACGCTCGGCAAATCGTTCAATCGCATGCGGCGCAGCTTGGCCAAGGCCATTGAACTCATCAACAAGGGCTGACGCGGCACCCCGCCCCATTCATGAGCAACCCCCACAACGCCCTTCCAGCGGGTTATGTCATCAATGAGTATCGCGTGGAATCCGTGCTCGGCGTGGGCGGCTTCGGCATCACGTATCTCGCGACGGATGTCAATCTCAACCTCAAGGTGGCGCTGAAGGAGTATCTGCCCGTGGATTTCTCGGCACGCGCGGCGGACTTGTCGATAGCTGCGCGCACGCCCGAGGACGCCGAGTCCTACGACTGGGGCCTGCGCCGGTTTCTGGATGAAGCACGCACGCTGGCCTCGTTTCGGCATCCGAATATTGTGCGCGTGATGCGTTTCTTTGAAGGCAATCACACCGGCTACATGGTGATGGAGTTTGTCGAAGGCGACGCGCTGCACAACTGGATCAACACGCGCCGGCCGCTGTCACAGCAAGCCCTGCTCGACATCGTGTTGCCGTTGCTCGGCGGACTGGCCGTGGTGCACAAGGCCGGTTATCTGCATCGCGACATCAAGCCGGCCAATATCAGCATACGCGCCGACGGCAGCCCGGTGCTGCTCGATTTTGGCTCGGCGCGCGAAGTCAGCGGCAATCAGGAAATGACCGCCATGGTGTCGCCCGGCTACGCGCCGCTCGAGCAATATCACGCGGGCGGCAAGCAAGGCCCGTGGAGCGATCTGTATGCGCTGGGCGGCGTGATGTACTGGATGGCCACCGGCAACAAACCCGTTGAAGCCGCGGCACGCATCCGCAAGGACGACATGGTGCCCGCGACGGCGCTGTTGCCGCTGGGCCGTTACACGGCGGAATTGCTGGGCGCCATCGATTGGGCGCTGAAGCCGCATGAAGATGAACGCCCGCAAAGCACGGCGGACTTTATCGCGCGATTGGGGATTGCCGGCACTGGCGGCGGCGCCGATACCACGACGCGGCGTCCCGGCACGTCGGCCGATGCCACGCAACGCGTAATCAACGCACCGGCCGGGCAGCCCGTGACGCAAAGAGCCCCAACCCAACCGGGCGCGGCCGCTGCGGCCAACCCGGCCACCACTGCCATCCTTTTCGACAGCGGCGTACTCAAGCGCATTGAAACGGAAGCCGCGTTGCACCTTGGCCCGATTGCGCCGGTGTTGGTGCGCAATGCGTCGCGCAAGGCAGTCACACTCGCCGAATTGTGTGCCATCGTCGGGCAGGATATCGAAGACGAAAAAACGCGCGCCGCGTTTCTCAGGAAATTTGCGCGCGAGGAGCAAACGTCTCCGCCTCTTTCACTAGCTACGCCGGCTGCACAGCAGGATTCCGAGTCCGCCATAACCACCCGGCCACAACCACTGTCTCACAAATTCACGCCGGAAGTTCTGCAGCGGGCAGAATCCGAACTGGCCCGGCATATCGGCGCCGTTGCCGGTGTCGTGATCAAGCGCGCCGCCGCAAAGGCACGCGACGAGGTTGAACTGTATTTATTGATCTCCGACGAGATTCAGGACCCCGCCGAGAAAAAAGCCTTTGTGCGCAAGGCGGTATTGGCATCGAGGGCGCGTTGAACCCGGCGTTCTCAAGAATTCCCTCTCGAAGTCGATAGAGAACTAGGGGCTGAGGGTATAAGGGAATTTCATGCCAGTGAATCCGAGCCCGGCAAATCATTTCAGGCCGGCAGCAAGAAAGCTGTTTTATCAACACAACCGCAACATTATCGAGGGAGAAAAAAATGAATCTGCGTCGCCTTGTAAAAACCATGACGACCCTTGCGATGGCCTTCCTGATTGCCGCGCCCGCCGTGACACCCGCCGCGACCAGCACCTCAAAAACCACCACCAGCAAACACACCACCAGCAGTGGCAGCAGCGCGGGCCGTTCCACCACGCAGGGCAACGTTACCCGGCACACCAGCAAAACCGGCAGCAGCGCCGGCAAGTCGGTCAGGCAAGGGAACACCACCAAGCATTACGACAAATCCGGCAAGGTCGTGGGCAAGTCCGTTACCCAGGGCAATACCACGCGTACGACGGATAACTCGGGGAAGACCGTGGGCAAATCAACCACCACCGGCAACACCACGGTACACAAAGATGCCCAAGGGCGAACGACCGGCAAGACGGTCACAAAGTGACGCAACAGCGGACGCCTGCACGAATGCACGAAGGCGAAAGCGTAAAGGTCGAAGTTCGGCAAACCGTAAGGCAGTCGCGCAGCGCTGTTAATCCACGCGCACGCCCGCGCTCTTGACCACTTTCGCCCACTTGGTAATTTCATTGCGAAAATGCGCACTGAACTGCTCCGGCGTACCGCTGCCGGGCGTGGCGCCAAAGCTGCGCAGCCGTTCGCGCATGTCCGCGGCTTGCAGGCCTTTCATCACCTCCGTGTTAAGACGTGCGATGATGTCCCGGGACGTGCCCGCGGGTACGAACAGGCCAAACCACGCGTCGGCATCGTAGCCCGGCACGCCGGCTTCGGCGACGGAAGGAACATCCGGCGCCAATGGCGAACGTTGCGCGGTACTCACGCCGAGCGCGCGCAGCTTGCCCAATTTCGCCAACGGAGCCAGCGTGAGGATGTTGTCGAACTGCGCCGGCACGTGGCCGGCGAGCACGTCCGTGGTGGCCGCCGCCTGGCCCTTGTAATGCACGCTGGTCAACCTTACGCCGGCAAGCGAGCTGAATAATTCCATGAAGAGATGTGCGCCCGAGCCCGCGCCGGCGGTGACGTAGTTGACCTCGCCGGGCCGCGCCTTGACGAACGCGATGAATTCCTTGACGTTCTTGACCGGCATCGACGGATGCGTCACCAGCATGAACGGCGTGGTCGCCACGTGCGCCACGGGTGCCAGATCGCGCAGCGGATCGTACGCGAGCTTGGCATATAACGTCGGGTTGATCGAAAGCGAGACGCTGCCCATGAATAGCGTATAGCCGTCCGGGGCCGAGCGCACCGCGAGTTCCGCGCCGATGTTGCTGGCCGCCCCCGGCCGGTTATCAACGATCACCTGTTGGCCCATGCTTTCGTTGAGTTTTTGCGCCATCACGCGCGTTGCGATGTCAGTGGCGCCGCCCGGCGGGAAGCCGACAATGATGCGCACGGGCTTGGTGGGGTAGGTCTGCGCCGATGCCCCGCCCGCGATAATCACCAACACCACCAACAACAAACTCAAACGTCGGCTGGCCATACCATTCCCTTTCAGATTTTTATCCGGACACCTACGTTGCCGCATTACGCCCCGCCACGCGCCCGAAAATCACGCATTTGCCCAGCGACGAACCGGTCATGTAAGCCACGCCGTGAAAACCGCCGGCCATCTCGCCCGCCGCGAACAATCCGGCGATGGGATGCCCAAATACATCGATCACGCGCGTTTCGGCATCTACCGTCACGCCGCAATAAGTGGCGATCAAACCGCTGGTCGAAGGATACGCGTACCACGGGCCGCGCGTCAGTTCCACCAGTTTGCCGTAGCCCGACGATAATCCGGTGCGGCCAAAATCGTCATCGTGGCCCGCGCGCACGAATCCGTTGTAACGCGCTACGGTCGCGGTTAACGTGGCCGCGTCCAGCCCGGTGCATTGCGCTAGCGCGTCCAGTGTCGGCGCGGACCATAGCCGGCCCAGCGCCAGCGCCTCCTTGAATTTAAACAGCGGCGCGGTGTCGCTGGACGTATCCATTACGCCTTGATCGAAAATCTGGTACGCCAGCGCATCGGGCTGCTGCAACACGGCGTCGCCCAGCAATTTGTACGATTTCGATTCATCAACATAGCGTTGCGCGCGCTTGTTTACGAGAATCGCGCCGCGATACACCGAGTGTTTGCTCCAGTCGCGCCCTGGCGTTTTGCCGGTGTCCGGATGAAAACCGAACGTCCCCTTGATATGCACCACGTCGCGTAAGCCCGCGCCCAGCGCCCACGCCATGCGCACGCCGTCGCCATCGCAACCCTCGCCACAATAGACCACGCATTTCGCCTGATGCGGCGCGAAGAGATTCACCATCTCCGCGTTGCGCGCAAAGCCGCCGGCGGCCAACACCACGCCGCGCCGTGCGTGGAGGTTCGCGGCCTTGCCGCCGATTTGCGCTACAACCCCTTCCACGCGCGCACCGTCGCCAGCCCGCAGCAGCCGTTCCGCAGCGGCATCAAAAACAATTTTCACCCGCCCGGTATCGCGGGCGCGCTGTTCCATCAATGCCAAAAAATCCTGTGAGCGCAGCGAATGCGCGCGCGGCACCGAGTGGCCCGCCGCGAGTTCCACCGACGTAAACACTACGCCGAGTTTTTTCAACCAGTCGTACGCGGCACGCTGATGGGCGACATAGGTGCGCACCAGCGCCGCATCGTTTTGCTCCTGCCCCGCGCGGCGCAGGTCGTCATACAGTTGCGCGTCGCTGTCACGGATGCCGGCTGCCTGTTGCAGGTCGGTGCCCGCGAACGCCAGCAACCCGCCCGACAACACACTGCTGCCGCCGCACTCGCCGCGTTTTTCCAGCAACGTCACTTGTGCGCCGGTGTTCGCGGCTTCGATGGCCGCACACAAGCCCGCGAGTCCGCCACCGATCACCAACACATCGGCAGAGTCATCGTATACAATTGATTTAATTGACATTTTTATTCCGGCTTGGCGCCTGTCGCTTTCACGACTTTGCCCCACTTCACGTATTCATCGCGCATGTACGCGGCGAACTGTTCAGGCGTGGTGCCCATGGGCTCGACGCCGGTGGCAAAAAATCGCTCGCGCACATCCTTGTCGGTCAACGCATTTGCAAGCTCACGATGCAGCCGCGTGATGACGTCGCCCGGCGTGCGCGCCGGCGCGAGCACGCCATACCAGCCTGTTGATTCATAACCCGGCACGCCCGCTTCGGCGATGGCGGGCAAATCCGGCGCGAGCGCGGAGCGTTTCGCGCTCGTCACGCCCAATCCGCGCAGGCGCGCGCTCTTGATCTGCGGCAACGCCACCGACGCCGGATTAAACGTCATCTGTACCTGCCCGCTCAATAAATCCGTCAACGCGGGCGCGGCGCCCTTGTAGGGTACATGCACAATGTTGATGCCCGCCATGCTCTTGAACAGCTCGGCGGTGAGATGCAAGGTTGAGCCGTTGCCCGCCGATGAAAAATTCAGCGTGCCCGGCTTTTGTTTGGCGAGTGCCACCAGCTCCCTTACCGATTGCGCCGGCACCGACGGATGCACCACCAGAATGTAGGCCGCCGCGGCGATCAGATTGATCGGCGCGAAATCCTTCACTGCATCATAGGGCAACTTGCGATGGTAGTGCGGCAAAATCGTCAGCGCGGACGTCACGCCGAAAAACAGCGTGTAGCCATCCGCCGGCGCGCGCGCCGCCAGCTCCGTCGCCACGATGCCGCTGGAACCGCCGCGATTGTCAATCACAATCTGCTGGTTCAATTGCTCGGCCAGGCGCGCAAACGCAATGCGCGCCACGCCGTCTACGCCACCGCCCACGGGAAACGGCACCAGCAGGCGGATGGGTTTGCTCGGGTACGCTTGCGCCCCCGCCTGGGTTGCAATTAACAGCGACAGACAAAGCGATGCACAAAGCAAAACAGGCGTGCCGACGCGAACGGTTGCGACCAAATGTGGTGTCTTCATCATCGGCCAAATTTTAGCACCGCGTGCGTGCCGCCTGGCACGGTAATCGGGGTAAACTGGCGGCAGTCTCATGCGAAACCTGTGCTACTACTTCGGCCAGCTGCGTGCTGGAAAAACCATCCTCTGGTGCTACCTGATCTGGTACCTGGCGATGGCCAGCTTTTACTTCGACCCACGACCCTCGATCTGGCTGAACTCGTTGGGCATCAGCGTTGTGATCGGCTGCGCGTTAATATTGAGCGTGATGCCGGTTAGCGGCATCCGCGCGATGGATAAATGGGCCGTGGCGCGGCTCTTCATGATGCCGTTTGCCGTATCAAGCTTTGCCGCGCTGATCAAGGACCACGGATTTTTTGTGGTGTTCTCGCCCCGCCTGGCCGAAAATGCCGTGGCGGGCGCTGCGTGTGTAACATTCGTGGCATTGACGCTTGCGTCCAAGGCCGCGTGCAAGCGGGCTACGGCTACATCGTGATGTTGCCCTTGCGGATAATGTCAGCATATCGCGTGGTTTCGCTTTTCAGATGCGTGGCAAGATTCTCGGGCGAGCCGCCGCGCGCCACCAACGCATCGCGCTCGAACATCGCGCGCACGTCCTTGTGCTCCAGCGTCTTGCGTATGGCTGCATTCAACGTGCCAACGATTTCCTTCGACGCAGTCGCCGGTAGGTAAAACGCAAACCAGTTATCGGAGATAAATCCCGGCAGGATGGAATGCATGGCCGGCAACTTGGGAAAAAATGCCACCATCTCCGGCGTGGTCACCGCCAGGGCGCGCACCTTGTTCGCCTTGATTTGCGGCATTGCCAGCAAGCCTTCGGCAAACTGGAAATCGGTTTCACCACTCATGAGCGCGACCATCGACAGTCCGCCGCCCTTGTAGGGAATGCTGGTGAATTGAATACCGGTAAATTGCTTCAGCATTTCGGCCGATAAATGACTGGTGCTGCCGGGCACGTTGATCGCCGCGTTAAAAATGCCGGCTTTACTTTTGGCCAGCGCAATGAATTCGCGCGGGGTATTGGCCGGAACGCTCGGGTGCACGATAAACACCATCGGCGTCGTGCTCACCTGAATCACCGGCGCCAAATCGCGCATCGGTTGAAACTTCATGGTTTTACCCATGAATGTCGGCACGATGGCGAGCGTCGCGGTGGTCATTAAAACCGTATAACCATCCGGCGGCGCAGCGACCACGATCTCCGCACCGATCAGGCCACTGGCGCCCGCGCGGTTATCCACGATAAAGGGTTGTCCGGTCATATCCTGCAGATGCTTGCTCAACACTCGTGCCTGCACATCCGTACCGCCGCCGGCGGCAAACGGCACGACGATCCGCACAGGTTTTACCGGATAATTTTGCGCCATCCCGGGTAAGGACTGGCTCATCAACGCAACGACAGCCAAGGTTGAAATGATTGCACTGACGGACGAGAACGATTTGCATTGCATGGACTCCTCCTCGACTATTGGCACTTCATAAAATCGGAGACTCGGAGACTCAGCACGGAAATACTAAGCCATTCGTGCCGGCCTGTCAGTGCAGCGCCAACATGCGACGACACAAATTCATCAACTTCCTGCTTTAACGGCGCAATTCCGATCCTGTCGCGCAGCCGCCAGCCGGTCCAGCGCGTGCGCTACGCCTAAGCCTTTGCGGCCAGCCCGGAAACCGGCGCATATTCGATGACGACACTATCCAGATACGCGCGCAGCCCGGCGACGCGTCTTGCAGGATCAGCTGCGTCGTCATGAGCCGCGTCGTCCTCTATCGCGCGTACCTCGGCCGCGGCCCATTTGAATCCATAGATCGCCAAGCTGCCTGCTATGCGATGTGCGAGACGTTGCGCAAGCGCGCGATCCCCCGCGGTCAACGCGGCTTGCAACTCTTCGAGCAACTCGCGGCGAGTACGCAGGAATTCCGGCAGCACCGGACGCAAATCTTCATCCACGGTTACCGCATCCATTGCGCGCGAGCCCTCGGTAGCCGCCTTGTCCACGAACTCGCCTGCGTCGTTACTCCAATCCGCCGATCCGCTCAGCAGATTCCACAGCACCTGCCGCGGCGCGGGCTTGACGATATAGCGGTCGCACCCCGCGGCGAGCGCACGCTGGGCAATGGCTGGTTCGTTGTTGGATGAGATCGCGACGATCAGGCAGCGCTTTAGATTCTTGTCACGTTCCATCGCGCGTACCCGGCGCGCCGCCTCGTAGCCGTCCATCACCGGCATTTCAAGATCCATTAATATTACATCGGGCCACTCACGCGCGGCGGCATCGAGCGCGGCTCGCCCGTTCACCACGAATGCAACACTAAGCGGCGGGCTGGGCAGGTAACGTCGCAAGACCAGCCGGTTAAATTCATCATCATCGACCACCAGCACGCGCAGCGCGGGCATTGTCCTTTGCTCCTCGACGCGCTCGCTTTCGGTTGCTCGGCTTTCCGACGCACGCTGCAAGCGCGCGTCGGCTGTCTGGAAACGCGCCGTCAGGGTCGTGCCATTTTCGTCGGACGTATTGAGTGACAGTTCGCCGCCCTGCACGCGCGCCATCAGGCGCGCCGAATACGTGCCGAGACCGAGTCCCGATCGCTTGCCGGTCGTCGCATACTTTTCGAAAAAATTGCCGCGTATGGCCTCGGGTACGGCCCCTGGGTTATGCACTTCGACAAACACCGCGTCCGCCTGCGCTCGCAGGTGGATCGACACCGTCGCACCGGCGGGCGCGGCTTCAATCGCGTTTTTCACCAGATTGGCGAACATCGAATAACACAATAGCTCGTCGCCGCGCGCCAGCACCACGTTGGTTGCCGCGGAAGCACCATTCGCGCGCACACGCAAGTCTATGTTTTTCGAAGCGGCCTGGCTTTCAAGGTCCGCGGCCACCCGGCGCACCACCTGTGCCAGGTCCACCGCCCGGGGATCGAACTGGTAGCTCCCGGTTTCCATGCGGAACAGGTCAAGCGACAGGTTCACCATATTCAAGATTCGGTAACCCGCGCGCTCGATGGTTGCGAGCAACTCCATATCTTCAGGCGCGACGCGCCCCCCCTCGCGCAGCAGGCGAGACATGGCAACCACACTGTTGATCGGCGTCTTCAAGTCATGGCGCGACATGCGTTCGACTTCCTCGCGCAAGCGCACGCTTTGCCGCAGCGCGTCTTCCTGCTCGCGCCGCGCCGTTATGTCAGTGTAGGTTGCGATATAACGCGCCGCGAGACCGGCGGCATCTCGCACCACGACACCTTGTGCTTCGACCCATACGTAGGATTCGTCAGCGCGGCGCACGCGGTATTCCATGGGGTCATGATGCTCGGTAGTGCCACCGGTCCCGGTGCCAGACACGCATTCTTGATACACCTTGCTCGCGCGTTCGCTGTCCTCCGGGTGTACACGATGCGTGAACAACTCGGGCCAATCCGCGGTATCGGCATCCGGGGCGTAGCCAAGTATTTCCTTCAGGCGCGGCGAATAATAGAACGTTCGTGTTCGCGCATCCCAATCGAGCGTACCCACTTTAGTAGCACGCACGACCAGTTCAAGACGCTGCTGCTCCAGGGCACGCGCTTCTTCCAGGGCGCGCCGCTCGGTAAGGTCCATACCCGCCGACAACACGCCCACCGGCGCGCCCTCCGAATCGGCGAGCACGCGGCGCGTCATCAGGTAGTAGTGCCCGAGCCGGTTAACCGCCCTCGGTTCGGTAATAAAATTGGGGCCCCGCGCCAGCAATTCGAGATCGGCACGCTCGATTTCCTCTGCATCCCTCAGCATCCGGGCATCGCCACGCCAGCCCGGAAACTCGCGCCGGCGGCGGCCCAGGGCATCCTCACGCCTGACACCCGTGATTCGCTCCCACGTCCGGTTCACCAGGACATATCTGCCCTCGACATCCCGCATTGCGACCATGATCGGTAGCGCATCCACCAGTTCGCTGATGAACTTGGCACGGTCTGCCAGTTCATGCTCGTAATGCTTTAACTCGGAAATATCGGTGCTGCTGGATATCAGGCCTTGCACGCTTCCATCGTCGCGGGCAAGCACCGCCTTGCGAACGACGCGAAATTGATTCGGGCGCGGCCCCGTGCGCATGGATTCGATCGACTGCGCCGAGGCGCCTTGCGCGAGCAACACCGCGTCTTCCGCGGCGAATCGCTGCGCCATTTCCGGCGGGTATATCTCATGCACGGTCTTGCCAACAACCTGCTCCGCGGGCAACCCCAACGAGCGGATCCATGCACGGTTCACCAAAGTAAATCGGCCTTGCGCATCCTTGGCAAAGATTCCCGTGGGCAGGTGCTCAATAATCGCCCGCATCAGCGCAATTTGGTCGCGCTGGTTTTGTTCGTCCTCGCGTGATTCTGTTGAACGTTCCACCAGAGGCTCATTGCCTCGAACCTCGTCGCCTACTGTCCGATCGAGGCGCCGTGCGAGTCCGCGCAACAAGCGAGCCAAGGTTTTCAACACGGGCGTACCGTCGGTGGTTTCTGTGCGGTCATTTCATGCATATTACAGGCATGGGACGTCAATTCGCCCCCTATACATGGCACGACAGTGACCACGTCGAGCCATTCAGGACGTCAGCCTTCCAGCATCTTCTGAATGCCGGCCAACAATTCCGCCGTCGAGCAGAACTTCGAGATGGCGGGTCGGCCACCCAGCTCACCGAGACCCTGCATATCCGAAGGTGATGCCAGCGAGGTCAGAAAAACAAAGGGAATGTCCCGCAGCCCGCTGTCGTTGCGCAGTGCCCAGGACACATCGGCGCCATCGAATTCCGGCATGCCAATATCGCAGATGATGAGGTCAGGCGACTCCTGCCGGGCCAGCAACAATGCACGTTCGGGTGCGTTGGTGGACACCACGTCATACAATTTTGCCAGCTTGGCATGCAATAAGTCGATAACGGCTTCGTCGTCGTCCACTACAAGAATTTTTTTGCGTTGACTCATCAGACTCCTCCGTCTTTAACGTACTATCGCTTGCTTACGACTGACTTACATAGATTGGATGCGATTTATCCGGGAGTCGATACGGCCTGCCCGCGCCACTAACGTCAGCCCTGCCATCCGCACAACCCGCGGACGATGATCGAGCACGACTGTATGCGCGACGAACACAAAAAGATTAGTCCTTAAGATACAGGCGTCCAAGACGTGCCGCTGGAGCGGGATCCATTGTGCGCGCCGCGTCTTATTTTATTATCCTAAAGACCTACACACCGCGTGGAAATCCGAAAATTAAGTTGCAATCAGCGCGCAGTCATCGCAAATATTGCAGCAGCGCCCACGCCACGTGCTCGCGTACTAGCGCGGACGAATGATCGGCACGTGCTTGCAACGCTTCCACGATGGCACGTGCCGCTGACGTGTCACCGAGAACCCGCAACGCATTCCCCATCCCCACCGCGAGATTCCGAAGCCAGCGCTCATAACCAATGCGCCGTATAGCGCTGCCCGCCAGTTTGGCATCAAACTCGCTTTCGCTCCATGCAAAAAGCTCCACCAGCATGGCATTGTCCAGCCCGTTGCGCACGGCAAAATCCGGCTCTCCGCTGGACCGTGCAAAACGATTCCACGGGCAGACCATCTGGCAATCGTCGCAGCCGTAAACGCGGTTGCCGATCAGCGGGCGCAACGGCTCCGGAATCGAACCTTTGTGCTCAATGGTGAGATACGAAATGCAGCGCCGCGCATCGAGTTGATACGGCGCGACGATGGCCTGCGTCGGGCATATCGTGATGCACTTGTTGCACGTGCCACAATGATCAGTCTGCGGTGCATCCACCGGCAATGGCAAATCGGTGTAAATATCGCCGAGAAAAAAATACGATCCCGCTTCGCGATTGAGCAACAGCGTGTGTTTGCCACGCCAACCGATGCCGGCCTTGGTCGCCAGCTCCACCTCCATCACCGGCGCGCTATCGGTGAACACGCGGTATTGAAACTCACCCACGGCGGCGGTAATGCGTTCCGCGAGTTGCTGCAAACGGCCACGCAGCACCTTATGATAGTCACGCCCCAGCGCGTAACGCGCGATGGCGGCGCGTTCCGGCTCGGCCAGCACATCCTCCATCACGCGGGCCTCCACCGGCATGTAGTCCATGCGCGCGGATATGACGCGCAGCGTGCCCGGCACCAGCGCGGGCGGACGGCTGCGGGCGGTACCATGGCGTGCCATATAATCCATGTCACCGTGCCATCCTTTTTCCAGCCATGCCAGCAACCTCGGTTCCGCCGCCGACAGATCGCAATCGGCGATGCCCGCTTGCTGAAAACCCAGCTCACGCGCCCACTGTTTGATGTCGCGCGCGAGCGTGGCCAAATCCATGCCGCTTAACCTTTCCCCATGACTGAACATAAGGCCGAGTTTACCCGCTCGCTTCCCGCCGAAGCCGATACTCTGGCCTTGGGGGACGCGCTGGCGGCCGGGCTGACGCCGGGCATGGTGATTTACCTGATCGGTGAACTGGGTGCCGGCAAGACCACCCTGGCGCGCGGGTTGCTGCGCGGATTGGGCTTTAAAGGCAAGGTAAAAAGCCCGACTTTTACCTTGGTTGAAGTTTATGAAGTTTCTAGGTTATACTTGTATCACTTTGATTTTTATAGATTCAGCGACCCACGAGAACTCGGGGAAGCCGGCTTCAGGGAGTACTTCAACCCACAGTCGGTGTGTCTGGTGGAGTGGCCGGAAAAATCAAACAGAGCCGCCGGGTTGCCGGCAGCAGATTTGCGGATAGTGTTGCACGTGGCGGGTTTGGGGAGAAACGTGTCGATCTTCGCTGACTCGGAGGCTGGCGCATCTTGCTTGAAAAGGTTGCAAACGTCGTAGTCCGTGCCACGGGGGCGCCATTCACCTGGATGCTGCGCCCGCGCGATTCCGCCCTCGAACCCTTCATCCTGTGTCTGATCGTGCTGGCGTGCATCGGCTACGCCACCACCGTGTTCGCGCAGGCGCCACAGGTTCAAATTGCCGCCGCGCGCGTTTGGCCCGCCGCCGACTACACCCGCGTCACGCTCGAATCACCGCAGCCGATACGCCACCAAATGCTGAGCCTGAAAAACCCGGAACGGCTGGTGATCGATCTCGAAAACGTCGCGCTCAATACGGTGCTCAACGGCCTCGCCGACAAAATCGGCGGTAACGATCCGTATGTGAAATCCGTGCGCGTCGGCCAGTTCAAGCCGGGCGTGGTGCGTCTGGTGTTCGATCTCAAATCCGAAGTAAAACCGCAGGTGTTTGCGCTAGCGCCCGTGGCCGGTTACGGCCATCGGCTGGCGCTCGATATTTATCCGTTGGAGCCGCCCGATCCACTGCTGGCTCTGCTGGACAACCGGGATCGTCCGCCGGAAACAACAACGTCCGCCGTGGCAGCGCCATCCGCGACACCGCCCGCTATCGAGGCCCGTCCGACACCGGATAAGACGGCCGCACGCCCGACGGAGAAAAGCGTTCGCGGCGTACCGCTGCGGCCCGGTCGCGTGATCACCATCGCCATCGATGCCGGCCACGGCGGCGAAGATCCCGGCGCGCGCGGCAAACACGGCACGTGGGAGAAACACGTCACGCTCGCCATTTCGCGCAAGCTCAAAGAACGCATAGAACAAGAACCGAACATGCGCGCGCTGCTGGTACGCGATGGCGATTACTTCATGCCGCTGCACACCCGCGTAGCGAAAGCGCGGCGCGCCAACGCCGACCTGTTTGTGTCGGTGCATGCCGATGCGTTCACCAGCCCGGATGCGCGCGGCTCGTCGGTGTTTGCACTGTCCGAACGCGGCGCGACATCCGCCGCCGCCAACTGGCTGGCCCGCAAGGAGAATGAAGCCGACCTCATCGGTGGCGTAAACCTCGACGTGCCCGATCCGTTTCTCAAGCAAACGCTACTCGATCTGTCTCAGACCGCCACCATCAACGACAGTCTGAAACTCGCGAAAGCCGTGCTGGGCGAAGTCGGCACCATCAACAAACTTCACAAAAATCATGTTGAGCAGGCCGGGTTCGCCGTGCTGAAATCGCCGGACATTCCCTCGATTCTGGTGGAGACCGCGTTCATCACCAACCCCGATGAAGAACGCCGCCTAAACAACGAGGCCTATCAGGCAAAAATGGCCGAGGCCATCTTCGCCGGCATCAAGCGCTATTTCGCCGCCAACCCGCCGCTGGCGCGCGAAACGCTGGTGCAAAATAGCAAATAAAAACAAATAGTTAAACGGATTCCGACGCCGCCCGCTTGCAACCCAGTCGATGTTGCTAGAATGGCGCTCCGTCGCGCCGCACGGCATTGGCGCACCCGCATACCGCAGGCATTCCACCCGGAGGAAGATGTTGCGTTTGTTGTTCATGGTTATCGCGCTATTAGCCGTTTCGGGCTGCGCGAGCGTATCCGAACCGCCAGCGGAAATCGCGCTGCCGTACGTCAAACTCTTTTCCGACAACGATCCGGGCGACACACTGCCCAACGGCTGGCGTGAATGGACCATTTCACGCTTCAAAAAATCCACCGAATACAAACTCGTCGACACCGAGGGCCGCACGGCCGTCAAGGCTAGGGCCGATAGTTCGGCGTCCGGCCTGGTGCACCGCCTCGATCTCGATCCGCTGCAATATCCGGTGCTCAGCTGGCAATGGAAAGTGGAAGACCTGATCAAGACCGCCGACAACACCACCAAGCATCTTGAGGATTCTCCGGTGCGCGTGGTGGTGAGCTTTGATGGCGACATTGAAACCCTGCCGCTCGACGACCGCATGTTCTTCGACAACGTGCGGCTGCTCACGCGCCAGCAACTGCCGTACGCCACACTGATGTATATCTGGGAAAACCGGGCCGCGCGCAATACGGTGTTGCCCAATCTGCATACGTCGCGCATCAAGATGATCGTCGCTGAATCAGGCCGTGAGAAAGTCGGCCAATGGCAGGACATCACACGCAACGTGTATGAAGACTACAAGCGCGCGTTCGGCGCCGAACCTGGCCGCATCACCGCCATCGCCGTGATGACCGATACCGACAACACCGGCGAAAACGCCCATGCGTGGTACGGCGACATCGTGTTCAAGCGCGTCGCGCCGCCGCGCGCGATGTTTGCCTCGGACTGAACTTCACCTCACCTCATCTCACCCACACGAATTTGACGACGCTCTGATCGACTGTGAGCCTCGCGTAGATATCGCCGTTCGGATGCGGCATCATTTCGGCGGGATAATTAAACGGCGCGCTCGTGCGCAACGCGCGCCACGGGCGTCCGGTTCAGCCGGTATCCATCGGCGGGGCCTCCTGCTGAAAAACGTAAACGCGATCCTGTGAATCCGTCGCCACGCGACTGACCTCGCCCAGCGATTCATCCTTGGGTATTTTGGGCCATTCGCGGATACCTTCGTAGAAGTTATTACCGCTGCCGATGTTTTACTTGGCTAACAGACCTTGTTCGTTAATTGAACAGCGTTAATCGAGGCTAAGGTGCGCTTGCCTCGCCACCTGGGTCCACATCGCAATTTCTTCACGGATAAGTTTTGCGAAGGACGCGGGCGTACCGCTGGCGATCTCACCGCCGTCGCTGGTGAAACGCTGCACGACATCCGGCATCTGAATGGCAGAAGCAATATCCCGGTTGATTTTGTCGATGATGGGCGTGGGCGTACGCGCGGGAACCACGATGCCGTACCACGCACGTACTTCGTAGTTGGGAACGGTTTCCGCTACCGTTGGTATATCCGGCAAAGCAACCGCGCGTTTTTTGGTGGTCACCGCGACGCCGGTGAGTTTGCCCGCTTTGATGTTGGGTAAAGCCGCCAATGGCCCGGTAAAGGTAAACGCCACCTGCCCGCCGAGCAAATCCGTCATCGCGGGCGCGGCGCCTTTGTAGGCGATATGCACGGTCTTGATACCCGTCAGGTAATTAAGCAGCTCACCCGCGATGTGCGCCACGCCGCCGGTACCGCCCGAGCCGAAGGTTAATTGACCGGGCCGCGATTTCGCCTGATTGACAAGATCCGCCACGGTCTTGATGGCGAAGGAAGGATGCGTCACCAGCAGCAACGGCGCCTGCACCATCAGGCTGACGGCGGCAAAGTCTTTTTCCGCGTGATACGGCAGTTTCGAATAAAGCGCTGGATTGCTGGCCATCACGCCGGCATTCCCCAAGAACAAGGTATATCCATCCGCCGGCGCCTTGGCCGCGAGCTCGGCGCCGATCACGCCATTGGCACCGCCACGATTATCGATGATTACCTGCTGCTTCCAGCGCTCGGATAATTTCTGCCCCAGTACACGGGCGACGATGTCGTTGGGTCCGCCAGCGGCGTACGGCACGATCAGTCTGACGGATTTCGCGGGAAACGCCTCGAACCTGTCCTGCGCCCACGCGCATGACGGCAACAATATCAGCAGGCCGCCGATGATTCGCGGCAGCCCCGCCCGAGTGTCGCCAGTGTCGTGAATGTCGTGGGTCATGCGGGAAAACGCGCCAAATCCTCAAGGGTATCCAGCCGCCAGACGGCATCGATCACCGCCTGCGCGGCGGGTCGCGCCAGCACTTCCTCCGATAGTTCAAAGAACCGGCGTTCGATATCAGCATCGCTGCCCGCATTGCGTGGATGCCCCGGCGGATACGGATACTGTTTCTCGAACGTCTCGCCACCACGCAGTTTCACGGTCACGCCGCCACCCGAAGATCCGGGATACAAGGCGGTCAATGCATCGTCCGATTCGATACGCGTGCGGGCGATCAGCTCGCGCATCTGCGGCGAATTCAGTCTGGCTTCGCTGAACTGCGCTTCTCCACAGGCTTTATCCAGCAAAGCCACCGCCACGCAATAGTGAAAGCTGTGATCGGCCGTCTCCTTGTCGCGCGGCACCAGTTTCTTCGGATCGCCAGAGGCTTTTTTGGCGGCGCTCGCGGGCAGCTTGATGGTGATCTGTTCAATCGAATCGGCGTGAATCACGTTCTGCGTGGCCAGATCAATGGCGGCCTGAATCGGCGCCATCGCGCCGGCCACGGCGGCATAAGGCTTGAAACACGCATCCATCACCCGGTAGCGATCCTCGCACGGCGCCGTCAGCGCGCCGCTGTCCAATTCACCCGCAACCACTTTGCTCCAGCCAGCATCGCCTTCAAAAACTTCTTCCGGCCCGGTCAGCCCCTTGAACGCGAGCAACGCCGCTTCGACCCCGCCCTTGGAAATCATCGCCTCGGCGGTCGCCTTCATCATCGGGATGTTTCCGCGCTGCGATTGCGCCAGTGTGTTGTTATGGCTGGCGGCAATGGCGATGGCGTTCGCCGTCACCTTCACGTCGTCCGCGAGCAGCCGTGCCGCCAACGTCGCGCTGGCAAACTGTACATGCGTGCCGGGATGCCAGCCACGCCCAGACACGCCCGTGAGATCGCATAACCGCAACTGAATTTCGTACGCGATCACCATCGCCTCGATCAAGTCACGCCCGTTGCGCCGCGCATGCTGCGCAACGGCCAACGCCGGTGCGAGGTTGCCGCTGGGATGTGCCGAATCGCGGCCGAAATAATAATCATTGCCATCGAGATAACGCATCAGCGTGCCGTTCACCAGCGTTGCGAGCGTGCAGGATGTTTTTTCCGTCGCGCCGATCAGCGCACATTCAGGCGTGCCGCCCAACGCGCGCGCGATCTCGCGAGTCATGCGCGCAGGTTCGCTGTGAATCGCGCCATAGGCGCACGCAAGCGTATCCAGCACAATGCGCTTGACCTGATGGACAACCGCCGGGGGCAAACCGTCAAAGCGGATGCCATGCACCAGGGTAGCCAAGCGATCCCTGATAAACAAACTCATGCTCGCGCCACACAACGACATACGCTGCCTGTCAACGGCGCGTTCGCGGCGCGGATAGTCATTCCTGTCATGTTCATTTCCACTCTATTGCGATTGAAGTTTGTATACTACCGCAATGAATCGACAAAACACTTTCGCACCGTGGATCGTCGGCATGGCGTTCACACTATGCATCGCTCCGACACTCGCGCAGGATTTTGCGCGGCTCCCCATGCGCATCGTCGCTGCCACGCCCGCGGGCGGCGCGGCCGATGTCAATGCGCGACGCATCGCGGATCGCTTGAGCCGCGCGCTCAAGCAATCGGTGATCGTACAGAACGTCGCGGGCGGCGCAGGGAATATCGCGGCGGCCACCATTGCCGACGCCACCCCCAACGGTAACAGCATGTTGTTCGTCGCGCATCCGGTGCTGGCAGTGAATCCACTGCTCTACGCAAAACTGCCGTTCAATGCCGAACGGGATTTTCAGCCGGTGGTGTTGTTGAGCAAGACGCCGCATGTGTTGCTGGCCCACAGCGGCCTGGCCGCGACTAACGTGAACGAATTGCTGGCGCTAGCGCGGGCGCGTCCCGGCGCATTAAATTTCGCGTCGGGTGGCACCGGCACGTCGATACATCTCGCTGGAGAATTGCTGCGCGACGCGACCGGCATCGACATCACGCACGTACCCTACAAGGGGGGCGCGCCCGCCGTCACTGCACTGATCGGCGGTGAAATTCAGTTGCTGTTCGACAGCACACTCACTGCGATCGCGCATGTGCGCGGCGGACGCGTGCGCGGCCTTGCCATTGCGAGCACCGCCCGCAGTGGCTCATTGCCCGACATACCCACGTTTGAAGAAAGCGGCGTGCGCGGGTTCGAGTCTTCCATCGCGCACGGTATTCTGGTACCGGCAAAAACACCTGCTTCAGCCGTCGGCGAACTGAATAAGGCGCTGAACGACATTCTCGCCGATCCGGTTTACCGCAAACAAATGACCGAACTCGGCGCCGATCTGATCGGTGGCTCCACAAAAGAATTCTTGAGTTTTCTCGACGCCGAACGCCGCAAATGGAGCGCGGTGATCAAGCGGCGTGGCATACGCGCAGGATGATGATCGTGACCAATCGAACTATTCAAGGACTATTTCTGGCCTGCGCGCTGATCACGCCCGTCGCGGTTTCTGCGCAAGGCTACCCGTCGAAACCCGTACGACTGATACTGCCGGTGCCGCCCGGCGGCGTCGGTGATCTGGTGGCGCGCCAGTTGGCGCAACGTCTGTCGCAGCACTGGGGACAGCAGGTTCTCATCGATCATCGCGCCGGCGCCACCGGCCTTATTGGTCTCGGTCTCGCCGCGAAAGCGCCGCCCGACGGCTATACCCTGCTATGGGGATCCTCCAACAATATGTCAATGAACCCAGCGCTGCTGGGAAAACCATCACCCGCAAAAGACTACGCCGCCATCACGCCCGTGGTCACGTTTCCCAACATTCTGGTGGTGCATCCGTCGCTGCCGGTTAAATCCATGAAAGAGTTGCTAGCGCTTGCGCGAAACCATCCGGGCAAATTGCGCTTCGGCTCGGCGGGCAACGGCAGCACCAATCACCTGTCGGCGGAAGTGCTGCAATCCCAGACCGGCGTCCGAATCACGCACGTGCCGTATAAAGGGGGCGGCCCCGCGCTCATCGACCTGCTCGGCGGGCATATCGAGGCACAGTTCGCCACCAGTCCATCCGGCATGTCGTATATCAGGGCCGGCAAGCTGAAGCCCTTGATGGTAACCAGCGCCACGCGACTCACCGCGTTGCCCGCGATTCCGAGCGCTCCCGAGGCCGGCGTGCCCAACTTGGTCGTCTCGACCTGGAATGGCATCTTCGCTCCCGCTGCCACCGCGGACAACCTCACGGGCGCGCTGCATGCCGCGATTACAGCCGCGCTCGGCAACAAGGAAATGACCGAACGCATCGTGGCCCAAGCGGCCGAGGTCTACCTGCTCGCGCCCGATGCATTCGCCGCCATGATCGACAAGGAGCACGCCTTTTGGAGCGGCGTGGTCAAGAAACTGAATTTGCAGATGGAGTAACGCGTGTTACGCCGCCCCGCGTGACAGGCGTGACACGGCGTCGCCCTAGGTCACGCGGAAATTCTTGAACTGCCACGGATCGGATTCATCCACGTCTTCCGGAAACGGATGATGGCGGCCCCTTAGCGGATTCCAATCGGTGTAGACGCCGCGCACTTCGCCCAGATACGGGTTCGCCACTTCCAGCACGCGCTTGAAATCCAGATCATCCGGATCAAGAATGCCCGCGCGCGGATTTTCCATTGCCCACACCACGCCGCCCAGCACGCCCGCCGCCACCTGAATACTGGTGGCGTTATTGTAGGGCGCCAGCTTGCGCGCCTCCTGGATGGTGACACGCGAGCCGTACCAGTACGCGCCGCGCGCATGGCCCATGAGCAACGCGCCCAGTTCGTCGGTGCCGTCGAAAATTTCGTCCATCAAAATGCGTTTTTTCTCCGGCAACTCCCAATTCTTGCCGGCGAGTTCATGAATCGACGACACGGTGTTGTCGCACGGGTGATATGCATAGTGGCAGGTGGGGCGATACAGCACCTTGTCTTTCTCGCGCACCGTAAAATAATCCGCGATCGACACCGCCTCGCCGTGGGTAATCAGAAAGCCGTGGTAATTGCCTTCGCTGGGTGTCCACGAGCGCACCCGCACCGAGGCGCCGGGGCGCGTCAGGTAGATTGCCGCGTCACAACCGTATTCATGGCGCTGGCCATCGTGCGGGAAATGTTTTTCATGCGTGCCCCAGCCCAGTTCGCACGGCTGCGAACCTTCGCCGACGAAACCATCCACCGACCAGGTGTTGACGAACTCGAAGCGTTGCTTGCCGGGATTGGCCGCTTGCGTGTCGCGCTCGGCGCAGTGGATCACCTTCACGCCCAGCTTCATGGCAAGCTGCGCCCATTTCGCCTTGGTTTTGGGAACGTCGGTCTTGCGATGTAAATCACGCGCGATGTTGATCAGCCCCTGCTTGACCCAGTGCGAAATCAGTCCTGGATTCGCGCCGTGCGTCGGAATCACCGTCGGTCCGCCGTTGGGATATTTGTCGCGCAGCGCCCGCACGTCTTCGCGCAGGCCGTAATTGGAGCGATGCGACGCGGACACCGTCGGATCGGTATACCCGCCGAGCCACGGCTCGATGCAGGTATCGAGATACATCGCGCCCTTCTCGTAGCAGAACTCAATCAGCGCAACGCTGGACACATCCACCGACAGATTGAGCAGAAAGTCGCCCTTGTCGAGCAGCGGGTCGAGCAACGCGCGGTAATTGTCCTGCGTGAGCGGCTGGACAATAAATTTTATGCCGTAGTGCGCCGCCTCGGCCTTGCCGCGCTCGTCGCCGGTGAGTATGGTGATGCGGTCAAGCGGCATGTCGACGTGCCGCAGCAGCAGTGGCAAGGTACCCTGCCCCACGGAGCCGAAGCCAACAAAAACCAGCCTTCCGGGAAATTTAACGTGTTTCTTATCGGCCATTTCATACACTTCCTGGTCTTGGCTAAAACGGCGCGCAGTGTAGCATTTTCCAGCGCGAAAGAAACACGGATCGGCATGCCGCGCCCAAAAGGCGACATGCCACTAACCTAATGTTTTTATTGACTTTTACGTCATCCGCCATATCAGACATCACCGCGCCACGCTGGCACGCCCGGAAACGGCAAACCGAAGTCGAATCAGCCGCCGTATGCCGCGGGCGCTGCCTCGCCCTTAATTTGCGTGCGATGCATGATGCGCCGTTCCGTGGGGGGAAACGGATCGCGCCGGTGCATGGTGGTGCGGTTGTCCCACAACACCAGATCACCGACCTGCCATTTGTGTTTATAGATGCGATGCTCGGCGACGGGATACTTCCACAGTTCATCGAGCAACGCTTCGCTGTCGGCGAGCGAGAGGCCGGAAATGTACGACATGCGCCGGCGCCCCAGATAAAGCACCGCATCGCCGGTTTCCGGAATGCGAATCACCGCCGGATGCAGCATACCCGGCGCGAGTTCCGGGTTATCGATGGGCGTCACGCCCGCGCGCAAGAATCCACCCGAGTTGTAGGTGCCATCGTGCTTGACCTTCAGCGTCGCGATACGCTGCTTTAGCGCCTGCGGCAGATCTTCATACGCGCCGGTCATGTCGCAGAACCAGGTATCGCCGCCGCTGGCGGGAATTTCGCGCGCCGTCAGCATCGACGCCAACGGTGGCTTGGATTCGTAGCTCATGTCGGTGTGCCACACGGCCTCGCCGTCGCCCAGCGCGCCAATGGGCCGACCGGCGTTGTCCTTGACGTTGGAGACTACATAAATATCCGGATACCCTTCTGGCGATTGGCGACCGTGTTCCTGATTCGGCGGCGAATCCAACTGCCCGATGCGACGCGAAAACACCAGCAGGCCATCGTCCGACAAATGCTGCCGTGGAAACGCCAGCAAGCCACGATGCTGGTGCCAAACCTGTTTGAGAGCGGCAAACTGCGCGTCGTCGAGGTGCCCCAGATCCACACCGGTGACGGCAGCGCCGAATTGAGGCGTCAAGCGGGTAACTTGCATGATAATTTCCGTGGATAGCGAATTTGCGAATGGCGGACGAACAAACGATGGGTGAATTATAGACCGGACGCATCGGCCATGGGAGCAAGTCCGGATGCGCGCATTCGCCCACAGACCGCGTTCGTTGATACCATTGGCGCGCCAACATCGCGCACCTACAGGGAATTATTTCATGACCCGCGAATCCGCCATCTCCCGCGCCACGCGTCACTTTGACGAAGGCCAATTTATCGCCGACCTCGCGCGACGCGTCGCCATCCGCACCGAGAGCCAAATCCCCGCTAGCCGGCCCTTCATGGACGTGTATCTCAACGACGAGATCACCCCCGCCTTCGCGCGCATGGGATTCAAAACCGAGATACTGCCGAACCCGGTCGAGGGTGTCGGCCCGATTCTGCTTGCCGAACGTATCGAGGATGACCGCCTGCCGACCGTGCTGATGTATGGCCACGGCGACGTGATTCGTGGCCTTGAAGACCAATGGCGCGCGGGCATCGAGCCGTGGAAACTCAAGCAGGAAGGTGACCGCTATTATGGCCGCGGCACCGCCGACAACAAGGGGCAGCACTCCGTCAACATGGCCGCGTTGCAAACCGTGCTCGATGAACGCGGCAAGCTCGGCTTCAATGTGAAATTCATGCTCGAAACCGGCGAAGAACTCAGTTCGCCGGGCCTGAAAGACTTTTGCGCCACACACAAGGCACGGCTCAAAGCCGATGTGCTGATTGCCTCCGACGGCCCACGCTTGTCGGCGAAACGCCCCACGCTGTATCTAGGCTCGCGCGGCTGCATGAATCTGAATTTCACGGTTGATCTGCGAGACGGCGCGCATCACTCCGGCAACTGGGGCGGCCTCCTGGCGAATCCCGGCATCGTGCTCATGCATGCGCTATCCAGTATCGTCACGCGCGAGGGTAAAGTGCTGGTACGCGACTTGTTGCCGGACCACATTCCCGCCAGCATTCGCAAAGTGCTCGTCGATTGCCAACCCACACCGGAACCCGACGAACCTCAAATCGATCCGGGCTGGGGCGAGCCGGGATTAAGCGCCGCCGAAAAACTCTACGCATGGAACACCTTTGAAATTCTCGCCTTCCGCACCGGCAATCCTGATAACCCGGTGAACGCCATTCCAGGCAAGGCCATCGCCACTTGTCAGATTCGTTTTGTCGCGGGCTGCGATGCCGACTCGTTCATTCCGATACTGCGCAAGCACCTCGACACCCAAGGCTACGAAAACGTAAAAATCAGCATGGCGCGCAAGAGCTTCTTGCAGGCCACGCGCCTCGACCCCGACCACGCCTGGGTGCGCTGGGCCGCCGAATCGATACGCCGCACCACCGGCGCCGCCCCCGCGATATTGCCCAACATCGGCGGCTCGCTGCCCAATGACTGTTTCGCCGAGACGCTGGGGCTACCAACGTTATGGGTGCCCCACTCCTACGCCGGCTGCTCGCAACACGCGCCGGATGAACACTCGCTGGGGTCGATTCTGCGCGAAGGTTTGCAGATGATGACGGGGTTGTTTTGGGATCTTGCGGAGACCGGCGTGCCAACCGTCATTGCATAGTATAAATACCACCACTGTCATTCCGGCACCGGCCGGAATGACGAATCCATCAATCCCGTTACCCGAGAAAATCATGTCACAACCCTATCTCGTCCACGTCACCGACGTCATCCCCGAAAACATGCAAAAAGGTGACGGCTGGGCAATCTCTGAGTTTCGTCTGCCTGTAACCGGCGCGCACGGCAGTGCAACCACCATTTTTCATTCGATTTTCCGTCCCGGCTCCACGCACGCCAAGCATTTGCACAGCAGATGCGATGAAATTGCGGTTTACATCAACGGTCACGGCATCGTCGGTCAAAGTGATCAGCGCACCCAAGTTGGCCCCGGCCATTGCCGGTTGATGCCTGCCGGTTCTCCGCATTTTTTCCATAACGAAACCAAGGACCAGGATGGTCTCGTCATCGGTTTTTACATGGGCGCTAAAAGTGTGCCTGATACCGGATATCAGTTTTGCGGCCATGTCGCCAAGACTGATCTCGATATGCCACGCGCGCCGACACTGACCGAAGGCATTTTGCTCAACGTCGCCGACGTGAAGCCGCTCAAACTCAACGCCGCCGAGGGCTGGAATGTGAGCGATTTTCGTCTGCCCATCGGCAAACACAACGGCAGCGCCCGCAACGCGCAGTTCTGGATGAAGTTGGCGCCGGGCGAGGCGCATCACAAGCATCGCTTCGACCGCTGCGAAGTACTGTATTACGTGGTGTCGGGCACAGGCATCGCCGGCGCTGGCGGCAAGTCAGCACCCGTACGAGGGGGGCATGTGCAGTTCATTCCCCAGGGCGTCGAACAATTCATCGCCAACACCAGCAAAACAGAAACGCTGGAAGTCATCGGCGTCTATACTGGCGCAGGCAGCATCGAGGATGGCGGATACGTTTACGCCGGCAAGATAACGGAGGCCGACCTTATGCGCGCGAGAAAAATAAAGCAATAAAAACAATTACTTACATACCCCTCCTGTTGTCATAACAGGTCTTTTGATAATTGACATGCGTGCGGCACACAGCGCAGACTTTCCCCCCGAACCATGAACAACAAGAGAGGCACCTTA
The DNA here is from genome assembly GCA_002412495.1 of Betaproteobacteria bacterium UBA5216. Taxonomy (GTDB): domain Bacteria; phylum Pseudomonadota; class Gammaproteobacteria; order Burkholderiales; family SG8-41; genus UBA5216. The sequence continues at coordinate 28,801 of DHVE01000007.1, forward strand.
TGAGCGCACGCCCGATTATCAAGATTGCTTCCGCGGCGTTGTCCGCCACACTGTTACTCGCTGCCGGCGCCACGCGGGCGCACGAAGACGAAGGCAAGGGCCAGCTCGGCCGCGTCAAGTTCGCAACCTCGTGCAACGCCAAAGTACAACCTTTGTTCGAAACCGGTGTCGCGATGCTGCATTCGTTCTGGTATAGCGCGGCGGAGAAAACCTTTCGCGATGTGCTGGTGCAGGATCCCTCATGCGCGGCGGCCAATTGGGGCATCGCCGCGATCCTGATGAATAATCCGCTTGCCGGTCAGGGCGCTTCGCCCAAAGACGCGGCGGCGGCACAGGCGGCCATCGATCAAGGCCGGCGCGTCAGCCCCAAGACACAGCGCGAGCGCGATTACATTGAAGCGGTTGCGGCGTACTACGAAGATTTTTCAACACGTGGAGAACGCGCGCGGCAGGCAGCCCGTGCCAAGGCATTCGAGGAACTGGCCGCGCGTTACCCGGATGACGATGAAGCGCAGATTTTCAGCGCGCTTTATATTGCCGGCACCCAGTTGCAGTCTGATCAGACGTACGCCGCCTACTTGAAAGCCGCCGCCATCCTGGAAAAGCAATTTGCAAAATATCCAGAACATCCCGGCGTGGCGCATTACCTGATTCACAGCTACGACGCGCCGCCCATTGCGGAAAAAGGCCTGCCTGCCGCGCGGCGTTATGCCGGCATCGCCCCGGCGGCGCCGCATGCGCTGCACATGCCCTCGCACATCTTCACCCGTGTCGGCGCATGGGAAGACTCCGCGGCAACCAATCTGCGTTCGGCCGACGCGGCGAAAAAAGGCGGCGAACCCAACGAGGCCTATCACGCCAGCGATTATGCCGTGTATGCGTATCTGCAATTGGCGCGCGACAACGATGCCAAGCGCACGATGGAGGACGTGCTGAAGGTGACCAATTTCAATGCTGCAGTGCGCACCGCGCCATACGCCATGACAGCCATGCGCGCTCGCCTTGCCTTGGAACGTGGCGCGTGGCGCGAGGCTATGCAGTTGCAGCCGCAGCCGACCAAATTTGCGTTCATAGACGCCATTACGCATTTCGCGCGAGCGCTGGGGGCGGCTCGCAGCGACGATACTGCATTCGCCGAAACAGAGGCCGTGGAACTTGCGCGTCTGCACAAGGCGCTGCTGGATGCCAACGACAACTATTGGGCCACCGAAGTCGAGGTGCAGCGTCTCACCATCGCGGGATGGATCGCACTCAAGCAAGGCAATAACGATGGCGCCCTGAAGTTCATGCGCGCCGCCGCTGATCTGGAAGACAAAAACGAGAAGAGCATCGTCACGCCGGGCCGTGTGTTGCCAGCGCGCGAATTACTGGGAGACATGCTGCTCGAAATAAAACAACCGGCGCTGGCGCTCAAGGAATTCGAGGCGTCCCAGGCGCGGGAGCCCAACCGGTTTCGCGGTTTTTACGGCGCCGCGCTCGCGGCAGAGGGCACGGGTGATCGCGCCAAGGCTGCCAGCTACTACGCAAAATTGATGGATCTCGCGAAAAAAGGCGGCAGTAGTCGTCCCGAGCTTGCACGCGCCCGCGCGTACATCGCGCAACGCTAAACGGAAATAATCCGTTTGAAAAAAATATTCGCTGCCGTTCTCATGGCGTTCGTGCTGCCGGGCTTCACGCCCGGCGCCAACGCCGAACCGTACGAAGACAACCCCAGCGCGGCCGCCAACGATCCAGACTACGCCGCCGGCAAAGCGGCGATGGTAAAGAAAGACTGGACCGAGGCAGTGAAGCGTTTTCACCAGGCCGCGCTTCGTGATCCGGACAGCGCCGACCTGCACAACTACCTCGGCTTTTCGTATCGCAATCTCAAGCAGATGGATCTCGCGCTCAAGTTCTACAAGCGCTCGATTGAACTCAACCCGCGCCACCGCGGCGCGCACGAGTACATCGGCGAGGCCTACCTGATGCTGAATGATCTGCCCAATGCGGAAAAGCACCTCGAAGCGCTGCGTAACATCTGTCTGCTACCCTGCGAGGAACTCGACGACCTGGAAAAAGCGGTGAAGGACTATCGCGCCCGCAAGTAACCACCTCTATTCATTCAATCCTGAATATCCCTCATGGCCAATAGAAGAAACGTGCTCATCGCCGGCGCCGCGGCAGCGGCCGGCGCTGCTGGCGGTTACGCTTGGTGGCGCACCCAAAATCCCACCAGCCCCGCCGCACCGGTTACGCCCACCACGCCACCCGCGCCCGCGTTCAAACCCGATGCCGCCTTTCCGAACGCGCTGCGCGTGCCGGGCGCGGATGGCCTGTATGGCATACACGATGTCACGGATGCGTTCACGCTCGCGGCAAAACCAGTCAGGCAGGAAATCGTTGCAGGCAAACCCGCCACGCTGCTCGCGTATGAAGTCGAAAGCCAGGGCAAGCGGCTATTGAATCCAGTGCTGCGCCTGCGCAGTGGCGGCAAGGTCAATGCAAAGCTGTGGAACGGCCTGGAGGAAACCAGCATCATTCATTGGCATGGCTTGCACGTTGACAGCAACAACGATGGGCATCCGCACTACGCCGTGGCGGGTGGCGCCACGTACGAATACAACTTCCCCGTGCCCAATCGCGCTGCAACGTATTGGTACCACCCGCATCCGCACCACCTGACCGGCAAGCAGGTCTATCTGGGGCTCGGTGGATTGTTCGTCGTGGAAGACGACGAAGAACTCGCGCTGCAAAAGTCGCTCGATCTCAAGCTTGGCGTGACCGATATTCCACTGGTGCTGCATGATCGCCGCCTCGACGCGCAAGGCCAGCTCGTGTTTAATCCCACCGATGAAGACAAGGCCGATGGCTTTCTCGGCTCGCAAGTGCTGGTGAACTGGACGCCGAAGCCCTATTTCGAGGCCTCTACGCGCGTCTATCGTTTTCGCATTCTGAATGCATCGAACGCGCGGCCCTACAAACTCGCGTTTTACGCAAATGAGCAACGCAGCGGGCAATTGCTGCCGTTTCAGTTGATCGGCAATGACGGCGGATTGATCGACAGCCCGCGCACCATCAAGGAAGTGTTTGTGTCGCCGGCCGAGCGCATCGATGTGCTGCTGGATCTGCGCAATGCCAAGGTCGGCGACGCCATTACGCTCGCCAGCGTGACATTTGACCCGATGGAAAACGAAGACGGGCCGGAAGACAAAAACAAGCCTGCCGAAAAAGGCAAGGACGCCAAGCCCGAAGACAAGGGCGCTCATGAGGCGCATGGCGCCAAGACGGACAAAGGCGCCGCGCCGGCCGATGTCAAAGTGGCGGAGAAAGAAAAGGACAAAGAGAAGGACAAAAGCGACATCCCCGAGCCCGGCGTCGCGATGGAGATCCTGCGCATCCACGTGCGCCGCAAGGAGGCTTACGACCGCGCCGTGCCAGCCACGCTGTCGCGCATAGTCCCAATCGCGGCCAACTGCTCGTCACCGCGCCTGATCCACCTCGATCACGTCAAGATGGTGTGGCGCATCAACGGCCAAACCTATTACGATGAAAAAACGCCCATCACCGTCAAGCGCGGCGCGACGGAAGTGTGGAACGTGCGCAACGCCGAAGCCAGCATGCCGCATCCGTTTCACATCCACGGTTTTCAGTTTCAGATACTCGAACGCAAAGGCAGCCCGGCGCAGCAGAAGACCCTTTCCGTCAACGATAAAGGCCTCGCCGCCAGCGACCTCGGCTGGAAAGACACCGTGCTGGTGTGGCCGGGCGAAACCGTCTGCATCGCCATCGACTTCACGCACCCGTTCAAAGGCGATCAGGTGTACATGATTCACTGCCACAATCTTGAACACGAGGATCAGGGCATGATGCTGAATTTGAAGGTTCAGGCGTAAGCGAGTCGTGCGGGTTTTACGCCGCAACCCGCGCCGCGGGAACCTCGCACGGCATTGGGGGTCTTCTGCTATGCTGGCATTGATCCCCGCAGGAGCGCGCCATGGAACACCTTGCGGAGAATTATGCAAGCATTTGTTTTTAAATAAAATTTTGTGAAAACACTGCGCACGCATCTTATCCTGGTGTTGATGCTTGTCCTGCCGTTGCAGGGGCTGGCGGCAGTACTCATGCCGCTGCAAAAAGCCAGCGACGCGCAAGCGGCCGCGATGCCATGCCACGCCGCGCATCACGCGCCCGCCGATGCGGCACCGGGGATGGATAGGTCCGCCCCCGCGCCCGATGCCACGCACGACAGCGCCAATCACCTGTGCTGCCATCAGGTGTACACCTGCGCGCCGCTCGGCGTGTTCAGCGCATCCGCGTGGAAATTCAGCGACGTATCGCGCTTTGTGTTGCCGCTGGCAACGCTGTTTATTCCCGACTCTCCCGACCGCCCGCCGCGCGGTTAATCCTCGTTACCCCTGGAACAGGCTGGATACGCACGGTTTGTGCGCGTCCCTTTTTGCGCATGCGCGTCCTTCGCGTGCACACGCTTTGTCACGAGGATCAGCATGTTTCGTTACTTCCCCATCGCACTGGGTATTGCAACGCTTGCGGCGCCCGCTATCGCCGCGGAACCGGCACCCCCGCGGGCGACCGCGGCCAACGCACGCGTGCCCGACACGAAATACGACTCCGCCTTTACCGGCTATCAGCCATTTCGCGAGCAAAAGCTGGCGCCCTGGCGCGCGTTGAATGACGACGTGCATCAGGCGGGCGGGCATATCGGCATTTTTGGCGGCGCGGCCGGTGCCCGGGCGGCGCCCCAAACCGCGCATCCGCCGGGACATAAGCCATGATGTACAAACTTGACCTTACGGCGGTTTCGCTGTCGCTGGCCTTAATGCTCGCCGCCGGCTGCACCACGTTCTCGCCCGATGGCGGCATGGAGAAAGTGAATCAACTCACACGCGAGCGCATTCAGCAAGACGCAGCATGGCAGCGCAGCGAACAAGACGCCCGGTCCGCGCGCGCCGCCACGCGCGAACTGCTGGCCAAGCCACAACCCCTCGGCCCCGACGACGCAGTACGGATCGCGCTGCTCAACAACCGAGGCTTGCAGGCCACCTACGCCGATCTGGGCATCGCGGAAGCCGACGTGGTGCAGGCGGGCCGGCTGCGCAATCCCGGATTTTCATACACGCGGCTACGCCGCGCCGATGAAGTCGAAATCGAACGCACGTTCCTGTTTGATATGCTGGGCTTGGTGACAATGCCGCTGCGCACCGAACTCGAACAGCGACGCTTCGCCTTGACGCAGGCGCGCGTCGCCGGCGAAGTGTTGCAATTGGCCGCCGACACGCGCCGCGCGTGGTACGCGGCCGTCGCCGCCCGGGAATCCGCCACCTACGCCGAACACGTCAGACAGGCCGCCGAAGCCAGCGCCGAACTCGCGCGGCGCATGGCGGCGGCGGGTAATTTCAGCAAGCTCGATCATGCGCGTGAGCAAGCGTTCTACGCCGAAGCCACCGCACAACTCGCCCGTGCGCAACAGAACGCCGTGTCGCAACGCGAGCAACTCACGCGGCTGATGGGCTTGTGGGGAGACGATGCGAGCTTTCAGATGCCCGCGCGGCTGCCGGACTTACCCACGGCGGCTCGCGACATTCGCGATCTCGAAGCGCAGGCAATCAAGAACCGCCTCGACGTGCAGATTGCGATGCAGGAAGCAGAAAACCTCGCGTCCTCGATGGGATTAACCCGCGCCACCGGCTTCATCAACGTGTTCGAGGTTGGCTACCAGCGCAACAGCGCGAGTCACGAGCCGCGGCAAACCGGCTATGAAATCGAACTGCGGCTGCCGATCTTCGATTGGGGCGGCGCAAAGGTCGCGCGCGCCGAGCACACCTACATGCAGGCCGTGCATCGCGCCGCGGACACCGCCGTGCGCGCTCGCTCGGAAGTACGCGAAGCCTATGCGACATACCGCACCGCCTACGATCTGGCGAAACACTATCGCGACGAAATCGTGCCGCTGCGCAAACACATTTCAGAGGAAGTGCTGCTGCGTTACAACGGCATGTTGCTGAGCGTGTTTGAACTGCTCGCCGATGCACGCCAGCAGATCGCCGCCGTCTCCAGCCACATCGACGCGCAGCGCGATTTCTGGCTCGCCGAAACCGCGTTGAATCTCGCGCTCACCGGCAAATCGCCAGGCGCAATGAAGCTGTTCGCGGGTGCGGCCCCGATAAGTGGCGCCGCCGAGCACTAAATATCAACCCAATTCAAGGAGCCCCCATGACGACACAAATCATGCTTTCGGTCATTACCGCGGTGTGTCTGTTTTCAACCGCGCAGGCGCAGCACACGCCCTATGCCGGGCAGGAAAAGCGCGAAATCAAGGCGCTGTCCGCCGACGAAATCAAGCAGCATCTTGCCGGCGCCGGCA
>DHVE01000018.1 GCA_002412495.1 Betaproteobacteria bacterium UBA5216
GCGCCGTTGGGGCCGATGATCACGCGCAGCTCGTTCTGATCAATGTAGAGGTTCAGCGCGTCGATCGCCTTGAATCCGTCGAACGAAACAGTAAGGTCTTCGATGGCGATGGCAAAGTCGGTGTTACTCATTTAAATGCTCCCATGCACGGCATTTTTGGGCAGCGGGGCGCCATCTGCCTGCGCGCGCGAAGGTTTTCCCGCGGCAGGCTCCTGCGGTGCGGCCACTTCCGGCACGGAAGCGACGGCTTTGCTGCCCTGCCGCTTTGCCCACCAGGGAACCACGTGGCTTTCCCACAACCCCGCCAAGCCCATCGGGAATGCCATCGTCACGCCGATAAACAACGCAGCCATCATGAACAGCCACATCTCGGGAAAACTTTCGGAAAAAAACGTTTTGCCGGCATTGACCAGCAGCGTGCCGTAGACCGCGCCGACCAGACTCATGCGCCCGCCCACCGCTGCGAAGATCACCATTTCAATCGATGGCACGATGCCGACGAAGCTGGGCGACATGAAACCCACCTGCAACGAGAACAGCGCACCGCCGATGCCCGATAACGCGGCTGCCAGACAGAAGGTGAATATCCGAAAATCGGCAACGTCGTAACCGGAGAAGCGCACGCGGTCTTCCTTGTCGCGCATCGCCAGGAGCAGCGTGCCTGCCTTGCCGGTCTGTATCCAGCGGCACAGCAGAATGCTGCTGATCAGCAGCGCCACGCACGCGTAATACAAAATGTATTTGGCACTGTTGGTGCGCGTGTCCCAACCAAGCATCGTCTTAAGGTCGGTCATCCCGTTCACGCCCCCGGTGTAGCCCTGCTGGCCGATGATGAGTACGGTGAGTATCAGCGCCACCGCCTGCGTGATGATCGCGAAATAAACGCCGCCAACACGGCGTTTGAACATGGCAAAGCTGATAATCCACGCCAACACCGCGGGCACCGCAATCACCGCGATTAGCGTCAGCGGCAAGGACTTAAACGGCAGCCAAAACGCGGGTAGCGCCGTGAGCTGATTCCAGTCCATGAAGTCGGGGATACCAGGCGTGGACTGAATTTTGGTGGTGATCGGGTCAGATGCCTCCAGCTTGAGGAACATCGCCATTGCATAGCCGCCGAGACCAAAAAAAACGCCCTGGCCGAGACTCAACACGCCGCCATAACCCCACACCATCACCAGCCCCACCGCGACGAAAGCGTATGTCAGGTATTTGCCCACGAGGTTGAGCCTGAAGATGTCGAGTGCCAGCGGCAGCACCACGGCCAGCAGCAGCGTGAGTACCAGAAGGCTCGCCAGTTGGTACCGCTTGATCAGAGCTTGCAGGGAGGTCATGTGGCATGGCTCCAATATGATGTTTTAAACAATTGCCTAGCGTGATTCATCGTCATCGACGCACTTTGCTCGCGAACAAGCCCTGCGGGCGCATCATCAGAATCAGCACGATCAGTGTCAGCGTCAGCACCTTGGCCATGGAGCCGTGCATGAAGAACTCCGCAAGCGATTGCGTTTGCGCGATGCCGAAGGCAGACACCACGGTACCCAGTAGACTGGCCGCGCCACCAAAGGTCACGACGAGAAAGGAGTCAACGATATAGAGCTGGCCGGAAGTCGGGCCGGTGGAGCCAATCGTGGTAAAAGCCGCCCCCGCCACGCCCGCGATGCCACAGCCGATGGCGAACGTCAGGCGATCGGTCTTCTTTGTATCGATACCGGTGGCACCGGCCATCGCGCGGTTGCTCACGGTGGCGCGCACGCGCAGGCCCCAGCGGCTCTTGCTAAGCGCCAGCAGCACGCAGCAGGTAACGACCAAGGTCAACGCCAACACGAAGAGACCGTTGCGCGGAATGTCCAGGCCCGGCACTGGCGCCCACGCACCGAGCAGCCAGTCGGGCAGCGTGGGACTGACTTCCTTCGGGCCGATGAAGGTGCGGAAGCACTGCTGCATCGCGAGACTGACACCCCATGTCGCAAGCAGCGTATCGAGCGGACGCTTGTAAAGGTGCCGGATAAGCGCCCATTCAATGAACCAGCCGCCAGCAAAGGCGATCCCGAACGCCAGCACCACGGCAAACGGAAAATAAACCGGCATCAGATTGGGCGCAAACTGGCTGGTAAGCGTGGAACCGAGATAGATGGTATAGGCGCCCAGCGCCATAAACTCGCCGTGCGCCATGTTGATAACGCCCATCTGGCCGAATATGATCGCGAGCCCCAGCCCCATCAGCAGCAGAACGGCGAACAAGCTTAGGCCGGCAAATCCCTGCATCAAGCCGATGTTCAGCAGTTCAGAGAAATTCATGTTTTATGCTCCTGAGGACCGGCGGTGCGGCCGCACGCTCATGCGTCGGCCGCACCGATTCCATTGAGATCGTTATTGATAGCCCTTGGGGAACGGATCCGGTTTGATGAGTTCAGGCGACTCGGCGACAACCTTGAAGGTGGCGTCAGGCATCCCCATCGCTATGCGTGACTTGCTCCACAGGTGATGATTGGCGTCGAGTTTGACGTAACCTTCCGGCGCCTGCTTTAACTCGATACCCGGCGAAGCCGCCACCACCTTATCCACGTCAAAGCTGCCGGCTTTCTCGACAGCGGCTTTCCACAGCCACGCGCCGAGATAAGCGGCCTGTGTGACATCGCCAATGACAGATTTCGGACCGTACTTGGCTTTGAAGGCAGCGACAAATTTCTTGTTGTTCTCGTTATCAAGCGACTGGAAGTACTTCATCGAGGAATAGAAGCCCTGGAAGTTCTCGCCGCCAACGCCGGTCATTTCATCTTCGGTCACGGACAAGGTCAGCAGCAGTTGCTTGTCACCGGTGATGCCCGCGGCTTTCAGCGCTTTGTAAAATGCCACGTTCGAGCCGCCGACCACGGCGGTAAAAATGCAATCCGGCTTTTGCAGCTTGATCTTGTTCATCAGTGAGCCGAAGTTGGTGCTGCCAAGCGGGTAATACTCTTCCCCGACAACCTTGGCTTTCTGGAAGTTCTCAATGTGCTTGCGCGCGATTTTCATCGAAGTGCGCGGCCAGATGTAGTCGGAGCCGATGAGAAAGAAAGTCTTCGCTTTTTTCTCGGTCTTGGCCCATTCGAGTCCGTACAGAATCTGCTGAGTAGCTTCCTGCCCGGTGTAGAACACGTTCTTCGATTGCTCGAGACCTTCATAAAAGGTCGGGTAGTACAGCAGCCCGTTTTCTTTTTCAAACACGGGCAGCACGGCCTTTCGCGAGGCCGAGGTCCAGCACCCAAACACCGCGGCACAGCGATCATTGATAAGCAGCTTCTTGGATTTTTCCGCAAAAGTGGGCCAGTCCGACGCGCCGTCTTCCTTGATCACCTTGATCTTGCGACCGAGGATGCCTCCCATCGCATTGATCTGGTCAATGGCAAGCTGTTCGGCCTGGATCGACCCCGTTTCCGATATCGCCATGGTGCCGGTGGCGGAGTGCAACTGCCCGACGGTGACCTCGGTTTCCGTAATCGCGAGCTTAGTGGTGTTGACCTTGGCAGTGGGGAATTGCTGTGCAAGCGAAATCCCGGGTACCGCCAATACCGGCAGCGCCGAGATGCCTTGCAGAATGCGCCGACGATGCATCGATGGGGTATCCGTGGTCTCGGAGACATCTGCCGAACGATCATTGGGATCTTTACGCTGAGTCATGGTTTTCTCCATTAGTAGTAGTCAATAAATTTCTAGCCGGGCGCCGCTGCCGCACTTCAATTTGCTTTCGACGCCCGCACAGTAGCCTGACTATTGCATCGCACAAATACGCAAAATCGCGTATATCCATTTCACCCTGGTTTGCCGGACATTTTTTCTGCACCTCACCGCCATTTCCCCCTTATGGCTCGACTCTTGCTCTCAGTATGGTTGCATCGCGTCTTCATCAAAATTTCACCGAAGCGCACCGCAACATATTTGCTGTTTTGGTGCGCCACTGCTGATTCACGCACCACCAGAAGGCGCGAACGGCGCGGCTCAACATCATGTCCATTCAAAAAATCATTCCGATCCGTCGCGATTACAACCGCTGGGTGGCCAACCAGACGCTGGAGGACTACGCGCTGCGTTTCACAGCGCACAGCGCGCGGCGCTGGTCGAATTTCCGGGTGGCGAATACAGCTCTCGGCGCAATTTCATTTCTGGCCCTCGAGGCGATCGGCGGCGCGATCACGTTGAATTACGGATTCACCAACGCCGTGTGGGCGATTATCAGTGTGAGCGTGCTCATTTTTCTCACCGGGCTTCCGATCAGTTATTACGCCGCCAAGCACGGCCTCGACATGGATTTGTTGACGCGAGGCGCCGGCTTCGGTTATCTCGGATCAACCATCACCTCGCTGATTTACGCTTCCTTCACCTTCATCTTTTTTGCCATCGAAGCGGCGATCATGGCTCACGCTCTGAAGCTGTGTCTGGGCATCCCTCTACCCATCGGCTATATCGTCAGCGCGTTGGCCGTCATTCCGCTGGTGACGCACGGCATCACGCTGATAAGCCGTTTCCAGACATGGACCCAGCCGCTGTGGATCGCGCTGCACCTGTTGCCATTTGCCTACGTCGCGCTGCAGGCGCCACAGACATTCAACCAGTGGACCACCTTCGCCGGCGCGCACGGTGATGCATCCGGCGGCTTTAACCTGCTGCACTATGGAGCGGCGTCCTGCGTGGTCATGTCGCTGGTGGTTCAGATCGGCGAGCAAGTCGATTTCCTGCGCTTTCTGCCGCGGCCCACTGCACAAACACGCACCGGATGGTGGATTGCGCTGGTTGTCGCGGGACCTGGATGGATTATTCCCGGTGCGCTTAAATTGCTCGCAGGATCATTCCTCGCATTCCTCGCACTACAACATGAAGTGCCGCTGGATCAAGCGGCCGAGCCAACGCAAATGTACCTGACCGCCTTCAGTTACGTCTTCACCTCGCCGGAGTTCGCGCTGATTGCCACCGGGTTGTTCGTCGTGCTATCACAACTGAAGATCAACGTGACCAATGCCTACGCTGGCTCCATCGCGTGGTCGAACTTTTTTGCGCGTGTTACACAGAGCCACCCAGGTCGCGTGGTATGGGTGGTATTCAACGTGATGATCGCGTTTTTGCTCACGGCGTTCGGCATTTTCAAGGCGCTGGAAACCATACTCGGCCTCTACGCCAATCTGGCCATCGCATGGATAGGTGCATTGGTCGCAGATCTCGTGATCAACAAACCCCTGGGATTGAGTCCGCCCAACGTCGAGTTCAAGCGCGCGCATCTCTACGACATCAATCCGGTGGGTCTGGGCGCGATGGCTATTGCCGCGGTGATTTCGGTGGCGGCGTACGCCGGGGCCATGGGCGAGATGTGCCGGGCCTTGTCGGCCTTCATCGCCTTCGGTGTTGCGTTCGCGGCCGCGCCAGCCATCGCATGGGCGACGCGCGGCCAGTACTACCTCGCGCGCGAACCGAAAGCGGAGTCGCCCGGCGCGGGCTTGCAGAAGTGCCGCGTTTGCGAACACGAGTTCGACGCACCGGACATCGCGCATTGCCCGGCGTATGGTGGCGCCATCTGTTCCCTGTGTTGTTCGCTCGACGCACGCTGCAACGATGGGTGCAAGGACGGCGCCCGTTTACACGATCAGTTGACGGCTTTCTTCGGCGGGTGGCTACCGCCGCGCGCGATGGCGTTGTTCAACAGCCCGCTGGGCCGCTACCTTGCACAATTGGCGCTGGCGGTGGCACTGATCGCGATCATCATTGGCCTGGTGTACTTTCAGGAGTCACTCGACGGACACGGCTATGACGTACATCTGCAGGGGCCATTACTCAAGGTTTTCCTGAGCTTCACACTGGTTGCGGGCGTCACCTCGTGGCTGTTTGTTCTGGCTCGGGAAGGCCGTCAGGTCGCGCGCGAGGAATCCCTGCTCCAGAATCAGCTCTTGCAACAGGAGGTGGAGGCGCATCAGCAAACCGATGCCGCGTTGGTGCGGGCCAAGGAAGTCGCCGAAGCCGCCAATCTTGCGAAGAGCCGTTACCTGTCGGGCATCAGCCACGAACTGCGCACGCCGCTTAACGCGATACTCGGCTACGCCCAATTGCTCGAACACGAGAATGGCACCCCGTCCACCAAGCGCCGCGGCATGAGCGTCATCAAGCGCAGCGGCGAACATCTGTCGGTGCTGATCGATGGCCTGCTGGATATGGCAAAAATCGAGGCCGGACGGCTGGTGCTGCGCCGCGACAACGTGGCCTTTCCGGAATTCATCGAGCAACTGGTGCAGATGTTCGAACTGCAGGCCGAAGCCAAGGGACTCTCGCTGACGCTTGAGATCGACACGCCGCTGCCCGCGGTCGTGCTCACCGACGAAAAGCGACTGCGGCAGATTCTGATCAACCTGCTGTCCAACGCGATCAAATACACCGAAAAGGGGTCGGTCGTTCTGCGTATTGCCTGCCGCCGTCAGATCGCTGAATTCGAGGTGAGGGACACGGGTATCGGCATCGGGGCAACGGACCTCAAACGCATTTTCGAGCCGTTCGAGCGCGGCGACTCGGCAGCGGGCGTTGCCGGCACCGGGCTGGGCCTGACCATCAGCGACCTGTTGGCTCAGGTCATGGGCGGTGATATTTCCGTTACCAGCGTCCCCGGTGCCGGCAGTGTATTCCGTCTGCGCATGATGCTCACCGTCGACCGTCGCGACGTGACGCTGCCGCGCCCTCAAGCACGCGTCTCGGGCTACCTCGGCCCGCGCAAAACCATCATGGTGACCGATGATGACTCCGATCACCGGACGCTGATGCGCGACACCCTGGGTCCGCTCGGGTTCTCTCTGTTTACCGCGAGTGACGGCGCGCAATGCCTGAGGTTCCTGCCGCAGTGTGCGCCAGATTTGTTGCTGCTGGACATTTCCATGCCGGGCATCAACGGCTGGGAAGTCGTGCGTCGCATCCGCGCGCAGGGTTTCGACAAGCTTCCGATCATCATCGTATCGGCGAACGCTTTCGAGAGCCAGCATTTGCAGGACGATCTTGCGAAGCCGTGTGATTTTCTGGTCAAGCCGGTGATCATTCCGCAGTTGCTGGAACTGCTGCGGAATAATCTGTCGCTCGAATGGATTTTTACGGAAGATGCAAAATCTTCAACGCACGCAGAGCGCAATGAGCCGATTACCATTTTCCAGCTGGAGGAAAGCGATATCAATGAATTAATTGCGCTTGGCAACATCGGCTACGTTCGTGGCATTGAGCTTAAGCTGGCATCGCTGCAACTGGCCACGCCCGATTCGCGCCCTTTGCTCGACAAGCTGGGCGATTTCATTAGCGCGTTTCAATTCCAGCCTTATCTGGAAACACTGGAGGCTCTGCGCCAACGTGACAAATAGCACCCTCAACCGGTCCGTCGTGCTTATCGTCGACGACCATCCCGACACCTTGCGACTCCTGATCGATGCCCTTGAAGAAGCGGGCGTCACGGTGTTGATCGCGACCAACGGCAAACGCGCACTGGAACAGGTGAAGCACCTGCTGCCGGATCTGATTCTGCTGGACGCTGTAATGTCCGGCATGGACGGATTCCAGACCTGCCGGGTACTGAAGTCTGGCGTGGCGGCCGACGTGCCGGTTATTTTCATGACCGGTCTTGAAGAAACCGAGCATATTGTGCGAGGGCTGGAAGCCGGCGGCATTGACTATCTCACCAAACCCATAACGCCTGACGAGCTGATTGCGCGCATGCGCGTTCAGCTGGCGCGCGCGCGCGAGGTGCAGGGCGCCCGGACGGCGTTGGATATGAGCGGTCGCACCATGCTGGCCGCGAATGCCCGCGGCGAGATCAAATGGGCAACACCGCAGGCGCAGCAGATTCTGGCGAAGCTGGGAGTGAACGCCCCGGATGCAACCGCCGCGTCGGCAGATACCACTGAAGTATCCACACCGGCGATCGGGCTGCCACCGCAGGTGCGCGCATGGTTAACGAGAAGCGCCGCCAGCGTTACGCCGTCACTGAGCGAAAACGTCGTAGTGGCAGCCCACAACCTCAGGATACGTTTTCGTCTGCTCAGCCGAATTTCCGACGATGAAGTACTACTGGTGATCCAGCAGGCTGAACCCGCGGAAATCGAACGTGCGGGCATCGGCAAGCTGCAAAACCGGCTCGGTCTCACCAGCCGCGAGGCAGAGGTTTTATTCTGGCTCTCAAACGGGAAATCAAACCGGGATATCGCGGATATTCTGGGTATCAGCTATCGCACCGTGGACAAGCATCTCGAAAACCTGTTTGCCAAAATCGGTATCGAGTCACGATCCGGCGCCGTAGCTACAGCCGTGCATATCCTCGACGAATAACCCACCGGTGGTTGCCAGCCACGTCTTACCAAGGTAATGTCGCCGCATCGCGATGAGGCGGAGGATGCATGAAACAACGGGTGAGCGGTACCTTGGCGGCAATGGCATTGGTATGTGCCGTCAGCGCAAGCGCGCAAGTGACGTATCCCTCGCGCGCGATACGCATGGTTGTTGCATGGCCGCCGGGCGGCGGCACCGATGTCATTGCGCGCATCATCTGCGCGCGGCTTTCGGAATCGCTCGGGCAGCAAGTGGTGGTCGATAATCGCGGCGGCGCCAGCACCATCATTGGCACCGACAATTTGGTGAAGTCCACACCGGATGGATACACTCTGGGCTTTGCCACCAGCAATCTGGCGGTTAATCCTTCCCTGTATGTGAAGTTGCCGTACGACGCGCAGCGCGACCTGGCCGCCGTTACACTGGCGGCCAAGGGGCTGTATGTGATGGCGGTACATCCTTCCGTGCCGGCAAAAAGTGTGAAAGAACTGGTGAGTCTGGTCAAAACCGCCGGTGACAAATTCAACGTGTCGCTGGCCGGGCCGGGCTCGCCACCGCATCTGGCGCTGGCGCAGTTCAACACGCTGCTCGGGGTGAATCTCGCCGGCATTCACTACAAGGGCGCGTCGCCGGCCGCCACCGCGCTGATGTCGGGCGAAACACAACTGATTTTTACCAGCTATCCGACCATTGCCGCGCATGCCAAGTCGGGGCGCGTGCGCATCATCGCGGTGACCAATACCAAACGCTCGGCCGCCACGCCAGAAATTCCCACCACGGTGGAAGCGGGCCTGCCTGGCTTTGTGTTCGAAGAGTGGTATGGCATCGTCGCGCCGGCCAAGACCGGGCGCGCGCAACTCGACCGCATGAACGACGAAGTGCGAAAGGTGCTGGCCCTGAATGATGTAAAAGATAAACTCATCGCCGTTGGCGCCGACATCGTGGGCAGCAGCGGCGAGGAATTCATGGCCTTTATCCGCGCCGAGACCGCGCGCTGGGCGAAGGTGGTAAAGGCAGCGGGCATAAAAGCGGAATAACCCGCGGCGATAAACGGGAGGAACATCAGTATGAACGAGGTTCATCGCGTGCTGGCGCTCGCGGGGCTTGTTGCCATGGCACCCAGCGCGGCGGCGCAGACCCATTCCAATTTCCCGATGAAGCCGATCCGCATGGTGTTGCCGTTTCCGCCCGGCGGCGGGTTGGATGTGCTGGTGCGCATGCTCAGCGTGCCGATGGCGGAAAGTCTGGGGCAGCCGATCGTGCTCGACAATCGCACCGCCATCGACGGCATCGTCGCCGAAGACACCGTGGCCAAGGCCAACCCGGATGGCTACACCTTGCTCTCCGTCGCCAGCAGCCTTGCAATCAATCCGGCGCTCGGCCGCAAACTACCGTATGACACCACGCGAGATCTGGCGCCGATCACGCAGATCGCCTCGCAGCCGTTGCTGTTGATCACGCAACCGGCGCTGCCGGTGAAATCCGTGCGCGATGTGATTGCGCTGGCGAAAAAAGCACCGGGCAGCCTGAACTTCGGCTCAAGTTCCAGCGCGACGCATCTGCCGATGGAATTGTTTAACGTGATGGCGGGTACGCGCATGGTGCATATTCCGTATCGCGGCGCGGCGCCGATGATCACCGCGGCGATCGGCGGGCAAATCCAGCTGTGTTTTGGCGCGTCGTCTTCGGTAATGCCGATGGTGAAAGCCGGACGATTGACGGCATTGGCCACCGGTGACAGCCGCCGCACGCCGTTGTTGCCGGAGTTACCCACCGTCTCCGAGGCCGGCGTGCCCGGCTTTCACGCGGTGATCTGGTCCGGCATGCTGGCGCCCGCGAAAACGCCAGCGGCGATCATCGACCGCATGCATGCCGAAGTGGCGCGCGCGCTCGCCGTGCCGGACGTACGCGGGCGCATGCTGAACCAGTTGGGCCTTGACCCCGTGGGCAGCAAGCCCGCGGAATTCGGGCAGTTTGTGCGCGACGAAATTACCAAGTGGGCGAAGATCGCTAAGGCCGCCGGCATTAAAGCGGCGGGATGACTTAAATATATGTTTATAAACAATTTTATGACGCTCTCCCGACACAAACGCCCAGTCGAAAAAACCCTGTGGCTGCTAACTGCCGCACCGTACCTGCTATGCCTGATGGCTGGAACCCCATCAACCGGCGTGGCGCAGAATCAAGCCTTCCCCACCAAACCGGTGCGCATGGTAACCACCGAGCCCGGTAGCGGCAGCGATTTCGTTACGCGGCTGATTGCGCAGGAACTCACCAGTCTGTGGGGCCAGCAGGTGATCGTGGACAATCGGGGCGGCGCCAGCGGCGCGATTGCATCCGAGCTTGTAGCGCGCTCCACGCCCGACGGTTACACGCTGATCTTGTACGGCAACCCCATGTGGCTGCTGCCGCTGTTTCGCAAGAACGTGCCTTACGATCCGGTGAAGGATTTTGCGCCGATCACCCTCGCCGTCAGTTCACCCGATATCGTGGTGGTGCATCCCGCCGTGGCGGTGAAATCCGTTGCGGATTTAATTGCGCTGGCCAAGGCGAAGCCGGGGGAACTGAATTACGTGTCGTCGGCCACCGGCGGCTCCACGCACGTCGCGGCCGAGTTGTTCAAGTCGATGGCAAAGGTCAACCTCGTGCGCGTCACCTATCGCGGCGTGGGCGCCGCCGTCACCGCGCTGATGGGTGCACAGGGGCAGGTGATGTTCGCCGCGCCCGCGGCGGTGTTGCCGCATATCAAATCCGGCCGCTTGCGCGCCATCGCGGTAACCAGCGCCGAACCGTCCGCACTGGCGCCAGGACTGCCTACCGTGGCCTCCACAGGCATACCTGGCTACGAATCGATCATTATCTTTGGTGCGTTTGCGCCGGCGAAAATTCCCAACGGGTTGGTGGCGAAACTCCATCAGGACATGGTGCGCGCTCTGAGCAAGACCGAGATCAAGGAAAAATTCTTCAATGCGGGCATGGAAGTCGTCGGCAGCACGCCGTCCGCATTGGCTGTCAAGGTAAATGCCGAGATGGACAGCCTGCGCAAAGTCATCAAGGAAACCGGTATTCGCGAAGACTAACTACCGAAGCGCTACCGGATATCCAGTCCCTTTTCACTGAGAAACTTCGACAACTGATCCGCCACCTGAACATTGTTCAGATCCGAGAACATGAAATGCGAGTTGCCGTATAAGCCCACGTCCGGCAGATGCAGCACGCTGGCGTTGTTGGCGTTGCTCTGCCGGTTAAGCGCATCGACGAACATTTTCGAAGTGACCACCTGCGCGCGGCGTCCATCCGCAACCAGGTCGGGTATCGGCTCCTTCGGGATGTTGTCGCCGTAAACCACCTGCAGCGGTATACGCGCAAGGTTGTCGAACTCCGCCGGCGTCACGGGCGTGCCCGACGGCTGGCTTCCCTTGAACATCGGAATCGCGGGCGGCACTTCGCCCTGCTTGAAAACGAAGCCCGGCTCGTAGGATACGATGCCTTTCACATTCGGCGACCGTGCGCCGGCAATCCAGCCGAAAAGCCCGGACTGCGAATGCGTCACCACAATCGCGGGACCGATTTTCTCCAGCAGTTTGATCAGCGCACCGCTGATGATCTCGCGATCATCCGATACCGTGGGCACCAAGTGCTGCATGAACTGATCAACGGCCTGCATCGGAAACTGTTGCACCGGAAACACCTCCGGATATTTCGGCCCAAGCCGCCAGCGCGACCACGCATATTGCACGCCTGCCTGCCCGGTACGATTCGCTACCACGGGCTTGCCCGCGAGCGTACCGAATGGTCCGTTGTAACTGGGGTACCCCGCGCGACCGCGTCGCGGAAAATCGACGATATACACCGGGAAGCCCCGGCGCAGCATCAGCGTTTGATAACCCTCGCGTCCATCGGGCGTGGTTTCCCACACGCGCCCGGTACCACTACCGCCATGCACCAGAATCAGCGGATATTTGCGGGCATTGGCGGGAATCTGGTACTGCACATACATCTGATCCTTCCAGAAATTTTGTCCCGGATCGGTGCTCGTCGTGCCTTGCGTCGGATCATAAGTGCCCGGCGCCGTGAGCAAGGTGCCCCCCACAAAAAAACTGCCCTGCTTTACGACCGCTAGGGCATTTTCGTTTGAAGGCGTTGCGCAGCCGGTCATGACAAGGCTCGTCATTAATGCGATTGTGGCGACAGCGCCACGTGCGTACTTCTTGGAAATCATGCCGCTCCTTTTGTATCTTTTGCAATTTTTGTATTGAGATCGTCCGATACCGCTGCCCATGCCGTTTTTACCTTCTCCGGCGCGAACGGCACTTGCCGCAACCGCGCGCCGGTGGCATCAAAAATCGCATTGGCCAAGGCCGCAGCTATCGGCCGGCAGGTGGCTTCGCCGCCGCCGAAGGGCGCCATTTCCGGATGATCGATCAAGGTGATGTCGATCGATTCCGGCGCGTCTTTCATGTCGAGTATCGGATAACCATTCCAATCGACGCTGGTGACATTTTTGTTGTCGAACTTCACTTCTTCGTAGAGCGCGCGGCTGGCGGTTTGCACGATTTGCGCTTCCAGTGTTTGCCGGAGCAGATCGGGCGCAATCACCTGGCCGCAATCGTGCGCAACGTAAAAGCGCCGCGCCCAAACGCGGCCGCTGTTGCGGTTGACTTCAACTTCCGCGATCACCGCGACGCGTGTTTGTCCGCGCACTGAATACGCGAGACCTTGTCCGACAAATACATCGCCGCGCGTCTGCTTGCGCGCGCCGACGTGCGGCTTCCAGTTGGCCTTTTCCGCCACGGTTTTGACCACGGCGAGATCGCCCTTGTGGGTCAAATACTTCAGGCGAAACTCGACCGCATCGGTATTGGTCGCTACCGCCAGTTCATCCATGAACGACTCGACGGCAAAGTGAATCTGTGGCCCGCCTGGATCCCGAAAATGCGAGGTGCGCAGCGGCGACGCGCGATCGAGCAGCGGCCCCACGCTCTCGGACGCCAGCTTGCGCGAGGCGAACGCGTACGATTCGCTCGGCGGTCCCCACAGCCATGTCGGCTTGAGCGGCCAGCCCATGAGCTGGCCTGCCAGCGTGCGCTCGGGCGAACCTTCATCACGGAAAAATTCTCGCCGCGAAAAGCCCTTGGTCTCGAAGTGCCACGCTGTCACTTTGCCGTCCTTGTCGATGGCAGCGCGCGAGGTATGCACCGATGCCGGGGCCTTGGGGTCCCACTTTGTGCCGTCGTGCCGCATGCCCTGCACGCGCACCGGTTTGCCCACTGCCTTCGACAGCACGGCGGCGTCCATGGTGGCGTCGCCGGAATCATTGCGGCCATAAGAGCCCGGCCCAACCATGGACATCACATTGACCTTTTCTTCCGGCAGATTAAACATCAGCGCAATGCCATCGCGGCAATGATGTGGTTTTTGCCCGCCGGTCCAGATGGTTGCGCCATCGGCGCGTATGTCCGCCACGCCGCACGCGGGCGCAATCGGCGCATGCGATTGAAACGGCCACTCGTACGTGGCTTCGACAATTTTCGCCGCATTGGCGAAGGCGGTATCGACGTTGCCGGTGTTCTGCTCGTCGTCGCGCTTCATCACCTTCGCTTTGCGTATGTACGCGTAGATGTCCTTCTGATTCGGGAACGGCGGCTTTGCGTCCGACCAGATGATTTTCAGTTTTTGCGCGGCACGCACCGCGCCCCACTCCTTGGGCGCGACCAAACCGATAAAACCCTTTTGCCACACCACTTTCACGCCGGGTATGTCTTTCACCGACGCCTCGTCCACCGCCACCGGCACCGCGCCCGCGATGGGCGGACGGATCACGCGCCCGTGCAGCATGCCGGGCACTCTCACATCCACCATGTTTTCAGCCGTGCCGAACAGCTTGGGCGCGATATCGCGGCGCCGCGCGCCCGGCTTGCCGATGATTTTGTATTCGCTCGGCGATTTGGGCTTGGCTTTGCCGGCAACGAGCAGGGTATTGCCGTAATGTTTGTTCCATTCCATCTGCACATCGAAGTGCTTGCCGCCGATCAGTTCGCCATACGAGACCTTTTTGCCCGGCGTGCCTTTGATACTGACGACCCCATCATTCACCGCGAGCTGATCCGCCGCCACGCCCAGCTTCGCCGCCGCCATGTCGAGCAGCGTGCGCCGCGCCTCTGCCGCCGCGTTGCGCAACGCGGCGCCCGCGCGCCATATACCGGTGGAACCGGAAGCGCCGCCCTGATCGACGGTTTCTTCGGTGTGCCCTTGCACCATGCTCACGCGATCGGGGTGCAAATCGAGTTCTTCGGCGATGATCCGGATCCAGCCGATATCGGTGCCCTGCCCCATATCGACCTTGCCGACCCAGCCCACCGCGCTGCCATCCTGATTGATGCTGATGTAGCTCGACAATTGATCGGGCTTCAGCGCGTGGCGCGACGACTGCGTTGCCGCATGGGCAGACACGCCCGGCAACAAGGTTGAAACCACCAGCGCGCCAGAGCCCGCCAGAAATTCACGGCGATTGATTTTGAGTGTCATCGTGATCCCCCTGATCCCGTTATGCTTGCGCGGCGCGTTTGACCGCGCGCATGATCGACAGATGCGTGCCGCAACGGCACTTGAGGCCGGAGAGCGCATCGCGGATTTGGGTGTCGGTCGGGCGCGGATTTTTGTCGAGCAGCGCCACCGAGGTCATCACCCAGCCGTTGAGACAGTAGCCGCACTGTGGTACCTGCTCCTCAATAAAAGCAGCCTGCACCTTGTGCGGTTTTTCCGCCGTGCCGATGCCGGCGAGCGTGGTGATTTTGGCGGCGCCGACGGCATCCACGCGCGTCACACAGGAACGCACCGGGTTGCCGTTCATCAGCACCGTGCAGGCGCCGCATTGCGCGAGGCCGCAGCCGAAGCGCGGCTCTTTCATGCCGAGATCGTCGCGCAGGGCGTAGAGCAAGGGCATGTCCGGCTCCACCTCGACGGTGTGCGCCTTTCCGTTCACATTCAGTTCGATGCGTTTGGCCACGATTCCCTCCCTGAAATTTGACCTGAAAAGCGATGATGCGCCCGGATCAAAGCCACTGCAAGGCGCCGTCGTACTAGTAGGCCTTGATACCCTGGCTCTGGATCAACGGTTGCCACTTCTTTTTTTCGGCGGCGAGATGGTCGATTATTGAGAATTACCTAACTTCA
>DHVE01000016.1 GCA_002412495.1 Betaproteobacteria bacterium UBA5216
CCGACGTCATCGCGCGCATCCTGAGCCCGAAGCTCGGCAGCTATCTGGGGCAGCAGATCATTATCGACAACCGTCCCGGCGCGGATGCCTTGCTGGCGATGGAGCAGGTAGCCAAGGCGCCCGCGGATGGCTATACGCTGCTGATGAACTCCAGTTCACAGGCGATCAATGTCAGCGTCTACAAGCGCGTGACGTTTGATACGCTGAAAGACTTTGCGCCGGTGATCAATGTCGGCGAAATTCCCAGTCTGGTGGTGGTGCACCCCGCGCTACCGGTGAAGGGCATACGCGAACTTTTGCAACTGGCGCGCGTGCGCAAGGGGGAACTGCTGTATGCCGCGAGCGCAAGTTCCACCTGGCTGGCCACGGAAATGTTCAACCGCATGGCTGGCATACAGATGACGCGCGTGGCGTACAAGGGCGCGGGGCCGGCCATGATCGGGCTGCTTTCCGGGGAGGTGCAGTGCATGATTACCGGCATCGGACCGATCTTTCCGCATGTGCAATCGAACAAGGTGCGCGCTATCGCGGTGACTACACTCAAGCGATCCACCATGTTGCCGAATCTGCCGACAGTGCATGAATCAGGGCTTCCCAATTATGAGTCCGGCGTGTGGTACGCCATGTTCGCGCCCGCTGGCGTTCCGCGCCCGATCATAGAGCGCATCAATGCCGAGACGCGACGCGTCATGAACGAGCCCGATGTCAAAGCCAGTATCGCCGGGCAGGGAATCGAAGCCAATCCGGGTACGCCCGAGGAACTGGGCAAGTACGTGGCATCGGAGTTGCAAAAATACGCGCGTGTGGCGCAGGAAGCGGGCATCAAGCCCGAGTGATGCCATGATTTTCAAACGCGCGAGTCTGTTGGCTGTTTGCGGTTTACTCGCTTGCCTGCATGCGCACGCAGCGTATCCCGAAAAGCCGATACGCATCGTTACGCCGTTTCCCGCAGGCAGCGTTACGGACATTATTGCGCGCCCGATGGCGCTGAAACTCACCGAAGCCTGGGGCGTGCCGGTGATCGTGGATAATCGCACGGGCGCGGGTGGTACCGTGGCGGGTGATGTCGTTGCGAAAGCGCCGCCGGATGGCCATACCCTGGTGATCGGCGCGACGGGCCTCGCGATCGTGAATGCGCTGCTCTATCAAAAAATGCCCTACGACTCGCAGCGCGCGTTCGCGCCGGTGACGATGGCCGCGACGGCGGGGATGATGCTGGTGGTGCATCCGTCGATACCGCTGCAAAACGTGAAAGATCTCATCACGTTGGGCAAGAGCCGCCCCGGACAGTTTACGTACGGCTCATCGGGCAACGGTTCAACGCCGCATCTGGCCGCCGTGTTGTTTACCTCGATGACCGGCGTGCAGATGATCCACGTGGCGTACAAGGGTGGCAGTCCGCAATACACTATTGATCTCATTACCGGCCGCCTTGAACTCGCGTTTGCCAGCATGGCGCCGGTGATTCCGCATGTCAAAAGCGGTCGGCTACGGTTGCTGGGCACTTCGGCGAACAAGCGCGATCCGCAGTTTCCGGAGGTGCCGACGATTGCGGAATCCGGCGTGCCGGGCTACGACCTGCGTTCCTGGTATGGCGTGCTGGCCACCGCGGGCACGCCGCCGCCGGTGATTGAAAAACTGAATGGCGAACTCGCGCGCATTCTGGCGCTGCCGGACGTGCGCGCGCTTTATCTGGTGGGCGGTCTGCACGCCGTCAGCAGCAGCGCAGCCGAGTTTGGGGCGTACCTTGCGAGCGAACGTGAGAAATGGACCAAGATCGCCAAAGCGGGCGGAATCCGGGCGGAATGATGGCGACGCGCATCGCGGCCTGTTGTGTGTTCGCACTTGGATTGATAAGCGCCGCCGATGCTGCAAGCTGGCGGCCTGACAAGCCGGTGCGTTTGCTGATTCCTTTTGCACCGGGCGGCGGCGCTGATGCGTTATCGCGCGCGATTACGCCCAAGCTGCACGAATCGCTCGGTCAGCCGTGGGTCAATGACAATCGCGGCGGCGCGGGCGGCAACATCGCCGCCGAGATTGTGGTGCGCGCCAATCCCGACGGACAGACGGTGTTTTTCGGCTTCAGCAATGTGCTGACCGTCAACCCGCTGATGTACAAGCTGCCGTTTGATCCGGTAAGAGAATTGATACCAGTGGCGATGCTCAATTCCGGCCATTACATGCTAGTGCTGCACCCCAGTGTGAAAGCCGATAATTTCGGCGAGTTCATCGCGTTGGCGAAAAGCAAGGCGGGGGCGTTGAGTTACGCGTCGTCGGGCATCGGCACGCCGCTGCATCTGGCGGCGGAGTTGTTCAAGGTGCGCACCGGCACGCAGCTCGCGCATGTGCCTTACAAGGGCGGCGGGCCGGCGTCGATTGCCGTGCTGGCGGGCGAAGTGCAGGTGTTGTTCGGCAGCCTGCCGTCGGTTCTGCCGCACGTGAAGGGCGGGCGGCTTAAAGCGCTGGCGGTAACCGGGCCCAAGCGCGCGGTGCTCGCGCCGGAGGTGCCGACGATTAGCGAGTTGGGACAAAGAGATTTTGAAGTGACCTCGTGGTATGGTTTTTTTCTGCCGCTGCGCACGCCGGATAGCGTGGTGCAAACCTTGATGCAGGAATCCCGCAAGGTTCTGGACCTGCCGGACGTGAAGGAATCGATCGCAAAACTTGGCATCGAACCCGCCTTCAAATCAGGCGCGGAGTTCGCACGGCATATCCGCCAGGAGACGGAAACCTGGGCCAAGGTCATCAAGTCGGCGGGGATACGGGCGGAGTAGTGCCTATCCCTCTCCCACTTGCGGGAGAGCGGCAGGTGAGAGGGACGCGGCAAACGATGACGCGCGGCTTTCGACTACAATTGCCGCATCATCAAGGAGCATTTGCCATGGACCAAACCGAAAAAAATCCCCTGTCTTCCGTCAAAAGCGAAACCCAAACGCTGTGCGAATTTCTGGCGTCGATTCGTTATGAATCCTTGCCGAATGATGTGGTATCGCGCACCGAGGACTTTTTTCTGGATTGGTTGGGCTCCGGCCTGGCGGGCAAAGGCTCACGGCCGGTGCTGGTGCTGGAGCAGTTCGCCAAGGCGATGGGGCCGGCGAGTGGCCCGTCTGAGATATTAACCACGCGCGGACGCACGTCGCCGTTTTTTGCGGCGCTGATCAACGGCGCGGCCTCGCACGTGGTGGAGCAGGACGACGTGCATAACGGCTCGGTGTATCACCCGGCGACCGTGGTGTTTCCGGCGGTGCTCGCGGCCGCGCAGGAAGTGGGCGCCTCCGGCAGGGACTTGATTGCCGCATCGGTGGCGGGTTACGAGTGCGGCGTGCGCGTGGGCGAGTTTCTGGGCCGCTCGCATTACAAGGTGTTTCACACCACCGGCACCGCGGGCAAACTCGCGGCGGCGGCGGGTGTCGCGCATATCCTCAAACTCGATGCGCAAAAAATGCAGCACTGCATCGGCTCGGCGGGCACCATGGCGGCGGGGCTGTGGGAGTTTCTGCGCGACGCGGCGGACTCCAAGCAACTACACACCGCCAAGGCGGCGGCCGATGGTTTGATGGCGGCCTACATCGCGCGCGATGGTTTTACCGGCGCGCATCGCATTCTCGAAGGCAAGCAGGGCATGGCGGCGGGTATGAGTAGCGATGCCGATCCGGCAAAACTCGTAGATGGCCTCGGCACGCGCTGGGGCATGACCGAAACCTCGTTCAAGTTTCATGCCTCATGCCGCCATACGCACCCGGCGGCAGACGCGCTGTTGAAAGTGATGCAGGACAACCGGCTCAAACCCGACGACATCACGGCGGTCACCGCGCATGTGCATCAAGGCGCGATTGACGTGCTGGGCCCCGTGACTGATCCGCAGACCATACACCAATCGAAATTTTCGATGGGCTTTGTGCTGGCGCTCGCCGCGCTGCACGGCCGCGCCGGCTTGGCGGATTTCACCGAGGCCGCACTCAAGGACCCGGCCACGCGCAAGTTTCACGACAAGGTGAAAATGGTGCTTGACCCCGTGGTGGATGGCGCGTATCCGAAACGCTGGCTGGGGCATGTGACCGCCACTACCAAAGACGGGCGCAAACTCGAAGGCAAGGTGTCGTCGCCCAAAGGGGACCCGGACAACACGCTCACGCGTCCGGAAATTGAAGACAAGGCCGTGCGCCTCGCCGGATACAGCGGTGGCGCGGGCGAATCGGAAATGGGGCGGGTGATACAGCGGGTCTGGCGGTTGCGGGATGAAAAGAGTGTGCGGGATTTTTTGACCCAATGACGGGTTGGTAGGGTGGGTTAGGCGTCAAGGGTATCGACGCTGTAACCCACCGAGTGGTATCGACAAGCACGCGGGACGGTGGGTTACGGCGCGCAACCCCGGCGCACCGAACCCACCCTACGATAATTTGGTACGTCAAACGTTTTATTCATCCTCACACACAAAACATGCCCATTACTCCTCCCTTTCGTGCCGACTTGGTCGGCAGCCTCCTGCGGCCCGCGCATCTGATCGAGGCGCGCGAAAAGCGCCGCAAACGGCTGCTGAGCAATGACGAACTCAAAGTAATTGAAGACGCGGCGATCCGCGAGGTGGTGGCGCGGCAGGAGGCCATCGGCCTGCAAGCGGTGACCGACGGGGAATTTCGCCGGCAAAGCTACATCGTTGATTTTTTCCGCAAGGCCGTGGGGTCGGGCGGTTTGACGGCGGAGAAGGGGGATTTTTTTCATCGCAATGAAAAGGGCGAAACTATCCCCATAGAAAAGCTCGTCATTCACAAGCCGGTGAAATGGACGGGGCCGATTTTTGCCGAGCATCTGGCGTTTTTGAAATCCATCAGCAAATGCACGCCGAAGATGACGGTGCCTTCGCCGATCGTGCTGCATTTTCTCGGTGGCAGCGATGCGATACTGCGTGAGGCCTATACTTCGCTCGATCAATTCTGGAGCGATGTGATCGAGGTGTATCGCAGCGAGTTCGCGGCTTTGTATCAGGCGGGGTGCACATACCTGCAAGTCGATGAGACTTCGCTGGTAAAATTCGGTGATCCCGAAATTCGCGCCACGATAGAACGCCGCGGCGATGACTGGAAAAAACTCGTCGAAACCTATGTGGATGTGATCAACGCTGTGCTGTCGGCGGCGCCGCCAGGCATGACCGTCGGCATCCATGTGTGCCGCGGCAATCGCAAAGGCTTCTGGCAGGCGGATGCGGGTTATGAATTCATGGCGGACCAGTTGTTTCGCCGCTTGAAGGCGAAGTTTTACTTTCTTGAATTCGACGGTCCGCGCGCCGGCCCGCTGGAGGCGCTGAAATTCGTTCCCGATGACAAGACCGTGGTGCTGGGGCTGGTCACCACCAAGTCACCCGCGCTCGAAGACCCGGCGATGCTGCGCGCGCGCGTCAAGGAGGCGTCGGCCTACGTGGCGATGGAGCGACTGTGCATCAGCCCGCAGTGCGGGTTTTCCGGTAACGTGGGCAATACCGTGATGACCGCCGATGAGCAATTTGCCAAGCTGCGCTTGGTGGTCGAAACCGCGCAGTCGATTTGGGGCGCGTCGTAGTGCGGTTTGCCGTGCCTGGTGTTACGCTTTTGCATCCCATCCGGAGCTGGAACCATGACCCTTGTTGAACAACTCAGCAGCTACGCCGCCAACCTGCGCTACGAAGACTTGCCGCCCGCGGTGGTGCAAACCGCCAAGCGCGTGATTGTCGATTCCATCGGCTGCGCGCTCGGTGGCTACAACAGCGCGCCGGAAAAAATCGCGCGCGATCTGGCGGACATGACCAGCAGCAAACAACCCGCAACGGTGATGGTCAGTGGTATCAAAACCAGCCCGGAACTGGCGACGTTCGCGAACGGCGTCATGATTCGTTTTCTGGATTACAACGACGGCTATACCAGCACCGGTGAATCGGGGCATCCGAGCGACAGCATCGCGGCGGTGCTGTCGGCTGCCGAGATCAACAAACGCAGCGGCAAGGATGTCATCACGGCCACGGTGCTGGCCTATGAGATGTTTTGCCGTATTTGCGATGAAGTAGATCTGAAGCCCATTGGTTACGATCACGTCACTGTGGGGGGCATGGCGAGTAACATGGCCGCCGCCTGGTTGTTTGGCCTGAAGGGAAAGCAGTTCGAGCATTGCCTGCAACTCGGCATCGCACCGAACAACGCGCTGTATCAAACGCGCATCGGCAATGTGTCGATGTGGAAGGGCTGCGCGTATGCCAATGCGAGCCGCAACGCGGTGTTCGCGGCGATGCTCGCGTCGCGCGGCATGACCGGGCCTTCGCCGATTTTCGAAGGCGTGGGCGGCTATTTCAAGGCGGTGGCGCGCAAGACGTTTACGCTGGATACGTTCGGTGGCAAGAATGGCGCGCCATTCAAGATCATGGAATGCCTGATCAAGCGCTTTCCGCTGGGCCAGTATTCGCAGACGGTGTGCGAAGCGGCCTTGCAAATGCGCGAAAAAGTGAAGTCGCCCGACGACATCGCGGAAATTCAGATTGAAACCGTCACCACGGCCTGCATACTGATGGCCGACACCCCGGAGAAATGGGAACCGCCCAACCGCGAGACCGCCGATCACAGCATGCCATATACTGTGGCCGTGGCGTTGATACACGGCGACGTGCAGGAAGAACATTTCGATGATGCCCATGTGTTCAACCCTGCGATTCGTGCGCTGACACGCAAGATCAAAATCAAACCCTCGTCCGAAGCCGACAAGCACATGCCGGATGCGATGCGGTGTTACTTCAAGCTCATCACGAAGTCCGGCGAAACTTTCAGCACGGTGGTTGATCATCACAAAGGGCACTGGAAAAACCCGATGAACGATGCAGAGATCGAAAAGAAATTTCGCACGCTGGCGAAAAAAGTGTTGCCGGATGACAAAATAAACACGCTGCTCGCGCGCTTGTGGAAGCTGGAAGAAATTGCCGATGGCGGCGAGATTCCGCGATTGACGGTGGTGTAGGGCGTCGATGAAATTGAAGGGGGATGTGTGACCTTAACTAATTGTTTTTATTTATTATTTCTGTCATCCGCTGTTTCGATGCCGGCGCTTGCCGCTGACGCATATCCCACGCGTCCCATCCGCCTGCTGGTGCCGTTCGCGCCCGGTGGCGGCTCGGATACCACCGCACGCATACTCACGCCCAAGCTGCACGAGGCGATGGGGCAGGCGTGGGTGGTGGACAACCGCGGCGGCGCGGGCGGCAATCTCGCGGCGGAAATCGTGGCGAAGGCGAATCCCGATGGTTACACGCTGTTTCTCGGATTCAACACCATTCTTACCGTAAACCCGACGCTGTATAAATTGGGTTTCAGCATGGAAAAAGACCTGGCGCCGGTCACGATGCTCGCCAACGCGCAATACATCATGGTGGTGCATCAAAGCGTGCCGGCGAACAACCTCAAGGACTTTATCGCAGTCGCGAAACAAAAGCCGGGCGCGTTCAATTTCTCGTCGGGCGGTACGGGCACGCCGCTGCATCTGGCGGCGGAGCTGTTCAGCAAACGCGCGGGTATCAAGATGACGCATATCGCCTACAAGGGCGGCGGTCCTGCGGCGGCCGCCTTGCTGGGGGGCGAAGTGCAGGTGCTGTTCGCCAGCATTGCGTCGTCGATGCCGCACGTCAAAAGCGGCCGGCTGAAGGCGTTTGCGACTACCGGTACGCGCCGCTCGAAAGTCGCGCCGGAATTGCCGACGATGATCGAGCAGGGATTCCCCGGATTTGATGTCGGTTCGTGGTATGCATTTTTGACGCCTGCGAATACGCCGGCCGCGATTGTGCGGCGCCTGCGTGACGAATCGCTCAAAGTAGTCGCGATGCCGGACGTGCAACAGTCGCTGTCGCGTCAGGGCATGGAGGCGGAAACCAGCACGCCGCAGGAACTCGCTGCGCGCATCAAGAACGAAACCGCGACGTGGGCGCAGGTGATTAAAGAGGCGGGGATCAAGGGGGAGTAGGCACTTCGCGTTCGTGTCAACGTTGTGAATGCTTTGATCCGGCATTGCCACGGGACTGTTCTTTCAGAATCTCGATCAATCGGCGCGCTGCGGGTGAGAGATAGCCATCCTTGCGATAGATGATGGACATATGGCGCACGTAGGTTATTTCCTTGACCGGCAATTCGACCAAGTTGTACTTGCGTGCCTCCTGCTGCATGAACCGCCTGGTACTCAAGCCAAGAAATCCCGCGTATGCGACGGAAGACATGCGCACGGCCTGCGAATGGGAGTTCATGGCAAAGCGTGGTGCGGGCAGCCCGTGGTTTTCCATTTCTCGACAAAGTTGTTGCCATTGCACACTCCATGCATTATCCGTAAGCGCCCATCTCTCGCCTGTCAGATCATCCAGAGTAACGCACTTGCGTCCCGCCAGCCGGTGGCTCGACGAGGCGTAAACGATGAACTGATCGTCGAACAAACTTTCGCGCGCAAATTCGCCGGGGGAGAACGCCTGGAGGCTCGCAACATAGAAATCGATCTCGCCTTTGCGCAGAAGATTGCCCAATGACTTGGTCGAATGCACCCAGACTTGGAAGGTGATCTCCGCCGATTCATTGGCAAGCGTGGCACATGCATCAGCAGTCAGATTTTCTGCTGCTCCGGGCGACACGCCGATGCATATGTTTCCCGCGCGGCCATCCGCAAGGTTAGCGGCTTCCTGGCGCACATCATGCAGAACGCCCTGTAATGGGCCAATGCGGTGCAAGAGCGCGCAGCCTACGGCGGTCAGCGTCACGCCCTTCTGCGAGCGCTGCACCAGCTTTGCGCCCACGGATTCTTCCAGCCGCCGCAGGCTCTTGCTCAACGCGGGAACGCTGAGGTTCAGCGCCTCCGCCGCTCGGCTAAGGTTCAGATGTTCCGCCACGACCGCAAAGTAACGAATGTCGCGCAATTCCATGTCGTTAACCCAAAGTTAAGGAGCTATGAAAACCGGATGATTGCGGATTCAACCGGAGGGTGTCAATCTGGTTCCCGCTGTCATCCCATTTTCTGATACAGGAGGTCGTCATGGCTCATGGAACCAGTGGGGCGGTGGTTATTGCGTTGTTTATGGTCAGTGCGCAGGCCAGTTCGCAGGAGTACCCGATCAAGCCGATCCGCGTGTTGGCCGGCGGCGCGGGAAATGCCGTGGATCTTTCGGCGCGGTATCTCGGGCAGCGCCTGAGCGAGAAGTGGGGTAAGTCAGTGGTGATCGAGAATCGCGGCGGCCTCGCGCATGTGGGCGCCGAGATTGCCGCGCGCGCGGCGCCCGACGGCTACACTTGGTGTATGGGCGAGTTTGCCACGCACGTATCGCCGCCCAGTCTGTTCAAGAACCTCGCTTACGACCCGATCCGGGATTTTGCCCCTATCTCGATGGTCATGCGCTCGCCGCTGATACTGGTGTCCAGTCCGGCGCTGCCTGTGACATCCCTGAAAGACTTGGTGGATTACGCCAAAAAGCGGCCCGGTGAGCTGAAATACGCGGCGCAATCGGTGCGCAGTGCCGGCAACCTGACGATGAAGTCCTTTATGCGCGCATCGGGCGTGCAGATGCTGCATGTGCCCTACAAGCGCGCGCCGGAGTCGCTGACTGCCGTACTGTCGCGCGAGGCGGATGTTTCATTTCTCGCCGGCCCGGTGGCGCTGCCGCTGATCGTTACGGGCAAGGTACGGGCCTATGCAGTTTCGTTCGGTAAGCGATTCCCTGGCGCGCCCGATGTGCCCACGGTGGCGGAGCAAGGCATTGCCGGCTTCGACGCCGCCGTGTGGTCCTCCGTGCTTGTGCCAGCGCGTACGCCGCCTGCGCTGGTGGCGCGGCTGAATCGCGAAATCGGAGAAATTCTTCGTTCACCCGAAGCGCAAGCGGCATTTCTCGCGCAAGGCGCGGAAGCCTCGCCCGGATCGTCGCAGGAACTTGCGGCATTTATCAAGACCGAAGGTGCGAAATGGGCGCAGATCATTCGCGAGGCGGGGATTACGCCGGAGTAGGGAGACAAAACCAAAGTGGCGGCCGCACGGACGATATAATCACGAACATGGGCAACGTTACTCAACGCCGGCACATGGTTACCCGCGTTATTCGCGCCGGCGAAAGCGCGCCCGTTGATGTGGCGAAGGAAGCCTCGACGCCCGAGTCGCGCATGGAGCAGGTGTGGGAACTTGCCCAATTGTGCCTGGCCATGCACAAGAAGCCGCCCGGTGAACTCCGACTTCAAAGATCTGTTGTCCGTATTCAACGCAGAGGGCGTTGAATATCTGGTGGTTGGCGCTTATGCGCGGGCGGCGTATGGCCGGGTGCGGGCGACCAGTGATATCGACGTCTGGGTTCATGCCACGAAACAGAATGCGCGCCGTGTTATTGGCGCATTGGCGCAATTCTGACCAGTATTGATGGCATGGAATTCTCGCAGGCCTGGATGTCGAGGTTCGAAACGCATTTTTCCGGTGAGGTGGTGCATGTGTTGTCGGAAGCGCACCTCATCTTGAACAAGAAAACGGTCGGCCGTCGTCAGGATTTGGCGGACGTGGACTGGCTAGAAAATCCGGGTAAGCGGGGGGCTTGAACTTCGTTGCGCTCGGGTTTGCCTGGGACTCGCTCACTGGCCGCTACTTCTCCCCAGTCTTGCTGCCTCCGCTTTGAGAATTTCAATGAATTTCCGCGCCGCAGGCGACAGATAGGCATCTCTGCGGTAGCGCACGCCGAGTGTGCGCTTCCACGCGAGTTCCTTCACCGGAATTTCCACCAGATTAAGTTGGCGCATGCCCTGTTGAAGCTCCCATTTTGGCACGAAGCCGAGTAAATCACTCTTTGCGATCATGCGCAGCCGGATCAATCGGAAGTTGGCTTCCATTACAACCCGGGGTGGCGGGAAGCCGTTGTCGGCGAATGCACGATAGACCTGTCGCCACGAAAGCGTGGTGGCCGAGGAGAGCGCCCAGCCCTCGCCGGCAAGATCGGTGATGAGCACGCGCTTCCTGCCGGCAAGCCGGTGACGTGCGGCTGCGCATACGATAAAGTTCTCGTCCCAGAGTGGTTCCTGCACAAAAGCCCGGTCGTCTGCCTTGGGGATGCCGCTGATGATGAGATCAAGCTCCGCGTTGCGCAGCGCGGGGATCAGGGCTTCGTTTGTGGCCACGGTAATTTTCGTGATGACTTCCGGCGAGCGCCGGTGGAGTATTTCGCAGGCGGAGGGCAGCAGCAATTCAGCCGCCTCAAAAGTCGCGCCGATGCGCAGCAGGCCCGAGCGGCCGCCATTCAGGTCAGCGACTTCCTTAAACACGTCGTCCATCGCCAGTTGCAGCCGCTTCGCGTGTGTCATCAGCGCGTTGCCCATTGCGGTCAGTTCGACACCCTTGGGAGTGCGCTCCACGATCTTCGTGCCGGCGGATTTCTCTAGCCGGCGCAGTGTCTTGGAGAGCGCGGGTTGGCTGATGCCGATGGCCTCGGCCGCGCGCCGCAGGTTGCCGTGCTCGGCGACA
The DNA here is from genome assembly GCA_002412495.1 of Betaproteobacteria bacterium UBA5216. GTDB lineage: Bacteria > Pseudomonadota > Gammaproteobacteria > Burkholderiales > SG8-41 > UBA5216. The sequence continues at coordinate 11,476 of DHVE01000016.1, forward strand.
ACGGTGAAATATTGCAGGTCGCGGAATTCCATGATGAGATTTATGGATAACCCATGGTTATCAAGTAATGATTATTGGATGATTGCAGGAATCGTGATGGCAGGTCAACATAACTACGCAAGCGAGATTTCGATCCCTTACGAACCTAATAACCCAGGACAGGAGGCAAGCCATGAAGATCGAACTTACGAAGTCGGGATTAAGCGTGTTACTGCTGATCGCGCTGCTGGGATATGGCGCGGTGCATGCGCAAGGCTACCCGGTCAAGCCGGTGCGGTTGATTGTGGGCGGTCCGCCGGGCGGCGGCTCGGATGTTGTCATGCGCCCGTTGGCGCAGCGCCTGAGCGAGCAGATGGGGCAACAGCTTATTGTAGACAACCGTCCGGGCGCTGGCAGTCTGCTTGCCGCGCAAGCCGCGATGGCGGCGCCCGCGGACGGCTACACATTGTTGCAAGGCTCGGCCAGTGCTTTTGCGGTGTCGCCATTTCTGTTGAAGAAGCAGCCTTATGATCCGGAACGTGATTTTTCGCCCATTACACTGGTTGCCTCCGCCCCCATGATGATTACCGTGAATCCGTCGCTGCCAATCCGATCGGTCAAGGATCTGGTGGCATTGGCGAAGGCCAAGCCAAATCAAATGATGTATGCATCGAATGGACAGGGCTCGTTCAGTCATCTGACCACGGAACTGTTCAGCCGTACAACCGGTATCCGCATGACTCACGTACCTTACAAGGGTGGCGCGCCCGCCGTGATCGATACCGTGAGCGGGCATGTGCAGATGATTATTACCGCGTTACCCACGTTGATTACCCAGGTCAAGGCATCGCGCTTGCGTGCCGTCGCGGTTACCAGCGCGCGGCGTTCGGCCGCCGTGCCGGATTTGCCCACGGTTGCCGAAGCGGGATATCCGGGTTTTGAGTCTGCGCAGTGGTATGGAATTTTTGCGCCGAAAGGGTTGGCGAGCGGCACGATTGAACGGCTCCATGGCGAAATTCGGAAAGCCGGCGAGAGCCCGGCGCTCAAAGGGGCGCTTGCGCAGGAAGGCGCGGAACTGATGGTGACCGGCCCGCAAGCCCTGGCGGAATTCCTGCGCGCCGACATCGCGAAGTGGCGCAAGGTTATCAAGGAAGCCAACGTCGTTCTTGAGTAGGGGTTAGAGGTAATGAGAGCGTTTAATGTTTGGGCCACCGCGTGCTCGCACATCCACAGTGATCTGAAACAAAGCCGCAAGAGCATTGCCGAGTCAATTGCACAGAGCGAATTTGGCGGCGCCGAGGGTGGGCCGCCGTTTGACTGGGACATCATGTTGCATCTGGGCGATATCTCCGGTACGCAAACGCCGCCGGTGGATGCCGATGGCCCGCCGGTGATGGAGCAGTTGAATTCCGCGCAAAAGCATCGCGTGGAGCAGATTTATCATGTGATCGGCAATCACGATGCGAGTGGCGTCAACGAAGAAACGCAATGGTGGTTTCGCAAGTGGGTCGATCCTGAAGGCGTAAACACACAGTATTCCAATGTGCGCAACGAGCGCAGGCCGTATCCCATTGACGGCAATTGGGAGCGATATAGTTTTACCGCGGGCAATGTGTTGTTTTTGATGATGAGCGATCGTAACGATGTCGGCCCGCCGCGCGGACGCTCCGACTATGGCGGCTGGCCCGCGGGCGCGGTGATGCGCGAGACCTTTGAGTGGTGGAAGCAGATGGTCGAAGCGAATCGAGACAAGGTCATCGTCACCTGCGCGCACCATGTGTTGCGCGACACCACCGTTGCGTCCGGACGCTGGGAGGGTATCCGTTCACAATATCACGGGCACTACGACGATGCCGAGGGCGCCTCGTATCTGTATTGGGTGGGCGAAGAAACCGACTCCACCGCTTTTCAGGATTATCTCGCGGCACATCCGGGCGCTGTGGACCTGTGGCTGGGCGGGCACACGCACACGCACCCCGACGATCACTTCGGCAACAAGACCCATGTTGAAAAACGATGGGGAACCACGTTCGTGAATGTCTCGGCACTCACGCGCCATCATTCGCGTGCCAAGCGACCGCTTTATCCGATGAGCCGTTTGTTTACCTTTTGCGAGGGCAGCGACGAAGTGAGAATTCAGTGTTATTTGCACACCACAGATTACGCGAAGCAGGGATGGTATTCGCCCGCCGAACGGTCTGTGAAATTGACGAAGGCGTTTCGTCCTGGAATTTGTTGAGCACTTTTCAATTTTGCGCTCATCAGGCAAACTCATCGCTACATATCCACAAGGGAAGCAGGCGATGAAAATCAGAACCTACGTAGGCAGCGACGGACATTCGGTGTGGTTCAGCGACGATCTGGGGGCAAGCTGGGTGCGCCCGAACAGTTTGTCGGGCTTGTATCTGGAAGTGGCGGTACGCGGCTTTGCCAGCCACGCGAGTGATGCGCGCACGCTACTGGCCGCGACCAGTCATGGCTTGATGCGTTGGGACGAATACGACGGTTTGTGGAGCAAGACCACTTTCCCCGGCAAGGATGTGTGGGCGGTGGCTCAGTCGGAGAAATCGCCTGATGTGATTTACGCGGGCACGTGCCCGGCGTCGGTCTACCGTTCGCAGGATCGCGGCAAGAGCTGGGAGATGTGCAAACTGCCCGACATTGCGCAGTTTTCCGACATCAATAAAGGCCCGACGCGCGTTACACAGATATTGTTTGATCCACTGGACGACAAGACCATCTGGATCACGGTCGAGATCGGCGGTGTTTACCGCAGTACCGATGGCGGCGAAACGTGGGCATTGCTGTCGAAGGGGCTGCTGTCGGCGGATATCCACGGCATACTCGCCACGCGTGATGCCGCCGGCAAACGCCTGATGATGGCTACCACCAACCGCGGCTTGCATTACAGCCACGACATGGGCGACACATGGGAATTTGTGCAACTGGATTCGCCTTGGCAATACCTGCGCTCCGTGCAACTGCGCGCGGATGGCTTTAAGCGTATTTTTCTGACCAACGGCGACTGGCCGCCGGGTTCCACCGGACGTCTGCTGGTCAGTGACGATGCCGGGAAAAGCTGGCAGGAAAGAGTGCTGCCGGCGGATCTGAACAGCACCGTGTGGTGCCTCGGGATGAACGCGGCGGACACGCAGTTGATTTACGTGCTGACCAATCTCGGCCAGTTATTTATCAGTCAGGATGGCGGCGATAACTGGAAAAAAATCCGGCGCGAATTCGGCGGCGTGCGCAGCGTCTACTGGCGACTGGTGCCCGACGATGTGCCGGTGATCGAGCAAAAACGCAGCAGTATTTCGCTTTCGTCTGACAAGGCGGCGAACGCGGCGTGAGTTAGCGAAAACCAGCGTTGGATCAACACAATTACTGTCGTTGCCGCTCAGGCGGGAACGACGGTGAGGGGGCACGAGTCGTCCGGTAGCGCTACCCGCCTGAATCAATCCGCCTTAATGCCCGCCTCTTTGATCACCCGCGCCCATTTCGCGGATTCGGCTTTCATGAACACGCCAAAGGCCTTGGGATTGCTGTCCACCGGATCGGTGCCTTGCGCGATGAGTTTGTCGCGCGTTTCGGTGTGATTCATCGCTTTCACCAGCTCGGCGTGCAGGCGCGTGATCACCGCCGTGGGCGTGCCGGCGGGCGCCACCACGCCGTACCAGTTGACCACTTCAAAGCCTTTGAGTGATTCGTTGGCCGCCGGCACGTCGGGCAGAAACGACAATCGTTTGGGGCCTGTGGTGGCTACGGCGCGCACGCGGCCCGACTTCACATGTTGCAGGCCGACAGGAACGGCATCAAAGCCGAATTGTACTTGCCCGCCCATCAAATCATTAAAGCCGGGGGCGCTGCCTTTATAGGGCACGTGAATTGCCTTGATGCCCGCCATGCTGTTGAGCAGTTCGCCCGCGAGGTGCGGCAGTCCGCCCGTGCCTGACGAGTAAAAATTGATCTTGCCGGGGTTACTTTTGACGTAGGCGATCAATTCATCCAGTGATTTGGCCGGCACCTTGGGGTGTGCGTAAATCAGAAACGGCACCGAGGATGTTTGCATCACCGGCACGAAATCGCGCTCCATGTTGAACGGCAGTGTTTTGACCAGCACCGCATTGACGCTGAGGTTGCCCGTAGTGCCGATAAACACGGTGTGCCCGTCGGGATTGGCCTTGGCCACGATGTCGGTGCCGAGTATGCCGTTGGCGCCGGGGCGGTTGTCGACGATGACTTGCTGGGCGAGGCTGTCGCTCATGCGGATGGCCAGCAGGCGAGCCACCACGTCGATGCCGCCGCCCGGCGGAAAACCCACGACGATGCGCACGGGGCGCACCGGCCAGTTTTGCGCTTGGGCGAAACCGGCAATGGAGAGCATTATCAGGGTGGCTGCGCGCAACACAATCGGCTTCATGAGAGACCCTCGTCTGGAATTGCGCAGTAGGATAACATGGCGAAATTGATGAATTCGATGGATGGAGCGCGTATGAGCAAAGCATTGCATGTGGGGCTGATGGTGCCGATCAACAACACCACCATGGAGCGTGAATTGCTGGCGTGGCTGCCGGCCGGATCAACCTGCGATACGCAGCGCATCCCGCGCGGCAAGGGTTTGCTGACCAAGGAGGTGCTGCCGGAATACGTGGCGCAGGCTCTGGCATTGGCGAAAGCGTTTGACGATCCCGCGGTGGATGTGGTCGCCTATGGCTGCACTGCGGCGGGATTTATCTCCGGCCCAGCCGGCGATGCCGCGCTGCAATCGGACCTGGCTAAAGTGACGGGCAAGCAGGTGGTGACCACCGCGCGCTCGATGGTGCTGGCGCTGCAGGAGGCCGGCGTTAAAAACATCGCGCTGGTTACACCGTATCTTGATTCGGTGAATACGCAGTTAAAAGCGTTTCTCGCCGATGGCGGCATTACCGTCAAACGCTTCAACAGCTTTTATGCGCAGACCACCGATGAACTGGGTCGCATTGAAGCGCATCAAGTGGCGAAGCTCGCGCGCGAAACCATGGCGGATGATTGCGAAGCCATGTTCATAGGCTGCTCGCAATTGCCCACCTGCGAAATTCTCGGTGATCTCGAGCGTGAGTTCGGGCGGCCCACCCTGTCGTCGATTCAAGTAACGGCCCGGCGTGCACAGCAAGCGGCCGTTAATTCATAAAAGCATTTAAAAACAAAGGCTTGTAATGTTATCGCGCCGTGAGGTTTTGTGTTTGGCTGGCGCTACGGGAGTGCTGCAACTCGCGGCGTGCGCTTCCACGTCGAGGGTATCTTCAGCCGTGAAAAACGATCTGGCGCCTACCAGCAAGCTGCGCGCGGGCATCAACTATGGCAATGTGATCCTGGCCATCAAGGACGACAAAACCGGCGAGCTGCGTGGCGTGCATGTCGATTTGGCCGTTGAAATGGCAAGGCGCCTGGGCGTGCCCGTGCAACTGATCGGCTATGCGGCCGCGGTCCCGCTGGTGGATGGGCTGAAAAAAGGCGAACTGGATATCGCGCTGTTATCCGCCGAGCCCGCGCGCGCCGGTGAAATCAATTTTTCGCCATCGTATGTTGAAATCGATGCCACCTACCTGGTGCCGCCGAATTCGCCGTTTCGCAATGCCGCCGAACTGGATCGCGAGGGTGTGCGCATCGTCATCGCCGCGCGCAGCGTTTATGAGTTTCACCTCAACCGCGTGCTCAAACACGCGAAGCTGACGAATGCGCCCAGCACGCATGCCGCGTTTGAGTTGTTCGCCAAACAAAAACTCGATGCGCTGGTGGGATTGCGTCCGCGCCTGGCGGTGGACGCACAGATGATGCCGGGATCGCGCATCGTGGATGGCCGGTTCATGGTGGTGGAGCAGGCGATATGCACGCCCAAGCAGCGCGATGCCGGCACGCGTTACGTGCGTAATTTTACCGAAGACGTCAAGGCCAGCGGCTGGCTTGCGCGATCCATGCAACGGCATGGCGTGCAGGGCGTTGCGGTGGCGCCGTTGGTGAAGTAACTCTGCGAGTGTAGTGTTGCAATCGTGACTAGACATTCCCTCCGCTTCAAGGGCAAGGGCACACTTGAGGCGTAGCAGAGGGCTAGGGCGGGGATGGGGCAATTGTGCTGTCGCCAACTCCGAATCATTACGCAGTGCGGTCAATGTGTGATTGACGAATCACGGCTGGTGTTGCGTCACGCCGCAAAACGCGATGTGCCGCGTTTGCGCTGATCACAACCTAAGAAAACATCAAGCTTCAACCCCACGCATAGGCGGATGTAACCCGCACGTCGGCGCGCGCGCTGTCAGCGCGAAGACGTTTGTAAAGCGTGAATAAATCACACTCGATACCTTGGTATCGATACTTTGGTATCGATACCATTTTTGACAAACATCAGTGTGTCGCGAGGTTTGAATCGAAAGTGCGTGCATCGTGAATCGACATTAACTGTTGCGGTTAAATGATTGTGATGTAATGGTTTTTGCTGATTTGCTGTTAATGGTGCAATCGCTATTTCTGCGAATTAATTCGCATTCTTAAAAACCGGAATGACACAGCGCGTCACATTGTGCCGCGAAACTGTCAATGACAGGCCCGTACACATTGATACCGAGGCCTTTATTCCCATAGGGAAATCGATACCTTAGTCCCGTAGATTTTTTGTGTCAGAACCGTAAACTCCGGCCCAGATTGTTAAGAAGCATTAAGCGCGGGTTTAGGGAATTTTCGATGCCGCCGTTGCGTAACAGGCATTAAACGCAGGCGGTTGAGAATGTTCTTGGGGAATTCAGGGATATTAATTCGTTAGTTAATTTTTTGTAGGGGCTACAGTATGGTTAGGGCAATAGACAGCATTAGCTACGACAAGGATATCAATGGCGCTAAATATAAATCGCCCCACGCCGTGCCGGGCGAGGCGCCAGCTGTACGGTGTGTGATAACGCGCACGCAAAATGTTGCGAAAACAAATTTTCTCACCGCCATTCAGTGAATGTTATTTCAGGATTCGGTAATTATTTAGTCTCAATCCCCGTTAACTGTTAATTGATATATAGCAAGGAGCAATTATGTCTACGACAACGCCGACATCAGGTGGAACCTTAACTTCGTTCTCCAAAACCCCTCAGGCAGGTGACGATAGCTTTCGTTGGACCGAAGATGAATTAGCAGGCTCGCTGTTTGCTATAGATGGCAGGCAAAATGTCGTCAGACTTGATGTGATGAGCAACGATCTCGGGGGTAAGGCGAAGAAATTATTTTCAATTGACGATGGCCTTGGCGACGGCGGCCAGACTTTTCTCCAGGAATTGCTACAGAACAATGTCAGTACAGGGTGGGAAAGTACTAGCAAAGGCGAGATTCGGATTGTTGGCGGCGTGATTCAGTACTCTATCGACAACGCGCTTGCAGCCTACGGGGGCACGATCGAGGGCCTGGGCAGAAACCATGTCATTACGGACGAGTTCAAATACGCCATTCAGCTTGGCAACGGGACGCTTAGTTATGCCACTGTAAAAATCGAAATTCAGGGACTGAACGACGGGCCGGTGGCAGATGACGAAACCAACTCGACCGCTGAGGACGCCACGCTAACTGTGGGCGCAGCGAACGGCGTGCTGGTCGGTGATGTGGACGTGGACTTCGGCGACACGCTGAGCGTGACGTCCTTCACCGTGGAGGGCGACCTGACGGTGTACGGGGCGGGCGCGACGGCGGTGATCGCTGGCGTCGGCTCACTGACTATCAATGCGAATGGCGGTTATGAATTTGTACCCGCACCCAACTTCAACGGAGCGGTGCCCGTGGCTACCTATACGGTTTCCGACGGACTGCTCAGCGATACTGGAACGCTCACGATCACGGTGAATGCGGTGAACGACGCGCCGGTGGCGGTGGACGACAGCGGGTTCTCGACCAACGAAGACACGGCGCTGCTGAACATCAACGTGCTGGGCAACGA
>DHVE01000056.1 GCA_002412495.1 Betaproteobacteria bacterium UBA5216
CCGTACCAGCCGATGACTTCGTAACCCGGCACGCCGGATTCGGCGATGGTGGGAATCTCGGGTGTGGCGGCGGAGCGTTTGAGGGACGTGACGCCGAGCGCCCGCACGCGGCCTGATTTAATGTGTGTGACCAGTCCGCCGATAGCGGTGAAGCTCACATGCACTTCGCCCGCGATCAGCGCGCTGTTGGCTTGCGCGCCGCTTTTGTACGGCACGTGAATCATGTCGACGCCGGCCATGTGTTTAAACAGTTCCGCCGTCAGATGATTGGAGCCGCCAATGCCGCTGGAGGCATAAGTCAGGCGCTGGGCCTTGGCCAGCGCTATGAGTTCCTTGACGTTATTGGCCTGCACCGAATTGCGTACCGACAGCACATACGGTGTGAACACGGTCAGCAGTATCGGCGCAAAGTCGCGCAGCGCGTCATAGCCGACGTTCGGGCGCAGGATCGGTGTCACCACGTGCGTGGGCGACATGGCAAGCAGGGTGTAGCCATCCGGCGTGGCCTTGGCGACGATTTCGCAGGCAATGACGCCGTCCGCGCTGGGGCGGTTATCCACCACGAACGATTGACCAAGCAGGTCGGTGAGCTTGGTGGTCATGATGCGCGCCACGGTATCGGAGCCGCCGCCCGCGCCGAGTCCCACCAGCACGCGCACGGATCGGTTGGGGTAATCCTGCGCGTGGGATTGAAATGCAAGCAACAAAGCTATAAACGGAGGCAGTAGCTTCACGGCGTATCCAGTGGTGACGGTGCGGTAATCTTACACTGCTCAGGGAGTTGGACTCCGCCGTGGATTGGCGTTATGGTTATGCGCTGAAAGTAGGTCAAGCATGAATGGCCCTTAGCACAGGCGAAAATGACGAGAAATCCCCCCTCTCCCGTCCAGGGGCGGGAGAGGGCTGGGGAGAGGGTGGGGCACATCGCATAGCTCATGGCATTAGCCCTCTCCCTAACCCTCTCCCACAAGCGGGAGAGGGGACAAAAGTGTGGTGCATGCATTTCGTCGAGCAAGTGTCGTTTGATCGAGGTACCGCAGAAAGTTACTCAGGAGATTACGCATGGACAAACCGGTAGACGGCAATAATCTGCCCGCCGAAGTCGGCAACCGAATCATCGACAAGCCGGAGTTGCCGCCGCAGGGCGTTACCACCGACAACGAAGTATTCACCGAGATAGTGCTCGGCAAGGGACAGCTGAAGCGCGGCACCTTCCGCCATTTTGAGGTGTTTTGTGACGAAGCGGCGCGCATCGGCGGCGATGATTTATATCCGTCGCCGATGACTTACATGGCGATGGGCGTCGGGTTCTGACTGCTGACTCAGGTTGCGCGGTACGCGCACATGATGAAGCTGACGATCAAGGATGCCAAGGTGAAGGTTCGGTTTCGCAAATTTCTGGGCGGCTCGGTGCTGAAGGGTACGGTTTACAACCGCTGGGACGGCGTGGATACGCATCTGACGGTGGAGAGTGATGCGCCGCCGGATAAACTCAGGCACCTGATCAAAAATGCCAAGGCCGGGTGTTTTGCGGAAGGCTTGATAGAACAGAAAGTGCCGCTTAACAGCACCATCGAGGTAAACGGAAAACCGTTTACGCTGTAACGGGCTGTAAAGTCGCTAGCTAGGGTTTGTAACCGTCGGTCAGCGTGCGCAGGAACGCGACAATGTCGTCGATTTCCTCATCGTTCAATTGGGCGCGTTGGCCGGGCCGGCGCTGATAGGGCGGCGTTTCGACATCGACGTTGGCGTGAAATTGCGGCGGCAGATCATTAAACTTTTTGCCGTCGGGAAACCATTTTTTCGGATCGGTATCGCGCGTGGCGTAATACGCCACCGCGTCGCGCAGGTTATCGAACAGGCCGTTGTGCATGTAGGGGCCGGTGATGGCGATGTTGCGCAGGGTTGGCACCTTGAACAAACCACAACCCTTGGGATCTTTTTCCGGCGTGGTGTCTCGGAACGGGCCGCACAGGCCCAAGTCGAAGTAGCTCGCGTCGGTCGCGTTTTTCGGGATGCGCATGCTGCGCGGCAAACCCAGCGCATGGTATGAAAAATCCGTGAACAGGGATTTTTTCGGATCACGCGAGGCTTCATCAACCACGTGGCACGACGCGCAATTGCCTTTTTGCCGAATGGTAAACAGACTCAGCCCGCGCTGCTCCTGTTCGGTGAATTTCGCCTGGCCGCGCATCACGGCGTCGAACTTGGAGCTGAATGGCTGAAACGCCGGCGTGCGCTCGAATGCGGCTATCGATTTGGCCACGGCATCAAGCGCGGTTTCGGCGTTGTCGAAAATGCGTTCGCCCCACACCTTGCGGAACTCGGCGGCATAGGGGCCGGTCGCGATCTTGCCTATCAGCGATTGCGGGTCGCGGTTATTCATCTCCATCGGATTGAAGAACGGCCCCTTTGCCTGATCTTCCAGTGTGTCGGCGCGGCCATCCCAGAATAGGCCGCCCGCCGGCACGCGCTGATTTTCTTTTAGCATGCTGCCGAATTTCGGCACGGTGGCCAGATACATGGCGGTGGGCGTGTCTCGAAAGCCGAAGGTGCCGGGACGGCTCCCCAATGCCACGCCGATGGTGGTGCCATTGTTGCCGGTAAACGCCCGCGACGGATCGTGACAGGAGGCGCAGGCCTGTCCGGCGGGTTCTGACAGGCGGGTGTCGAAGAACAGACGCATGCCGAGCCGCTCGCGAGGCGCCATCGCGGCTTCGTCAAAGTTCACCGCCAATCCGGGGGCGGGCTTATCTTGTGCCGACGGGGTGGTGGTGAGCAAGTAGGAAAAAATCCCGATCAACGCGGGAAGGGCTACCGTGAGTGTTAAAAGTTTGCGCTGCATGGGTGCAAGTTATACTAACGCCCGGGAAATATCGCAAGGGGGTGTGTGGTGAATGTCTTTTTTGGCCGATGGATGGGCGGGTTGTTGTGCATGGCGGCATTGGCATTGCCTTGGGTGGCGCGAGCGCAACTGGAACCGGCACGGGCCGCGTACGAGAAAGAGGATTTTGCGGCGGCATACAAGCTCTACAAGCCAGAGGCCGACAAGGGCGTAGCCGAGGCGCAGTATCGGGTCGGACTGATGCATAAGTTCGGCTGGGGCGCCGCGCGCGATCACGCCGAAGCCGCGCGCTGGTTCACGGCCGCGGCCGAGCAATCGCACCCGGAGGCGCAGTTTGAACTGGGTATTTATTACAAGGACGGCCGGGGAGTCGCCAAGGACATGGTCAAATCGGCGGCCTTGTTTCTGAAGTCCTCGGAGCAGGGCGTGGGCATCGCGCAACTCAATCTCGGACGTTATTATCTGGCGGGCACGGGCGTCGCCAAAGACCCGGTGGCCGCGTATTACTGGCTGACGGCGGCGGCGCAAAACGGCTACATTGACGGCATGGCCCTGCGGGCGCCGGCAGCGGAGGAAATGACGCCGGAGCAGATCAAGGAAACCAATGCGCGCGCGAAGCAGGCGCCGCGCAAGGCGAATTGATCGGATAGAAAAGTCGGGTTTTGCTGTTACCAGGAAGGCGGGAAGCAATTCGTGTCCCATGGGATACTGTGTTATGGGTTCCCGCCTTCGCGGGAACGACATGACTGATAATTGTCAGATTGAACTGAAATACTTGGAGAGGATATTTATGAGCTGGAAATCCATCATCGCGGCGCTGGCGTTCACTGGTATCAGCGCGTTCCTTCAAGCTGCGCCTTTTGCCTATGTTGCCAATGAAAAATCCGGCGACATTTCAGTGATTGATATCACCACTGATTCGGTAGTGGCGACTTTCCCGGCGGGCAAGCGTCCGCGCGGGATGACGGCTTCGCGCGATGGCAAGCAACTGTACGTGAGCGATCAGCCGGCGAATGCGCTGCAGATTATCGACATTGCGTCGCGCAAAATTACCGGCAAGGTTGACCTGGGGGAATCGCCCGAAGGTGTTTACCGCTCACCTGACGGCAAGCTGCTGTCGGTGGCTGTTGAAGAAGACAACTCGGTGCATTTCATCAACACGGCCACGGGCAAGCGTGATTTCCAGGTGAAGACCGAGGGCGAGAATCCGGAGCACGCGGTGTTCAGCCGCGACGGGAAATGGGTGTATGTAAGCGCGGAGGAATCGGAGGTGGTGGATGTGATCGACGTTGCCTCACGCAAGGTGCATACGACGATCAAGGTGGGCAAACGTCCGCGCGGCATCGGCTTCACGCCTGACGGAAAATTCGCCTACATCGCGTGTGAGTTGGCGAACCGTGTCTACGCCATCGACGTGGCGAGTCATAAGGTGGTGGCGGTGATTCCGGCGGGCGTACGCTCGAACGGCATACGCGTGCATCCGGACAGCAAGACGGTGTTTGTATCCAACGGCGCCGATGGCACGGTGAGTGCCATCGACGTGGCCAGCAACAAAATCACCAAGACCATCAAGGTGGGTGACCGCCCGTGGAACATGGCGATTAGCGCGAACGGCGCCAAGCTGTATGTTGCCAATGGCCGCTCAAACACCGTGTCAGTGATTGATACGGCGAAGCTGGAAAAAGTCACCGACATCAAGGTCGGCGATACGCCGTGGGGCGTGTATATCCCGGACTAGCCGTTACGGCGGCTTTACCGCTAGCCCTTGAGCCGCACCGGCTTGCCGGTTTTGATGGAGGTGGTGATTGCCTCGAAGGCGCCAATGGTATTGACGATTTCATCGGGCGTGATCGGATACGGCGCCTTGCCCGCGACGGCGTCGGCGAAGTGTTCGATTTCGACCAGCAGTGAATCGACCTTGGGCAGTTCCTTGCGCTCGGTTTTGCCGCCAGATAAACGCGTGATGCATTCGGTTTCACCCAGCGCCTCGGCGGAGCCTTTGTCCCCGAACACCTGCACGCGCCAGTAAAACGGCGACGGGCGTACCGCACCGAGAAAACCGCTGACGCCGTTTCTGAATTTGAACAGCACCGAAATGGTGTCGAGCGGATCGTGCCCGGCGCGCGTGGAAACAAATTGTGCATTGACTTCCGCCGTGGGGCCGGCGAGGTTGGTGAACGCATCAAGAATATGGATGCCGGTGCCGGTCATGCCAGCGCCCGGCGTTTCGGACGGCAGATCGCGCCACGGCGCGAAAAAATTACTGGAGTTCTCGTTGCTGTAGTGGCCTTCGATGTGCAGCACGCGGCCCAGCACGCCGCTGGCGACCACGCGGCGCAACTCCGCCATGGACGGCCAGAAACGTTTGTTCTGCCCGACGCCCACCGGCACGCCGGCTTGTTTGCAGGCATCGACCATGGCGAGCGCGTCGTCAAACTTCAGCGCAAACGGCTTTTCGCAAAACACGGGCTTTTTTGCCGCCGCCACTTGTTCCAGCAATTTGCGATGCGTGGAGTGCGGCGTGGCAAGCCACACCACTTGCACTTGTGGATCGGCGAGCGCGGCATCGAGCGTGGTGGAGAGCGTGAAGCCTTTTTCTTTCGCGTAATCGCTCACCGTGTCCGGTTCAAAACTCACGCCATGCACAAAGCGGATTTTGCTGCTCTTGCCCTGTACCGCGTTGACGATGGTCTTGCCCCACCAGCCGAGACCGATGATCGCTGCGTTTATCACAATCAGTTTCCTCTTTAAAAACACGGCACCGCAAAGGTACGAAGGTGCTAAGGCACAAAGAGCGGCCGCAAAGAAAAGCAGGTGTTGATTCGGTTTTCGTTGCGTGGCCTTTGCGGTGCCGTGTTGTGGTTTAAATCAACGTTCCGTTAAGCTCAACGGTTACTTGAGGTATTAGAGCCGCCTTCAGCGTGGCATGCAAAAAACACGTCACCGCCGAGATGCGCATGAATTTTTCGTGTGTTTCATCCGATTCATCGCCGTGCAGAAACAAATGCGTGGCGACCGGCTCAATGTTGCCGTCGGTGCCGTTGAATGTGTAGGGGCTGTACTGCACCAGCCGCACATGGCGAATTTTGTATTTCATGTAATCGATGTAACGCGACAACTGTGTCATATAGCAAAACGCGATACCGGCCGACAACAGCGCAAGGCCGCTGGGCGCGAGATCGGCCGCGCTCTCGTCGGATTGAATGGCGAAGTGACTCATGCCCGGCAGTTGCAGTGCGACATCGGTGCGGGTCGTGCCATCCGCGTTTGCACGGCAGGCGCCCGCGACTTCACGCACGATGCGTTGATCGGGTGTCGCGGCGGGGGCGGTCAGGGTAGGCGTGCCGTCGCGCTTTTGGCCGGTTTTTACAATCAGATCCGGTCGCGCCCGCGCGCCTGCATGGGGGGCAGGTACGCTGGCGTACGTTTTGAGTGGATCAGGTGCATCGGTGCCGCCCGCGTCCGGCAGGGTGGTAACCGCACGCCGTTTACCGTTGACGTAAATGGCAAAGGTGTTTTCCACTGGCGTGCACATGGCCGCCAGCGCGGGTGATGCCTGCACGGCCGCCGCGACCAGTGCGTTGATGCTTGTGGTGGAGGCGGCGGAGCGCAGGGCAACATGGATTTTCGCCGGTTCGGCATATCCCACGCCGTCACCCCGAAAAAAAGCGCCGGTCATGCTGTAGCCTGTGCGGCAGGTGATGTTTAGTCCGTCGAGCGTTATATGTTGTGCACGGGCCAACGCCAGCAATCGGTTCGCCAGATCGGCCTGTAAACCGGCATTGAAAAATCCGAGAGGGAAGGGCGCGAGATCGTCGCCCTTGATATGTACGCCTTCGTCGCTCACCATGCGCCACGAACTGCCGTGTTCACCCTCGGTGACGACGGCTTCTTTCTGATGGCTGCCGGAGAGGTGGCGCGCTTCGACTTTGAAAATGTCGCGGCCGGACGCGCCGAGTATCACGCCGGGCCGCTGGCTGCCGTTGCGAGTCTTGAATCCGAGCGGGAATCCCGAACTCGCAATGGTTTCAGCGTCAGCCATTAAAAATACAACAAAAACAAATACTTAGACGGGCGCGACGATTTTCTGCTGTTGCTGCCCCAAGCCTTGTATCCCCAGCGTCACCACGTCGCCGACATTGAGGAATACCGGATTGGGTTTGACGCCAAGGCCCACGCCCGGCGGGGTACCGGTGCAGATCACGTCGCCCGGCAGCAACGTCATGTAGTGGCTGCAATACGAAATGAGTTTGCGCACGCCGAAGATCATGGTGCGCGTATTGCCGGACTGCATGCGTTTTCCGTTGACGTCGAGCCACATGTCGAGATTTTGTGGATCAGGCACTTCGTCGGGCGTGACCAGCCACGGACCGATGGGCCCGAAGGTGTCGCAACCCTTGCCCTTGTCCCACTGCGACGATTGCAGTTGAAACGCGCGTTCCGACACATCGTTGGCCACGCAGTAACCGGCGACGTATTTAAGCGCATCCTCTTCGCTGACGTATTGCGCCTTGGTGCCAATAACCACGGCCAGTTCGCATTCCCAATCAAGCTTGGTGGCGTTGCGCGGCATGATGGTGTCGTCGTTCGGGCCGCAGATGGAGGTGGTGGCCTTCATGAAAATAATCGGCTCGGTCGGTACCGCCATGCCGGCTTCGGCGGCGTGGTCGGAGTAGTTCAACCCGATGGCGACGTATTTCGAGATGCCGGTGAACGGTACGCCAATGCGGGGATTGCCCGTGACCACGGGCAGTGTCTCGGGCTTGATCTTGGCGATGCGCGCGAGATTGCGCGGTGACAGCGAATCCGCGTCGAGGTTTGCGACGACTTTTGACATGTCGTGCAGCTTGCCTTGCGCGTCGATAATGCCGGGTTTTTCGTGTCCATCCTTACCGTAACGACAAAGTTTCATGTGAACTCCCTGCTTTCTTGAAGAATCCGAATTATAAACCGGCGCGGCTCTTGCCCTTAACGGCTTTGTTCACCACGTTGATCGGCCATTCGCCGCTCAGGACGCGGCGCACTTCGCCGGGGGCACCCGCCTGCAGGCCCACCATGGCTTGCTCGCTGTACCAGGCGGCATGCGGGTTGATGATGACGTTTTCACGGTTACGCAATGGATGCGGGTTCGGCAAAGGCTCCGGGTCGGTGGTGTCGAGCGCCGCGCCGGCGATTTTTTTGGCGTCGAGCGCCCGCACCAGTGCCTCGGTGTCGATCACCGGGCCGCGCGCGCAGTTGATGATGATAGCGTTGGGCTTCATCGCGGCAAACGCGTCGTCGTTGATGCTCTTGCGCGTCTGCGGCGTCAGCGGCGGATGCACGGAAACGAAGTCCGACACTTTAAGCATGTCCATCAATTCCATTTTGGCGCCCGGCGCATCAAACTGGCCTTGCTTCACAAAGGGGTCGGCGAACAGTACCTTCATGCCGAAAGCGGCGGCGCGGATCGCCACCTGGCGCGCGATATTGCCAAAGCCGACCAGCCCCAGCGTGCTGCCCGCAAGGCGCTGAATCGGCTTGCCGGGCGGCACCGCCCAGTTGCCGGCGCGCACCTGGCGATCATAAAACGTGATTTTGCGCGCGGCCGAGAGCAGCAGTGCCATCGTATGTTCGGCGACTTCCTCGATGCAATACGTCGGATTATTGGTGACGATAATTCCGGCGGCGGTGGCGGCATCGAGATCAATGGTGTCCACGCCGATGCCGTAGCGCGCGATGATTTTGCATCGGGGCATTTTTGCCATGTCGGCTGCCGTGATCGGGCCGGCATAGGTGTTGAGCAGGGCGTCGCAATCAGCGGCCTGCGCGAGAAATTCCGCCGGCGTTTTGGTTTGCAGCGCGGTGAGTTCGCCCAAACCCGCGAGGGTTTGTTTCTCGACCTCGAGCGATTCCCACACATAATCAGTCAATACCACTTTAGCGAGTGCCATAAAAGTCCTTTAAAAACATGTGCCTATGTAAAAACATCAAAAACCATCGCCTGTATGCCGGTGCGCACGGGGATGAACGGGTTTGATTTTAATCCGCGTAAATCCGGCTACGTCCACGCGCATTTGCGTCAACACAAAATCTGTTATTGATCGTAAATTCCTGCGTTCCAGCAATTCGGCGGCCTCCGTCCTTCCAGCACGGCCAGAATATTATCCACCACCACGTTGGCCATGGCCTCGCGCAATTCGCGCGCGGCGCTGCCCATGTGCGGCGTGCAAACCACGTTGTCCATTTGGAGCAATGCGGGATGCGGGCGGGGTTCGTTTTCGTATACATCAAGCCCCGCGCCGGCGATGCGCTGGTCTTTCAGCGCCTGCACCAGGGCCAGTTCGTCAACGATGGGTCCGCGCGCGGAATTGATGAGATAGGCGGTGGGTTTCATCAGTGCAAGTTGCGCGGCCCCCACGAGATGCCGTGTCTGTGGCGTGAGTTGCACATGAATGGACACGATATCCGCCGCGCGAAATACTTCGTCGAATGGCACCCAGGTGGCGCCAAGCGCATGTTCCTTGTCGGGCGTGAGACGCTTCGGATCGTGATAAATCACCGGCATGGAAAAACCGCGCGCGCGTTGCGCCATGGCCGTGCCCACGCCGCCGACGCCCAGCAAGCCCAGCGTCTTGCGCGACACTGTGCCGCCCTCGACATAGTTGGACTGCGAGCCGGGGAATATGCCGCCACGCATCACGCGATCGCCCTCGGCGACGCGCCGAACCGTGGCGAGCAGGAGCGCGAACGCGAGATCCGCCGTGGCGTCGTTCAGTAACAGCGCGGGAATCACCGTCACCGGCAGCTTGCGCCCCGTGGCGGCCGCGATGTCGATGTCCGCCGGGGTGATGGTCATCGACGCTACCGCCTTGAGATTAGGGTTGGCGTTGATGACGTCCGCGCCGACCTTGTCGTGCAGCAGACAAAAAATAATGTCGTGCGTGCGCGCGGCTTGCAGCAATTCGTCGTGGGTCACGATGTGCAGCGGGTCGTGATTCAGCGTGACATCGGCCACCGCGCGCAGGCGCTCGATGGCGCTGTGCGCCACGGGCTGCGTGATGTAAACGCGGGGACGCATGGGTCAGACGATCCAGCGCACGATGCCGGCTACGCCATCGACGGCCACTTGCGCGCCGTCGGGGATGGTGGTGGTGGCATCCGCCACGCCCAGCACCATGGGTATGCCGCGTTCGCGAGCGAGCGACGCCAGGTGAGACGTGCTGCCGCCGAGCTCGGTGACCACGGCGGACACATTGGTGAGGATACGGCTCATGGCGGGGCCGGCGCTCTTGGTAATCAGCACGTCGCCGGGAGCGACATGCGCGAGCTCGCATTCACAGTTGACCACGCGCGCGCGGCCGCTGCCCCAGCCGATACCCGCGGGTTGTCCGCGCAGACGTGGATGATTGCGCCAGATTTCGTCGGGCACTTTTTCCTGCGTGCCCACGTGCAATGGACGCGCCTGCAGCATCTTGATACCGTCGCCAGTGTCACCTTCCACCATGGCCCATTCGATCTCGACCGGCAGGCCCATGATTTCTTCGGCGCGGCGCAGCATGCCGCCGAGCCGCGCGACTTGCGCATCATTCAGACAACGCTTGGGCACATCACTCTTTTTGGGCGCGACAAATTTGCGATGCATGCAACCGACGGCGTGATACTTTGGCCCCACGGCGGCTTCGGTCAATTTTGCATCGCGTGACAGCAAATAACGATCCGGCGTGACTTCGCCTTGCGCGATGCTCGATCCCAAGCCCCAGGTCGCGTTGATCAGCATGCCGCCTTCGACGGTTTGCGACAGGCCGCCGCCCGCGGCGAGCGCGGGAATCAGCGGCTGGATGATCAGCGCCATGGCGGTGTCCGCCGGATCGAGATCGTGTGTGGCCATGTAACGCAATGCGCGGGTGGACCACATCGCCGCCCAGCAGGCGCGTATCGCGGTCTGATAATCGGTTTCGTCTTCGAGATCGAGAAAACTTTCGAATTGCCCGGCGAAGCTGGAGCCGAAACGGTCTTCCACCAGTGCCGAGGAACGCACCACGATCGGCAGGCCGTGTTGCGCCTTGATGTCGTTCCAAACCGTCATCAGCGGATCGAGAATTTCGGGCGTGATGGGCTCATCCATCAGGCCGATTTTCATGTTGAGCGCGCAACGGCGCGCGGTCGCGCCATCGTCGGCGGCGAATGCGCCGCGCGCGGAATCTTCCAGTCCCAGCGCCTTGATCTGCAGACGATAGGCATCGGCGGATAAACAATAGCCGCCGGGCGTGGGCAATCCGCCGTGACCCAGTTTGGCGAGATTGGCGCCCTTGGGACCGAACCGTGCGACATCGGCGGCTTCGGGCGCCGAGAGGGGAACGAGTAATGCGGACATCTTTAGCCTTCGCGTGAATCGATCACCAACCGCAGGACGCCGTTGGAGTTACCTTCATATTCCTTGAATGCCTCGCTGGTTTTTGACAGCGGAAACGTGCCGGACACAAAACCCTTGATATCGATTTTCCCTTGCGACACCAGATCGATGGACGGCGCCATATCCGTGGGATGCAGCGCGCGCGAGCCGATGATGCTGATTTCCTTGAAGTAGAGCGGGAACGTCGTGAATGTGGCGCAGCATTCATGGCTGACGGCATATGGTGACAAACGTCCGCCGGGTTTGAGCATGTCAATCGCCACCGCCAGCGTGGCGGCGCCGCCCGCGGTGTCGATCACCACGTCCGCACCCTGATTGCCGGTGAGGCGCATCACTTCGCCCAACGCTTTTTCGGCGCTGACATCCAGCGCGTGATGCGCGCCCATGCGCAGGGCCATGTCGAGCTTCCATTTCGTGCGTGACACGGCTATGACGGGATTCGCGCCGGCCAGCGCGGCCAATTGCGTGTGCAGCAGTCCGGTGGTGCCCTGGCCGATGACCACCACCGAATCGCCGGGTTTGACGGCCAGACGATCCTGCGCGTGTTTTACCGTGGCCAGCGTTTCGATAATCGTGGCGTCGTCCAGTGCCAGGTCGGCGGGCAACGGGTGCGCATACTTGCCGGCCACGTGTACCAATTCCGCCAGCGAGCCATCGACCTCGCGCCCGAACAGCCCGGCGTTGCGGCATAGGTTTTGCATCTGGCGTTGGCACATGTCGCAATGGCCGCACGAGATGATGGGATTGATGATGACCGGATCGCCGGCCTTGACGTGCGTGACTTTCTCGCCGGCGGATTCGACCACGCCGGTTGATTCGTGGCCCATCACTACCGGATATTTCAGATTGGCGTAGAGGCCTTTGTAAATGCCAAGGTCGGTGTGGCACACCGCCGTTGCCGCGATGCGTACGACCACGTGATCCGGCGCCAGTGCGGGAATCGCGCGGTCGATGATAGAAAAAGTTCGCGGCGCCGTGAGCGCCGCGGTTTTGGAGATTATCTGCATTGCGAGAGTTGCTTTCGCTCCCTACCTTGCACCTTGTTTGCCCGGCGGAGGGTTGGGGAGGGGGCGCAGTCACGGGTGATACCACCAGCCCCCATCCCAACCTTCCCCCGCAAGCGAGGGAAGGAGTTGATGTAGCTTACCGTCCCGGCAATTTGCCGTAATTGCAATATCCCGGCATCGGGTCGACCACGGTGATTTGCTCCACCGGGAAGTTCGACACGATTTCGACGCTGTCCTTGTGCACGATAAGCATCTCTTCGATGCGGACACCCCACTGATGCGTGCGGCCGTGCTGGGTTTCGAGCGCGAACACCATGCCTTCCTTGATTTCAATCGGGTGATCGAGCGACCAGATGCGCGAAATCACCGGTTGATCGTATTGCGCGAGACCCAAGCCATGGCCCCACAGGTTGGCGGCGGCCTGGTCTTCTTCTTCGTAGCCCCAGGTGTCTTTTGCCGACGGCCACTTCATCGCGATATCGCGGGTGGTGGCGCCGACTTTCACCGCTTTGATGGAATCGTACAGCCAGCCGAGCGCTTCGGCGTAAACATCCTTTTGCTCCTGATTCGGCTCGCGGCCCACCATGTAAGTGCGGTAGTAGCACGACTTGTAGCCGTTCCACGTCAACGCGGCGAGATCCATGAACACCATGTCGCCCGGCTTGATGATGCGGTCGGAGAAGTTGCGCCAGTTCGGCCAGGTGTTCAGGCCCGAAGACACGATCACGTCTTCCACGTCTTCCATGCCCGGAATGTCGTAGAGGAACTTCATGATGTGCGCGGTCAGCTGGTTCTCGGTCAGACCGGGCTTGAGGAAGCGCATGAACTCCCAGTGCGCGGCGTCGCCGATGGCACCAACCTGACGCATACACTCGTGTTCGTCCTGATTCTTGACGGCGCGGGCTTCCATCATTGGCGTCATGCCGTCCACCCAGTCGATCTTGTTATCCTTGAACACCTGAATCATGTTGATGTCGATGAAATCGACGCCGAGTTTCTGGCCGTCAACACCGGCTTTTTTCATCGCGGCCTTCACGCCGTTGACGAACTTGCCAACCTGCTGCAGCGAAGCCGCGCCCGCCGCCCCCTTGATCCAGGCATACGAATACTTGATGTTCTCTTTCGGAATCCACGGCGAATGCTTGGCGATATGCACGCCTATGTCGCCCTGCTCGAACAGCACGGGCGCATCGTCGCCACACAGCATCGCGTAGCGCAGGCCGGGCTTCAGGCGGTTCCAGCCGGGGGTGAGGGTGCTGGTGACGTAACGCACGTTCTCGTCGTACATCAGCAGCATCGCGCCCAGACCGTGCGCCTTCATGCGCTCGCGCGCGCGCGCCAGACGGTGCTTGCGCAGCCGGTCCCAGTTGATCCGCTCTTGCCAATCGAGTCCCACCATACCGACGTTTGCCATTACGCTCTCCTGTGTTGCTGGTCTTTTGGAATTTAAAACAAAGAAAACTCAATAAAAACAGGTACTTATATAGGTTGTGCCGCAGCGGGGCACAGGCCGGAATTCCCAACCGTTACGAGGGCAAAATTTTGACTGGTTTGTGTCTGAAACACAAGTGAATTCAAGGCCTAATTGGCGGCGTTGCGCCTTCCCAAAGACGCCGCCAGACGATCTTCAATCCCGGTTTCGCGCCCGGTGGCGCGGTAGAATCTTCAGCCTTCCCCACGCCAAGAAAGTCCTTGTTCCGATGCCTGCTTCCAAGCCTTCCGCCCGTTTAAAGTCCGCGGTTCAAACGTTGCTGCCCGTGACCATCCAGCCCGGCGGCGTCCGTTACGCGCCGGGCGTGCGCGCGGGCCGCTGGATCTTCGCCACGGGTCACAAGGGCACGACGGATTTTTTCAGTGGCATGGCGCCCGAAGTGCTGGACGCCGCCGCGCCGCGTCATGGCGAGCCCAAAACCAAAAAAGAAGCGCGCCGCATATTCGCGAACTTCGACAAGGTGCTGAAGGCCGGTGGCAGCGACCGCCAGCATGTCGTGCGCATCGATCAGTACTACACCGGCGGCCCCGTGGTGCCCGCGTATCACGAGGTGCGGCGCGCGTTTTTCGGCGGACATGTGCCGCCCAGCACGTCGAACCTGCATCAGAAGTTTTTGCTCGCAGGGCAGGACATGGAAGTGCAATTGATGGCCGTGGTTCCCGGCAAGGGTTTTGAGGTTTCGCAACATCGACCCTCAAATCTGCCGGTTCATGTGACATCGAGCTACAGCCCGGTGCTGACCTGCGGCGATTATGTGTTTGTCGCCGGGCAAACCGCCGAGGCGTTCAAAACCGAGGAAGGGCCCATAGACCCGGCGGCGCGTATGCCGGCAGGTCATTTGTGGAAGGGCCTGCCGATCAAGCTGGAAACCGATTTCATCATCGAGCGCAAACTAAAGCCCGCGCTGGCGAGTGTCGGCAATACCCTCGCCGATGTGGTGAAGGCGCAGGTGTATTTGCGCGATATCGACGACGTGCCCGCGTTCAACGAAGTGTGGGCGAAACATTTTCCTGATTCAAATTCACCGCCGCCGGCGACGACGATCATCACCACCGCCAATCCAGGCTTTATCTGTGAAGTGGGGCGCATTGAAATCAATACCATCAGCGTGCGCAATGCCAAGCATGGCGGAAAAACCCGGAAGCAGGTAATCGATGCCGGCGTGCCCACTGCGTTTGAAGGCCATGTGCAGGCGATACGCGCAGGCGACTTGTTGTTCTTGTCCGGATTGATGGCGGTAGATGCTGATGGCGCGCTGGCGTCGGATGTGAAACTCGATCCGCGCCAGCCGTATTTCGGCAGCGCCGTGCAATTGCAGATGGAACACCTGCTCGCACAGGCCGCGCGCATCTGTGCCAAAGCCGGTACGTCGCTCGCCAACGTGGTGCGCGTGCAGCAGTTTCATACGGACTTGGCCGATTTCAACGCCGCCTGGCAGGTGTGGGACCGGCAATTGCCGGGTCAGCATTTGCCGTTCTCCGCGATTGAAGTACCCGCGCTGGCGGTGCCTGGCGCGGTGGTGATGCTGGATTTATGGGTTTATGTGGCGTAGCGGTTCAGACAACAAATCAAGGAAGATGATGACCATGATGATCCGTCAGTTTTTTACCGCGACCGCCCTGCTGATGCCCGTAATGGCCGTGGCGCAAACCGACAATGCCGCAAACTATCCGACGCAACCGGTGCGCTTTGTGGTCCCGTTCTCCGCCGGCGGCGGCACCGATGTCATCATGCGTTTGATCGCCAAAAACATGACCGATGCGTGGAAGGTCAATGTGATCGTGGATAACCGGGTCGGCGCCGGCGGTGTGGTCGGATCGCAACATGTGACGCAACAAAAGCCCGACGGCCGTACCTTCCTCGCGGTGGCGAGCGCGTTTGCCGTACGTGCGGCCATTGATCGTGGTCTGCCGTACGACGTGAACAAGGATTTCACCGGCGTCGGCCAAATGGCGCGTTCGCCGAGCTTTATGGTGGTGTCGCCGTCGCACGGTTTCGGCTCGCTGAAAGAACTGATCGCCTACGCAAAAAAACAACCGGCAGGCATCCTCTACGGTTCGGCCGGCGTCGGCAGCACCGCGCACATGCACGCGGCGGCGGTGGGGCATCTGGCGAAAATCAAGGCGGATCACGTGGCGTTTCGCGGTACGCCGGAAGCGGTAAACGATGCCATGGCGGGGCGCGTGCTCTACACGTTCGCGCCAGGGCCGAACGCGATACCGCTGGCGCGCGCGGGCAAGCTGCAAATTCTGGTGACCACATCGCCCGCGGGCGCACGCTTTTTGCCGGGCATTCCGAGTATCGCCGAGGCGGGCCTGCCGGGTTATGAGGGCGACGACTGGTTCGGCGTGTTCGCGCCCGCCAGCACGCCGCTGGAGATACGCACAAAAGTTTCCAACGAAATGGCGCGCATCCTCAAGCTGCCGGAAATGCGCGAACGTTTGTTCGCGCTGGGCGCGGAGCCGGTGACCAGTACGCCCGCGGTGTTTGAGCGCATGGTGCGCGACTACATCGTCACCATGCGCAAACTGGGGGATGAAGTGGGGATCAAGGCGGAGTAGAACTTTGAAAACCTTTGACGTGGATTTCGCAGATTAACGCAGATTACCCCAACCACTGTCGTTCCCGCGAAAGCGGGAACCCATAACACAGTGCCACTTGAGACGCCTTATGGATACCCGCTTTCGCGGGTATGACAGGTAGGGGTTTAATCTGCGTTAATCTGCGAAATCCGCGTCAATAACGAATTGGAATTTCAAGTCATGAACACGATAGAAACCAAACTCAACGCGATGGGCTACCAACTCCCGCCGCCATTCACCTTCCCGAAGAACAACCGCACCGGCTGCACGCAAGCCGGCAACATTCTGTATCTGTCGGGTCACGGCCTCGATCTGCCCAAACTGCCCAACGTACGGCAGACCGGTAAGTTCGGCGTGGATATCACGGTGGAAGAGGGCGCGGCCACGGCGCGCGCGGTGGCGCTTACCATGCTCGCCACCATGAAGGCGCATTGTGGCGACCTGGATCGCGTGAAGCGCGTGCTGCGGCTCTTCGGGATGTGCAACTGCACGGGCGATTTCGTGCAGCATCCGATGGTGATCGACGGCGCATCGGATTTGTTTTTCGATCTGTGGGGGCCGGAGTTCGGCAAACATGCGCGCACGGCGGTGGGGCAGGTGTCGCTGCCGCGCGGCATCGCCGTTGAGATCAACGGCGAGTTTGAGTTACACGTCTGAAGGTTGCGTGACCGTTATGCGCCAAGCCGCTGTTTTAGTCGCGGGTAGACCTTGAGTGCATTGCCATTGAAAATTTTATTGCGTGCCTCGGGGGATATGGCCGCAGCCTCGATGTAGCGCTTGGTGTCGTCGAAGTAGTGCCCGGTTTCCGGATCGATGCCTTTCACCGCGCCAACAATTTCGGACGCGAACAACACGTTATCGTGCGGGATCACTCTCAGCAGCAGGTCGATGCCCGGCTGATGATAGACGCAGGTGTCGAAATAAACGTTCTTCAGGAGATCAGTAGCCGGCGGGCGCTTCATGTCCTGCGCGAGGCCGCGATAACGCCCCCAGTGATACGGCACCGCGCCGCCGCCGTGCGGGATGATCAAGCGCAGCTTGGGGAAATCCTTGAACAAATCGCCTTGAATGAATTGCATGAACGCGGTGGTGTCGCCGTTGATGTAGTGCGCACCGGTGCCTTGAAAGTTCGGGTTGCACGACATGCTCACATGCACCATGCCCGGCACGTCGAGTTCGCACATGGCCTCGTAGAGCGGATACCAACTCTCGTCGGTGAGCGGCTTGCCCGTCCAGTAGCCGTCCGTGGGGTCGGGGTTGATGTTGCAGCCGATGAAGCCGAGTTGCTCGACGCAGCGTTTTAGTTCGCTCACGCAGTTGGCGGGCGTCACGCCGGGTGATTGCGGCAACTGGCACACGCCGACGAAGTTTTTGGGATACAGCGTGCACACACGGTGAATCATGTCGTTGCAGGCTTGCGTCCAGTGTTTGCTGGTGGTCTCGTTGCCGATGTGGTGTGCCATGCCGCCGGCTTGCGGTGAAAATATGGTGAGATCGACGCCACGCTCGCGCTGGATGCGCAACTGGTTTTTTTCAATCGTCTCGCGCACCTCATCGTCGCTCACCTTGAGATCGGGCGCGACCGGCAGGTGGCCGGGGTCTTTTAACCCGGCAATCTGCGCTTCGCGGTATGCCTTGAGGGCTTTGGGCGCGGTGGTGTAGTGGCCGTGGCAATCGATGATCATTTTAAATTCCTTTAAAAACAGATACTTAAAAAAATTAGACGCGGATTTGCGCAGATGAACGCGGATAAATAGCGGAAAAATCTGCGTAAATCCGCGCTCATCTGTGTCGAAAAGCCTTTGACGTTGCCGTTTCAGGCATTCGCCACCACATATCCCGACGGCGTGCCCAACACGGTGGTGCGCTCCATGTGCCGGCGTTCATTCTGATCGAAATCCGCTAGTGCCATGTGCATGGTGCAGCGATTGTCCCACAGCATGATGTCGTTTTCGCGCCATTGATGGCGATAGACGAACTCGGGTCGGGTGGCGTGACGGTTCAGGTATTCAATCAGCGGCTTGCTTTCTTCCTCGGTCATGCCGTCGAAGCGTTTGACTTTCTCGCCGAGGTAGATCGCCTTGCGTCCGGTTTCCGGATGTACGCGTACCACCGGGTGCGCGACGGGCGGACTGATTTTCTTTTGCTCTTCGGCGTGGGCCTTGTCGGCCGCGGTGGTGTCGAATTTTCGCCCCCCGGAAAAATGAATCGCGTTGAGATTCGCGATCAGTTTTTGCATGCCGGATGACAACGCGTCATACGCCATAACCATGTTCGCGAACAGCGTGTCGCCACCCACGCCGGGGATTTTCCAGCAGCGCAGCAACGAACCCAGCGACGGCTCCAGCGTGTGCGACATATCCGTGTGCCAGCGCCGCCCGGTGTAGCGCGACACCGACGGCGTGCCATCGGGCTGCGGTTCGTTGGTGACCAGCATTAGCTCGGGAATTGTCGGGTGGCGGTCGCTGGGAAACGCCTCGTGCCGGTCGAGTTCACCGAAGCGGCGGCTGAATTCCAAGTGTTGCTCGCGCGTGATGTTCTGATTGCGAAACAGTAGGATGCCGTAATCGAGAAACGCGCGATGGATGTCACCGAAGGCCGATTCACTCATGGGCGCCGCAATATCGATGTCGCAGACTTCGGCACCAAGGCCGTGGGAGAGTTTGCGTAGTTTTGGGCTCATGATGCTTTCTCTTCAGGCAATGTCAGGGTGAGTGTTCAAGCGAATATTCCAACCTCGTCATTCTGGCGGAAGCCAGAATCCAGTGCGTTGCATCATGCGTAGCATCTGATTTATGCGCCTGCAGCGTGGGTTAGGCACTGGATACCGGCATTCGCCGGTATGACGGGCTATGTAATGATCCTTCTACCCCCGTGCCGGCCACACCGGCGCATGCGAGCCGCGCGGCGCGGCGGGGCGTACCCAGTGTCCAGGTGTTTCGGACAATTGCGCGGCGGGTTTGAGATGCGTGACGCGGCCCCAAGGTGAATCGTGCTCCATCAGCAGGCCGGGCAATACATCGGCGGGCAATTCCAGCGGCAGATTTTGATACTCGGCGGGAGGGAATTTTCCCATGCCGCGGAACCATTCGCCGGCGCCGGCAAGCGAGGTGCGCACCAGCCAGCTTCCGCCGATGGTAGCGCGGCGATGCAGGGCAACCATGGTGGCGAAGGCGAGCAGATAACCCGCGATGTAATCGTGCGGCGAGCCGGGCAGGAACGCGGGCTTTTCGTTATTCGGGCGCCACGCCATGCCGTTGAACGATTGCACCACCGTGTCGTAGCCGCGCGCGTGTTTCCACGGGCCTTCGTGGCCCCATGCGGAGAGCGTCACATAGACGATGCCGGGGCGCGATTGGGCCAGCGCCTCGGGCGACAGCCCGCGTCCGGCAAGCGAGCCAGGGCGATACGCTTGCAGGAACACATCGCAATCACGTACCAGCCCGCGCATGATCTCGGCTTGTGCCGCGTCGCGCAGGTCGATGTGCGCCTGAATCTTGCCGATGCCGGTATCCACGTCCGAAGGCGGCCCCAGGTCGGGCAAATCCTTGCGCGTGACACGAATGACATCCGCGCCGTGCTCGGCAAAAGCCTTGGCACAGGCGGGGCCCGCGAGCACGCGGGTGAGATCGAGCATGCGAATGCCGGATAGCGGTCGATCCCCTTTGGGGAGGGGCTGCACCGGCGCATCGCCGATTTTCACGATCTCGAACAACGGTATTTGCGCCGCGCTTTTTTGATGGGCGCAGGTTTCCCATTCGGCCTCGGTGCGGATGAACCCACCGCAGCCGCCGTTGGCGAACATGGCGGCTTCGAGTTCCAAACCATCGCGTTGCGCCACCGCCTTGGTCACCGCCTCGATATTCATCGGCGCGCCCAAGGCCTTGAGGTTGCCGTCGCGTACATTCGGAAACGCGCAATGCAGGTAAATCCAGCGGCCATCCTTCAGTTGATAAAAGCCGGTGACTTTTTCGCCGGACTCTTCGGGCTTTTTACCGTCGATCTTGAGGTAGCGCGGGCTGCGCATGGCGGCGGCTGCCGCGTGCATGGTCAAGCTGACTTTTTGCGAGCGCCCGGTTTTGAGCTTCCACAATTCGGCGGCGGCCAGCCCCGTGGCCGCGATGGTGGCGGCGCCGGGCGCGACAAACTTGTAGGGTGTTTGTAACAACAAATCAGAGCCGGTGATTTCAGCATTGCCGGCCAGGGAAACCGGCAGATCGGCAAGCTGTAACAGATGTTGTAGCAGCGGATTGGACATGACGTTTCCTGATTCTATGAATGGGCAGCGGATTTCTTCGGCCCGGTATAAAGCTCCGGCCAGCGGCGCTGGGTTTCAGAGCTTTCGGGGGTGTACATGTGACAGGTATTGAAGGTGCGTGGAATCTCGCCGGTTTTGCGCGGAAATTTTGCTTGTCGCGCGTTGTTGGTGGTTTGATAGGCCACGGCGGCCACCCGTCCCAACAATTCCCACTGATGCGTGCAGCCGTTGGGGCCGCCGATAATATCTTTAAGCTGCCGCGTCCAGCCGCGCTCGATGCGGATGCCTTTCAGGCGCGCGAAGTTCGGCGTGATGTCGCCGCAAGGCGGGTAGGGGCCGGCATCGGTCAATGCCATGGCTTCGTGAATCATCATCTCCAGATCAATGGTGAGGCGGATCCACATATCATGCGCAGGATGGCCGGCGGGCAGATCGCCGGTGCCGGAGCGGTTGATCCAGGTGTAGGCCTTGGTATCGGTGAGACGGCCTTCAATGTCCCACAAGCCGTCCTCGCGTTCGTAACCCTTGCAGTCGATCACGCGGTTGTGCATCAGCTTGCGGTTGGCGGGTTTGGGCAGCGGCATTTTTCTACCCTTTCAGAGCAACCAAGGCATCCACGGCTTTGACGCCTTGTCCCTTGGGCAATACCAGCACGGGGTTGATGTCGAGCTCGGCCAGCTGACCGTTCAGATGCACCGCGAGATGCGACACGTTCACCAGTACCTTTGCCAGTGCATCGATGTCGCAGGCGGGCTTGCCCCGAAAGCCTTGCAACAGTTTCGCGCCTTTGACTTCGTGGATCATCTCGTGCGCTTCGGCGGGGGTGATCGGGCAGTGACGCATGGCCACGTCTTTGTAGACTTCAACCATCACGCCGCCCGTGCCGAACAAAATCGTGGGGCCGAGTTGCGCGTCGTATGAAACCCCGATGATGACTTCAACGCCGCCGCCGACCATTTCCTGCACCAGCACGCCGTTGAGTGTAGCTTTCGGTGCATTGGCCCTGACGTTGGCTAGTATCGCCGCATGGGCTGCGCGCACCTCGTCGGCGGTGCGCAGATTCAAGCGCACCACGCCGGCCTCGGTCTTGTGCGGGATGTCTGGAGAATCTGCTTTTAAAACAACAGGATAACCTATCTTTTCGGCGGCCTTGACCGCCGCCTCGACATCCTTGGCGCACACTTCCATGGATATGGGAACGCCCCAGGCCGCAATGAGTTGTTTGCTTTCGGACTCGGACAACGCGTTGCGTTTCAACGCCTGCGAATTGGCGAGCGCGGCGGATTGCGCGGCGTTTATTGCCGGCGCGCTGGCAAAGCCATTCGCCATGCGCTTTTCGTGCCATGCGTGATAGTCGTGCAAGTGGCGCAGCCCGCGCGCCAGCGAATCGGGCGTGTAAAACAGCGGCACGCCGGCTTGCTTGAGTTTGGTGAGGCTGGCGCTGGTGTCGCGCGTGCCGGTCCACATGTAGGCCACGTTCTTGTCGGTCCTTGCGCGCAGCGCGATGATCTGATCGATCTGCTGCTCCTTGCCCGCGCTGGCGATGGCAAGCGCGCCCACGCCCGGTTCATTGATCATGGCGTCCATGATTTCCGGGAAAGCATCACTGTTGGCCTTGCCGGTGACATCGGCGGGGTTGGCGGCCCAGCCGAAGCCCTTGATGACGCCGTTGATCACGCCCAACGCCCTGTCGCTCAGCACCGGCAGATCCAGACCTTGCTGGCCGCACATATCCGCCGTCAGCGAACAAATGCCGCCGGAGTGGGACACCACGGCAATGCCGGGTTGCTTGGGTTTTTTGGATTGCGCCAGCAGTTGCGCGACTTCGAGCAAGTCGTCGTAGCTTGGCACGCGGATCACGCCGTATTGTTTGCAGATGGCGTCGTAGAGCGCGTCGCTGCCGGTCAGCGCGGCCGTGTGCGAACTCGCGGCGCGTTTGCCCAGATCGGAGCGGCCGATTTTGATCAGCACGATCGGCTTGCCGCGCTCGGCGGCGAGTTTGGCAACTTCGATAAATTTCTGCGCGTTCTTGAAGCCTTCGACAAAGCCCGCGATTACCGTGGTGCCTTCGTCGTCGATCAGATAGCGCGCGAAATCCGCGAAATCCAGATCGGCCTCATTGCCCGTGGAAACCACATAGCTCAGACCCATGCCCGAGTCGGCGGCTCGCGCCAGGAACGGGCCGAACAGCGTGGCACCGCTTTGGCACACCAGGCCGACTTTGCCGGTCACGCCGGCCATCTGCCGGCTGGAAGAAGTGAGCCATATGTCGTCGCGGATGTTGGCGAGGCCCAGACAGTTGGGGCCGCTGATGCGCAAACCGGATTCACGCGCGTACTTCGCGACCTCGGCCTGCAAATCGGCGCGATCGCTCAAGCCGCGCTCCGAAAACCCGGCGGAAATCACGATGGCCGCGCGCGTGCCCTTGGCGTGTGCTTCCTTCAACGTGGCAAGCACATGATTGTAGGGCACCACCACGGCCACCACGTCCGGCGTTTCCGGCAGTTCGGTGATGTTTTTGTAGGATTTTACGCCGAGAATTTCGTCGTATTTCGGATTGACCGCGTAGACATTGACGCGGCCTTTCATGCGCAGCGCGGCGTTGAGCATGCGTCCGCCGTACTGCTGGCGCGGCGTGGCGCCGACGATGGCAAGCGATTTCGGATTGAGCATCGTATGAATCGATGCCATCTGGTCTTTGGTCCAGATTGTCATGGCAGAATTTCTCTTGAGTAATGAGGAATGGATAGCAGCGGCATTGCGCCGCCCGGGGCACAATGTAACGGTGCGCACGGGTGCGCGCAAGCCTGCGCGTTCCGCACGGTGGAATGGAGTAGACTTTCGCACGGAACTTCCACTTTTTACTGGCGAGGTGCCCGATGGAAAAGGAAAAGACAATGGAAAAGCAATTCATCAATCCCGAAGGACTGGTAAAGCCCGGCTACTACACCCCGGTGATCAGCGTAAGCGGCGGCAGAACCCTCTATATCTCGGGTCAGGTGTCACTGGATGGCGAGGGCAAAATCGTCGGCAAAGGCGATCTGCTGGCGCAAACCGAACAGGTTTACAAAAATCTCGGACTCGCGCTGGCGGGCGCGGGCGCGACCTTCGCTGACGTGGTGAAGCTCAATGTTTACGTAGTGGGATTTCAGTCCGAACACCGCGCCTTGCTGCAATCGGTGCGAGAGAAGCATGTATCGAAAGATCATCCACCCGCGAGCACGCTGGTGGGCGTTCAGGCGCTGGCGACAAGTGCGTTTTTGGTGGAGATAGAGGCGGTTGCGGTGGTGGCATAGGCGCGGGGAAAATCGTCAATGCGCCTGTGGTCACTTCATCCAGAATACCTGGATTCCAGGGGACTGGCCGTGTTGTGGTACGAAGGCCTGCTTGCGCAGGCCGCCCTACACAAACACTACGTTACGCGGCGGCGGCGCCCACCACGTTTTCGGCGATCACAAATTTTGCCAGCCAGCGTTTGTTGATGATCATGTTTTCCTGCCAGGCCGCTTCGATGTTGGCCACGGTGGACGCCTTCACCGCTGGCGCGGCGAGCAGGGCGTCGCGCCAGGCCTTGAGATACGGAAATTTTTCGATGATGCCGAGCGGGCGCAGGCGATCCATGAAGGTGTAGCGTTGCAGGAAGGGCGCGTATGCCGCATCGACCAATGACATTTTCGGGCCGTTGAAATAAGGGCCATCGTTGCCGCGCTTGGACAGCGCGTCGTTGAGTTTGCCGAACACCTCGGCGATCTTGGCGGCTCGTTTGGTGAATTCTTCTTCGGTGTCGGAGTACGCCGTGGTGGAAATCGCACTGGCGAAC
This sequence comes from Betaproteobacteria bacterium UBA5216, assembly GCA_002412495.1. Classification (GTDB taxonomy): domain Bacteria; phylum Pseudomonadota; class Gammaproteobacteria; order Burkholderiales; family SG8-41; genus UBA5216. The sequence continues at coordinate 24,397 of DHVE01000056.1, forward strand.
GTGGGCACGTAATCCGTCCAGGCGCGGTTGCGCGCGCGGGCGACCGGATCGGCCGGATGCAGTTGCGGCGCGGCGGTTTCGTCGAGGTATTCGGCGATGGCGTTGGATTCAAACAGCGCGTCGTTTTCGCCAATGCGCAGCACCGGCACCTTGGCGTGCGGCGAGATTTTCAGAAACCAGTCGGGGCGCCTGTCGCGGTCGATGTAGGTGATGTCGTAATCGATGTTCTTCGCGCGCAGCACGATGGCGGCACGTTGTACCCACGGGCAGGTTTTGAAACTGCACAGCATTGGTTTGGCGGACATGGATTTTCTCCTTTGAAAGCGGGGTTGGTTAACTGATCGGGTGTGTGAAGCGCATCTTAGTCGGGATTGCCGCCTTAGCCTAATCATCCTCCCCGTTTCCGGGCGCGATGGGCCTTGTTCCTGGTTAATCCGACGGCATGCCGTTGCGTAGCAAGTCGCGCGCGATAAACCAGCGGTGCACTTCGCTCGGGCCTTCATAGATACGCCACACGCGCGCCGCGCGGCACATGTATTCCAGGGGCAGATCCTTGGTCATGCCCATGCCGCCGAATAGCTGCATCGCACGATCCGCCACGCGGTGAATCATTTCGCTGCCTTGCAGTTTAACCATGGCCGCGTCGCGCCGCCAGTTGGTTTCGCCGGCGTCGATTTTACAGGCCAGACGCCACGCGATGAGGCGCACCATTTCCATTTCCTGGAAGCTGTCGGCGATCCACCACTGCACGGCCTGGCGGTCGGCCAGCGGCTTGCCGAAGGTCACGCGCTCATTCGCAAACGGCAGCATCAAGTCCATGCAGCGTCGCGCGTAGCCCAGCGCGCGGCAGGCGATTTCGAGTCGGCGCACGCCCAGGCGATTTTGCATCGGGGCAAAACCATTGCCGATCGTGCCAAGCACCTGATCGTCGGACAGTTCCACGTTGTCGAAGAACACGCCGTAGGGCGCATGTTCGCCGATCGTGTTGAGCACGGTGGGGATCGACACGCCCTTGGTGCCCTGATCGACCAGAAACGCGGTGATGCCGCCGCGCGAACCCTTGGCCGGATCGGTCACGGCCATGACGATCATGAAGTCGGCGCGGCGTGCATGGCTGATGAAAATCTTTTGCCCGTTGATCACCCATTTGCCGTTTTTGTATTCGGCGCGGGTTTTCATGCCCGCCGGATCGGCGCCCGCGCCGGGTTCGGTGATGGCGATGGCGCTTTTTTTCTCGCCGTTAGCATAGGGGATGAAATACTTGTTGATCTGATCGCCCTTGCAGGTTTCCTTGAGCATGAACAAGTTGGGGCTGTCGGGCGGCAGTATCCAGGGCGTGATGCTGGTTTTCAGTTCTTCGATGACCACGGATTTTGCGAGCATGCCGAGATTCTGGCCGCCGTATTCCTCGGGCACGTCGATGCCGTAAAGGCCGATCTCTTTCGCTTTACGATTGAGTTCCTTTTCGGCGTCGGGATCGATCAGCGGTGCATCGGTGAGGCCGCGTTCGGCCTCGCGGCGAATGACATCTTTTTCGAGCGGCAGCAATTCCTCGCGCGTAAATCGGGCGACGGTTTCGCGCAGCATGTGCAGTTCTTCGGGCAGGGTGAAATCCACGGGGTTACTCTTTCAGTAGGGTCGTGAGACGTAGCTGTGCATCGGCGGTTTTACGATCTACGCCGCCACCAGCCCCAGCGCGGTTTCCAGTTGCTTGCGATGCGCCTTGGGCGCGCCCAGGCAGTGATAGAGCGAACGCGACATCTTGGTGTGCAGCGTCAGTCCGTATTCGCGCACGACGCCCATGCCTGCGTGAACCTCATGCGCGTAGTCGCAGGCGCGCATGTAGCTTTCCGATGACACGGACTTGGCGACGTGGATGCTGGCCGCGGCGTCCATCCCGCTGTCGAGCTTCCACAGCGCCTCAAAGGTGGTCCAGCGCGCCGAATCGACATAGTTGACCATGTGAATAATGTGATCCTGCACGCGTGCAAAACGGCCGATGATCTGGCCGAACTGCGTGCGCTCGCGCGCGTAGTTCAGGGACATGTCATAGACGGTCTTGCATGCGCCCACTTTGTAGGCGCACAGCACCGGCGTGGCGGCGAGCATGGCACGCTGCAGCGAATCCCATGCGCCGGGCATCACGTCGCCCGCGCTCACGCGCACCTTGTCGAACGTGACTTCGCTCATGCCGGCGATGAATCCATCGAGCGCGCGCACCGCGACGCCCGGCGCATTGGCATCAACTCGCATGAGGCTGATACCCGTGCCGGCGCGCACCGCTACCAGCAAATCGGTGGCATGCAGGGCATCATGTACAAAAAGCTTGGTGCCACTCAATACAAAATCCGCGCCCAGGCTTTTCGCGGCGAGGCGTATGCCGTCCGCCGACCAGCCGTATTGCGCTTCGGTGAGCGCCAGCGCGAAGACGCGCTCGCCGCTGGCGATACGCGGCAGCCATGCTTTTTTTAGGGCGTCACCACCCGCTTCCAGCAATATGCGCGCGCACAGTACCGCCGACGAAAACAGCGGTCCGGGCACGGGGCCGGCGCCGAGTTCTTCGAACAGTACCGCGACGTCGGTCATGCTGTTACCGGTGCCGCCGTAGGCTTCGGGAATCGCCATGCCGGTCCAGCCGAGTTCCGTCATTTGCTTCCAGATGCCGGTCATGATGGCGGCGGGATCACGATCCAGCTTGAGCAGCATGTCGCGCGGGCAGGCGCCACGCACAAAGTCGCGCGCGGAATCCTGTATCAGTTGCTGGGTGTCGTTGAGTGATAGGTCCAAGACTTTCTCCGTATGCCCCGTCTCCCGCCACGCGGGGCGAGGAAACTAATTTATTTGATTTTGCAAGAAAATGCGGAAGTAACAGGAGGGGTATTGTTAGCGCAGATTCGCGGCTTTTTCGCGTTCGCGCCCGCCGATGCCGATGCGCCTCGCCATGATCACGCGCTGGATGTCGGTGGTCGCGCCCGGATGCAATGCGGTGATGGCGTCACGCTGGAAATATTCGATATTGCCTTTCAGTGGCGCCCAGCGCGGGTCTTTGGTCAGCACCAGCGGGCCGGCGATGCGCAGCATTTTTTCCGCGATGTCGAGGCCCGACAGTTTGCGGCGCAGGCTGTATTGCGAGCCCTCGTAGGTGCGCGGCTGGCCGGAATGCGACAGCCAATGATTGCGCATGGCGAAGAGACGCGTGATTTCAGCTTCGATGTAAAGGTCAACCAGCTCCGCGCGCGCGCCGGGATCGTCGGCTATGGCCCAGCCGCCGCCGTTGCCGTCATCATGGCGCTCCTTGCACAGGTTGATAAAGTCGTAAATCACGCGGCGGTCGGCGAGACGACCCATGCCGCCGTGTTCGACTTCAAGATGCGTGGTGGCGACTTTCCAGCCGTTGTTCTCGCCGCCGACAAGGTGATCAGCGGGCACGCGCACGTTATCGAAAAACACCGCGTTTTTTACGCCGGAGCCGCTGCCGCCTTCACCGCCCGTGGCGAGCAGATCCATCGGTGTGACCGTGATGCCCGGCAGGTTCATCGGAATCATCAGCCAGGACAAATTCTTGTGGCGCTCGCCTTTCGGGTCGGTGACCACGATGGTCCAGGAGTAATCCGCGCCATGCGAACTGCCGACGAACATTTTTTGCCCATTGACCACGTAGGCGTCGCCGTCGCGGATGGCGGTGGTTTTAATGCCCGCGAGATCGGAACCCGCGCCCGGTTCGGTGAGCAACTGCCAGGTGCGCACTTCGCCGCGGCAAATCGGCGGCAGAAAACGTTGCTTGTGTTCGGGGGTGCCCCACACCAGTATCGTCGGCGCCGACATACGCCCGCCGGCGTCGTAGTAGGGTGGCAAACCCAATCCGAGACGCGACATTTCATCGGCAAGAATGGCGACGTTATCGGCCGACAGGTCGCCGCCGCCGTACTCTTTCGGCATCGACGGATACAGCCAGCCTTGTTTGCCCAACGCGCGGCCCAGATCGCGGCGCAACTGGTACTGCTCGAAGCTCATGTCGCACGGATCCACCGAGTGTTCGAGATTGGGCGGAATGTTTTTTTCAAAAAACGCCCGCACCTCGGCGCGAAAGGCGCTTTGTTCGGCGGAATCTTCGATGGCGAAATTCATGATGGTTACTCCGTGGGTATTTTTGCGTCGCGAATGACTTTTGCGAAACGGTCGTGCTCGCTTTTCCAGAATTTGGTGAATTCATCGGCGGACTTGCTGACGACAATACTCACGCCGCTGTCGGCCATGCGCTTGATCACCTCGGGGTGTTTCATGGTCTCTTGCGAGACGTCAAACAATTTTTTCACTACGGTACCCGGCGTACCCTTGGGCACGTAAACCCCTTGCCACGAACCCACGACCATGTCGAGCCCTTGCTCGCGCATGGTCGGTACGTCGGGCAGAGCGGGAATGCGCTCCGGCGACACGGCGGCGAGCATGCGCACGCGGCCGCTTTTGACGTAGGTCACGGCGGATGAAAAGGTCACGAACATGGTTTGCACTTCGTTGCCGAGCAGGCCGATCATCGCCGGGCCGGCGCCGCCTTTGTAGTTGACCTGCTGCGCGCTGGTGCCGGTGGTCATCATGAACATCAGCATTTCGAGATTGTTTGCGCTGCTCGGCGCGGGCGAGCCGTAGTTCAACTTGCCCGGATTGGCTTTCATGTAGGCGATCAGGTCCTTCACGCTTTTTACCGGTAGCGTGGGATGAACCACCAGGCTGCCCGCGACATCGACCACCTGCGTGACCGCGATAAGATCATTCAGCGGCTTCACCGGAAACTTGGTGAATATATTCGCGTTGATGGCCATGGTGCCGACATTGCCGAGCAAAAACGTATAACCGTCGGGATTGGCCTTGGCCGCGACTTCAACGCCGATGTTGCCGGAAGCGCCCGAGCGGTTATCGACCACCACTTGTTGCTTGAGTAGTTCCGCCATGCGCGGCTGCAGGATGCGGCCGACGAAATCAGACGCCCCGCCTGGTGCGAATGGCACCACCATGCGCAGCGTGCGGCTGGGGTAATCCTGCGCGGCGACGGCCGTGGCAATGGCTAGTGATATTGATATAAATATTTGTTTATAAACAATTATTTTCATAACCTCGCTCCTCGGTTTATGGTTTGTTACTGGGCAGCCTTTTCGTCTTCTGGCGTGATCGGCAGCTTAACCGGTCGCTTCAATTTGGCAGACAGGTCTATTGCCTTGGTCAGCATTAATCGATTGTGCCCCTCGCGCGCGGTGGCGTGTTGTGTCGTTACACCGAGCGACACACGGTTTAGCCACGAATTGGTTTCTTCGCGCATGGGCCCGCGCAGTTCGCCGAGCGCCATGTCGCCCACCGGATAGCTTGTCAAGAAATCCACGTGGCGGCGTTTGTCGGGTGCATAACCCTCCGCTTGAATTAGATTCGTCGCAAGCACCATGTCGCGATGCGTGTCGTCGATGGTGAGGACACCTTCGGTGCCGACGACGCCGACTTCCAGCGAATACACGGCCCCCGGCCACACTTCGGGCAGGCCCCAGGAAATCACGCCGTGGTAAATGGAATCATCGTCGAACGTGATTGTGTAGGCAGTGCCATCCACGCCTTGCCATATTTTGCCGAGCGCCTTGTTCACCGAGCGCGCGTAGACCTCCACCGGTTTTTTCGCTTCCATGCACCACATCACTATATCCAGCGCGTGCGTGCCCGAAATGACCATCGGCGTGACTTCCGCGCGGTTGTCGCTGCGCTTGTAATTGTCGATGGCCACCAGTCGGTTCATGAATGCGCGCGAAGTCACCATGGTGACTTCGCCCAGGGCGCCGGACTGCACTTTTTCCTTGGCTACCAGCCAGCGGCGGCGGAAGCGCTGCGTATAACCGATGACGGCATCGACGCCGGATTTTTCGATGGCAGCGAGCGTCTGCGCGGACTCTGCCAGGTCAGTCGCCAGCGGTTTTTCAATCAACAACGGCAGATTGCGCTCGGCGGCGTAGATCACCGGATCAACGTGCAGATGTTCGTCGGTGCAGACAATCACCGCGTTGACTTCGGGACGCGACAGGAGATCTTTATACGATGTGGTAATGAAATCCGCGGTGCACTTGTGGCCGACGATCTCGCCACGCTCCGGCATCTTTTCGGCAATGCCGATCCAGCCGACGGAAGGATGGCGTGCGGCCAGTTCGCCGCGAATCAAACCTACGCGGCCCGCACCAACGATGGCGAGGCCGATTTTTTTGGGGTCTTTTTTCATACGAGATCCAGTTCAAAAACTCTTGACGCGGATTTACGCAGATGAACGCGGATTAGCAAACCGACTACCCGTGCCGGTGGGTAGCCACAGGTCGCCGCCAGTGGCACTGCGTTATGGGTTCCCGACTGCGCGGGAACGACGCTGAAGGGGGTAATCTGCGTTCATCTGCGTAAATCTGCGTCAAAATAGGGTTTAATGTTAACGCGCCGCCGCGCTCGCTGCCCGCGATTCCGGCAGCGGCAAACTCACCGGCTCGTTTCGTTCCGCCGACAGATCGGCCGCGATATACACCTCCATCACGTCGCGCGCTTCTTCGCCGGTGACCAGTACCGGGCGGTCGCAGGCGACGGCTTCGACGAAATGCACGGTTTCCGCGGCCATCGGACCCGCGTAGGTGTGTTCGACGGGTTCGCCTGGCATGGTGGACATCGGATGCACGATGCCGGATTTCATCGTCGTCAATTGCGTGTCGCGGTGAGTGTCGTCGATGATCAATGCACCTTCGGTGCCGATCATTTCTATCCACGTCATCGAGAAATTCGGATACGCCGGTGGCAGGCTCCACCCCGCGCACACCACGCACGACACGCCGTTGTCGAACGTGATGGTGATGTATTGCGTGTCCGGCACGTCACCGCCAGTGGATTCGCGCATTGCGCCGTAGTTTACGGTGGAATACACGCGTACCACTCTGGCGGGCTGCATGCACCACATCACGAAATCGAGATCGTGGGTGGCTTCCATCGCGGCGGGCGAGAGCTTGGTGCGCCCGGTGATTTTCTTGCCCAGACCGCGGCCGATGTGGCGGCTGACCAGCGCGCTCACCGGTTTGCCCAGCGTGCCGTCACGCAGACATTGTTTGACATAGGCAAACTTCGGATTGAAACGCTGTGAGTAGCCGATGCTGAATTTAAGGTTGTGCTTTTTCGCGAGATGATTCAGTTCGTCGGCTTCGTGCAGTTCAATGGCTATCGGCTTCTCCAGGAACACATGCTTGCCGGACGTCAGGCACTCGCGCGCCATCGGGTAGTGCAGCACTTCGGGCGTGGCGGAAATGAACACCGCGTCAATGTCATCGCGCTGGATCAGATCTTTGTAATCAGCGGTCGCGGATTTGGCATGCGTTTTTGCGGCGATTTCCGCGAGCCGCTCTGGGCGCGTTTCGACCACGTGCAAGTCTTTGACCAGCGGATTCATCGCACAGGTTTCCGCGCGAATGCCGCCGCACCAGCCGGTGCCGATAATGCCTACGTTAATTTGTTTCACTGAAAAAATCCTTGATGAGGGGCGAATGGAGGCGCGTATTTTAGCGTATTGAAGGTCACGGGCTTTGAGACTCAGATTAACGTAGATGAGCGTGGGCTAAATTCAACGATGGACAAATAAGCACATAAAAACAAATGCTTACGTTGATCTGGTTTTGGTTTTCATCGGCGTTGATCTGCGTTAATCTGTATCAAAGGGGTTTCGTATTCATGACTTTCATTCTCGCACTGGATCAAGGCACCACCAGCTCGCGCGCGATGGTGTTCGATCACGCGGGCACGGTGCGTGCGGTCGCACAGCGCGAATTCCGGCAAATATTTCCACGGCCCGGCTGGGTCGAGCATGATCCGAACGAAATCTGGGCGTCGCAACTCGCGGTCGCGCAGGAAGCACTGGCGAAGGCAAACCTCACTGCACGCGATGTGGCGGCTATCGGCATCACCAATCAGCGCGAAACCACGGTGGTTTGGGATCACGCGACTGGCACGCCGATACATAACGCCATCGTCTGGCAGGACCGGCGCACCGCGGATCACTGCGAAGCGCTGAAAGCCGACGGGCACGGCGCGGATATCACGCACCGCACGGGGCTGGTGCTCGACGCGTACTTTTCCGCCACCAAAATACGCTGGCTCCTCGACAACGTGGCCGGCGCATGCCAGCTAGCCCGCGCGGGCCGGCTGGCGTTCGGTACTATCGACACCTGGTTGTTATGGAAACTCACGGGCGGAGCGGTACACGCCACCGACACGTCCAACGCCTCACGCACGCTGCTTTACAACGCACGGGATGGTGCCTGGGATGATGTACTGGTCGAGCGCTTCGAGGTGCTTCACAACCTGCTGCCGGCCGTGTTGCGTTCTAATGAGATTGCCGGCGAAACCGCGCGCGGCGTGTTTGACGCGCCGATCCTCATCGCCGGTATCGCGGGTGATCAGCAGGCCGCGCTGTTCGGTCAGCGCTGCGTCACGCCGGGGCTGGTCAAGAACACCTATGGCACGGGCTGCTTCATGCTGAT
>DHVE01000055.1 GCA_002412495.1 Betaproteobacteria bacterium UBA5216
TGGTGAAGAGCGCGATTTTGCGCCGCTCGTCATTCGGTAGCGGACGATCCGCTCGGCACAACAACACATCCGGCTGAATACCGATTTCGCGCAACTCTTTAACCGAGTGCTGCGTGGGCTTGGTTTTTATTTCACCCGCCGACGCAATGAAGGGCACCAGCGTCAAATGGATGTAGCAGACGTTTTCACGGCCGAGTTCGATGCCCATCTGGCGGATGGCCTCGAGGAATGGCAACGATTCGATGTCGCCCACCGTGCCGCCGACTTCGACCATGGCGACTTCGGCATCGCCCGCGCCGCGCTGGATAAACAGCTTGATTTCATCGGTGATATGCGGAATCACCTGCACTGTGCCGCCAAGATAGTCGCCGTGACGTTCCTTGCGGATCACGCTTTCGTAGATTTGGCCAGTGGTGAAATTGTTGCGCTTGGCCATTTTGGCCGTAATGAAGCGCTCGTAGTGGCCGAGATCCAGATCGGTTTCCGCGCCGTCTTCGGTGACGAAAACCTCGCCGTGCTGGAAGGGACTCATGGTGCCCGGATCCACATTAATGTAGGGATCGAGCTTCAACATGGTGATTTTGACGCCGCGCGATTCGAGGATGGCAGCTAACGAGGCGGCAGCGATACCTTTGCCAAGTGAAGAAACCACACCACCAGTGACAAAGATATATTTGGTCATTTCATGTTTTACCGTTTGCCCATTTTATCGCAAATTCGACGTCGCTCCAATGGGTTTTTGGCGCCAAGTCTTTGCTGACGGGCCACCGTTCGTCTCATTTCGGGCACGCCGCTTGCCGAGCTAGGTAGAGCCATGTCTCCACCACGGTGTCCGGGTTAAGTGAAAGACTGCCGATGCCCTCTTCGACCAACCACTGCGCAAGATCGGGATGATCTGATGGGCCTTGTCCGCAGATTCCCACATACTTGCCGGCCTTGCGGCACGCCTGTATCGCCAGATGCAACATGTGCTTCACAGCAGGGTCTCGTTCGTCAAAACCCTCGGCGATGATGCCGGAGTCACGATCCAGCGCCAGCGTCATCTGCGTCATGTCATTTGACCCGATGGAAAAGCCGTCAAAGTATTCAAGAAACTGATCCGCCAGCACGGCGTTCGACGGAATCTCGCACATCATGATGATGCGCAAGCCGTTGACGGCGCGCGTCAGGCCGTTGGCGGCCAGCGCTTCGAGCACAAGCTTCGCCTCCGTCACGGTGCGCACGAATGGCACCATGATTTCCACGTTGGTCAGCCCCATATCGTCACGGACTTTTTTCATCGCGCGGCATTCCAGTTCAAATGGCTGCTTGAAACTGTCGGCGATATAACGCGAAGCGCCCCTGAAGCCGAGCATCGGATTTTCTTCATGCGGCTCGTACCTGCCGCCACCAGCTAGGCTGGAATATTCGTTGGACTTAAAATCCGACAGTCGCACGATCACCGGTTTGGGCCAGAACGCCGCGCCGAGCGTGGCCACGCCTTCGACCAGTTTTTCCACGTAAAAAGTTACCGGGTCGGCATAACCCGCGCTGTGTTCCTCTACCGCGCTTTTCAGATCAGCAGGTAAGTCAGGATACGCCAGCACAGCCTTGGGATGCACGCCGATCATGCGCGCGATGATGAACTCCAGCCGCGCTAGGCCAACCCCCTCGTTCGGTAGACGACGAAATTCAAAAGCGAGTTCCGGATTGCCAACGTTCATGGTGATCTTCACCGGCGACTTAGGCATGGCTTCGAGCGACAGATCGATCACTTCCACATCCAGCGTGCCGCGATAAACAAAGCCGGTATCGCCCTCGGCGCACGATACCGTTACGTCCTTGCCGTCTTTCAGCACGCGCGTCGCATCGCCGCAGCCCACCACCGCCGGCACGCCCAGTTCGCGCGCGATGATCGCCGCGTGACAGGTGCGGCCGCCGCGATTGGTGACGATGGCCGAAGCACGCTTCATTACCGGCTCCCAATCCGGATCGGTCATGTCAGTGACCAGCACGTCTCCGTCGCGCACCCGGTTCATTTCAGCGGCGCTGGCGACCAGTCGCACTGGCCCACTGCCTACGCGCTGACCAATCGCGCGTCCCGTCGCCAGCACCTCGGAACGTTGCTTCAGGCGGTATCGCCGCAATGTATCAACGTTCTCACTGGCCTTCACCGTCTCTGGACGGGCCTGCAAGATATAAATTTGGCCATCGATGCCATCGCGCCCCCACTCGATGTCCATCGGGCGCTGGTAATGTTTTTCTATAATCACCGCGTACCGCGCCAGCGTTTCAACCTCGGCATCGCTGATGGAAAACTTTCGCCGGTCAGCATCCGGTACCGGCTCGGTCTTGACCGAGCGTCCCGCCTGACGCGACGTGTCATATACCATGCGCACCGCCTTGGATCCCAGCCCGCGCCGCAGTATCGCGGGACGGCTATTTGCAAGTGATTGTTTATAAACATAAAACTCGTCCGGATTTACTTGCCCTTGCACCACCGTTTCACCTAACCCGTAAGCCGAGGTGATGAATACCACCTGATCGAATCCCGATTCAGTGTCGATGGTAAACATCACACCAGAAGCGCCGAGGTCGCTGCGCACCATGCGCTGTACTGCGGCCGAGAGCGCCACCTCGGCATGAATAAATCCCTTGTGCACGCGGTACGAAATCGCCCGGTCGTTATACAGCGACGCAAACACATGCTTGATGGCCCCGAGCAGATTATCTATGCCGTGTACATTGAGAAACGTCTCCTGCTGCCCCGCAAACGAGGCATCCGGCAAATCTTCCGCGGTCGCGGATGAACGCACGGCGAACGTCATGCCGTTTCCTGCCTCGCGCGTGAGCTGCAGATACGCGGTGGTTATCGCATCCTGCAAGGCCGCTGAAAACGGCTGCGCCACGATCCAGCCACGTATCTCATTGCCGGCGGCTGCTAATGCATTGACGTCATCCACATTAAGCGTGGTCAGGCGCGCTTCGATGCGCTTATCCAGGCCGTCGAGCGCAAGGAAATCCCGGTATGCCGCCGCCGTTGTGGCAAAACCGCCCGGTACCCGCACGCCCGAGCCTGCAAGGTGGCCTATCATCTCGCCGAGTGAGGCATTCTTACCGCCAACAATGCCCACGTCGCGCATGCGCAAGGCGGACAATTCGAGTACATAGGCTGGCTTTGTCATATGATGGTCCTCAAGAAAGTCCATAGTTTACAATTGTCGCGACGCAACATCCTTACTAAATCATGACAACGCCTCGACGCAGCGCATTTTTCGTTTCCGACCGCACCGCCATTACTGCAGAAATGTTGGGCCACAGCCTGCTGACCCAATTCGACGGCCTGAACTTGCGCGAGACTACCTTGCCCTTCATCGACAACCTTGATAAAGCGCAAGAAGCGGTACAGAAAATCAACACGGCGGCGGCGGCGGATGGTACCCGGCCGATCATCATCAGCACCCTCGCCAATACTGACATTGCTGCGACGGTGGGACGAGCCAATGCCTTGTTTCTGGACTGTTTCCAGATATTCATCGCACCGCTGGAAAGCGAGCTCGGCGCACGCGCCTCCCACGCCATTGGCCGTACGCACAACGTCAACGATATCGTCAACTACTACAAGCGCATGGAGTCGGTGAATTACGCCCTGTCGCACGATGACGGCGTATCGACGCGCGATCTTTCCGAGGCCGACGTGATACTCGTCGGCGTCTCGCGCTGCGGCAAAACGCCAACGTGTTTGTATCTGTCGATGCAGTTTGGCATCCGCGCCGCGAATTACCCGTTTATCCCCGAGGATTTCGGCAGCCGCCAGTTGCCCGCGTCGCTGCGCCCGCTGCGCGCCAAACTCTATGGCCTGACCATTACCCCTACGCGACTGCAACGCATCCGCAGCGAACGCCGCCCCAACAGCACCTACGCGGAATTAAAAAACTGCGAATACGAAATCCGCGAAGCCGAAGCGCTGATGCGTCGCGAGGACATTCCGTTTCTGGATGCCACGAGCAAATCGGTGGAGGAATTGGCAACCACTATCATGCAGCAGGCCAGATTGGAGCGGCGAATTTATTGAAGCTGGCGTACGCGTTCAAACAAGCACACCGCCGCCGCAGCCGCGACGTTCAGCGATTCGGTCGCGGCGCGGATAGGTATCGCAATCGATTCATGCGCGCAGTGCAACAACGCCTCCGATACGCCTGCGCCTTCGTTTCCGAAGACAAACGCCACTGTGCCGGTGAGATCGCTGCTGAACACGCTCTGCCTTGCGCCCAAGTGCGTCGCTAGCACGCGGCCGGGAAACGCGCGGGCAAGCGCGATCAGGTCGATGCGCTCGTGAATTTCCAGACTGAAATGCGCGCCCATGGCGGCGCGCAGCACGCGCGGCGACCATGCATTAACGGCATGCGGGGAAAGAAATATCTGTTTCACGCCCGCCGCCGCGCATGAACGCAATATGGAGCCGAGATTTCCGGGATCTTGTATGTCTTCAAGCATGACACAAGTGTCAAGCTTTGCAGGCAGGGTTTCGCGGCGCGGGGTTTTGACGGCGGCGATGATGCCCGTGGGAGTCGCCACCGACGACAACTGTTTAAAAAGCGCGTCGCTGAATACCAGTAGAGCTGCCACGCTGCGATGCAGCAGCGTCTTTATTTCTGGTTTGTCGGCGCCCGACTGGCTCACGATTATCAGTTCCGGTGCGCCGCACTGCTGCAGATAGGCTTGCACGAGATGCACACCGTCGAGTAGTGAGAGTCCCGCGAGCCTGCGTTCGCGCGAGGATTCGACCAGCTTCAACAATGACTTGAATTGCGGATTATCCGCCGAAGTGATGTGCTTCACGTTGCGCTCAGTCCCGTGCGCAGGTTCTGAAACCCGCCAGCACGTCGCGCCGGTCCGGCGTGTAGAAATTGCGCCAGGTATTTCGCAACAAGCTCGCTCGGGTCGCGTAACAACCGCCGCGCAATATTTTGTGATTGCCGAACCACGGCTCGGAATATTCCTTGTACGGATCACGTACGAAACCTGGATAGGCGTTGAACCAGTCGGCTGTCCACTCCCATACATTGCCGAACAATTGGCGCACGCCCCAAGCGCTGTCGCCCACGGGAAATGCCGAGACATCTACGGTATCCGACGCGACGCCATAAAGATTGGCATGCGCTTCGGTGGGCGGGGTGTCTCCCCAAGGATAGCGGCGCTTGCGCGTGGCATCCCCCGGTGCGGTGGCAGCGGAAAATTCCCATTCAGCTTCGGTGGGCAAACGACGTTTGGCCCAGTTGCAATACGCCTCGGCCTCGTACCAGTTGACGTGCAACACGGCAGCGTTGGGCGCTAGCGGCACGATTTTATCGAAGCACCGCACATGCCACTGTGTGCCCTGCTTTACCCAGTAAACCGGCGTCGTCGCGCCGGCCTTGGTGCGCCAATGCCAGCCGGCTTCGCTCCACTGTTCACGCCGCATGTAGCCCTCGTCATCGACAAAGCCTGCGAATTCAGCATTGCTCACCGCAGTGCGTGCCATGCGATACGGTTGTACTGTGACTTCGTGCGCCCATTTTTCATTGTCGAATACGAAGCCATCATTTGCACCTGCACCGAGCAAGAATCGGCCGCCGGCAATGTTTGCATCGCCGGCTGGTGGGTCATACTTAACTGTTTGTTTTTTATGACGTTTTTCAGAAGGATACCGTAGCGTCTGGCAGGTGTAGTGAAAGGCTTCGTTGTGCATTTCTTCATGAAACACCGCGAGCAGCGCAAAGTAGCGCAGGTGTTCCGTAATGCCTTCCCGTTCAATACGCGATAACACGGCATTGAGCACGTCGCGCAGATACGTCAATGTTTGCTCGACGTTTATAAGTGGCAGGTGCCAGCGCTGTGCGTGCGGCACAATGGCCGAGTTGTAGCAGGCATCGGCATTTTGCAGCATCGACGGGCCCAGCGATCTATCGGGCCGATAACGCAGGCACCAGTGCTCCTGAAACCAGGCGAGATGGCCGATTTCCCAAAGGGGGGGATTGACGATGGACAAATAAGGTCCAAGCCATTGATCCGGTCGTAACCGCGACGCAAACGCCAGCGTGCGCGCACGCGCAGCCTGCAACATTTCGCGCAGCGTTACCTCATCAGGATGCAATTGTTCCATGGACATATGCGGCATTTGCTATAGTAGCCTGTCAGTGTATCCCTGAATGCATTCCGTGAAAATCGCCTTGATCACTCCCGCCGCGCCTGGCTCCCGCCACGGCAATCGCAGCACTGCCACGCGCTGGGCCGGCATGCTGCGCGAGCTGGGACACAAGGTTTCTGTTCAGGTCGATTGGGATGGCACCGCCACCGATTTGATGCTGGCACTGCACGCGCGCCGCAGCCACGATTCGATACGCAACTACGCCATGTGTTATCCAGACCAGCCACTGATATTGGCGCTGACTGGCACCGATTTGTACCGCGACATACGCACCGATGCCACTGCGCAGGAATCAATGCGCTTGGCGACGCGTATGATCGTGCTGCAAGACATGGGCCTGCGGGAACTCGCGCCCGCGCTGCGCCGCAAGACGGGCGTGGTGGTTCAATCGGCGCAGTCGGTCAAACGTCCGCCGCCCCTGAAATCGTGTTTTGAAGTGGTGGTCAGCGGACATTTGCGTGACGAAAAAGATCCGTTCCGCGCGGCGGCGGCGTTGGCTTGCCTGCCCGCCACCAGCCGCATTCACGTAACGCACCTAGGCGGCGCGATGTCGCACGCAATGGCTCACGAAGCGAAATCATGGATGAAACGCGAGCCGCGTTATCGCTGGCTGGGTGAGGTGTCGCATGGTAAGGCCCTACGCCTGCTTGCTCGCAGCAGGCTGATGGTAATCAGTTCGCGCATGGAGGGTGGCGCGAATGTGGTAAGCGAAGCACTGGTAAACGGCGTGCCCGTAATCGCCTCGCGCATTTCCGGCAACATCGGCCTGCTGGGCCGCGATTACGCCGGCTACTATCCGCTGGAAGACGAAGCCACGCTTGCGAGGCTGTTATGGCGCACCGAAACAGATCGCGCGTTTTACCTGAAACTCGTTCAGCAATGTCGCGCCCGCAAGTCGCTGGTAACCCATGCCAGCGAACGAGGCGCTCTACAGCGCGTGCTGTCGGGCGCCTTGATGAGGTAATATAACTATTGGTTTCTAAACAATAATTTACTTACCGGCGCATAGCTGCGCCGGTGAATCGGCGTCACACCATACGCCGCCAACGCGGCCATGTGTACTGCCGTGCCATAACCTTTGTGCAGATCAAACCGGTAGCGCGGATAGCGTTCGTGCAGCCGATGCATCTCGCGATCACGCGCGACTTTAGCGAGTATCGACGCGGCGGAAATGGCGGGCTCCTTGGAGTCCCCCTTGACGATGGCGAGCGCGGACATGCGCACTTGAGGACAATAAAGGCCGTCCACCAAAATTTCGTCGGGTTGCGTCGCCAGGTTCTCCACGGCGCGCCTCATGGCCAGCAGGCTCGCCTGCAAAATGTTGAGGGTATCGATTTCCTCGACGCTTGCGCTGGCAATGGACCAAGACAACGCGTGTTTTTGAATGATGTCAAACAATGTATCACGCCGCTTTGCGGTGAGTTTCTTGGAGTCCGCCAATCCCACAATGCGGTGCGACGGTGAAAGAATCACTGCGGCCGCGAACACCGGACCCGCTAACGGGCCTCTACCCGCCTCGTCCACACCGGCGATCAAGTGACTCTTTTTCATGGTGCGCGTTGCGTCAGATAAGGCATCACCGCGTCCGCGGCTTTCTGTGACGTATTTTGGCGAAGCTCGTCGAGCATGCTGGAAAACCGATGGCGTATGCGTTCGCGGTGCGGCTCGTCAGTCAACAATTCCACAATGGCTCGGGCAAGATTTTCGGGTGTCGCCGCATCCTGCAGAAATTCCGGCACGACAAATTCTCCCGCGAGGATATTGGGCAGTCCGACATAAGGCTGATAACGCCGCGGGTTCATCATCCACCAACTCAGGCGTGGCATGAGATACGTAATAACCATCGGACGCTGCAATAAGGCGGTTTCCAGCGTTGCAGTTCCAGAAGCAACCAGCGCGACATCCGACGCTGCAATCGCGTCATGCGATTGCCCGTTGAGTATGAGTACATCAATGCCACCCGTACGCGCCATGGCACGCTCGAACAGCTCGCGTGTTTCGCGGTTTATCAACGGCACCACGAATTTTACGCCGGGTACGACGGCTGCAATGTTTCGCGCACTGTCCGCGAAGAGTTGCGCCATGCTTTGCAGTTCACTGACGCGACTGCCGGGCAGTAACGCAACCACATGCCGATCTTGTGGCAGGCTCAATCTCGCGCGTACGGTTTCCCGTGACGAATAGTCGTAAAGCATGTCGGCGAGCGGGTGTCCCACATAACTTGCCGGTATGCCAGCTTTCTCGTAGAGCGCGTTTTCAAACGGAAACAACGTCAGCACACGATCAACGGCTTGTTTGATTTTATGGATACGTTCGCCTCGCCACGCCCAAATTGACGGACTGACATAGTGAATGGCCGGTATGGTCGCGGACTTAAGCGCCAGTTCGAGGTCGAGATTGAAATCGGGCGCGTCTATACCAATAAAAACGGCGGGGGGGATGCTCAGAAAATGCTGCTTCAAACGCCGGCGGATCGATACGATTTCGCGGTAGTGTTTCAGCACTTCTACATAGCCGCGCACCGCCAGCTTTTCCATCGGAAACAACGCGACGCAACCGGCGGCGATCATGCGGGGCCCGGCAATGCCCGTGAATTTCAGATCGGGCCGTCGCGCCTTCAACGCGGTGATGAGATGCGCACCCAGCAAATCGCCCGATGCTTCGCCGGCCACGAGTCCGATGATGGGCCTGACTGTTTTTCCGGCCGCTTGCTCCCCTGCTTGTTCGGCCGTTCTTACAACCATTGCGGGCCTTAGCGAATTATGCCGCGTCCGGCAACCGCCAGAAAATCCAGCAGCGGTTGCAGTTCAGGACAATCGCGCTGTTGTTCCACGAGATTTGCTTTTGCCTGCTCCAAGGTATCGCCCGCCTTATACAGCGATTTGTAGGCACGCTTGATGGCGGTAACCGCCGCGATGCTGTAGCCGCGCCGCTTCAGGCCCTCGGAATTGATGCCAAACGGACGAGCAGGATTGCCGGAAGCGGTCACGAAAGGAGGGATATCCTGTAGCGCGATAGTGCCCATGGCCGTGATGCTGTGCGCACCGATGCGGACGAATTGATGCACGACGGTAAATCCGCCGAGAATGGCGTGATCACCAACCTTCACGTGGCCGGCAAGTTGGGCGTTATTGGCAAAAATAGTGTCATTGCCGATCTGGCAATCATGCGCCAGATGCACATAAGCCATGATCCAGTTGTTGTTACCAACACGGGTAGCACCGGCATCCTGCGCGGTGCCACAGTTGAACGTGCAAAACTCGCGGATGGTGTTGTTGTCACCGATTTCGAGGCGCGTGGGTTCACCGGCGTATTTTTTGTCCTGAGGCACTTCGCCCAGCGAGACAAACTGAAATATGCGGTTATTCGATCCAATGCGGGTGTGACCAGTAATCACCGCATGCGGGCCCACGCGCGATCCGGCGCCGATTTCCACATGCGGCCCGATAATGCTGTAGGCGCCGACTTCGACATCATCGGCGAGCCGGGCGGCGCTATCGATTAGCGCGGTGGGATGGATACGTGGGCTCACGAGGGTATCTGTGCGCGTCATGTGCTACTTTTCAATATCGCGGACGGCGCACAAAAGCTCCGCCTCAGCCGCGAGAATATTATCGACATGTGCGTTGGCCTTGAACTTCCACACCCCGCGCATGTGCCGCTCCAGTGTGACATGCAGAATCAAGGCGTCGCCGGCGGTGACTGGCTTCTTGAATCGGGCATTGTCGATGCCGACGAAATAGTAAACTGACTTGTCATCTGACTTCGCATTCATGGTCACAAATGACAGCAATGCGGCCGCCTGAGCCATGGCCTCGATGATAAGCACGCCCGGCATCACCGGATGATGAGGAAAATGGCCATTAAAAAATGGCTCATTGATGGTTACATTCTTGAGTGCGCGCACTTCCTTGCCGGGTTCGTACGAGAGGACTCTGTCGATCAACAGAAAGGGGTAACGGTGCGGGAGGTATTCCAGCACTTTGTGGATGTTCATGCTGTTCAAGGTAGTTTCCCTTCGATCTCGGCAAGCCGTTTTTCCAATTGCTTCACTGTTTTTGCCAGTTGATCCAAGTGCCGGATCTGCGTTGCGTTACGCCGCCATGCACGGTTAGCCTCGAATGGATAGCCGCCGCTGTACGTGCCGGGTTCGGTTATCGATTTGGTAATCAGCGTCTTGGCCGAAATTTCGACATCATCGGCAATGTTCAAATGACCTGCAATGCCCACCGCGCCGGCGATCCGACAGCGCCGCCCGATGCGCACGCTGCCCGCTATGCCGGTGCAGGCAGCGATAGCCGTATGCGCGCCCACATGCACGTTATGCGCAATCTGAATGAGGTTATCGAGCTTTACCCCATCTTCGATGATCGTGTCGTCTATGGCGCCACGGTCTATGGTTGTGTTCGCGCCAATTTCAACGTCGTCACCGATTATCACGCGTCCTACTTGCGGCACTTTAACCCAGACGCCATTGTCGGGCGCAATGCCAAATCCATCAGCGCCGATGACCGCTCCGGCGTGAACCAGGCATCGCCTTCCCACCTGGCAGTCCTGATAAATCGTAACGTTTGGAAGCAGCCGCGTGCCTGCTCCCAATACAGAATCGTCTCCGATATAACTCCCCGCCCCCACGACCACATCATCATGGATATGCACGTTTTCGCCCAGTACCACCTGTGGTCCGATACTCACGCCCGATCCCAGCTTTGCCGACACCGGCACCACCGAGGTAGCGTGGATACCAACTGCGAAAAGTCGTCCCGGATTCAGCAGTGCGGAAACACGCGCAAAATAGGAATAGGGATTGCTACACACGATTCGCGGAATCGTGGTTGCATCCTTGTGCGCGGCGGCGAGAATGACCGCGCTGGCCTTGGTGCCGCGTAACTGATGCAAAAATTTTTCGCTGGTAACAAACGATATCGATCCTGCGGTGGCATTTTCGAGCGTGCCTACCCGATCCACTTTGGTCGCCGGATCTCCGGCAATCTCTCCGCCCAATACCTGACACAACTCGCCAATGCTGTATTCGCGTTGATTGCTGCTGATCATGGTGCGTGATTACGAAGCAGAGGCAGCAAGGACTGTTGGCATGCGGTGCCACGCCGCAGACTATTTGCCGTCGGCCAGAGCCTTCAGCACTCGCTCAGTGATATCAACGCGCGGGCTGCGGTACACTGCTTCCTGAATGATGAGATCGTATTTTTCCGACTCCGCAATCTGCCGGATAATTTTGTTTGCGCGCTCCAGCAGCGCGGCCAGTTCCTGATTGCGCCGCAAATTAAGATCTTCGGTGTATTCGCGTTGTCTGCGTTGTAATTCGACAATTTGGCGCGATAACTCTTGCTCGCGCTTGCGCCGATCCCCTTCGCTCAGAGTCAAGGCGTCTTTCTCCAGCTGCGCTTGCGCCGCCTTGACCTGGCCTTCAGCTCGTTGCAATTCTTGCATGCGCGGCTGGAATTCTTTTTCAAGACGCTTGCTGGCCTGATCTGCAGGTGCGGATTCCCTATTTACCCGCTCCGCATCAATAAAGCCGATCTTCAAATCCGCCGCATGCGAGGAAACAGACAGGACCGCGAGAACTGCAAATCCCGCAGTGCAAATGCTACTGCGCCAACTCATGGAAATCATCCTTTGACCATACGCTAGAACGTACCGCCGAATGTAAACTGGAACGCCTGTTTTCGATCTTCTATTTTATTCGTCAAGGGTTTTGCCACGCTTATTTTCAGTGGCCCGAACGGAGAAACCCATAACACCGACAGTCCGGTCGAATAGCGTAACTCACCAAAATCATATTTATTATCCGTCACCAGCCCGCTGTCAACGAAGGCGCTCATGCGAACAGAACGATCATTCCCTAATCCAGGGAATGGAAACAAAAATTCCGCGTTTCCAAGCAATTTACGATTTCCGCCACGGGGATCGCCATTGCCGTCTCGCGGTGCTACGGTATTCATTTTGTAACCGCGTACTGAAGCAACCCCCCCCGCGAAGAAGTTTTTGAAGAACGGCAATGGCTTACCGCCATAACCTTCTCCGTAACCCAGTTCCGCGTTTATCATGAGCGTATAGTCACGTGATAATGGGAAATAGCGTTGATACTGATAGGATGCGCGGTAATAGCGCAACGTGCCGCCCGGCAATCCTCCTTCGGCATTGGCTCGATGCATAGAACCGCTAGTGGGGTATATCAGCGAGTCTCTGGCATCACGCGCCCAACCTACATTACCTGTAAAGGCGCGATTATTCGAGCCGAAAGTATTGACGTAATCGGTGTAAAAAAGCGGGCTGGTAGAAAACGTTGTAATACTCGTGTCTTCAAAACCCGCGCCATAAACAATAGTATCAATTTCAGTTACGGGAACGCCAAATCGAGCACCAAAACCGGTGGTCTTGGTTTCGTATTGCCCTAGACCGTTACTGGCCGCATCAATCTTGCGATGATACAGATCGTAGCCAAGACTCACGCCATCCACAGTAAAATAAGGATCTGTGTAAGATAATGAATATAACGTGTTTATCTTCCCTGAGTTCACGCCCGCCGAAAGATGTTTACCTGACCCAAAGATATTATTCTGTGAGATTGACGTCGACACGACAGGGCCCATTCCGCTGCCGAATCCCGCGCCAAGTAGTATACTACCCGTTGGTTTTTCGATTACGCTAACATTGACGTCCACTTGGTCGGTCGTACCCTGCACGGCGGGCGTTTCGACGTTAACCTCGTTAAAGTAACCAAGCCGGTCGATTCGCTGCTTAGACAAGGTGATTTTGTCCACCGCGTACCAGCCACCTTCCACCTGCCGCATTTCCCGCCGAATCACTTCGTCCCGCGTGCGGGTATTTCCCGCCACGTTAATCCGTCGCACATACACACGTCGACCCGGATCTATAAAGAAGGTAAACGCAGCCTCTTTCTTCTCTTTGTTAAGTTCGGGTGCGGCATTAACGTTCGCAAAGGCATAGCCATCGTTTCCAAGCCTGTCGCTGATCTTCTTGGTGGATTCCGTCAACTTGCCCCGAGAAAAAACCTCTCCCGATTTGATCGTAATCATTTTGCGAACTTCTTCCTCCGGGATCAGCAACTGCCCGCCCACCTTCACCTCGGAGACAGTGTATTTCTCGCCTTCGGTGATACCGATCGTGATGTAAATATCTTTCTTATCTGGTGTGATCGACACCTGCGTGGAGTCGACATTAAATTCGAGGTAACCGCGATCCTGATAAAACGAGCGCAAGGTCTCCAGATCCGCCGAAAGTTTCTGCCGGGAATACTGATCATGCTTGCTGAACCACGTCATTAAGCCCGGTTCACGCAGGGTCATTAAACCCGTCAGCTGTTTTTCGGTGAACGCCTTGGCACCGATAATCGATATCTGCCGAATCTTGGATGATTCACCTTCGACCACGCTGAAGTTGATGGACACCCGGTTGCGTTCCAGCGGTGTAATTGTCGTGCTGACCTCGGCGGCATATTTGCCGCGCGAGAGATATTGTCGTTTTAATTCCTGCTCGGCGCGGTCTACTGCTCCTTTGTCGAAAATACGCCCCTCGGCCAAGCCAATTTGCTGGACGCCTTTGAGCAGCGCATTTTTGTCAAATTCCTTGACGCCTGTGAACTCAATTTGCGCAATGGACGGACGCTCCTGCAGCACCACCACAAGCGTCGCGCCATCAACTTCCAGCGTCACATCACGAAAGAAACCGGTTGCATACAACGCGCGTATGGCTTGCGCGGCTTTTTCGTCGTTCATGGTATCACCCACTTTCACCGGGAGATAACTGAACACCGTGCCAGCTTCCGTGCGTTGAATGCCTTCCACCCGAATATCTTTAATTACAAATGGGTCAATGGCGAGCGCGGCAGACGCATATGCCAGCAGTGCGCCGAACAACCCCAACCAGGAACGCGAAATCAATGCCATGAACTAGCCACTTATCAGTCGATTAACATCGTTATAAATCGCAAATGCCATCATGAGCAACAATACCCCCATTCCGACCCGTTGCCCCAATTCCATGGCCGCTTCCGACACCGGTGAACCCTTGAAAATCTCCGCGATATAATACATCAAATGACCACCATCCAATAAGGGGATCGGCAGCAAATTCAGCACGCCCAGACTGATGCTGATGAGAGCCAGAAAGGTGATATAAGGAATCCAGCCCAGCTTGGCGGATTGGCCTGCATAATCTGCGATGGTAATCGGACCGCTCAGATTTTTCAGTGATACCTCTCCCAGCACCATTTTGCCGAGCATCTTCAGGCTGAATATTGAAGTATCCCAGGTTTTTGCGACGGCCTTGCCCAGACTGTCCACCGTGCCATAACTGATGTTCACCCGGTATTTCTCGACCAGTCGGCGTTGCGGTTGCAGCGTGGCGCCGATACGACCCACTGAAACACCCTCCGCACCGGCAACTCTATCTGGCGTAACCGGGAATACCGATAAGGTATTGTTGCCTCGACGAACCTCGATTAGAATTTCCTTACCGGCGTTCTCACGAATAATACGCGTGGCATGATCGCCCGACTCCAGCTTGACATTGTTGATCGACACAAGTTCATCGCCGGGTTTTAATCCCGCGCGTTCCGCCGCGCTACCTGAATTAATGGCAATAACCTCGGGAGCGCCGCGCGGCTGCAAGCGACCGAGTCCTATGGCCCGGAGAAAATCGCCATCCAGATCCGCCTTGCTCAATCCCGCCATGGCAACAGTGCGCACTATTTTGGCGCCACCTTCCGTGGCCACTTCCACTTCAACTGCTTCCCCCTTTATCGCGTGTTTCAGCAGTTCCCAGCGCGCTTCCGCCCAAGTTGGCGTGGTCTCCCCCGCCACCGTAAGGATGATGTCACCCGATTCGAAGCCCGCGGCAGCCGCAGCGGAGGTCGGTAGCGGTGCATCGACCACCGGTCGCATGCCCGGCACGCCGTGCATGAACAATCCCCAGTACAGCAAGATTGCCATTAACAGATTCGCCAGGGGCCCCGCCACCACAATAGCAATACGCTGCCATACATTTTTTCGGCTAAACGCCCGAGATAACTCATCAGGCGCAACCGGGCCTTCGCGCTCGTCTAGCATTTTGACGTAGCCGCCCAGCGGTATCGCAGCCAACACCCATTCGGTTCGATCAACGCCGCGCACCCATGTGCGCAACGGCCTGCCAAACCCTATCGAAAATCTCAGCACTTTTACCCCGCACCCGCGTGCTACCCAGTAATGCCCCAACTCATGGGCAACGATCAGAGGGCCCAACGCCACGATAAAAGCCGCAAGATAAAATAGAAACGTCATGGGATAGCGCCTTGGGAGCTGAATTTCCGATTATTTTCCACTTTTGACCGCGCGGACACGTCCACTGTTCCCTGCTATGCCCGTTGCCGAATCTTCGCCGACCACTCTTCCGCGCGCAAGCGGGCGGCATGATCCAGTTCAAGTACATCGGTCAGGGTGTGCGTTACCGATGCCTCGGTTCTCGCCAGCACAAATTCTATCAAGTGCGGTATATCCATAAATCCCAAATCACCATCAAGAAAGCGCGCCACCGCCACTTCGTTGGCGGCATTGATGACTGTCGCGGCCCCATTGCCAGCCCTCAAGGCTTCAAAAGCCAGCGCAAGACACGGAAATCGATTCATGTCGGCCTTTTCGAATCGCAGCATGCCCGCGACTGTCAAATCCAGAAAATTAACACCGTTGCCTATTCGTTCCGGATGCGCCAGCGCATGTGCAATCGGCGTTCGCATGTCCGGATTGCCCATCTGCGCCATCACAGATCCATCCACATATTCGACCATCGAGTGCACGATACTTTCCGGGTGTATCACTACCTCGATACGTTCGACCGGCGCGGCAAACAGCCAATGGGCCTCGATGACTTCCAGTCCTTTATTCATCATGGTGGCTGAATCCACGGAGATTTTTCGTCCCATCACCCAATTCGGATGCGCGCAAGCCTGTTCTGGCGTCACATTGAGTAACTGATCCAGCGGCGTCGTTCGAAAGGGGCCTCCTGATGCAGTGAGCAGAATGCGCCTTACACCTGACGCCTCCAGATTGCCGTTAAAGTGGGCAGGCAAAGACTGAAATACAGCATTGTGTTCGCTGTCAATGGGAAGCAATCGCGCCCCGCCCTCGCGCACGGCATCCATGAACAGGGCGCCGGCGGTCACCAACGCTTCCTTGTTCGCAAGGAGCACCTTCTTTCCACTGGCTACCGCAGCAAGTGTCGGCCGCAGACCGGCAATGCCCACGATAGCGGCCATAACCGTGTCGACAGTTGGCAGACTCGCCACTTTCTCCAATGCTTCGACGCCACACAACACGCGGGTTTGCAGTCCGGCTTCGATTACCGACTGTTCCAAGGCACGCGCCAACGCGGGATTCACCACCACTGCGTATACCGGCTGAAAGCGCTTGCATTGCTCCAACAACAAATCAATTCGCGAATTGGCGGTCAGCGCGACAATACAAAATCGATCAGGGTGCCTTGCCACTACATCCAGCGTATTTACGCCGATGCTGCCAGTCGACCCAAGCACAGTAAGATATTGCATATCAAAAGAGCTCCGACACTAAGCGAACCAGGCAAGTATCAATGCGGCGGCCGGCAATGAAGGGGTGAGCGCATCCACCCGGTCTAGCACGCCGCCATGCCCCGGCAATATCGTGCCACTGTCTTTTACGCCCGCGGTGCGCTTGATCCATGACTCAAACAAATCCCCCTCCACGCCAAGTACGGTTAGAAACCAGAAAACCGCCAGACCCGTCAACCCCGATAACACAGCCTGCCCGGTGGATAAAGCCAAAGTGACGACGCCATAATACAGCGTTGCTCCCGCCAGTGCGCCCGCAATACCTTCCCATGTTTTACCGGGACTGATGGAGGGGGCAAGTTTGCGCCGTCCCCACGTTTTCCCGCAAAAATAAGCCACAGTGTCCGCGATCCACAAAATGACTATCAGAATGAGTAACAACCGTGGATTGGCTTGCAATTCCACCATCGCCAGCCACATGGGCAGTAGCACCAGCATCCCGGTCACAGCAAGTATCACCGGGTGTCGCATGCGCATGCCGGTGGCGAGCCACAGCGGTACAGCCAGCAGCCAAAAAACCAGTGACGCCGCATACAACCCTAATTTGGCTTCTGTGTGTGACGGAAGAATCACGAATAGCCACAGTACCGCGCACAGAACCGTAGCCAAAATCACGTAAGAAATTCGCCCGGCACGCCCCCATTGGGCCAGCGCTGCCCATTCCCATGCGCCTATCAGCATCCAGGGCAACAAGAAAAGCATCCAACCCGGCTTGGGTAGATAAAACAGCGCAGCCAAAAAAACTGGCAGCGCAATCAACGCCGTGCGAATGCGCGTGGCTAACATTTGCCACGTGGCGGCAATGGTCGTGCGTCAGCCACCGGCCGCACGCTGAGAAGTCGCGCTCGTTTGCAGTTGCTCACTGGTACGTCCAAATCGCCGTTCACGTTGCTGATAAGATGCAATTGCAGTATCCAGCGCGGCGGCGTCGAAATCGGGCCACAGTAAATCCGTGAAATACAGTTCGGTGTAGGCCAATTGCCAAAGCAAAAAATTGCTGATTCGTTTTTCGCCGCCAGTGCGTATGAACAGGTCTGGCTCCGGCGCATCGTGCAATGCGAAGTACGGGGCAAGATCATTCTCTGCATAGCCGTCCGCCTTGGATGGGCACTCACGAATCATGCGATTAACCGCTTGCAGCATATCCCAGCGACCACCGTAATTGGCCGCGATATTAAGCGTGAGGTTCGTATTCAGCCGGGTTTTTTCTTCGGCATCCCGAATCAGGCGAATAATTTTCTCGTCGAAGCGCGACAAGTCGCCGATCACGCGAAACCGGATATTGTTCTTATGCAGTTTGGCCACCTCGTTTTCGAGTGCCTGCACGAACAACTGCATGAGGAACTTCACTTCATCCAGGGGGCGCCGCCAGTTTTCGCTGCTAAACGCAAACAGCGTCAGATGCTCGACGCCCCGCTCCGCGCAGGTCCGCACGGCACTGCGCACGGACTCCACCCCCCGCTTGTGTCCCGCGATACGGGGCAGAAAACGCTGTTTCGCCCATCGTCCATTGCCATCCATGATAATGGCTATATGGCGCGGAATCTGCCGCGCGTCGGGGATGGCCTGGGTGGAACTCGGGATGAGCGGCGCGGCGGTCACGAAGCTTAAACCGACATCAGTTCGGCTTCCTTGACCTGCAACACCTTGTCGATCTCGGCAATGTGGCGGTCGGTAAGCTTTTGTATCTCTTCTTGTGCGCGGCGCTCTTCATCTTCGGCGATGGATTTCTTCTTGAGCAGTTCTTTCAATTGGGTGTTAGCGTCGCGGCGCACATTACGCACCGCCACCTTGGCGTTTTCACCCTCGCTCTTTACGATTTTAGTGAGATCGCGCCGCCGCTCCTCGGTCAGCGAGGGCATGGGCACGCGCACGATATCTCCGGTGGTACTGGGATTCAAACCCAAGTCGGCGTCACGAATAGCTTTCTCGATAGCGCTGGCCATTTTTTTTTCCCACGGCGACACGCCTATGGTACGCGCATCGATCAGCGTCACGTTCGCCACGCCTGGTATGGCGGTCGGCGTGCCGTAATAATCCACCATCACGTGATCCAGTATGCCCGGATGCGCGCGCCCCGTGCGCACCTTGGCAAGATCGGCCTTCAGCGCTTCGAGCGACTTCTTCATCTTCTGCTCGGCGGTACTCTTGATATTCGGAATCATGATTTCCTCCGCTGATATGAATAACGCACGCGCTCAGGCATGCACCATGGTGCCTTCATCCGCGCCCATGACCACACGCTTCAGGGCGCCCGGCTCGAAAATGCTGAACACATTGATCGGCAACTTTTGATCCCGGCACAAGGTCAGCGCGGTAGCATCCATCACCTTAAGATTCTTTACAATGGCCTCGTCGAACGTAAGACTCTTGTAACGCACGGCGCTTTTGTCTTTTTTCGGGTCTGCGCTGTATACGCCATCGACCTTGGTCGCCTTTAACACCAGTTCCGCGTTGATTTCCATGCCGCGCAATGCCGCCGCCGTATCGGTGGTGAAGAAGGGATTGCCGGTGCCCGCCGCGAAAATCACGATTTTCCCTTCCTCCAAATAGCGCATCGCCTTGCCGCGTATATACGGCTCTACAACCTGTTCCACATTCAGCGCCGACTGCACGCGACTGATAATGTTCGCGCGGCGCATTGCATCCTGCAACGCCAACGCATTCATGATAGTCGCGAGCATCCCCATGTAGTCGGCCGTGGCGCGATCCATCTGCGCAGCGGCAGGCGCCACCCCTCGGAAAATATTGCCGCCACCGATCACCACCGCAATTTCAACGCCGAGCTTGGCCACATCGCCAATTTCGCCAACGATGCGTTCGATGACTGTCTGATTGATACCGTAACTGTCCTCTCCCATCAACGCTTCGCCGCTCAGCTTAACGAGGATGCGCTTGTAGACAGGTTTGTCCGGCATTTTTGAGGATTCCTTAAATATATGTTCTTAAATACTATTTGTTAGCAGCACTCACGGCAGCCATAACCTCGGCGGCAAAATCATCCTTCTTTTTTTCCATCCCTTCGCCTACGATATAAAGCGTGAACGACGGCACTGATGCATTACTTGCCTTGAGCAATTGCTCGATTGTCTGCTTGTCATTCTTTACAAACACTTGCCCCAGCAGCGTCACTTCCTTAAGGTATTTCTGTACCGACCCTTCGACCATTTTCGCCACGATGTCGGCTGGCTTGCCGGACTCCGCCGCCTTGGCTGTCGCGATGTCACGTTCTTTCTGAATCAGCGCCGCCGGCACTTGGTCTTTAGACAGCGATACCGGCTTGGCCGCGGCAATATGCATCGCCAGATCCTTGCCCAAACCTTCAGAGCCGCCCACAACGTCAATCATGACGCCGATTTTTGCGCCTCCATGGATATACGTCGCGAGCCGACCTTGCGCGGGTACGCGCGCAAATCGGCGCAGGCTCACGTTCTCACCCAGTTTGCCGACCAATGTCTTACGGGTTTCTTCCACCGATGCGCCGTTCAAATCCAGTGCCGACAAGGCGGCCACATCCGCAGGATTCTTGCTGGCCACCAATCCCGCCACCGCAGCAGAAAACGCCAGAAAATCGGTATTCTTAGCCACGAAATCAGTTTCGCAATTGACTTCCACGATAGCGCCCAGTTTGCCATCGGCCGATACATGCGTGGCGACCACGCCTTCCGCAGCGACGCGCGACGCCGCCTTCGACGCCTTATTGCCGAGTTTCACGCGCAGAATTTCTTCCGCCTTGCCCATGTCGCCAGCCGCTTCGGTCAGCGCTTTTTTGCATTCCATCATCGGCGCGTCGGTCTTCTCGCGCAGTTCCTTCACCATACCCGCGGTTATTTCCGCCATTGCAAACTCCGTCCGTTATAAAAAAGGGGCGCTCCGATCATCCGAGCAGCCCCTGTAGATGCCATAAATACTACGATACTACGGAAGCCAGCGCAGCCTTACCTTCCTTCGGTTTCGTCTACTTCAACGAATTCTTCACCACCCGGCGCCACGATCTCGCTGAGGCTGTCATTACGGCCTTCGAGGATGGCGTCGGCCATGCCGCGAGCGTACAAACGAATCGCGCGGCTGGAATCGTCGTTACCCGGAATCACATAGTCAATGCCTTCCGGCGTGTGATTGGTGTCGACCACGCCGATCACCGGAATACCCAGCTTGTTGGCTTCGGCCACGGCATTTTTCTGGTAACCCACGTCGATCACGAACATCGCATCGGGCAGGCCATCCATATCTTTAATACCGCCCAGACTGCGTTCCAGTTTCGCCAGTTCGCGCTGGAACAACAGGCCTTCCTTCTTGATAAGTTTTTCCACCGAGCCGTCGGCAACCATCGCCTGCATGTCCTTAAGCCGCTTGATCGAAAGTTTAACCGTTTTGTAGTTGGTCAACATGCCACCCAGCCAGCGGTCATCGACGTACGGCGTTGCGCAGCGAATC
This sequence comes from Betaproteobacteria bacterium UBA5216, assembly GCA_002412495.1. GTDB lineage: Bacteria > Pseudomonadota > Gammaproteobacteria > Burkholderiales > SG8-41 > UBA5216. Next base: position 21,213 of record DHVE01000055.1, read on the forward strand.
GCTTCTTCGCGGATAATCTCCTGTGCCTGGCGCTTGGTCGCCACGAACAAAACCGTGCCGCGATTGGCGGTCAGTTTGCGCACGAACTTCAGCGCCTCCTGATACATCACGATGGTTTTTTCAAGATTGACGATATGGATCCGGTTACGGTGGCCGAAAATATAAGGGGCCATTCGCGGATTCCAGAATCGGGTTTGGTGTCCAAAATGCACACCACATTCCAGCATTTCACGCATAGTGACTGACATGAACTTCTCCTGTTTGGGTTGAGCCTCCATCCGCCAATATCCCGTTATTTCAGGACACCCAATGCGCAATTGTACTAATGTCGGTACGCCTGCACGGGGCGGATGTGCGTATTGTGATAACCCGCCTGGTTCCCGGTGACAGTCACCGACAAAGCCAAATTGAGCTAACTTGCTATTTTAGCATGATAATTTCTCTTCCCTCAAGCTAACTTACGTGCAACGTGCAACCCAGCGCCTTCCACGCATAAATGCACGCCGATCTTGACAATCCCCTTTAAAAACAAATAGTTGCCATAATACCGCCTTTGTGCGATTGCGCACGGCATATTCTGAAATACAATAGCGCCCTTTGCAAAAACAAGGACTTACCGCGCCAGCGCGCGGCTAACGCATGCCGATAGAACTCAAAACGCCCGCCGACATCGAAAAAATGCGCGTTGCCGGCAAGCTCGCCGCAGAAGTGCTCGACTACATTGCCCCATTTGTCACGGCGGGCCGCACAACCAACGAAATTGATCGCTTGTGCCATGACTACATGGTGAACGAGCAGAAGACGATACCCGCCCCGCTCAACTATTGTCCGCCGGGTTACTCGCCATATCCAAAATCCATCTGCACCTCGGTCAATCACGTGATCTGCCACGGGGTTCCGGGCGAGAAAAAACTCAAAAATGGCGACGTGGTCAACATCGATATCACGGTGATCAAAGATGGCTATCACGGCGACACCAGTCGCATGTTTTACGTGGGCACGCCGTCCATTCAAGCCAAACGATTGTGCGAAATCACCTATGAATGCATGTGGCGCGGCATCCGCAAGGTAGCGCCCGGCGCACGCCTCGGTGACGTGGGGCATGCGATACAAAGCTTCGCCGAGAGCAACGGCTTTAGCGTGGTGCGTGAATTTTGCGGTCACGGCATCGGGAAGAAATTTCACGAAGAACCCCAGGTCGTGCACTATGGTCGCCCCGGGACGGGATTGCCCCTGAGCGCGGGCATGACGTTCACGATCGAGCCCATGATCAACGCGGGTAAGGCGGATATACGAGGACTGGCCGACGGTTGGACCATAGTCACCAAGGATCATAGTCTGTCCGCACAATGGGAACACACCGTGCTTGTCACCGATACCGGCTTTGAAGTATTGACGATTTCGCCGGGCATGCCTCCTGAACCGGCAATGGCATAGTCATGACGGGCGCCGCGCTGGCCACGCAAGAGTCCGCCCCGCGCACAGCACGGTGGAAGGCCACACTCGACAGCGGACGCGCGGCGCTGCGCGCAGAATTCGAACTCAAGCCCTCGGCACCGGATCTGCTGCGAAAGCACTGTGCGCTGGTCGATCAACTCCTGCGCGAAGTGTGGCTCGCCCATGACTTGCCGCCGGGCCTCGCGCTGGTCGCGGTGGGGGGCTACGGTCGCGGACAACTCTTTCCCTACTCCGACATTGATCTGCTGATACTGCTCGAGCAACCAGCCGACGACGGACTGCAGGAAAAGTTGCAGCGTCTTGTGGGCGCCTGGTGGGATCTTGGTCTGGAAACCGGTCACAGCGTGCGCACGGTTGCTGAATGCGTGGAGATCTCGCGCCAGGACATCACCGCACAAACCAACATGCTTGAGCCGCGATGGCTCATTGGCAATCGCAAGCTCTATAGACAGTTTGTCGATGACACGCTGGCCGCACTGGATCCGCTGTCGTTTCTTCAAGCCAAGCGCCTGGAGCAGCAACAGCGTCACGCACGTTATGAAGAAACCAACCTTGAACCGAACGTCAAGGAACGTGCAGGCGGCTTGCGCGACTTGCATCACATTCTCTGGATCGCCCGCGCCGCTGGTTTTGGAAAGAGTTGGCGTGACCTGGTGCGACGCGGCGTTATTACCGATGCCGAATCGCGGGACGTTCAGCGCCACGAACGTTTTCTGCACACGCTGCGCATACGGCTGCACTATCTGGCGGGCCGCCGCGAAGACCGGTTGATATTCGATCTTCAATCGGCCCTTGCAAAAAATTTCGGACTTACCAATCGGGCGCACCGACTGGCTAGCGAGCAACTGATGCAGCGGTATTATCAATCGGCCAAGGCGGTGTCGCAAATCGATGGCATCGTGCAGCAGAATCTGCGCGCGCGCCTTACCGGCGTTCGCTCGATCAAGTTGCAGCCGCTCAACGAAAACTTCGGTGTGCGCAACGAAGTTTTATCGATGCGGCACGACGATGTATACGAAAAGCACCCCGATGCCATCCTGGAAACATTCCTTCTGCTGCAACAACATCCAGAGTTAAAAGGCGTTGGCGCGAATACCCAGCGCGCATTGTGGCGTGCGCGCAAAACCATTGGACCGGCGTTTCGCCGTGATCCGCGGCACCACGAACAGTTCCTGAATATTTTGCGCAGCCCCGACCGGGTCGTTCGCGAGCTGCGCCGCATGAATCAGCTCGGCATTCTTGGCGCCTATTTGCCGGCGTTCGGGAAAATAGCCGGACAAATGCAGCACGACCTGTACCATGTCTATACCGTTGATGAACATATCCTGCGCGTGATTCGCAATCTGCGCCGTTTTGCGGTGCCAGAACTCGCCCATGAGTTTCCGTTGTGCAGCCGACTACTGTCCGAATTCGAAAAACCCGAAGTTCTTTATCTGGCCGGCCTCTTTCACGATATCGCCAAGGGCCGCGGGGGCGATCATTCCTTGCGGGGCAAGGCGGATGCCGCGCGATTTTGCAAGGCGCACGGCTTGTCGGCCGATGATTGTGCGCTGGTGGTGTGGCTGGTTGAGCAACACCTGATGATGTCCAGCACCGCGCAAAAGCAGGATCTGTCCGATTCCGAAGTCATTCAAGCGTTTGCCGCCAAAGTCCAGACCGAACGGCGGTTGATCGCGCTGTATTTGCTAACCGTGGCCGATATACGCGGCACCAGTCCCAAGGTTTGGAACGCATGGAAAGGCAAGCTTCTCGAAGATCTGTTTCTTATGACCCAACGCCTGCTTAGCGGCGATATGCCAACGGTCGAAAACAGCCAACGCGCGCGGCAGGACGAAGCGCGCAATACGCTGCGTTTGTATGCCATTGACGACGCGGCCATAGATAAGTTCTGGCGCAAGCTCGATACCGCCTATTTTCTTCGTCATGATCCGCAGGAGATCGCCTGGCATACCCGCACGCTGTATTACCGTCCGCAACCGCCGGAGCCGGTCATCAAGGCCCGACCCTCTCGCGCCGGCGAAGGCATGCAAGTCATGGTGTATGTCGCCGATCAGCCCGAGCTTTTCGCTCGTATCTGCGGATTTTTTGAAAGCATCCGCTACAACATTCTCGAAGCGCGCATCTACACCGCGCAATACGGCTACGCGCTGGACACTTTTCAGGTGCAGGATCCCGACAACGCCAATGTCGATTACCGGGCGCTGACCGCCTATATTGAACATGAACTGGGCGAACGGTTGCGACTGAAGGCGCCACTGCCGCCGTTGACTACCCCGCGCATCAGCCGGCAATTGCGGCACTTCCCGATTTCACCCGAAGTCAGAATCCAGAAGGATGACCGCGGGGTATATCAGGTGCTCTCCATCATCGCCGGTGATCGCCCGGGATTGCTGTCACGCATCGCGCGCATTTTTGTCGCTTACGGCATTAACCTCCATACTGCCAAGATCAACACGCTGGGATCGCGAGTGGAAGACACGTTTCTCATTAGCGGAGAAACGCTGAACGATCCCAGGAAAGTCGTGCGCATGGAAAATGACTTGATTGACACCCTGAAAATACCGGCTCGTTAGTCGTCCGCGATTTCCTCGCCGGGAAACAATTCCGCGGTAAATCCGAAATTTCGCAAATCGCGAATGCGCATCGGATATAGAATTCCCGCCAGATGATCGCATTCATGCTGCACCACACGCGCGTGAAAATCACTCACCGTGCGATCCAGCGCTTTGCCTTTTTCATCGAATCCCTGATAACGCAGATTCACAAATCGCGGCACCAGGCCCCGCATGCCCGGAACGGACAGGCAGCCTTCCCACCCATCTTCGATCTGCTCATCCACGGGCGTGAGTATCGGATTGATCAGAATGGTAAACGGCACATCCTCGGCATCCGGATAACGCGGATTTGCCTCGACGCCAAATATGACGACTTGCAGATTCACGCCGATCTGCGGCGCCGCAAGGCCCGCGCCGTTCAGCGATGCCATGGTGTCGCGCATGTCTGAGATGAGTTCCTTTAATTCCGCCGTGCGAAATTTTTTGACGGGGCGTGATTTCTCCAGCAATCGCGGATCCCCCATGCGCAATACCGGCCTAATCGCCATCCGCAGCCACCTCTCTTAGAATAGATGTCACACGCGCCATCAGCGCACGGCCCACGGCTTCCGCGCGCGGCAAGTCAATAGCGGTCTTGCTGGCACCCGTGCCGGCGGCGGCATTGACCACCACCGCCAACGTGGCATAACAAAGATTCAGCTCACGCGCGAGCGCCGCTTCCGGCATGCCGGTCATGCCCACCATATCGGCGCCATCACGCGACAAGCGCGCAATCTCCGCCGCTGTTTCAAGACGCGGCCCCTGCGTGGCGGCATACGTGCCGCCTAGCTGCACCGCTTCTCCAGCGCGTTGCGCCGCACCCGCCAATTTGCCGCGCAACGTCTCGCAATAAGGCTGGGTAAAATCAATGTGTCTGACGGCGTCAATATCAAACTGGACTACATCGCCATTAAAGTAGGTGGAATCCCTGCCCCAGGTGTAATCGAGAATTTGATCGGGAATGGCCAGCGTGCCCGCGCCAAATCCCGCGCCTATGCCCCCCACCGTTGCAACGGCCACGATATTCTTAGCCCCTTGCGCCCGCAACGCCCACAAATTTGCGCGGTAATTAATTCGGTGCGGCGGCAAACGATGATTTTCGCCATGACGCGCCAAAAACAGGATGTCGCATTGATTGAGGCGCCCCAAAACCAGTGGCGCCGAGGGCTCTCCGTAGGGCGTCACCGCCTTCACCTGTCGCGTGGATTCGAGCGCGGATAAACGTCCGAGACCGCTGCCGCCAATGATTGCCAGCATCGGTTATTGCCCGCCTGCCATTTGGTTCGTCGCATACGTTGCGTTTATTGTGGGCATTGCATATATGGCTGGCAGATTACGCCAGTAGCCATGCACATCCATGCCAAAACCGAACACATAGCGATTTGGCAAAATCAGCCCCGTAAAATCCGCCGTGATAGGCTTTGACTTGCCGGTGTGTTTTTCAGCCAGCACTGCGATCGTGATTTTGCGCGCGCCCATGGACAGCAGTTTATCGCGTATCGCTTGCAGCGTAATGCCTTCATCCAGAATGTCGTCAAGCAACAGCACGGAGCGCCCCGCCACGGCCATCACCGGCATCGCGCGAAAAATAATTTCGCCGCCGTGCGTGGCATCGCCATACCGCGTGGCATCAATACTATCGACATCAAGCGGAAAATTCAGTTGCGGCAGCAACTGGCCCGCGAACACCACCGCGCCCCGCATCACAACGATCACCAAGGGATGATCCTCGGCAAGCGCGCTATTGATTTCATTGGCGATCCGGGCCACCGCAGCGTGCACCTGCGCGGCATCGCAGATCAAATCGGCTGACTTCATAATGTCGCGCGCCCTCGCCGGTGACAAGGTCATATGAGGATTAAATTAATCAATAAAAACAATTGGTTATAAAATTTCATGCATCCAGCAATTGCAACAATCCTTGCTCATCAAGAATCGCAATACCCAACTCTTCCGCCTTGGCCCGCTTGCTGCCCGCGTCATCCCCCGCGACTACGTAATGTGTTTTCTTGGAAACACTACCCGATACCTTGCCGCCCCTGGCTTCGATGCGTGCCTTGGCCTCGTCGCGCGTGAGTGTCGGCAGCGCGCCGGTCAGCACAAAAGTCTTGCCAGCCACGCCGGGCACGGGCGCCGCCGGCTCGGCGATGGGCGCAAAGGTGATGCCGGCACTTATGAGTTCACTGACGATATCCCGATTGTGCCGTTCGGCAAAAAATGCCGCCACGCTTTCCGCGACCACAGGGCCGACATCCGAAACCTGTTGCAACCGCTGTGCGTCGGCTTTCATGAGCAAAGTCAGATCGCGGAAATGCGCCGCCAGATCACGTGCCGTGCTCTCGCCAACATTGCGTATACCCAATCCGTAGATAAAGCGCGCGAGCGTAGTGTGTTTGCACTGCGCAATCGCGTTCACCAGATTCGTGGCTGCCTTGTCGCCCATGCGCTCCAGCGCCGCCAGGGTGGGCACCTCCAGATCGAACAAATCCGCGGCGGTCCGCACCAGGCCGCCATCCACCAACTGATCCACTATTTTCTCGCCGAGTCCATCGATATCGAGCGCGCGGCGCGAAGCGAAATGCAGCAACGCCTGCTTGCGTTGCGCGGGACAATACAAGCCCGCCGTGCAACGTGTTACTGCCTCGCCTTCGGGTCTATGCGCGGCGGATCCGCAGGACGGGCACGCCGTCGGCATTACAAACGCCCGCGCATCGATGGGTCTGCGCTCGGGCAAGGCGCGTAGCACCTCCGGAATCACATCTCCGGCGCGCCGTACCACTACGGTGTCGCCGATATGGATATCCTTGCGCTTTACTTCATCTTCATTGTGCAGCGTCGCATTGGTTACCGTGACGCCACCGACAAACACCGGCTTCAATCGGGCCACCGGTGTAATCGCGCCGGTGCGCCCCACTTGAACTTCGATATCCAAGACTTCGGTTAACTCCTCCTGAGCGGGATATTTGTGCGCCACCGCCCAGCGCGGTTCGCGACTGCGAAATCCCAGTTGCCGTTGCAATGCAAGACTGTTTACCTTATACACCACGCCATCGATATCAAACGGCAGCGTATGGCGTATTTCCCCGACGTGCCGGTGATAGGCGATCAAGCCGTCAGCGCCCACCACGATCGCGCGATCGTTATTCACGGGGAATCCCCACGCGGCGAACGCATCAAGTACGTCGCTGTGCCGGGCCGGCAATTCCCAGCCCGTGGTTTCGCCCGTGCCATAGGCGAAAAAAGACAACGGACGCCGGGCGGCGATTTTGGAATCGAGTTGGCGTATGCAACCCGCGGCGGCATTACGCGGATTAACAAAGAGTTTTTCGTTTGCCGTGCGCTGTGATTCGTTCAGCACGTCAAAATCGTTGCGATTGATATAAATTTCGCCGCGCACTTCGATGACATCCGGCACGGCGATGCGCTCGGCACATAACCGCAACGGTATGCACCGGATGGTGCGCACGTTTGCAGTAACGTCCTCGCCTGTTTCGCCGTCTCCCCGCGTGGCGGCTTGCACAAGCACGCCGCGCTCGTAGCGCAAACTGATCGCCAGGCCGTCAAACTTGAGTTCCGCCGTGTATTCAACCGGTGGCGCGGTGCTTTCCAGCCCCAGTTCGCTGCGCACGTAGGTATCAAACTTGATCGCACCGCTGTCCTCGATATCCGTTTCGGTGCGTATCGAAAGCATCGGTACCGTGTGCGCGACCGGCGTCAGAGACTCCAGTATTTTCCCGCCCACGCGCTGGGTTGGAGAATCCGCCGCTCGCAGTTCGGGGAATTCGGCCTCTAGCGACTGCAATTCGCGAAACAGACGATCGTACTCGACATCGGGCACTACTGGCGCATCGAGCACGTAGTACTGCTGATTGTGATACTCCACCTCGTCGCGCAGCCGCTGGGCACGCGCCACGACCTCTGCTGGCACAGTCATCAGGAAAACAGGCGCAGCGCGCGTACGCTTCCCGGCGTGATACCACGCGTGTTCATTGCAAAGTGAATATCGTTCAGCTGCTGCCGGATATGATCCATGCTAGCCGTTGTGAGCGTCGCGCGATTGTCATCAACCATGCGGCCCTTGAGCGTCACCGATAACCCCCTGCCCAGTTCAAACATGCGCTGCAACACGCTCTCCGCCGCCGCCACGCGCGGCACATCCAGCAACAGCGTCAGACCGCGTGTCGTCATGCCATTGACAGCCTCCGGCAGAAACGGCTCCGCCGCCTGATTACTCACGGTCAGCAACGCCTGCCCCTGTTCGTCTTCCAGATGGAACACTCCATCGGGTTCCAGCACGAAACCCTCCCCCTCGATCAGGGCCCGGACCCGGGCGCCGGCAAAGGTTTCGCCGTCGGCCGCGATGACGTTGACGCCTATGGCCACATCCACGTCCGCACAAAATTGATCCAGTTCGTGCGCAGCCCGCAGCACCTGTTCGGCGTCTGGACAATTCGCCACCGCGCCGGTGCGCGAGGCCGCCGCGTTCACGGCATCGTAAAAAGCGCCCAATTGCACCGGGCTGATGGCGCCTCCGCGGTTTGCCATTTGCAGCGCAAGACGTAACTGTGAATACTGCGCGGTTACCGCCCGATTTATTTCTTCCCATTTGCCGGTAGCCGAATTAAATCCGGCGGCGCGCCACGCACGGCCACAGGCGGCAACGCCCGAAAGCAATTCAGAAACCTGCGCGGCCAGCAATGGCGTTTCACTCGTCAGCGCCGCCACGCAATCGATGCTTTCATCTATGCCGGCCATGGCCGCTGGGGGTTCGGGCACGCCTTTTACCGCTGCGGCGCCTTGCGTTTGAGGGGATGTCGTGGCGGATTCCATCGCGCCATCGGTCGCGAGCTGCGGCTCGGTTCGCTCGGCCGTTGTACTGTCGAGCAGGACATCCTCGTGCGTTTCACCAAATGCCTCGCCCAGTCTGCGGCGCAACTGGCGTTCTTGATACCAGTTGTAAAGCAGCACGCCGCCGATAACGACCACGCCGATGGCGAGCAGACTGATCTGAAGATCGCTCATGCCTGAATCACCGTCGTAAGCAACATTTAAGAGTTACGCCGCCTCTGATAATTTCATGGCCTGCTCCATATCCACGGCCACCACGCGGGATACCCCGGCCTCCTGCATGGTGATGCCGATCAGCTGATTTGCAATCTCCATGGTGATCTTGTTGTGGCTGATAAACAGGAACTGCGAACCGCTGGACATTTTTTTCACCAGTTCACAGAAGCGCTCGGTGTTGTGGTCGTCGAGAGGCGCGTCCACCTCGTCCAGCAGGCAGAACGGGGCCGGATTCAGTTGGAAAATCGCGAACACCAGTGACAATGCTGTCAGCGCCTTTTCGCCGCCTGACAGCAAATGAATGGTGCTGTTTTTCTTGCCTGGCGGTTGCGCCATCACATGTATGCCGCAATCGAGAATTTCTTCCCCGGTGAGCGTGAGCTTCGCCTGCCCGCCGCCAAACAATGCCGGAAACATCTCGCTGAAATGCCGGTTCACTTCGTCGAAGGTGGTTTGCAGCCGCTCGCGGGTCTCGCGGTCGATGCGTTTAATGGCATCTTCCAGCGTAGTCATGGCTTCGGTGAGATCGCGCGACTGCGCATCCAGATAGTCGCGGCGTTCTTGCGCGACCTTCAATTCTTCCAGCGCCGCAAGATTCACCGCCCCCAGTGCGCGAATGTCTTCGTTGAGCCTGTTAATTTCGGATTGCAGTGCGTTGGAACGCGTGCCTTTTTCAAGCAGAGCCGCGAGTTCTTCCTCGTTGGCGCCCGCTTCCAGGAGTTGCTGCGCGTACTGCTCTTCAGTCAGCCGCGCTTCCTGTTCCTTGAGCCGCACTTCCGCGATGCGATTGCGCAGGGGCTCCAGCTTTTGTTCCACCGCGAGACGTTCCTGTTCGACCGCACGAAGCTGCGTTTCCATGCCTTCAAGCGCGTCGCGCGCCACCGCCAGCGCCTGCTCGCGCGCCATGCGAGTTTCGAGCATGGCCTGCAACTGCTCCTGCCAAGGCGCTTCGTCAAAACCGCCGAGATCCTGTTCTGCCTCGGCAATGCTCGATTCCACTGCTGATATCGACGTGGTCAGCCGTTGGATGGAATTATCTATCTCATTGATTTTATTGATTATTGTTTTCTGCGAGAACTGCGCCTCCTGATACGTCTGGCGCGCTTGCTCCAGCGCCTGGCGCTGCTCGTTCATGGCAGCCTCGGCGCCGCGATAATCGTCGGCCGAGCGATCAACTTGCGAAACCAAGCCTGCACTGTCCGACTGCAATTGCGAAAGCGCCGCATCCGCCGCCGCACGCTGCGCCGTTTCCAGTACGACCTGCGCCGCAATCTCTGCTATTTCCGTGGCTATTTGCTCTCCGCGTTGCGTTGCGCGCTGCGATTGCTCGGACAATCGCACGGCATCCATCTGCGTGGCGTGCAACTGCTGCTGCAATGAACCGGCCATGTCGCGTAACTCAGCGGCTTCCGCGCGGCAACGTTCAATGGCCTGATCCGCATCGCCGACGCTGGATTTCTGATGCTCCAGTGTATCGCGCTCGTGCCGTAAATCCGCTTCGAGTTTTTCAATCTCGCGCTGACGGGACAGCACGCCGTGCAATTCGCTGTCTGGCGTGTGAAAGCTCACGCTGTGCCGCGTGAAGATGTAACCGGCGGGCGATACCAGCGCGTCACCCGCCGATAACGCCGAGCGCCGCGCCATGCCGGCCGCGCTATCGAGCACGGTGTAAACGCCATGCAGCCACTCGTTCACCACGGCCTGCAATCGCGGCTCTCGGCAGGTGACATAACGCGTCAGCGGCTCCAAACCATCCATGCCCGGATGAACCATCGCCGCACTGCCGTCGTTAAGTTCAATCATCGTCACCTTGCCCGGTGGTGATGTTTGCAGCCAATCAGCGCCGCCGTCGATACGATCGAGCGTGATGCCGTTCAAACGTTCGCGCAATACGGCTTCGAGCGCATCTTCCCAGCCTGCGGCGATTTCAACGCCTTGCCACAAGCGCGGCGCCTTATCAAGATTGCGGCTGGCCTGCCACGACTCCATGTCCGCGCCGCGCGCGAGTTTCGCCTGCAATTGCGTCAGCACATGCAAACGCGCTTCTATGGCCGCGACCTTTTGCGACGCGGCCTCCAGTTCGGACTGCCGCTCGCGCGCCGCCTGCTCCAGGGCCGGCAGTTGTTGCTCCCGTTCCTGCAATTGCGCACGGTGCTCCGAGAGTTCGGCTTCTAATTGTTGTACGCGCTCGCCCAGGGCCTCTTGTGCCGCCACATCGGGCTCGGGCAGTGCATTGCGCTCTTCGGTTAGGCGCGCCTGACGCTGCGCGAACTGTTCCAGAAGCCGCGCGGCATGTTCCGATTTGGTTTGCTCGACCTGCAAATTCTGCCGGGTTTGCGCCAGTGCGCGTTGCAACGCTTCGCGCTGGTTGTAGCTGGCGCGATGCGCCTCTTCGGCCAGCGGCAGCCGTTGCGCCTGCGCGTTGACTTCCGCTTCGCAGACGGCGAGTCTTTCATCGGCATGGCCTCGTTCGGCACGTGTGTCGTCCAGCGCGCGTTGCGCATCCAGCAGCTGCGACTGGCTGCCGTCCAACTGGGAACGCAACGTGGTGATATGGTGTTCGATTCGGCCGCGGTTTTCACGCACATGCGCAATCTGCTGTTCAAGCCGCGCGACTTCCGCATTCGCTTCGTAGAGCACGCCCTGGCAAGCATGGAGCGCATCGCCCGATTTGTAGTGATCTGCACGCAAGGTTTCTAGCCGGTTCTCGGCTTCACGCAACTTGGCGGTTTCCGCTTCCAGTTCGGTACTCGCCCGTTCAATTTCCCGGGCATGGCGCGCGCGCGCGGATGCCGCCTCCTTCCGGCGCGTAAACCACAGCAAGCCTTGCAGCGTATTCAATTCCTTTTGCAACTCGTGGTACCGGCTGGCAATTTCGGCCTGCGCCTGCAAATGTTCGAGCTGCTTCGACAGTTCCTGCCGGATGTCGTCCACACGCAACAGATTTTCACGCGTGTCACGCAAGCGCAATTCGGTTTCACGGCGGCGTTCGCGATACTTGGAAACGCCTGCGGCTTCTTCCAGAAACACGCGCAAGTCTTCGGGCTTTGCCTCGATGACACGCGAGATCATGCCTTGCTCGATGATGGCGTAAGCACGCGCGCCGAGACCGGTGCCGAGGAAGATATCAGTCACATCACGCCGGCGCACCGGCAGATTGTTGATGTAGTAGCTTGAATCGCCGTCGCGCTCGATGATGCGCTTGACTGAAATTTCGCCATACGACGACCACTGCCCCGCCGCCTTGCCGAGGCTGTTGTCAAAAATCAGTTCGACGCTGGCGCGATTGACGGGCTTGCGGTCGCCGGAGCCGTTGAACAATACGTCCTGCATGGTCTCGCCGCGCAGGTGGCGCGCGGACGTTTCACCCAGCACCCAGCGCACGGCATCAATGATGTTCGACTTGCCGCAACCGTTGGGACCGACGATGCCCACCAACTGGCCAGGCACCGGTATCGGTGTCGGTTCTACAAAAGACTTGAAACCCGCGAGATTGATATGAGTAAGGCGCAATTTGTTACTTTGACAGAGGTTATAATCGGAATCGAAATTTACCCGAACATTCTAACTGATTTACCTCTCGCCGATAATGCCAAGCAAGCCTTCCACAACCCTGGAAACCTTTCCTAATCCGGCGCCACGGCGCGACTACCGGATTCACATGGAAGTACCTGAATTTACCTGCCTTTGTCCCAAGACCGGCCAGCCAGATTTCGCGACGCTGGTGCTGGATTACGTGCCGGACCGGCGCTGCGTGGAACTGAAAAGTCTCAAACTTTATGTATGGTCGTTTCGCGGCAAAGGCGCTTTCCACGAAGCCGTGACCAACCAGATTCTCGACGACCTGGTCCGCGCGCTCGCGCCCCGCTATATGCGGCTGACCGCGCGTTTTTACGTGCGCGGCGGCATATTCACGACGGTGGTGGCCGAGCACACGAAGCGCGGCTGGAAAAAATCATCGCTGCCGGATTTCATTGAAGACGCTCGCTCCGCCAGCACACGGTAAACGCACGGCAGGCACACGGTAAACGCGTCCGCCAAATAAATTCGCTTTATAATCCTCGCCTTGCGTGTATGCCGCGATGGGCGGTCAACTCACCGCGACAGCAACCCGAAAGCACACTTTGAATCCCGAACTGGACAAACTCCAAACCTATCCGTTTCAAAAGCTGAGCGCGCTACTGGAAGGCGCGATCCCCAATGCCGCGTTAAAACCGATTTCGCTTTATATCGGCGAACCCAAACATCCCACGCCGGCCTTCATCAAACAGTCGCTGATCGACAATCTTGACGGATTGGCCGTTTATCCGGCCACCGCCGGCACCGATGTTCTGCGCACCGCCATCGCGAAATGGGCGAACCAGCGATATCACGTCACACTGGATCCGGTGATGCAGGTTCTGCCGGTCACTGGTAGCCGCGAGGCGTTGTTTTCGTTCGCGCAAGCAGTGATTGATCCCCACAAGCCCGATCCCGTGGTGGTCTGCCCGAATCCGTTTTACCAGATATACGAAGGCGCGGCGATTCTGGGACGCGCCACCCCCTATTTCCTGAACAGCCTGCCCGAAAATCGTTATTCGGCGAATCTGCGCGATATTCCGGATGCCGTATGGAAGCGCACGCAATTGATTTTTACCTGCTCGCCGGGCAATCCCACCGGTGCGGTCATGTCGCTGTCCGACTGGAAAGCGCTGTTTGAACTGTCGGACAAGTACGGATTTATTATCGCTTCCGATGAATGTTATTCGGAAATTTATTTCGACGAAGGCAAGGCGCCGCTGGGAGCGCTCGACGCGGCGCGACAACTCGGCCGCGACGAATTTCCGCGTCTGGTCATGTTTTCCAGTCTTTCCAAGCGATCCAATGTGCCGGGCATGCGCTCCGGCTTTGTCGCGGGCGACGCGGCGGTCATCAAACAGTATTTGCTCTATCGTACCTATCACGGCTGCCCCATGAGCCCGCCCGTGCAAGCCGCGAGTGCGACGGCATGGGGCGACGAGGCGCACGTGATTGAAAACCGCCGCCTGTACCGGGAAAAGTTCGTGTCAGCCCTTTCGATTCTGAAACCCGTGTGCGATGTCGATTGGCCCGACGCGGCATTTTATTTGTGGCTGCCCACACGGGGGAGCGATACCGACTTTGCACGGCGGCTGTATATCGAGAAAAATGTCACCGTGTTGCCGGGCAGCTTTCTGGCACGCGATTCAGCCGGGGTAAATCCCGGCACCAACCGGGTGCGCGTCGCACTGGTTTCCACGGTCGCGGAATGCGCCGAAAGCGCGCGCCGCATCGCAGAATTTATTGTACAATCTCAATAATAATTATTGTTTATATTCAACACCTTAACAAATTCACACGCGATCACGCCTATGTCCGCCACACTCCAAAGCACCATTGACCACGCCTGGGAAAACCGGGCCGACATTTCGCCCGCGAAAGCGCCGCCGGGCGTCTATGCGGCAGTCACGGATGTCATACAACAACTCGACAAAGGCACGCTGCGAGTCGCCGAAAAAATCAACGGCGATTGGGTGACGCACCAATGGATCAAAAAAGCGGTGTTGCTGTCGTTTCGCTTGCAGGACAACGCGGTGCTGAAGGATGGCTACTCGCAGTATTACGACAAGGTGTCCTCGAAATTCGCCGGCTTCGGCCCGCACGATTTCGCGCAAGCGGGTTACCGCGTGGTGCCGCCCGCGGCCGCGCGCAAAGGCTGTTACATTGCCAAGAACGTGATTCTGATGCCGTCATTCGTCAACATCGGCGCCTATGTCGATGAATCCACCATGGTGGATACCTGGGCCACGGTCGGTTCCTGTGCGCAAATTGGCAAGAACGTGCATCTCTCGGGCGGTGTCGGCATCGGCGGAGTGCTCGAACCGTTGCAGGCGAATCCGACCATCATCGAAGACAATTGTTTCATCGGGGCGCGTTCCGAGATCGTCGAAGGTGTGGTGGTGGAAACCGGTTCCGTGATCTCCATGGGCGTGTTTATTGGCCAAAGCACCAAGATTTACCATCGCCAAACCGGGCAAGTTCTGTATGGCCGCGTGCCGGCGGGGTCCGTGGTGGTGCCCGGCTCGCTGCCATCGCCGGACGGCAAATGCAATCTGTATTGCGCGGTTATCGTAAAACAAGTAGATGCGCAAACGAGGGCCAAGACCAGCATTAATGATTTGCTGCGGGGTGACTAAACCGAGTCCGCGGTAATTCGTAATTTCCAGTTCCAAGAATGAGCAATTTACGTCCGAGACAATTCAACCGCTGCCGCAGTCCACAAGAATAATGTAAATCTGGGAGAGGGATTTTTACCATGGGATTGCTGGATGAGCTGAAAAAGCAGGCAGAGGCCAAGCAACAGGCAGCGGCAAGCGGTCAAGGTGCGGTCGGCAAGAATCGCTACTATGACGCAGTGCAAAGCGCCTTGAAGGCTGGCTCGGTTTTCTTCAACGAACTCGCGGAATCACTGAACGTCATCAAGCCCGATGTGCGTCGCCAGTTTTATGTGGAAGGCAGCAGCAAGCTAACCAATCTGGTGCAGGGCGAATATACCCCGCGCGATAGTCGGCAGATCGTCGCGGGCGTCGAATCGCTGGCCAGTGTCACTTTACGCTTTACCCTGACGGGCCCCGATAAGCTGACATTCGACAAGGAGGCGCGGCAGGCCAATATGATGAAGGAGTACCTCTGGGCCTACAGCCTGCCGTTTGAGCATCGCGACGTGCGCGATGACAATGGACGCATCGCGCGTACCATCATCACGGTGTCAAGCAAGGTGCCATCATCCGTTACGCTAAGCGGCAACGCCGACACCGGCAGCATGCTATTGGTTTTGCGCAATGTCGAACTCCTTGGTGACGTCAAGCAAGCCATTGATGTCAGCTACATCACCCCTGATTTTTTTGATGAAGTGGGGAAAGCCGTGCTCGCGCAACCCAACCGGCTGCGCGAATGGGGACGACCGCCCGATGCCCCATTGCCCGTATCCTTCGCGCCGCCACGCAATATGTAAATTCCGGCGCGGGCAGAGTAAGATTCCGCAGGCGCCATCGCCTGATTGATAAAGAGGTAACATAAAATGTTTGTCACTCCGCTTTTCAAATTGATGGCCGATAAGCAGGCGTCAGACCTGTTTTTCACCACTGGCGCGCCCATCCAGATCAAGATCAATGGGACCGTGGTGCCCGTCAACAACCAGAAACTTGACGCGGCACAGGTCAAGCAGATTTGCTACGAGTTGATGTCGCCGGAGCAGATACGGGAATTCGAAGAAATTCACGAGATGAATTTTGCGCGCCGGGGCGAGGCAGGTCCCGATGGCGCGGTCGGCAATTTCCGGATCAATATTTTTCAGCAACGTAACACCGTCAGCATGGTGGTACGTTTCATCAAACCGGACGTACCGCCTTTTGAGTCGCTGGGCCTTCCACCGGTGCTAAAGGAAGTCATCATGGAGAAGCTCGGTCTGATCCTGATCGTGGGATCCACGGGATCCGGCAAGTCGACCACCATGGCCTCGATGATCGACTATCGCAATGCAACCCGCTCCGGACACATACTAACCATCGAAGATCCGGTGGAATTCGCATTTCAACACAAGAAATCCATCGTGAATCAGCGCGAAGTCCGGGTGGACACGCGCTCGTATGAAGCGGCGCTGATCAGCGCCATGCGCGAAGCGCCGGATCTGCTGATGATTGGCGAAGTGCGTGACAAGGAAACCCTGCAAAGCGCCTTGCTGTTCGCGCAAACCGGGCATCTGTGCATGACTACATTGCATGCCAACAACAGTTACAACGCGCTCAATCGCATTGTTAACTTTTTCCCGCGTGACATGCGTGATGCGGTGCTCGCCGATCTGTCCATCGGCGTGCGCTGCGTGATTTCACAGCGTCTCGTGCGCACGGCGGACGGGCGGCGCGTCCCGGCGGTTGAGGTCCTGCTCAATACCAAGTTCATCCAGGAATTGATCGCCAAGGGCGAACTCGGCGGCATTAAAGAAGCCATGGAACAAAGTATGGCCCCCGGTTCGCAAACGTTTGAGCAGGCGTTGTTCAAGCACTACATGGCGGGCACCATCACGCTGGACGAGGCCCTGGCCAACTCCGACTCGCCCACCAATTTGCGCTGGCTGGTCGACAACGCCATCAAGAAGGACGACAAACCCGGTGCGGCGCCCTCGTCTCCCGGCGCCATAAAACCACAAGAAGACATCACCAGCATCAAGATCAATCTGGACGCGCTTGGCTAACCGCTTGCCGCGCACCGTCGGCGGGCTCGCGCGGAGCGGGCAGCGGTGGTTTATCGACGCGGGGCTTACGTATGGGCACGGCACAACCAACGCGCGTGATGAAGCCATCTACCTGACGCTGCACGCGTTGGGCTTGCCGCTTGATGTTCTACCGGCACGGCAGACCGTTAGCGCCGCACGCGCGGCACGAGTCATATCGTTATTTAAACAACGCATAGCGCGCCAGGTACCGGCCGCTTATCTGACACAAGAAGCGTGGCTGGGACCGTATCGATTTTATATCGACGAACGCGCATTGGTGCCGCGCTCGTACATTGCTGAACTACTGTTGCAGTTCCCCGCTTTTCCATGGCCGGAAAGCAGTTCGGTGGGCCGGGCGCTGGATCTATGCACCGGTTCGGGTTGTCTGGCTATTCTGCTGGCCAAGTTTTTCCGCCACGCGCATATCGACGCAGCAGACATTTCCGGTGACGCGCTCGACGTGGCTGGAATCAATCTACGCCGGCATCGTCTGGCACGCCGTATCACACTGGTGCAGACAGACTATTTTCACGACTTGAACAAGCGACGCTACGACCTGATCGTCAGCAATCCGCCCTATGTGCGCGCTGATCGCATGCGTGCGCTGCCCCAAGAATATCGTCGCGAGCCGGTATTGGCGCTGGCCGGAGGCCGCGATGGACTGGACGCTGTCCGTATTATTTTGTCGCAGGCAGCCGCCCATCTGAATCCCGGCGGGCTGCTGGTGGTGGAGTGCGGTCACGCTCGCGAGCGCGTGGAACGTGCCTGGCCGCGTTTGCCGTTTTTGTGGCCCGATACCAGCGGTGGTGATGATTGCGTTTTTGTATTGTCACGGGAAGACTTGCTGCGCGTGGGCGAAACGGGTGCCAAACGCGGTCCGCGCGGCGCGCGGACCGGGGCCACCGACTTGAAACCGCGCTGAACATCCGGCAGAGCCGGAGCGTTAGTTGAATTGGTTGAATGGTTCGACGTCGTAGAGCTTGTTAATTTGGTGATTCTGTCGGATCGGGTCGATCCGTTGGATTCTGCCGACTTGGCCGATTTTGTCAGCCACGCGGTCAAGTGCCGCACCTCGTCCGGCTCCAATTCGCTGAACTGGCCGCGCTTGAGCCGCGAAGGCAGTGCCAGAATGCCAAAGCGCACGCGGATCAGCCGGCTTACCGTAAATCCGACCGCCTCAAATAAGCGCCGCACCAGACGGTTACGCCCTTCGGTCACGACGATGCGGTACCAGTGGTTGGATCCCTCGCCGCCTTCGTCCACTAACGCATCAAAGTGCGCCGCACCGTCATCGAGTTCAATGCCCGTGCGTAATAGAGTCGCCTGTTCTGCGGTCAGGGTTCCAAATATACGCGCCGCGTACTCGCGCTCAACGGAAAAGCGGGGATGCATCATGGCGTTGGCCAACTCGCCGGACGTCGTGAATATCAGCAAGCCGCTGGTGCTGACATCGAGGCGCCCGATCGAAAGCCAGCGCGCGCCACGTAACCGGGGCAGTTTGGCAAATACCGTTTCACGTCCCTGCGGATCTTCGCGCGTGACGATTTCCCCTTCGGGCTTGTGGTAAATCAACACGCGCGCCGCCTCGGATGCCGGCGCCATGCGCACATCACGGCCGTCGACCTGAATCTTGTCAGCGGGGCCGACACGTGCGCCGATTTTCGCCACTTTGCCATTGACCGTAACGCGCGCGGCCTCGATCCAGGTTTCCATGGTGCGACGCGAACCGATGCCCGCCTGCGCCAGAACTTTTTGCAGTTTCTGTGAAGCGATTTCGCCTGCGGCAGACTGGCGCGACGATTTTTTGATGTTGCCTGACAATGGAGTGCCCCTTTCCGGGTGCGTTAAGCTGGCGTTACGTTACAGCAGAAATTTCCTGGGCGCACGAAATGAAGACACGCCCACAAACACTATACAGCCCGGCGCTCCAGCACCGCCTGCGCCAGCGTACCGGCATCCACGTGATCCAGTTCCCCACCCACGGGTAAACCGCGCGCGATGCGCGTCACCTGGAGATTTCGCGCGGTCAGCAGTTCGCTGATGTAGTGCGCCGTGGCCTCGCCCTCGGCGGTAAAATTTGTCGCGAGCACCACCTCGCGTACCGTGCCATCAGTGGCGCGTTTCAGCAGCCGGTCCAGATGAATTTCCTTCGGACCGATGCCATCCAGCGGCGACAACACCCCCAGCAGCACAAAATACAGGCCGCGATAACTTTGCGTCTGCTCGACCATCAGCAAATCACCCGGCGACTCGACCACGCACAGCAACGCACCATCGCGCCGGGGCGACGCGCAAAGCTCACATAGCGCGGCTTCCGAAAAACTGTTGCACCGTTCGCAGTGCCGTATACGGTCCAGGGCGCCACGCAACGCGCTGGATAAACGACCAGCGCCCGTTTGATCGCGCTGCAGCAGATGGTACGCCATGCGCTGCGCGGATTTCGGGCCGACCCCTGGTAAGCAGCGCAGTGCCGCCATCAGCTCCTCCAGCGCAGACAAAGATTGCATCAGACCGGAATGCTCCAAATAGTCTCAAAAAACAATAAGGGATGTTACTGTAGCTTAAAACGGCAGCTTGAAGCCCGGCGGTAGCGGAAGCCCCGCCGTCATGCCGGACATCTTTTCCTGACGCGTGGATTCAACCCGACGCACGGCATCATTCATGGCGGCGGCGATCAGATCTTCCAGCATTTCCTTGTCTTCCTTGCCGTCTTTCAGCAGGCTGTCGTCGATAGCCACGCGCCGCACGCCATACTGACAAGTCATCGTTACCTTCACCATGCCGGCGCCCGCCTGCCCTTCCACTTCGACGGTAGCAAGTTGATCCTGCATCTTCTTCATGTTTTCCTGCATCTGCTGAGCCTGTTTCATCAGCCCGGCCAATTGGCCTTTCATCATGATTCCGCCTCTACGATAAAGGTTGTATTGAATTCTGTTTCACGCTGCCACCGAAAGATTCCTTCAACTCCTTGACAAAGGGATCGTTCTCGATAGCCGTCACCGCGTGCGCCTGCCGCTCTGATTGCTCGCGTTTTTCAGTTGCAGCGGGCGTCGGCACGTCACCCGCCGCCACCCTGAATGTAACGCGTAACGCGTTGCCAAATCGCTGCTGCAGCGCGGCCTTGAGCCTGCCCTGATGTGCACCTTCCAGCAGGCGCTCTTGGGCCTTGGGCAAACAAAGTTCTATTTCGTCGGCCGTTAATTTCGTCATGGCGCAGTTGCGCGCCAGTTGCCCCGTCATGGCGATCAGACCCAATTGCCCAACGATGCTTTCCCACGACGCATTGATGTCGATCGCCGACGTTCCAGCGGCAGACGCCGCCGCGCCGCCGGATGCAGGCGACGCCGACGATGCCGGAACGGGAGCCGACGCAACCACATGTGCAGACGCGCGCGGTTCGGCAGCATGCACTGCCGCACTCACGCGAGCCGAAGCCTGATAACGCTCGGCGGCGGGTGCAAAAGCCAGCATGCGCAGCAGTGTCATGGTAAAGCCGGCATATTCATCGGGTGCCAGCCCGATATCGCTGCGGCCCTGCAATGCAATCTGATAATACAACTGCAAGTCGTCGGCGCTGAATTGCTGCATCAGGGCCAACAATGTCTCCCGATCCGGATCTTCGTCTGCCACGGTCGATGGCACCTGCTGCGCCATGGCCAATCGATGCAGCAAGGTTCCCAGATCGAGCAGCGCCGCCTCGAAAGATAGGCTGCGCGCCGACATTTCGTCGGCCTTGGCGATCATGCCAGCGCCATCCCCGCGCGACAAGGCGTCGAGTATGGCAAAGAGGTGCTGCTGATCCACCGCGCCCAGCATGGCGCGCGTGGATGCTTCATCCACCTTGCCGCCCCCGTGCGCGATGGCTTGATCCAGCAACGACAGGGAGTCGCGCAAACTGCCTTGCGCGGCGCGCGCGATCAGTGCAAGCGCGCCGGCGTCGAAGTCCACCTTTTCCGCCTCAAGTACAAAGCGCAGCCGGTCGGCGATTTGCGGCTGGGGAATTTGCTTCAGATTAAATTGCAGGCAACGCGACAGCACCGTGACGGGTATCTTTTGCGGATCCGTGGTGGCGAGGATGAATTTCACATGAGCCGGCGGCTCTTCCAGCGTTTTCAGCATCGCGTTAAACGCATTGCGCGACAACATGTGCACTTCGTCGATGATGTATACCTTGAAGCGGCCGCCCGATGGCGCATACAGCGCGTTTTCGAGCAGTTCCCGCATGTTATCGACCTGGGTATTGGAGGCCGCATCCAATTCGACCAGATCGACAAAGCGCCCGGAATCAATTTCCACACACGCCGTACATCGCCCGCATGGCGTGTCGGTGATGCCGGTTTCGCAATTCAGCGCCTTGGCGATAATCCGCGCCAGCGTGGTCTTGCCCACGCCCCGCGTGCCGGTAAACAGGTAGGCATGATGCAAGCGCTGCTGTTTCAGCGCGTTGCTCAAGGCACGCACGACGTGCTCCTGGCCGACGAGTTCGGTAAAAAATTTGGGGCGCCACTTGCGGGCAAGAACCTGGGTCACGGCAATAGCGTCAGCAATGTTTCATTCGCGAAAAGCCGCATTTTACGCCGCATGGCGGCGCTGTCCACGAACGAATGGCCGCGTAGTGGGGCTAAAACCAGTACTGCAAGCGCACCTGGGTGAAATTAATGCCGTTATTCGGCTGTTTGATGCTGGCGTTGGACAGGTGCTGGTAGCGTATACCGAGATCCAGTGCGCCCTTTGCGCCAAACCGGTAGCCAACGCCCAGATGGTCACCAAATTGGAATGACGTGCTGAAACGTTTGCTGCCCAGTGACGTTTTCGACAAAAGATGTGCGCCGACACCAATTTCACCATAGAGTCCGGTGTTGTCGTTTTGCTGCAATCGCAACACCGGCGTCAGGCCGATTTCAGACAAGTTGTCGTTCTGCCCCGGCAAGGCATCGCGCCGCCAGTGTCCCAGTGACAGATCCCAGTAGCCGCCAACGTGCCACCGCTCTCCCTTGAGCCACTGCTTGCCGAAATTCCACTGCAAGCCGAGGCGCCCCATGGTAGCGCCATCCCCCTGCCCGGCTTCAAATGAAACGCCATCGACCGCGCCCGCCGAACCACAAAGTCCCGCCATGACGGAACCCACCAGTATTGCCCCTGCACAAGCCAAGCGAAGTTTCATATGCCCCTCGTCTCGATATATTCCCCACGGCGGCGATCAATTGCCGCCGTCACTCCTCATCTGTAAAGATTACTAAACACGCTACCAACGCTGCTGTTATAGGGTGGCGAGCCTGACCCCCGGCACTTGCAGAGAATAGCTTTGGCTGCTTCCTTCCGGACCTGACCAGGTTCACTACCATGCAATGCGGGGAGGCCCGCCGTAAATCGTAATAATGCTGTAAGTATGCGCCACAGCAGGCATTTTTTCCAGTTTTGCTTGAGCGGACGGCTTTACAAGATTTTGGTTTAGTGTTTTTATCGCAACACACAATAAACGGCCTGCGCTTACGCACCTGCGCGCGTTGCGTTTCGGCCCCTTGGCAAACTTCACTTGGAGGCAAACATGTCCACGATTGAATCGGTGTTACACGAGGAGCGCCTGTTCTCCCCGAGCGACGCATTCATCAAGCAGGCAAACATCTCCGGCATGGAAGCCTACCGGAAACTGTGCGCTGAAGCCGAGAAGGACCTCGAAGGTTTTTGGGCCAACCAGGCTCGCAAGGAATTGCTCTGGCAAAAGCCGTTCACAAAAACGCTTGATGAGTCCAATGCGCCGTTCTTTAAATGGTTTCACGATGGCGAATTAAACGCGTCGTACAACTGCCTGGATCGGCATCTGAAAACGCAGCCGGATAAAGTCGCCATTATTTTTGAAGCGGACGACGGCAAGGTCAGCACGATCACCTACCGCGAACTGCACCGTCAGGTTTGTGTCACCGCCAACGGACTGAAATCGCGTGGCATCAAAACCGGCGACCGCGTGATTGTCTACATGCCCATGTCCATCGAAGCCGTGGTGTGCATGCAGGCCTGCGCGCGCATCGGTGCAATCCACTCTGTCGTTTTCGGCGGATTTTCAGCCAAGAGCCTGCAGGAACGTATCATCGACGCGGGCGCTGTGGCCGTGTTGACCGCCGACGGACAATACCGCGGCGGACGTGAAATTCCCCTCAAACCCGCCGTGGACGAAGGTATCGCCTTGGGCGGCTGCGAGTCGATACACAGCGTGGTGGTTTACAAGCGCACGGGGACCGCCGTTGCCTGGGACGCCAAACGGGACGTGTGGCTGCACGACTTGGTGCACGGCCAATCAGCAGTATGCGAACCAACATGGGTGAATGCCGAACATCCCCTGTTTATCCTGTATACCTCCGGCTCCACCGGCAAACCCAAAGGCATACAGCACTCCACCGGCGGCTATCTGTTGTGGACCATACTCACGATGAAGTGGACGTTCGATTACAAAGCGAGCGACGTCTTCTGGTGCACGGCCGACGTGGGCTGGGTTACCGGCCATTCGTATGTGTGTTACGGCCCACTGGCGTGTGGCGCGACCGAGGTCATCTTTGAAGGCGTGCCGGTATATCCGGACGCAGGCCGATTCTGGAAAATGATTCAAAATCATAAGGTTAGCGTATTCTATACGGCCCCCACTGCGATCCGCTCACTGATCAAGGCTGGCGGTGATCTGCCCAAGAAATACGACCTCACCAGCCTGCGCATACTCGGCACGGTCGGTGAACCGATCAACCCGGAAGCGTGGATCTGGTATCACGAAACCGTCGGCGGCGGGCGTTGCCCGATTGTCGATACTTGGTGGCAAACCGAAACCGGCGGCCACATGATCACGCCGTTGCCGGGCGCCACACCCACCAAGCCGGGCTCGGCGACCTTCCCACTCCCGGGGGTGATTGCAGACATCGTGGATGAAACCGGCGAATCCGTCGGTTGGGGCAAGGGCGGCATCCTGGTAATCAAAAAGCCCTGGCCGTCCATGCTGCGCACGATCTGGGGCGATCCGGAGCGATTCAAGAAAACCTATTATCCCGAGGATTTCCACGGCAAGTATTACCTTGCAGGTGACGGCGCCACCTACGATACCGAAGGTTATATTCGCATCATGGGGCGCATCGACGACGTGCTGAATGTATCGGGTCACCGGCTCGGCACAATGGAGATCGAATCCGCTCTCGTCGCCAACAAGGAGCTTGTCGCGGAAGCCGCCGTGGTCGGGCGTCCCGACGAGCTCACCGGCGAAGCGATTTGCGCGTTTGTCGTCTTGAAACGCTCGCGCCCCAGCGGCGACGAAGCGAAAAAGATCGTCAAGGAATTACAGGATTGGGTGGCCAAGGAAATCGGCCCCATCGCCAAGCCGCGCGATATTCGTTTCGGCGACAATCTGCCCAAGACACGCTCCGGCAAAATCATGCGGCGCCTGCTGCGCTCCATCGCCAAGGGCGAGGAAATCACGCAAGATGTGTCCACGCTGGAAAATCCGGCGATTCTCGACCAGCTTAAACAACCGTTGTGAACGCAGCTGCGCCCGAACGCAACCAGCAGCGCGGCCAGCGTCTCGCCGCGCTGTTTCTGCTGGGGTGCATGCTGTTTAACTACCCGTTGCTGCAACTGTTTGCGCGCGACGGCACGTT
>DHVE01000052.1 GCA_002412495.1 Betaproteobacteria bacterium UBA5216
TCAACATGGACGAGGCGATGCTCGATTCCAAGGCGGCGATGAAGCGCTTTTTGAATCTGCTCGCGGGCGAACCGGATATTTCGCGCGTGCCGGTGATGATCGACTCGTCGAAGTGGGAGGTGATCGAGGCCGGCTTGAAGTGCGTGCAGGGCAAGCCCGTGGTCAATTCGATCAGCATGAAGGAAGGCGAAGCCGAGTTTCTGCGCCAGGCGAAGTTGTGTAAACGCTACGGCGCGGCGGTGATCGTGATGGCCTTTGATGAACAAGGCCAGGCGGATACGTTCGCGCGCAAAACCGAAATCTGCAAACGCGCTTACGATTTGCTAACGCAAAAAGTCGGTTTCCCGCCGGAAGACATTATTTTTGATCCGAATATTTTTGCCATCGCCACCGGCATCGAGGAACACAACAACTACGCGGTGGATTTCATCGAGGCCACGCGCTGGATACGCCAGAATCTGCCGCACGCCAAGGTGAGCGGCGGCGTATCGAACGTGAGTTTTTCGTTCCGTGGCAATGACCCGGCGCGCGAGGCGATTCACACGGTGTTTTTGTATCACGCGATCAAAGCCGGCATGACCATGGGCATCGTCAACGCGGGCATGGTGGGCGTGTACGACGACCTTGATCCCGTGTTGCGCGATCGCGTGGAAGACGTGGTGCTGAACCGCCGTCCGGACGCAACGGAGCGCATGATCGAATTCGCCGGCACGTTGAAGGCGGGTGCCGCCAAGGAAGAACAAACGCTCGAATGGCGGCAGGAGCCGGTGGAGAAACGCCTTGCGCACGCGCTGGTGCATGGTCTCACGCAGTGGATCACCGAAGACACCGAGGAAATGCGCGCGCAGATAGCCGCGCGCGGCGGGCGTCCGATCGAGGTGATCGAAGGCCCGTTGATGGACGGCATGAACATCGTCGGCGATTTGTTCGGCGCGGGCAAAATGTTTTTGCCGCAGGTGGTGAAATCCGCACGGGTGATGAAGCAGGCGGTGGCGCATCTGATTCCGTATATCGAGGAAGAAAAAGCGCGGCTGGCGAGCGTATCGGGCGAGGCCTCCAAACCCAAGGGCAAGATTGTGATTGCCACGGTCAAGGGCGACGTACACGACATCGGCAAAAACATCGTGACCGTGGTGCTTCAATGCAACAACTACGAAGTCGTCAACATGGGCGTGATGGTGCCGTGCCAAAAAATTCTCGACATGGCGAAAGCGGAAAAGGCCGACATCATCGGCCTGTCGGGGCTGATTACGCCCTCGCTTGAAGAGATGGCCAATGTCGCGCGCGAAATGCAGCGCCAGGGCTTTACACTGCCGCTGTTGATTGGCGGGGCGACGACCTCGCGCGTGCATACGGCGGTGAAAATCGCGCCGGGCTACACCAATGGCCAGACGGTATGGGTGCCCGATGCCTCGCGCAGCGTCACGGTGTGCAGCAGCCTGCTCGCCGAAGATGAAGTCACGCGCCGCAAGTATCTGGACGAATTGAACGCCGACTACGACAAGGTGCGCGCGCAGCATGCCAACAAAAAGGGCCCGGAACTGATTCCGATTGCGGAGGCGCGCGCCAATCGCTTCAAAACCGATTGGAAAAAACACACGCCGGCCGCGCCTGCTTTTCCGGGCATGAAGCTCCTGCGCAATTATGATCTGGCGGAAATCGCCGAACACATGGATTGGAGTCCGTTCTTCCAGACCTGGGATTTGGCGGGCTCGTATCCGAAAATTCTCGACGACGCGGTGGTGGGCAGTGAAGCGAAAAAAGTATTCGCCGACGCCCAGGCGATGCTGAAAAAAATCATCAGCGGCAAATGGTTGCAGGCACACGGCGTGATGGGCTTGTTTGCCGCCAACAGCATCAACGAAGGCGAAGACATCGAGATTTACGGTGACGAAAGCGCCCGGCGTAACGGTCAACCCGTGATGACCTGGCACAACCTGCGCCAGCAGAACCGCAAGCCCACCGGCAATCCGAATCTGTGCCTCGGCGATTTTGTCGCGCCCAAGGAAAGCGGCGTGAAAGATTATATCGGTGCATTCGCGGTAACAGCCGGTTATGGCATCGAGAAAAAACTCGCCGAGTTCGAGAAAAATCACGACGACTACAGCAGCATCCTGTTAAAGGCGCTAGCCGACCGTCTGGCCGAAGCGTTTGCGGAACTCTTGCACAAGCGCGTGCGGCGAGAATTTTGGGGCTATGCCAAGGATGAGTCGCTGGATAACGAAGCGATGATCGCGGAGAAATATCGCGGCATTCGTCCCGCGCCCGGTTATCCCGCGTGCCCGGATCACACCGAGAAGGAGGCGCTGTTCGCATTGCTCGATGCCAAGCGCGCGGGCATCACGCTGACCGAAAGTTTTGCCATGTGGCCGGCGTCGTCGGTGAGCGGGTTTTATCTGGCGCACCCGCAGGCGCAGTATTTCGCGGTGGGCAAGATAGGACGCGATCAGGTTGAGGATTACGCGCGGCGCAAGGGTATGGCGTTCGATGAGGCCGAACGCTGGTTAGCGCCGAACCTGGGGTATGATCGGTAGGGGTGTTGCTGTGCACGCAAAATAATTTGATGCCCTCGACATTCAACAAAACCGAATTAACCCAGTTTCAGCGCGACGGCTACGCCATCGTCCGCAACCTTGCACCTGCGGCCACGGTGGCGCGCATGCGTGACGTCGCGTTGCAACATCTCGCGGAGCCGCGTCTCCCCGTCGAGTACGAAACCGACACGCAGTACCCTGGCGCGCCCGTGTCGCTTGATGCGCCGGGCGGACGCACGGTGCGGCGGCTGTTGCAGGCCTACGCACGCGATGCCGTGTTTCGCGAATGGGCATTGTCGCTGGAAATCGCCGCGCGATTACGTCAACTGCTCGGCGCGCAGGTCGCGCTGTCGCAGGCGCATCACAACTGCATCATGACCAAGAACCCCGCGTATAGCAGCGTCACGCACTGGCATCGTGATATCCGCTATTGGTCGTTTAAGAGATCCGAACTGGTGTCGGTGTGGCTCGCGCTGGGCGATGAGCAAGTGCCAAACGGGTGCCTGTTGCTGCTGCCCGGATCGCATCGCATGGAATTTTGTGCCGATCAACTCGATGCGGCGCAATTTCTGCGTGCCGATCACGACGGCAATCGCGCCCTGATCAAGACCCAAATCGCTGCTGAGTTACGCGCCGGTGATGTACTGTTCTTTCATTGTCGGCTGTTTCATGCGGCCGGCCGCAACCAGACGGCCGCGACCAAGCTGTCGGTGGTGCATACCTATCACGCGGCGAATAACCCGCCGTTGCCGGGCACGCGGTCGGCGGCGCTGCCCAGCGTTGCGCTCCCCAGGGGTGATATGTAAGTCATTGTTTTTAAATAACAATATTTTGTCCGGATGGCTGTAAGTTTCAGCCGTGCGTGCCGACCAATCCACGGACGACACGATTCGCGTCAGCGTATTGACTTCATTTTTTGATCCGGAGGGGAACATGAAACTTCATCACAAATTGGCTGTGGGTGTTGCAGTCGCCGGCGCAATCGCAGCCGGCGCATTGATGGCGCAGGCGACGGTCGGGCCCAAGGATGTCGCGTTTCCCACGGGCTTTGAAAAGTGGGAGATGTATCAGCAGTTGAATCGGCATGACGTGAAGCAATACCGCGAGCTGTACGCCAAACCCGAAATCGTCAAAGCCGTGCGCGAAGGCAAGCCCATCCCCAACGGCGCAGTATTGGCCATTGCCGTTTTCGCCGCACAGGAAGGCGCCGACGGCAAGCCGCTGCGCGATGCCAAGGGCAATTTCATCAAGGGCAAGCCCATGCTCGTGACCGTGATGGAAAAGCGGGCTGGCTGGGGCAATTCGGTGCCGGCCGAGTGGCGCAACGGCGACTGGCAATATGCGGCCTATTTTCCGGATGGCAAACCCAACGAAAAAGCCAATGCCGGCATCAAGGCATGTTTTGAGTGTCATTTGCCACACGCCAAGCAGGATTTCGTGATTTCCCTCGCGGGCCTGGCGGGCACCGCGCCGGGCGCCGCAACCCGCCCCTCGGGCGCGGGCAACGTGGCCATCGCCGAATTTTTGTTCGGCCCGGAAAAAGTAACCGTGAAGGCCGGCCAGACGATCACCTGGACCAACATCGACGATTCGCCGCATCAAGTGACAGTGCAGGGCGCTACCACGCTGCGCACGCCGGTGGTGTTGAAAGGCCAGAGCACGGCGCTGCAATTTAACGACGAAGGCACCTACGGTTACATCTGCGGCCTGCATCCGGGGATGAAGGGCGAGATTGTGGTGACGAAGTAGTCTGTTGCGTGAGGCGCGAGGCGCGATCACCCGTGGGATTCGTCCTCACTCCACCCGTATATTCGCGGCCCGTATCACTCTTGCGTACCGATCCACTTCACCCTTGAAAAAGGCCGCGAATTCCTGCGGTGTGCTGCCCACCGGGTCGGCGCCTTCCTTGGCCATGAACTCGCGCACTTCGGGCGCCTTGATGGCGTTGGCGATTTCAGTGCTGATTTTGTTGACGATGACCGCGGGTATTGCCGCGGGCGCGAACACCGCATACCAGTTGGTTGACTCGAAGCCCGGATAAAGCGACGCCATCGGTGTGGCCTGCGGAACCAGTGCAGACGGTTTGACGGTGGTCACCGCCAGCGCCTTGATCTTGCCGGTACGGATGTGCGGCAATGACGTCAGCGCACCGGCAAAACTGAAATCCACTTCGCCGCTCATCAGCGCGATGGTCGCGGGCCCCGAGCCTTTGTAGGCTATATGCGCCGCCTGTATGCCCGCGCTTTGTTTGAACATTTCCAGCACCAGGTGATTGGCGCTGCCGTTGCCGCCCGACGCGGCGTTCATTTTGCCGGCCTGTTTTTTCGCCAGCGCGATGAATTCCTTTACCGAACTAACGGGCACGCTGGCATGCACCACCAGATACTGCGCCGCCGAGGAAATCTGCCCGACCGGTGCGAGATCCTTTAACAGATCGAACGAGAGATTTTTGCTCAGCGTGTACGCGCCCGCGAGCGTCGATGCTGCGCATAGCAAGGTGTAGCCATCGGGCGGTGATTTCACCACGTACTCGGTGCCGATCATGCTGGCGGCGCCAGTGCGGTTTTCGACCACAAACGACTGCCCCATGCTTTCCTGGAATTTGCGGGCCAACAACCGCGCTTGCGGGTCGGTGCCGCCACCCGGCGCCACGGGCACGACGATGCGCACGGTTTTGACCGGGTAGGCGGGTGTGTTTTGCGCCAGGGTCACGGCAGGCAGGAGCAACCCAAACCCGGCAGCCCCGATCGCGCACGAAAAGAATTTCATATCGCTATCTCCCGATTGCGCCAATTGTGCGCCTACGCAAATCCGTTAACTACCGATCTCGCCACCATCCGCCTTGGTGATCGCCACCACGGCGGCACGCGGTGGCATGTCGGGCTTGAAATCTGGCCAACGCGTGGAAGGCTTGTCGAAGGTGGAGCCTTTCTCGTCGCCAGGATGCTGTATTGAAAGAAACAGCGTCTTGCCGTCGGGCGTGAACGCCGGGCCGGTGCATTCCGCACCGCGCGGCGAACTGAAAAAGCAGCGCGTTATGCCGCGATGGGGGCCGCTGGCTTCAGCGGCGTACAGGCTGTCGGCGAAACCGGCCCAGTCTTCCTGCCCGTCGGTGGCGATCCAGATGCGACCTTTGGGGTCGAACGCCAGATTGTCGGGCGCAGCAATCCAGCCATTGGAGGAAACCGTGCCGTGATAGCGTGCGCCGTGTTCCGGGTTTTTGGGGTCACCACCAATGATAAAAAACTCCCACGGACACTCCGTCGCGGCGTGATCGGGCTTGCCGTTTGCCATTGGCGGAATGATTTCGATGATGTGCCCGTGCTTGTTGGGCCCGCGCGGATTGGCGGCATCGGCCTGTTCGGGCTTGCGCAACTCATTGTAGGTACATACGACATAGACGCGACCGGTCAGTGGATTGGGTTCCACGTCTTCGGGCCTGTCCATCGGTGTCGCACCCAGCAGGTCGGCGGCGCGGCGCGTGTCGATCAGCACATCGCCCTGATTTTCGAATCCGTTGGCCTTGGTGAGCGGCCCTTGTCCAAACACCAGCGGCAGCCACTGCATTTTGCCGTCGGCGTTGAAACGCGCGACATAGAGCGTGCCGTTATCCAGCAGATCGCGGTTTGCGGCGGCGTTCGCCGGATCGTAACGGTCACGCGTGACAAACTTGTAAACGTAGTTCATCCGCTCGTCGTCGCCGGAATAGGCGACGACACGCCCATCGTGGCTGATGATGGTGTTGGCACATTCATATTTGCAGCGACCCATGGCAGTGCGTTTCACCGGCACCGATTTGGGATCATAGGGATCAACCTCCACGATCCATCCAAAGCGGTTGGCTTCGTTCGGCTCGCGATTCAGATTGAAACGGTCAATATGCCTGCCCCACAAATAGCGGCCCTTGCCCGTGATGCCCATACGCTTCCACGAGGCGGCCTCGCGCCCGACACTGGCGTCGCCGGTGAAATAGTTCTGAATATTCTCTTCGCCGAACAGCACCGTGCCCCAAGGCGTGGTGCCACCGGCGCAATTGACTATCGTGCCAATGACACGCGTGCCGGAAACGTCAGCGCGGGTTGTCATGCGGGGATGGCCGGCGGCGGGGCCGGAAATTCGAATAGGGGTGCTACGCGCCGAAATGCGGCGGTTGTAAACGCTGTTGCGATTCATCGACCATTGCCCATTGCGATTCTCGACTTCGACGATCGAGTGGCCGGTTGCCGCCATTTCGGTCTCGCATTGTTCGCGGGTCACGTTTTTGGCATAGTCCGCGGCGTTATAGCCGGGCCACATAAGCTGTGCCAGAGTGTATTCGTTGTTGACGCACAGCAATCCACGCGTGGAACTGTTCGATCCTCGCGGCAGCGGCATGAAGGCGATGTAGTCATTGTTGGCGCCGAACTGCTCTTCTTGCGCCTCCGCTGTTTGTTGCCGTGGATTGAACTCGGGCGCGTCTGCATGCAGCGGATCACCCCAACGCACCAGCGTGCGCACATTGTAACCGGGTGCCACGTGGTGTGTTTCGTCCATAAATCGGCCTGATTCGGTGAACGTCAGCGACGAACCCCTGGGTTCCAGCGCGGGTGTGGCGCAGCCAAATAAACCATAGACGCCTGCCGCCGTCATACTCTTCAACGCAGTGCGCCGCGTCATGCGCGCGTCCATCAATTGAGAGATGGTCGGCTGGGTCGAGGCGTTTGCAACGATGTCATCCGGGTTCCCGGTTTGCAGTGGGCTGGTCATGTGGCCTTCTCCTTGGCGAATTCCGTGAAAACGCAGCTTAATGGAATAATTCGAAAGGTTACAATGTTTACTGAAAGGTTCGGCGGCAAAACAAGACTAATCACGAGGAAACGCCCGATACGGTGGGTGGTACGGGCACTGCATTGATTCGATAATGACGCAACAGGGTTTGGCGCAATAATGAAACGCATCCTCGTGCTTTTCCCCAAGGATTGGGACCGCGACGAATTTGAGCAGCCGCGTTACCGCGAGCGGTTCGAGTTCTTCTACGAAGGGTTTGATCTCTTCACGTTCCCTGAAAACGCGCGGCTGATGACCTTTAACGCGGCGCGTTACGCCGATAAACTGGTCAAAAAATACCGGGGCCGCATCGACGGGGTGATCAGCAACAACGAGCAATTTGGCGCGCTGATCGCGGCTGTGGTTGCCCAGCGGCTGGGATTGCCGGGCACCGATCCGGCGGTGATTATTGCCGCGCAACATAAATATTACGCGCGCTGCCTGCAACAAAAAATCGTGCCCGAGGCGACGCCGGGCTTTTCGGTGTTCCCGTACCAGTTGGCATCGGCCACCGACACCGGCTTGCCGTTCCCGTTTTACGTCAAGCCGGTCAAGGCGACCTATTCGGTGCTCGCGCGGCGCGTGGATAATTTCGCGCAGTTGCAATCGCATCTGCGATTTAATTTTCTGGAAACGCTGATCATCCGCAAGCTGGTCAAACCGTTTAACGACCTGATGGCACGCTACACGCCATTCACCATCGACGCGCATCACTTGATCGGCGAAGAAATCATGACCGGCGTGCAGGTCAATCTCGATGGTTTCATACACAACGGCAAGATGACCATCCTCGGCATCGTCGATGAGGTGATGTATCCGGGCACCCAGGCCTTTGCGCGCTTCGAGTACCCCTCGCGCCTGCCCGCCGAGGTGCAGACGCGCATGAAGGCGCTCGCGGAAAAATTGCTCACCGGGATTGATTACGGCCACGGCTTCTTCAACGTCGAGCTAATGTATCAGCCGGACACAGGGCGCATCCAGGTCATTGAAATCAATCCGCGCATGGCCTCGCAGATCGTCAACCTGTATCGCCGCGTGGATGGTTACGATCCATATGAAGTGTTGATCGACCTCGCGCTGGGCAATGCGCCGCGCGTGAGCGTGGGCGAGGGCGCGTTCGGCGCGGCGGCGAGCTTTGTGTTCCGCCGCTTCGATGGGCGCGAAGTCACGCGCGTGCCGGGGCGCGCGCAGATCGATGCCGTGCAGCAACGTTACCCCGATGCGCGGTTGATGCTCTACCTGAAGCGCGGCTCGGGGCTCGCGCGCGAAATGAAATGGCTCGGCAGCTACCGCTATGCCGTGCTGAATCTCGGTGGCGCCAGCGCCGAAGACCTGCATCAACGCTACAACGACATCCGCCGCGAACTGTCGTTCGAATAAGCCGCCTGCTCCCAGCATTAGGCCGCCACGCGCCACACGTTCCGCGCCGCGCCGGTTGCGGTACCATGGCCGCGCCCGTCGCTCCCATGCGGACCATAAAAATATATTTTAAAACAAATACTTATGAATATACTCGCGCAATATCCGGTTGCCGTGACCGCGTTGATGCTGGCGGCGTCCAACGTGTTCATGACCTTTGCCTGGTACGGGCATCTGAAGAATCTCAACAGCAAACCGTGGTGGATCGCGGCGCTGGTTAGCTGGGGTATCGCGTTGTTCGAATACCTGATTCAGGTGCCTGCCAATCGCATTGGCTTCGAGCAGATGAGTCTGGGGCAACTGAAAATTCTGCAAGAAGTCATCACGCTGGCGGTGTTCGTGCCGTTCGCCGTGTTTTACATGGGACAGGAGATCAAGCTCAACTATTTGTATGCGGCGGTGTGTTTGATGGGGGCGGTGTATTTTATTTTTAGAGCGTGAGGCGCGAGGGGTGTGGTGCGTGACAGGTTGTGCCGAGCGCTTCACGCTTCATATCAATCAAGGTATTCTCCCCGCATCATGCACATTCACATCCTAGGGATTTGCGGCACCTTCATGGGCGGCATTGCCGCCATCGCGCGTACGGCGGGGCACAAAGTCACCGGCTGCGACGCGAATGTTTATCCGCCGATGAGCACGCAGTTGCAGGCGCAGGGCATCGAACTGATCGAAGGTTTCGCGGCCGAGCAGGTAAAGCTCGCGCCGGATTTGTTCGTGACCGGCAACGTGGTCACGCGCGGCAATGCGCTGATGGAAGAAATTCTCAATCGCGGTTTGCCATATACCTCCGGCCCGCAATGGCTAGCTGAAAACGTGCTGCGCGATAAATGGGTGCTCGCGGTGGCGGGCACGCACGGCAAAACCACCACCACCTCGATGCTGGCGTGGATGCTCGAACACGGGGGCTTGAATCCGGGCTTTCTGGTGGGCGGCGTACCGGAAAATTTCGGCATCTCGGCGCGGCTCTCGGACACGTCGTTTTTTGTCATCGAAGCCGACGAATACGATACGGCGTTTTTCGACAAGCGCTCAAAGTTCGTGCATTACCGCCCGCGCACCGCGATCCTGAACAACCTCGAATTCGATCACGCGGATATTTTCGCCGATCTCGCGGCCATAGAAACGCAGTTCCATCACCTGGTGCGCACCGTGCCGGGTAATGGTCTTATCGTCAGCAATGGTACCGATGCGAATCTGGAGCGCGTGTTGGCGCGCGGTTGCTGGACGCCAGTAGAGCGGTTTTCAATCGCCAGCGGCTGGCAGGCCGCCGCACGCGGGGCGGACGGGTTCGACGTGCTGTTTAACGGCGCGCCGCAGGGTCGGATTGCGTGGGATCTGCTCGGCGAACACAACGTGGCGAACGCGCTCGCTGCCATTGCTGCCGCGCGTCACGCGGGCGTACCGGCCAGAATGGCCATCGAGGCGATGCGCAGTTTCAAAAACGTCAAGCGCAGGATGGAGTTGAAGGGCGTGGCCAACGGCGTGACGGTGTACGACGATTTCGCGCATCACCCGACGGCCATTGCCACCACCATCGCGGGTCTGCGCGCCAAAATCGGCAACGCGCGCCTGATCGCCGTGCTCGAGCCGCGCTCCAACACCATGAAGCAGGGCGCGTTGAAGGATCAGTTGGCGGCGAGCCTTGCGAATGCCGATGCCGTTTATTGTTACAGCGCGGGGCTGACGTGGGATGCCGCGGCGGTGCTGGCGCTGCTGGGCGCGAAGGTGTGCGTCAATGACAATTTCGATGACTTGCTCGCACAGATCACGGCGTCCGCCCGAGCCGGCGATCATGTGCTGATCATGAGCAACGGCGGTTTTAATGGCATACACGGCAAGCTCCTCGCGCGGCTTGCGCGGGCCTCCGCGTGAACGGCGAACGTGATCGCATACGTTTAGATCGTTCACGCCAGCCGCTCATGACGATAAAAACACTTGGACGTAGATAGTAGATAGAATAAGACTTGTAGAATTTCTTTACATTGCGATCAACGATCAGAGGCATCTATGAACGTTGCTTCAACGCGCGATAGCGGGATCACAAGGTTAGTTGCTGCGCTTTGCACCGGAGGATTGTTGGCCGCGCCGTACGCACTGGTGTTTGCGCAGGCCTATCCGGTGAAACCCGTGCGCGTGGTGCAGGCGGGCGCGCCTGGCTCGCTGGGCGATACTGTCACCCGGCTAGTGTTTTCCAGGGTCAGCGAAGCAACGGTGCAGCAATTCGTTATCGATAACCGCGCGGCTGCCGGCGGCAGCATCGCGGCGGAAGTGGTCGCTAAGGCGCCAGCGGACGGTTACACGTTGTTATCGTCGGTCAACTCCATCATGGCTGTCAATCCGCTGGTGTATTCGAAGGTCGGCTACGATCCGCTGCGCGATTTCGACGCGGTGTCGATGCTCGTGAAATACAGTGAAGTGCTGATCGCGCATCCGTCGCTGGGCGCGAAGTCGGTTGCTGATCTGGTGGCGCTGGCCAAGGCGCGCCCGAAGCAGATTACTTATGCCAGTGGCGGCAACGGCCACAGTACGCACCTGATGATGGAGCTTTTCCAACGCAAGGCCGGCATTCTGCTCGTCCATGTTCCCTATAAAGGCATGAGCCCTGCGGTGCAGGCAGTGGCCGGGGCGGAGACATCCATATTAAACGTGGGACTAGGACTCGCTCGCCCGCACATCACGAACGGCCGGGTGATCGCCTTGGCGAAAACGGGATTTCCGTCGAAAGACGCACTGCCCGGCGTGCCCGCGTTGACGGCTTCCTACCCGGATGCTGAATATATACCGTGGACGGCGATGTTCGCGCCCAGGGGCGCGCCGCGTCATGTCATCGCCCGGCTCAACGCCGAGATCAGCAGGGCACTGGCTGCGCCGGAATTCCGCGCGCGGATGGCGGAGTTGGATATCGCGGTAATAGGCGGTTCGCCCGACGATCTCGACAAGACGCTGCGCGCGGATGTCAGCGTCAATCGCGAGCTGGTGAAAAGCATTGGGCTCAAACTCGACTGAGGTTCGACGGGTCAGACGCCGCTCGAACCCGGCGCGAGGTGCGCGTCCCACGGGCCGGGGAACAAGCCGCGTGGCCGGTCGCTGTGCAGAAACAGCTTGTCCTCGCGGAACCACTCGCTGCGCGGCAGCTCATAGAACGCTTCGATGCCGTTTCCGTCGGGATCGCGCAGGTAAATGCCAAGACAAATGCCGTGATCGGTGACGCGGTCAATGGGAATTTGTTTCTGCATGATCCGGTCGTAGAATTCGCGCAGGTCGTCGAGGCTACGCATTTTCCAGGCAAGGTGGTTAAGCCCCACCTGCTTCTTTTGCGCGACTGGCGCATTTTCGCCGACTTCGATTAGAGCGATTTCGTGGGATTCTTCGCGATTGGCGGACAGAAAGGCCCCGCGACCCGGCACGAAATCGTGCGTGTGCAGCCCCAGCACGTCTTCATACCATTGCCGCGAGCGTGCCGCATTGCGCACCCAAAGGTTCACATGTCCCAAATACTGTGGCGTGTAACTCATAATCTTGTTCTCCCGCGTTGGATGGTGAGACGGGTTGCAAAGAACAGTGTAACGCAGGCGGCGGTTGCTGGTGAACCGGGCGCGCGGGATTGGCGGTGCCCGCATCGGGCGGTTATCATCAAACCCGTAGCGTTTGATGGGTCACGGTAATCCGCTAAAGGTAAATTCGATGAACATTTCAAGACGGGCAGTCTGTGCCACGCTCGCGATCACGCTTGCTGCCTGCACGCAAACGCAAGAGAGCCAGCAATCCCTGCTGGCGCGCGGCGACTACCTCGTCAACGGCATCATGAGCTGCAATCATTGCCACACGCCGAAAGACAAGGCGGGCAATCCCATCATGACGCGGCAGTTTGCGGGTGGCGCGCAGCGGTTCGATGAAGTCACCTTTACCGCCACGGGTTCCAACATCACGCAGGACGCCGAGACCGGCATCGGAAGATGGAGCGACGCGGACATCAAACGCGCGTTGACCGAAGGCGTGCGACCCAACGGCGTGAAGCTCGCGTTCGTGATGCCGTATCCGCTATATCAAGCGCTGACGCCGCGCGATCTGGATGCGGTGGTGGCGTATCTGCGCACGGCCGCGCCGATCAGCGCCAGGGGGGCCCCGCCGCTCTATAAATCCGAGCAGATCACCTACACCTATCCCGGCGCGGACAAGCCGATGAACGAAGCTGATCTGCGCGATCCGGTGAAGCGCGGACAGTATCTCGCGAATCTCGGCCATTGCATGCAATGCCACGCCGAGCGTGACAGCAACGATGTGCCCAACTATCGCACTGGCGCGGGCAAGGGCGGGCGCGTGTTCAAAACGCCCGCCGGCATGGCCACGGCGGCGAATATCACGTCGCATCGCGCCAAGGGATTGGGCGCGTGGAGCGATGCCGAGATAAAGCGCGCGCTGCTTGACGGGGTGTCGCGCGATGGCCGCAAGTTGTCGATGGTGATGGCCACCTATTCACAATATTTGAAGCGCCTTACCGATGACGACACGAATGCACTGGTGGCGTGGCTGAGAACCTTGCCGCCATTGGAGTAGTCAATATAAGCGAATTCGTCAGGGATTTTCCCAATCACCAGAGGTATACTTCCAGATACCTATGGTCGCAAATTGTCCTAATTGCCTCGGCGCGCTCGATTTAACTTCGGCTAAAAG
This sequence comes from Betaproteobacteria bacterium UBA5216, assembly GCA_002412495.1. Classification (GTDB taxonomy): domain Bacteria; phylum Pseudomonadota; class Gammaproteobacteria; order Burkholderiales; family SG8-41; genus UBA5216. The sequence continues at coordinate 13,434 of DHVE01000052.1, forward strand.
GTAATAGATGACCTCACGTCGGCAGGTAGTAGTGGCAATGGCAGCTTGTCCGCTGGGGATTTCACTTGTATCCAACGCCCAGCCAACAAAAGATATTCCTCGAATTGGGTACGTATCTTCGCAAACCCCTGACTGGTATTTGGAATCATTTCGGCAACGCCTTCGTGAACTAGGCTATCTCGAAGGTAGTAACCTTGTATTCGAGCTTCGTCGCGCGGAAGGTCGACTGAAGGAAATGCCCGGGCTGGTTCGCGATCTTATTGAAAAAAATGTGAGCGTCCTAGTATTGCTAAACCTCGCAGCATTAGATGCCGCAAGAAAGACGGGCACAACGATTCCGATCGTGACGCTCAGTTCGATAGATCCAGTCAAATCAGGTTTGGTCGCTAGCCTCGCCAAACCAGGTGGAAACATTACCGGCCTAACTAATCTTCAACGCGATTTGAACGCAAAGCGGCTTGAACTCGTCCGGGAGATATTTCCGAGGTTGTCCAGACTAGCGATTCTATGGGACGCGAACGGTCCTGGCCCTAAAGTCGCATTTGCTGAGTATCAGGCAGTCGCTAAGTCTCTGAAGCTGCATGTCCAATCCTTGGCGCTGCAAGGGCCTGCGCCGGACCTCGAAGCTGCATTTCAAGCGGCGGTAACAGAAAAAGCGGAAGCACTGATCGTCGTATCCAATCCTATGTTGGGAGCGCACTTGGCTACCGTGACTTCGCTTGCGATGCAGCGGCGAATACCTTTGATCTCGGAAAACGAGAATTGGGCAAATGCCGGTGCCTTGATCTCCTATGGCGCCAGTCTTCGAGAATTGGGGCGCCGGTTTGCTTCACTCACGCATCGGATACTACAAGGCGCTAAACCCAGCGATTTACCCTTTGAACAATCCACAGTATTCGAAATGGTGCTGAATATGAAAGCTGCTAAAGCTCTGGGTATAACGATACCCCCGACGATTCAAGTTCGTGCAACCAAGGTAGTTGAATGACTTTGCGCCGGGGAAAAAATACCGAGCAGACCTACAACGACGCGCTTTCCACATCAATTACTACCCTGATGCGCAAAAAATAGAAGCTGAGCAAATGGTGAAGGTCCTTAGTCCGCGAGAGAATCCGGTTGCCCCCCAACGCACAGGTAGACCGTTTTACGCCAAAATCGACAAATTCAACAAACTGTTATAAGGCGTTTTTGTGAATATACTCGATCGCGACAAACTCGGCGCGTTTTGCCGCCACACTCACGTTGAAGTGTCCGGCGCGGCCAGCGGGTCGCTCGCGGGTCTCACGTTCGGCCTGAAAGATATTTTCGACGTAGCGGGTCACAAAACCGGTTTCGGCAGCCCGGATTGGCTGCGCACGCACGATGCGGCAAAAGTGCATTCGGTGGTCGCACAAAAACTGCTCGACGCGGGCGCAAGCCTTGCGGGCAAAACGCATACCGAAGAAATGGCGTTCAGCCTCACCGGTGAAAACGCGCACTACGGTACGCCGATCAACGTGCGCGCGCCGGATCGCGTGCCCGGTGGATCATCCAGCGGCTCGGCGGCGGCGGTGGCAGGCGGGCTGGTGGATTTTGCGATCGGCAGTGACACCGGCGGCTCGGTGCGCGGGCCCGCAAGTTTTTGCGGTATCTATGGTATACGGCCCACGCATGGCCGCATTTCACTGGAAGGCGTGTGCCCGCTGGCGCCGGGCTTCGATACCTGCGGCTGGTTCGCGCGCGATGCGGCGTTGCTTGCCCGCGTAGGGGACGTGCTCCTTGGCGGCAAGCCCGCAACACCCGGACGTGTCTTGCTCGCGCAGGACGCCTTCGCCCTGGCCATGCCCGAAGCGCAACAGGCTTTGCAACCGGCGTTGGCGCGCGTGGCAAAGGTGCTGGGCAAGCCCGAAGGAGTGACGGTTAGCGCGGAAGGGTTGCGCGACTGGTTCGAGGTGTTTCGGGTTCTGCAGTTCGCGGAAATCTGGGACACGCATCGCGAATGGGTAACGCGCGTGAAGCCCAACTTCGGCATCGCCATCGGCAAGCGTTTTGAAGCCGTGGCGCAAGTCACGCCCGACGAAGTCGCGCGCATGAAACCGCGGCGCGAGGAAATCGCCGAACGTCTCGACAAGCTGCTCGCGGGTAATACCGTGCTGTTGCTGCCCAGCGTGCCCGACGTCGCGCCGCTCAAGAATTGTCCGCACGATCAAACCACTGCGTTTCGCGAACGCGCGATGGGCATGCTGTGCATCTCGGGCATAGGGCGTTTGCCGCAGGTGAGTTTGCCGCTCGCCAGCGTGAATGGATTGCCGCTGGGCCTGTCGATGGTGGCGGCGCGCGGTAATGATGAAATGCTGTTGGAGGTGGCGCGGCAGATCGCTTGAATTTTTGGGCCGGGGCTACTGGGTTACCATCGCGGCGCTTCACGGCGCGCACTCGGCTTGCCCGCACGACTTTTTGACCATGCCGCGAAGTGTTTTTGTAGCGGCTTGGGCAGGTTGTCATGGAAGTTTTCCGTGAGCGGGAACTGCGGCATGAAATCCTGCACCGCATCCAGCACCAGCATGCCTTGGTTGAAATCTTTGGGCCGTTTGGTGGCCAGGCGCGAAGGCTTTTCCGATAGCCAGAGTTTATGCAGCGCGAAATAGCGCGGGTCAGGTGCAATCATTCTGGCCGCGCTGCCGTCTCGCGCGACAACGGCATGAGACACCTGCCGGCCTAGCAGCAGCCAGTCTTGCTCTTCAAGCGGGATGGGCGAGAGTTGCTCGCTTTTGGGGTATTCATGCGCGATAGATTGCGCGAGCAGCACTTCCACTTCGTAACCGGCCCGGTTGCGTAACTGAAAAGTGCGCTCGGTGTTTTTGGTATAGGTGGCATCCAGCCGCTTGAGCAATTCGCGCAGCGAGCGCGGGGATTCATTCAAATGCTGCGCCAGTGGATCATCGGTGGCGACACCCGCGGCCCGCGCGGCATCCCATCCCGGCGTGGGTGTGCCTGCCTGCAAATCGAGCTTGCCGGAGGTCCATGTCATGTCGAAGTCTTCAGTGGCATCGACGCCCATGGCAAACCGGGCATTCGCTTCGATCTCATACACGGGCATGGCGTTGGCGCCCACTACCATATAGCGATGCCCCAGGAACCCATACACATCCATCAGACGCAGGATGGCGGCGGCTTCACTGGCGATGACACCTAAGCGCACGCCTTGGCCAATCCGCAGCGCACGATATTGGCGGCATAAATTTTCAAGGTGCGTCAGGCGTTCGCGTTCCTCTTTGATCGCGTCAGATTTTAATTCACGCTGCCGCGCTGCTATCGCCGCTAACTCTGGCGTGAGACGGCCCAGCGAGTTGCCCAGCCCTTTTCCCGCATCGGTCATGCGATAGAGGTACTGGTATGGAGTTGCGTCGCTGACAAGAGGCTCTCTTGGTAACCTTTTGATTTGAAAAACAAAATCAAGAGATGCCGCACGCCGCGCCGAATCAAGCCACGCATCGTATTGCTGCGACAGATTGGCAAGCACCACTCGCAGGGTATCATTGAATTCGAGAAAAGGCATTTTTATCCGTAAAAAAATAATATTTAAAATTATACGGACAAAATTTGATTTTTATATGTAAATTTTATTATTTTATCCGTAAAATATAATACATATGAAATTGACGGATAAAAACGCCAAATCAGCACGGCGGGTAGTAGTCCAAATCGCTTGGACGGGCGCTAATCTGCTGTAGCACCCGATTCGCGCACCACCTTCGCCCAGAACGGAATTTCCTTGCGGATGAACGCCGCAAAATCCTGCGGCGACGGCGAAGTTTCGATTTCCAGGCCTTCGCGCGCGAGCCGTTCGCGGATCTGTGCGTTGCCGAATACCTTGAGTGTCGTGTAGAACAGCCGGTTGACCACGGCTGGCGGCGTGCGCGCAGGTGCCCACAGGCCCCACCAGCCGCCGACATCATAGCCGGGCAGTCCCGCCTCTTCGGTGCCGGGTACGCCGGGAATAATGGGCGAGTTCTTGCGGGTGGTGAGCGATAAGGCGCGCAACCGGCCGGTACGGATTTGCGGCAGCGCCACCGGCGGTGTCGCGATGATGACCGGCACTTCGCCCGCGAGCGTGGCGACCAACGAGGGCGCGCCGCCCTTGAACGGCACATGCACCAGATTGATGCCGGCCACGATGTTGAGCATCACGCCCGCGAGGTGCGATGGCGTGCCGGCGCCCGGCGTGCCGTAGCTCAGCTTGCCCGGCTCGGCTTTCGCGCGGGCGATCAGTTCCTTGAGTGAGTTGACCGGCAATTTCGGGTAAATCGCGATGATGGTGGTGAAGTTCGCCACTTTGCCGACGGGCGAAAAATCTTTCTCCGGATCGAAAGGCAGCTTTTTGTACAGCGTGGGATTCACGGCGTGGCTGAAGCTGCCGCCCAGCAGAATCGTGTGGCCATCCGGATTGGCGCGCGCCACGATCTCGGACGCAATGTTGGAGCCCGCGCCCGGGCGGTTGTCGATAATGATCTGCTGGCCGAGCAGCCGATGCATTTCTTCGCCCATGTTGTGCGCGATGAAATCGCCTGAGCCGCCGGGTGGGAAACCGACCACCAGCCGTATCGGCTTTTCAGGCCATGATTGTGCCTGTGCCAGAGCGGCCGTGGACAAAAGCACGCACGCCATGCGCACGGTGTGTCTGTGTTTCATGGGCCGGTGTCGAAGGTGAGTTTCAGATAGAAGTACACGTTACCTCGCGGCCTCTTTCGCGGCCCGGTCTGCCTGCGCCGCGCGCACGCGCGCGACATCCGCTTTCAGCGTGGCGAGTCCCGCGTCGGTGTAGCCATAATCCACGCGATTGTGCAGCCACCATTTCATCTGCCCGTCCTGCGTCGAGCGTGAGTACGACAGCAGCACGATGCGTTCACGGCTCGCCGGCGGGTCGTAGCGCTTTTTGCGGTCGCCCTCTTCAATGTATTCAATGGTCTGTCCGGGTTGCATATCGCCCTGTAACACAGTGCGCACCGTCGCGGTGTGCGTGGCGCTCAGATTGCCGCGGCCGCGGTCATACGGAACCGATTTCTGGAGTTCGACATGGAGCACCGCGTTGCTGCCCGATCGCAACAAGTAATCCGGCACATGCATCTGACCGGTGAGCAGTTCGGCCTTGCGACGCGCATCGGCCAGCCGTTTTACCAGCGCATCGCGTTTGGCTGCTGAATATTCCTCGTCGAGCAACACGCCGCCATTGCCATCGCGCCGCAGCAACAACAGGCGCTGGCTCACGGCCGGTTTGACGTATTCACTTTCGACGCGCTGCGAATACGCGATCCATTCGCCGGCTGTGTAGTCGCCATACAGCACATCGGTAATTTTGGCGCCGACTTCCGCCACCGGGCCGGTGGAGGCGATATACGCAACACGTCCGGTCTGTATATCCACATGCAATACCGCTCGCGCGCGGCTTAACAACTCATCCGTGACGGGTAATTCCTGGGCGCCCAGCGGCGCCGTCATCATGGGCGTGGCGATCAGCGCGGCCGCAAAAACCGCGCGCCATGGAAATATCGGAAACAACGGATTTTTCATGATTTCCACCTGTGGAAATAAATTGCGCGCCGGGTTGCATCGGACGCGGAAAACACATCACGCGCGCCGACATTCGAAAACCATTATAAATCGAATCCATGGGCATATTTGGCGAAAACCAATCACCCATCAATGACCAACGCGCCGCCGGCTTGTTACGCCGGCGTCTGCATGCGCAGCAGCCGCGCGGCCTCTTCAAGACGCGCGTCTTCTATCTCACGCAACACGCTCGTCAGATCGACCTCGCCTGCCTCGCGTTCGAAGGTGCCGGTCAGCACGGTCTCGGTGGTGAGTTCGCCGCGCTGATACCAATCCCAAATCTCCGGGCCGAAATCGGTGCGTAGCAAATCGGGCGCAAAGCGGCCGAAAAAATCGCGCAGATTCACTACGTCGCGCAACAGCATCCGCTGAGCGTGGTTGTTGCCGGCGGCATCCACCGCCTGCGGCAGATCGATGATCACCGGGCCGTCCGCGCCGAGCAGAATATTGAATTCCGACAAGTCGCCATGGACCACGCCCGCGCACAACATGCGCACCACCTGCAACAACAACGTGGCATGGAGCGCGTGCGCCTGTTCGGGCGTGAACAGCACATCGTTCAAACGCGGCGCGGCTTCACCGTTTTCATCGGTGACCAATTCCATCAGCAGCACGCCATCGAGAAAATTATGCGGCGCCGGTACGCGCACGCCCGCGGCGGCAAGACGATACAACGCATCCACCTCGGCGCTTTGCCATGCGGCCTCTTGCGACTTGCGCCCGTACTGGGTGCCCTTGGCCATCGCGCGCGCCTGACGGCTGTTTTTGGTTCTGCGGTTCTCGGTGTAATCGACAGCCTGCCGGAAGCTGCGATGCGTGGCTTCCTTGTAGACCTTGGCGCACAGCGTGTCTTCTCCGCAGCGCACCACGTAAACGGCGGCTTCCTTGCCGCTCATCAGCTGCAGTACCACCGTGTCGATCAGGCCTTCTTCAATCAGGGATTGCAGTCGTTTGGGTGGTTTCATACGGGCATTGTACGTCATGCCCGGGCATCGCCCCGGTTACACGGCGCCCGTTACGCTGCTTGACCCAGCGGGTGTCCGCACTAGAATGGGGGTTTCGCCACGCCTGCGGAGGAAAATAGCCATGAAATGTCTGATGTTTACGTTGATGTTGATATGCGGCGGCACGGCCTGCGCGCAGGCGGATCAGTCCCCGTTGTCACGTTTGCTGCTGTCCGGCGCGTGGTGCTCGTTCAGCTACAACAAGACCACGGGTTACAGCAAATCCGTGCGGTATGAATTTTTCAGTAACGGCACTTTTCGCGAAGGCCGGCGCGGCGAAGGCGGCTCCAGCGGGCCTAACGGCAGCATGGCCAGCCAATCCAGTGGCGGCGCCAGCGGTCGCTGGGGCGTGCAGAATGGCATACTGTTCATGAGTGATGGGTATGGGCCGCTGCAACCCGTACAGACGCAGGTTTATGCCAACTCGTCCGGGCAGCCGGTTATCCGCGGTGACGGCCTAGAGTATTCGCGTTGCCAGTAATCGATCGGGTGGCGCGCGCGGCGATTGCCAGCACAAGTGCCTGGGCGTTTTGTTCGGCGGCTATCGCGCAGCCGTTCCCCCATAAACCGCTGCGTGTCATTGTGCCCGCCATCGCGGGCAGCGCACCCGATGTGCGCGCGCGGCAAGTCGCGCCCAAACTCGCCGAGGCGCTGGGCCAAATGGTCATCATTGACAATCGCCCCGGTGCCAACGGACGCATCGCGGCGCAGCAGGCGGCAACCGCGCAACCCGATGGCCACACGCTGATGTCCGGGCTGATCAACAACGCCATCAATGATTTGCTGTATCCGGATTCAACCGCGCGGCTCAATCACGAGCTCATGCCCGTGGTGCAGTTCAGCCTGTCGCCGCTGGTGATGGTGGTGCATCCTGGCGTGGGTGCAAACACCTTGCACGACTATTTGCAGATTGCGAAGGCCAAGCCGGGCGCGCTGACGTATGCGTCGGCGGGGCCCGGCAGCATCACGCAGTTGCTCGGCGAATGGATCAAACTCAAAAGCGGCACGCGCATACTTGATGTACCGTATAAATCCGTGGGCGCCGAAATGCCCGATCTCCTCGGCGGTCAGATCGCGACCGGGTATCTGGTGGCGACTGCCATCGTGGCGCACGTGAAATCCGGCAAGCTGCGCGGCCTTGCGGTTTCGGGGCGCGCGCGTCTGCCAGTGCTGCGGGACGTGCCGACCATGGCCGAAGGCGGGCTGCCCGGCGTCGAGGCGAGCGCGTGGAGCGGTTACTTTGCGCCGGCTGGCGTGCCGAGGCCGGTGGTGCAACGGCTTAATACCGAGCTGGTGCGCATTTTCCAATCGCCCGAAGTGCGCGATCTGGCGGTATCCACCGGCACGGAAGTCGTCGCGGGCAGCCCCGAAGACTTTGCCGTGTTTATTCGTGCCGAGATCGCGAAGTGGAGCGCCATCATCAAGGACGCGGGGATCAAGCCGCAGTGAATGCGCGCCATGGTTTTCAATCGCTTTAAAGAAGCGGCGATGCCGTGCAACGTTCCACGTTGTGACGAATGCCAGATTGTCCCGATGAAGTATTTTCCAATCCAGGTATG
>DHVE01000080.1:0-49378 GCA_002412495.1 Betaproteobacteria bacterium UBA5216
GGCTCGCGCAGTTTTTTCAGCAGCGCCGCCAACCGCGCGCGCGCCTTATCAAACGCGTCTTGCTCGGCGGGTTTCGCATACACCACCAAATACAGCTTGCCCGACAGATTATCGACTATTGCGATTTCTTCCGACACCAGCAGCGCGATATCGGGCGTGCCGAGTTGATCGGGCTTTTGCGAATGCGCGAGCTTTTTCTCGACGTAGCGCACGGTGTCGTACCCAAAGTAGCCGACCAGCCCGCCGCAAAAACGCGGCAGCTTCGCCGCCACGTCCACCGTCGCGACTTTGAATTGCGCGAGGTACTGCTCGACATAATCCAGCGGATCATCGACCGTGCTCTGCCGCGTAACTGATTTGCCGGAAAACTCCGTGCATTGATAACCACGCACTTCGACGCGCGTCTGCGCTGCGAGGCCGATAAACGAATATCGTCCAAAGCGTTCGCCGCCCACCACCGATTCGAGCAGATAAGTGTAGGGCTTGTTGGCAAGCTTGAGGTAAATGGACAACGGCGTATCGAGATCGGCAAAGGTCTCGAGCACCAGGGGGATGCGGTTGTAGCCGGCTTGTGCCAGCCGGTTGAATTCGGCTTCGGTCATGGGATGCTCTCTACAAAAAACGGATTATTCAGTACCGCGACAGCAATACCGCGCGCGGCCAAAGGCAGAACACTTAGCGTCGCCAGCGACGCCAACATTCCCCGGCCAGAGCTGAATTTTCGTTTTTCAATCCCATCGTCAATGCGCCAAGCAATTTTCTAATTTTTCTTTGTAATCAAGGCAGTAGCCTCAACCAGCGATGCTACTATAGCATCAACGTCCAGTGTCTGCACGTCGTGGCCCTCGTTGTAGCCGTAGGTCACGCAAAAAACCGGGCAGCCCGCCGAACGCGCGGCCTGCGCGTCGTTGAGTGAATCGCCAATCATCAGCATTTCATGGGGCGCGACCTTCATTTGTTTGCACGCGTGCAGCAAAGGCTCGGGATCGGGCTTTTTCTGCGGCAGTGTGTCGCCCGCCACCACGCTAACAAAGTAGCTCGACAAATTCACGTAATCGAGCAGCGGCAGGGTAAAACGCTCGGATTTATTGGTTACGCAGGCCAGCGGATAGCCTTGCGCGCGCAGCAGATCCAGCCCTTCTTTCACGCCGGGATACATGGTCGTGTACTTGCCGTTTACTTCGCGATATGTACGCTCATAAACCGGCACGGCGCGCTGGAACAATTCAGCATCCGGTTTGCCATCCATGCTGTTGGTCAGCGTGCGCTCGATCAGATTGGCGATCCCCTTGCCGACGTAATTTCGGATGGTCGCTTCCGGCAGTACGGGCATGTTGAGTTCCGTCAACATGCCATTGGCGGCGGCGGCAAGATCGGGAATGGTATCAAGCAACGTGCCGTCGAGATCAATCATGACGGCGTTGACAGGCAGCGGTGGTGTGAAATTCAAAACGGGAACTCCGAAAAATTACAGCGCCGCCAGCGCGGCACGCATGGATGCGATGGTGGCTGGGTAGTCCTGGGTACCGAAAATCGCCGAGCCCGCGACGAAGGTATCCGCGCCGGCACGCGCTATCTCGGCGATGTTATCAACCTTTACGCCGCCATCGACCTCAAGCCAGACGTCACGGCCACTGGCATCAATTCTTTGTCTGACGGCCTTTAGCTTCGCCAACGCCTCCGGAATAAATTTCTGTCCGCCGAACCCCGGATTCACCGACATGATCAACACGAGATCCAGCTTGTCGAGCACGTGATCGAGGTAATGCAGCGGCGTGCCGGGATTGAACACCAGCCCGGCCTTGCAGCCGCTTTCCTTTATCAGGCCGATGGTGCGATCGATATGCTCGGACGCTTCCGGGTGAAATGAAATGATGTTCGCGCCGGCCTTGGCGAAATCCGGCACGATGCGATCCACCGGTTTTACCATCAGATGCACGTCAATGGGCACTTTGACATGCGGGCGTATCGCCTCGCACACCAGCGGGCCGATGGTGAGATTCGGCACGTAGTGATTGTCCATCACATCGAAGTGAATGATGTCCGCGCCGGCGGCAACAACGCTTTTTACCTCGTCGCCCAAGCGGGCAAAGTCAGCGGATAAAATGCTCGGCGCGATGCGGAAATGGCGTTGGTTCATGCGGATATTGTAACGGTTTCGCCGTCCGGCTGCCCGTGTCGCGCGGCGCCGCGCCGTGTCGCGTATACTACGCGATCTCCGTCACCGCAGCTGCCCATGCCCACGAACCCCCACGAGATTTCCGTCAAGACCCGCACGGTTTACATCGCCGATCAGTCCGATCCGGCGAACGACCGATACGTATTTGCATACACCATCACCATCACCAACACCGGCAGCATCGCGGCGCAACTGATCAGCCGTCACTGGATCATTACCGATGCCACCGACAAAGTGCAGGAAGTGCGCGGCAAGGGCGTGGTGGGAGAACAGCCGCATTTGCGGCCGGGCGAGAGTTTTGAATACACCAGCGGCTCGGCCATTGCCACGCCGGTGGGCACCATGCGCGGCAGTTATCAGATGGTGGCGGACGACGGCACGAAGTTCGATGTAACCATCCCGGAGTTCACGCTGTCGATGCCGCGCGTGTTGCACTAAGCGGCATAAGTTGCATTGAGTCGCGCTACCGCCCCCCGTACCAGCCCCTACTGCTCCCTGCCGCCCGCGTTTATTACTTTAGCTGGTCGTCGTTCCGATGCGGATCATCCTTAGGCTGGCGCGGCCAGGTCCACCACACCACCAGCACGAGCAGCGCCGTTGCGGCCAGCGCTTCCAACACAAACCACGACAAAATTTCCATACCGTCCGTTGCCTTTATACTGTTGCTCCATCATGAATGATTCGGCGCGGAAAATCCAATATTGCAAGGTCCTGATCGCAACCCTGCTGATGGCCGCCACGACCGCTTGCGAGACGCCCAAGCCCCCCGCGTATAAGACGGCGCCGTCTGCCACACCTCCCGCATCAACCGTACCAAGCGCACCCGCCGCACCCACCACCGTGCCCGCGCCTGCCATAAAGAACGAACCGCAAGTCGATTTACGCACGCGCGCGCCCGTGGCGTGGTCCGAATTGCCCGGCTGGCAGCAGGACAATCACGCCGATGCCCTGCCTGCGCTACTGGCCAGTTGCCGGGTGTTGTCCAAACAAGCGGGATGGCAGGACGCCTGCGACGCCGCGCGCGCCGTCAAGGGCCGTGATGCGGCACGACTTTTTTTCGAACATCACTTTGCCCCTTATCGCGTGGTCGGCCCCGACGGCACGAGTGAAGGACTTATCACCGGCTACTACGAACCTTCCTTGCGCGGCAGTCGCAAGCCTTCCGCGCGTTACCGGTTCCCGATATATGCCGTGCCGGATGATCTGTTGGTGCTGGACTTCGGCGACCTTGCGCCCGAACTCAAATCGATGGCGCCGCGCGCGCGTCTCGACGGCAGGCGCGTGGTGCCGTACTACACCCGCTCGCAAATTGAAAACGGAATCGCGTCGTTGCGCGGCAAGGAAATCGCGTGGGTGGAAGACGTGGTGGATCTGTTTTTTCTGCAGATCCAGGGGTCGGGCCGCATCCTGCTAGATGACGGCACGATGATGCGCGTCGGCTTTGCCGATCACAACGGTCACCCATACCGTTCCATCGGTCGCGTGCTGATCGATCGCGGCGAGCTGCCGCTGGAACGCACGTCGATGCAGGGCATCAAGGCGTGGGCGCGCTACAATCCCGCAAAACTGCCCGAGTTGCTGAATCAGAATCCGCGTTTCGTTTTTTTCCGCGAACTCGTAGTAAACGGCACGGCACCCTCGGGCGCGGTCAACTCGCCGCCCGGCGCGCTCGGCGTACCCCTGACGCCACACCGCAGCATCGCGGTTGATCCGCGTTATGTGCCGCTCGGCGCGCCGGTGCATATCTCAACCCAATGGCCTAACACAGACAAGCCGCTGCAGCGCTTGATGCTGGCGCAAGACACTGGCGGCGCCATTCGCGGTGCGGTACGCGCCGACTTTTTCTGGGGCAACGGCGACGACGCCGCAAGGGAAGCCGGGCGCATGAAGCAATCGTTACGCATGTGGGTACTGCTGCCAAAGAACACTGCCGCGCAAAACGGGGTGCAAAAATAGCAAGAAATAGGGGCGTGCGGCGCTATTCAGCGCGTGTGGAACTTACCTGCGCGTCGAACTACCGTGGCGCGCGGTAAGCGCCGCCCGCGTAACCCATATCGTAATCAAGCGACACCCGCACCTGCGCCTTTACGATGCGGCCTTCCTTGTTGCGCGCGGGTGTGAACCGGGTACGCAACAGCAGTTCGCGCGTAACGGTTTCTATGCCGCTCGTGGACGCTTCGACATCGCGCACCGCGTTGACCGCGCCGGCTTCATCGATCAGCACTGTCGCGCGTACGCTACCGGCGGCGGGCTCCTGACTTGCCGGGAGCACCGCGCTTAAATCCGGTTTCACCAGGGCCTTGGGAAATACATCGAGATCGCCTACGGCGTAGTAGTTGGGATCGGCGGGCGGCGCCAGCACGGTGGCCGCCGTTGTCACCGGCGGTGTGGCGATGACCACCGGTGCCGCGGTGTCAGACGCTTTTGCCGGGCTTGGCAACGCGGCGGGCTTGGCGTCCGGCTCCGGGTTCGGAGCCAGCGCCTGCAGCATCGGCGGGGATTCGATTTTTGCTTCGGTGGCAACCGGCAGCAATTTTGCCGCCACCGAAATGTTATCGCGTGCCGCGCCCTTGCCGTAGTGGCTTTGCATCAGCCCCGCGTGCAGCGCCAGAGATAGGCCAAGCGCAATCACGAACCGCCGCTGCGCGCGGCCGATCATCCAACGCGACACAATGAATTACCGCTTGCCGAGCGCCTGCTCGATTTGCGCGGCGGGAATGTAACCGCCGAGTTGCTGGCCGCTCGCAAGAAAAATAGCTGGTGTACCGCGAATATTAAACCGCTGCGCCAATTGCGCATTTTTCTCCATCGGCCCTTCGCACGGCTTGACCTGCTCGGTAAGCGCGCCCTTGGTCATCATCTGATCCCATGCCTTGGCGCGATCCTTGGAACACCAGATGGCGCGCGATTTTTCCATGGAATCGGGCGACAGAATCGGCAGCAAAAACGTATAGATCGTGACATCGGTCATGGTGCCTAATTCCTTGTAGAGCTGTTTGCAGTAGCCGCAGTTCGGATCTTCAAAGGTATAGATCACGCGCTTGCCGTTGCCGCGAACCATTTTGATCGCCGAATCATGCGAACTGGTCAACGCCTTCGACGCGAGGCGCTGCGAGGTATCCTGCGTGATATTCCGTATCTGCGCGCTGCGTATGTCGTAGAGCGAGCCGCCCATCATGTACTCGGCCTTGCCATCCATGTAAATAATCTCGCCACCGAGCACGATTTCATACAATCCGCCGAACGGCGTCTTGGAAATGGATTCCACCGTGACTTTCGGAAACTTGGCCTGCAGTGTCTGGCGCAACCGGGCTTCATCGCCATCCTGCGAGCGCGCGGCGGACGCCAGCAACGCCAGCATGGCCATCATCAACAGCGGAATCATGCGTTTCATCATCATGGGAACACCCTTAAGAAATTCAGCCGCAATATACGTCAGGCCACGGCATGCTTCACCAGCAGATTCTTGATAAACGGCTGGCTTTCAACCAACCGCATACCCGAATTGCGCGCCCGTGACGACCAGACCGCCCGTGACGCAAATAGTTTCTGTAATCCGTCCGTCGCAAGCTGCATGGATAACACATCTTCCTTGCGCGCGCGCTCGTAACGTCTGAGCAAGGTGTAATCGCCGCAATCATGCTGTACACCCCGATCACACAGCACCGCCGCCAGCTCGCGCGCATCACGGAATCCCAGATTAACGCCTTGCCCCGCCAGCGGGTGCACATTATGGGCAGCGTCCCCCACCAGCGCAAGGCGCGGTTTGACAAACGCCTCCACGCGTTGCTGGCGCAAGGGAAACGCAGCCGCCGGCGTGATCGTGCCGAGTTCGCCCACCATCCCGCCGCTGGCCTCGCACACGGATTGCGCAAGCGCGTTTGCATCAAGCGCCAGCAGAGTCTGCGCATGGGTATCCTCGGTAGACCACACCATTGATACACGATCGCCCGGCAACGGCAGCAACGCCAGGATGCCGTCTGCCCGGAACCATTGAAACGCGGTTCCCCGATGCGGCAGCCCGCATGAAAAATTCGCCACCACCGCGCTTTGCGCGTAGTCGTGCGCGTTCACCTTGATACCCGCCTGCTCGCGCACCCACGATTGCGCGCCGTCCGCACCCACGACCAGCTTCGCGCGCAACGTCGTACCGCCGTTCAACACCACATCAGTGTGATTTGCGTGCTGTACCAACGCATCACAGACCACCGGACAAAAAACCCGCACGCGCGGCGCCCGTGTAACGGTTTGCCAAAGCGCCGATTGCAGGCGTCCGCCTTCGACAATAAACGCCAGTTCGCGTATTCCGGCCTCATATGCGCTGAATTGCAGGTGCGCCGAGGGCGCGTCGCCAAAAATGCACATGGCTTCGACGCGCTCGATGCGTTGTACATCGACACCCTGCCACGCGCCCGCGTCCGCAAGAAACGCCACCGAACCCGGACTCACTGCGTAAATGCGGCTATCCCAATCGTCAGTCGGCGCGGCCGCCGCGCGCGGCTCCACCAACGCCACGCTGAGGCCCGACGGCGCCAACGCCGCGGCGAGACTCGCGCCCACCAGACCGGCGCCGATGATGGCGATATCGCAGGATTCGATCATAGGCATGAAATTCCGCATCACATTCGCGACAAGTTGATGAGTTTAACCGGGGATTATCGGCTACGCCGTTAAAAACAAAAAACCGGCGTGCGCCGGTTTCTTGTTGTTCAAGCCTTTAGCAGAAATGGTGGTGATAGGTGGATTTGAACCACCGACCTCAGCGTTATGAGTGCTGCGCTCTAACCACCTGAGCTATATCACCAAAGAGGGCGGGATTGTCCGGATTTAGCCCGCGCTTGTCAATCAGCGCCTGAACATTCCAGATAAAAAGCACATTAGAATCATGTGGTTGCGCCAAAGGAGGGCGGATTCTACTCAGGTTGCGTGCTAGGGTTGTAGCGCCCGCAGCAAATCCCCCAAATCCGGCAGTGTTTCCAGGCGCCACACCAGAGACACCACGGCATCGGTTTTTTTCTGTCCTAGCACGGGAGTTGCAATCAGGCGGAATTTGGCTTCGATATCGGCATCCGACGGCGTGAGGTAGCGTTTGATTTCGCTGCGATCGACCTCAAGACTGTGGGCCTCGCCATTGCGCAGTTTTACCGTGACGCGCGCGAGACTGCGTGCCGGATACTGCGCTTCATAGCGGTCGTTTTGCGTGATACGCACGCGTTCGGCCAGCGCCCACACCGCAGGATCGCGCAAGCGGTCGGGCTTGTAGGCCGGCCCGAGCAATTGGCCCGCGTCGCCGGTGTGCAAGGCCACGGCGATGCAATACGGCAGACTCGCGCGCGCGGTGTGATCCGATTCAGGATGCGGCTTATTGAAGATCGCCGTACGGCGCGGGCAATCGACATGGACTTCATCGACATCTTCACCGCGAATGCGATGTTGCGCGATCAGTTGGAACAACGCTTCCAGCGGCGAGGCGAAGGGGCCTACCGTGCCGTAATATTTGGTAACGACACCACTTAATAATTCCCACTGCGTATACGCGCCGTCTTCGGTGATGCCGTCGGTAAGTCGTTCAGGATGATTTTCTTCGGCGATCACCGGCAGCCAGATTTTCAGCGCGTCCGGGTTGCCCTCCGCGCCGCGCGCGGCCATCTCGGCGGCAAACAATCCAGTGGTGCAGGCGTGTCCGCCCACCAGCCATTTCACGCTGCCGCCCTGACTTACGCGCCCGGTCGATGCGGGCAACAGGCTCATCACGGTGCCGATGGTATTCGTCATGCGTGTTTCGTCCGCGCCAAGCAGATGCGCGGCGGTCACCGCCGGGCCGATGGCGCCGAGCAGGCCGATGGTGGACCAGCCTTTGTAAAACGCCTGCGGATGCAGCGCGCGACCGAAACGAATTTCGGTTTCGTAACCCGCGACCACCGCCGGCAAAATCGCAGCTCCCCCCAAGCCCGCGCGCTCGGCGGCGGCCAGTGCAATGGAGACAATTTCGCAGCCCGGATGTACCGTGCCGCGAGGCGCGGCATCCGACAACTCCAGGCCAAAAATATAAGTGGCGTGTGCCAGCCCCGCCAAAGCCGCAGTGGTTTTTTCACCGCCGGGCAGCAGCGTGGCCTCGAGTTTACCGCCCTGCGCCAGCACATACGAACGTATCGGCGCGGACATTTCGGCGTCGTAACCGGCGACCAGACACCCGATGGTATCGAGCACGCGCTGGCGTGCGGTTTTCAGCACGGCATCGGGCAGATTGTTCACGCGCAGCCGGGCCGCCGCACGGCTCATCACGCGCAGGGGATCGCGCTCGTTTGTGGTATTCAATGTCGCTGCTTTCACTGTTCAGATGGATGGTCAGTCATGTATTCCCGCGGCCTGGATCACGCGGCCCCATTTCGCCATGTCGGCCTTGACCACGGCGCCAAATTCCTCGGGCGTGCTACCGATGGCTTCGATGGCCGCGTTCAGGAAGCGCTCCTTGACATCGGGCCGTGCCATGGCGCGCACAATTTCCTGATTCAGGCGGCGGATCAAATGCGCAGGGGTTTTCGCGGGCGCAAACATGCCCGACAACGACGCGGCTTCATAGCCGGGTAAACCCGCTGCGGCCATGGTAGGCACGTCCGGCGCCAAGGGCGACGGCTGCGCCGCCCCCACGCCCAGCACGCGCACGCGACCGCTCTTGGCATTGGCCAGCCCCAGCGAAGCGGAGCCGAACAGCATCTGGATCTCACCCGCTGCGAGCGCGGTGGCGGCCAGCCCGCTGCCTTTGTACGGCACGCGTTCGATGTTCACGCCAGCTACCAATTTGAAAAGTTCCGCCGACAAATGCGTGGCCGAACCCGAACCCGCCGAACCATAATTAAGTTTGCCCGGCTGCGCCTTGGCCAGCGCAACCAACTCGCGCACGTTTTTCGCCGGCAGCGACGGATGCACAAACAGAAAAAACGGCGCCCGGGTGGCCAGCGAGACTGGCGCAAAATCGCGCACAGGATCAAACGGCACGCCACGGCGCAATAACGGCAGTAGCCAGATGGAACTGCCGTAATACAACACGGTATAACCATCCGGCTGCGCTTTCGCGACAATCTCGCCGGCGATGGCGCCTGCCGCGCCGCCGCGATTTTCGATAACCACTTGCTGCCCCAAGCCATCCACCAGCGCCTGCGCAATGATGCGTCCGGCGACTTCGTTGCCGCCGCCGGGTTCCGGCGCAAGCATACGTAGCGGCCGGACCGGATAATCCTGTGCGAACGCGGCAGACAGGACAAAAATGCCCAGCAGCGCACTGGCGCGTGCTGCACCTGGTGCGGGCTGAACGCCAAAAAATGTAGAAAAAATCATTAAAAACAATATTTTGGATAAATTCGCCGGCGCGTGCCTGAAAATATCGGTTCGATGTCCCCGCCGGCGCGGGCAGCCGATACGGCAATGAATAACGCGATTATAGGCCCGCATCGGGGCGGCCCGCGCACCCGTGCGTTTGCGCGCCAGCCCCCGAATGTGCTATCGTAAACCATGCCTAAGATATTGCTTTTATTGAAATTATTCGTATTGGCGCTGGTTTTCACGGCAACCCAGTTGGCGGCTGCCCAGTCGTTGCGCAGCTTGCCGGCCAACGGCAAGCGCGGCATTACCGGCGACAAACAGCCCATGCCCGCGGTGGTTATCAACCGTACGGTGGGCAAGCTGTCGCCCGGCGGCGTTATTTTTGATACCAATAACCGCACCATTCTGCATCAGGATTTGCCCGCCGACGCCGATGTCTGGTATCAGCTCGATATGCAGGGCGACATCCAGCGCATCTATATCCTCACGCCCGAAGAACGGGCGCGGCTGGATCAAGCCAGAAAATAAATCCCCAGAGTTGTTGCGTGGCCAAAGTCTATATCAAGACGTTCGGCTGCCAGATGAACGAGTATGACTCGGACAAAATGGCAGACGTGTTGCGTGTTTCTCATGACATGCAGCCGACGGAAAACCCCGCTGAAGCCGATCTCATCCTGTTCAACACCTGCTCCGTGCGCGAAAAAGCGCAGGAGAAGGTGTTTCACGACCTCGGCCGCGTGCGCGATTTCAAGCGCGACAACCCGAATGTGCTGATCGGCGTGGGCGGCTGTGTCGCCAGCCAGGAAGGCGCGGCCATCGTGACGCGCGCGCCGTATGTCGACATGGTATTCGGCCCGCAAACCCTGCACCGGTTGCCGCAGCTCATCGATGCCCGCCGCAAAACCGGCAAACCTCAGGTGGACATTTCGTTTCCGGAAGTCGAGAAATTCGATCATCTGCCGCCCGCGCGCGTCGAAGGCGCCACCGCGTTTGTATCGATCATGGAAGGATGCAGCAAGTACTGTTCGTTTTGTGTGGTGCCATACACGCGTGGCGAAGAAATGTCGCGCCCCTTCGACGGCGTACTCACCGAAGTGGCGGAGCTGGCATTGCAGGGCGTGCGTGAAATCACCCTGCTCGGACAAAACGTCAATGCGTATCGCGCGAAAACCGAGGACGGCGACACTGCGGATTTCGCGCTGCTGCTCGAATACGTCGCCGAAATTCCCGGCATCGAGCGCATCCGCTATACCACATCGCATCCGAAAGAATTCACGCAGCGGCTGATCGACGCCTACGCAACGAATCCCAAGCTGGTGGATCAGGTGCATCTGCCGGTGCAGTCGGGTTCGGATCGCGTGCTGGCGGCGATGAAGCGCGGCTATACCGTGCTTGAATATAAATCCATCGTTCGCCGTCTGCGCGAAAAGCGCCCGGATATTTCGATATCGTCGGATTTCATCGTGGGTTTTCCCGGCGAAACCAGAACCGATTTTGAAGCAACGATGAAACTGATCGACGACATCCGCTTCGACGGCTCGTTCAACTTTGTCTATAGTCGCCGTCCCGGCACACCGGCCGCCGATTTGTCCGACGACACGCCTGAAACCGAAAAACTCGCGCGCGTGCAGCAACTGCAAAGCGTGGTGGACGAACAATTCAAACAATTCAGCGTGGCCATGATCGGCACGCGGCAACGCGTATTGGTCACCGGGCCCGCGCGCCGCGCGGGGCAACTGGCGGCGCGCGCCGATAATAATCGCGTGGTCAATTTCGAAGGCCCGGCGTCACTGATCAACCAGTTCGTTGATGTTACGATTACCGAAGCACTGCACTACTCGTTGCGCGGCGAACTCACGGCGGGCAACACGGCCACCAACTGAAAATTACTTGAAAAACAATACCTTAGATATCAGCTTTACGCCCGTCAATAATCTGCGGCTGGCAAACTTGTGCGGCGCGCTGGATGAAAATCTGCGGCAGATCGAAAACGCCTGCGACGTTGCCATTTCACGACGCGGCGAACACTTCACGCTGTCCGGCGCGGCGGAAAAAACCCGCGTTGCCGCGCGCGTGCTCGAAACGTTTTACGGCAAGGCCAACAACGCGCTGCACCCCGAAGACCTGCAACTTGGCTTGGTGCAGGCCGCGCACACGCCGGGCACACACAGCGCCACCGGCGAGCCGGTGCTGATCACGCGCCGCAGCGACTTGCAGGGCCGCACGCCGCACCAGGTCGAGTATCTGAAAAAAATTCAGTCGCACGACATCACCTTTGGCATCGGTCCAGCGGGCACCGGCAAAACGTATCTTGCGGTTGCGTGCGCAGTCGATGCGTTTGAGCGCGACGCGGTAAAGCGGCTGGTTCTGGTACGCCCAGCGGTTGAGGCTGGCGAGCGGCTGGGATTTCTGCCGGGCGATCTGGCGCAAAAGGTCGATCCGTATCTGCGCCCGCTCTACGACGCGCTGTACGATTTGATGGGCTACGACAAGGTCGCCAAAATGTTCGAACGCGGCGCGATTGAAGTCGCGCCGCTGGCGTTCATGCGCGGACGCACGCTGAACCACGCATTCGTGATTCTCGACGAGGCGCAGAACACCACGCCCGAGCAAATGAAAATGTTTTTGACACGCATTGGTTTCGGCAGCCGCGTGGTAGTAACCGGAGACGTGACGCAAATTGATCTGGCACGCGGACAAAAAAGCGGCCTTGTCGATGCGCACGAGGTACTCAAAACCGTGCGCGGCATCGCGTTCACCTACTTTGGCGCGGAAGACGTGGTGCGCCACCCGCTGGTGCAGCGCATCGTCAATGCCTACGAAGGGCGGAAAACCTCCGGCGGGCGCAAAAGTACCGACGTGCAAACGCCGAAGGATTCCGCGGCGCAATGACAGCGACGGCTGCGCGCGTTCCTCAACTGAATCTAGCCGTGCAATACGCGGTTAGTGCTACGGGCAAGCCGACGCGCGCGCATTTTCGCAAATGGGTGCGCGCCGCACTTGAACGCGATGCGCGTGTCACGCTGCGCATCGTCGGGCAAAAGGAAGGGCGCGCGCTGAACCGCGTCTACCGCGGCAAGGATTACGCCACTAACGTGCTCACCTTTGTGTTCAGGGATCAAGCACCGTTCGAAGGCGATTTCGCGCTATGCGCGCCGGTGGTGGCCCGCGAGGCGCGCGCGCAGAAAAAAAGTCTCGCCGCGCATTATGCGCACCTCACGGTGCACGGCCTGCTGCATTTGCAGGGTTACGACCATGAAAATGATCGTGACGCGCGGGTGATGGAACGGCGCGAAACGCAGGTACTGGCGAAACTGGGTTATGCTGATCCGTATAACTACAAAGGATGAAGACGGAAGGATGAAAACAATCTGGCCACCGGTATGACGTTGATTGTTTTCATCCTTCTGCTTCGCTCCAAGTGTGCCCTTGATCCTTCCGCGTTCATCCTTGAACTTAAATGACCGACCCAACAGAAAAACCCTCCGTCCTCGACCGCATTTCAGCCCTGCTGATGCGCGAACCGGAAAGCCGCGAGCAGTTGATCACGCTGCTGCGCTCCTGCGCCGAGCGTAATCTGCTGGATGCCGACGCGCTGGCGATGATCGAGGGCGCATTGCAGGTCTCCGACATGCAGGCGCGCGACATCATGGTGCCGCGCATGCACATGGACATGATCGATATCGCCGAGTCGCCCGCCGAATTTATTCCCATGGTGATCGAAACGGCGCACTCGCGTTTTCCGGTGGTCGGCGAGAACAAGGACAACGTAATCGGCATCCTGCTCGCCAAGGACTTGCTGCGCTACTACGCCGGCGAAGAAGAATTCAACGTGCGTGAAATGCTGCGCCCAGCAGTGTTCATTCCGGAATCCAAGCCGCTCAACGTGCTGCTCAAGGAATTCCGCGCCAATCGCAATCACATTGCCATCGTGGTCGATGAATACGGCGGCGTCGCGGGCATGGTCACCATCGAAGACGTGCTTGAGCAAATCGTCGGCGACATCGAAGATGAACACGACATCGATGACGTCGAAGAAAAAATCGTGCAGGAGCGCGGCGGGCAGTTCCGCGTCAAGGCGCTCACGGAAATATCTGATTTTAATGAGTTTTTTGGCACCGATTACGACGACGAGACCTTCGACACCATCGGCGGGCTGGTGCTGCAGCGCTTCGCGCATATCCCGAAGCGCGGCGAACAAATCAGCATCGACAATCTGTCGTTCAAGGTGCTGCGCGCGGACGGGCGGCGGCTGCATTTGTTGCAGGTCGTCAAAAAGAAGGCTTGATGGGAGCGCCTCGCCCGCGCAAATCGCGGCAGGACCTGCCGGTTCCGCCTTGGATCGCGCTGATTCTTGCCGTGCCGTTGGGTGCGCTCACCATCGTTGGTTTTGAACCGGTGGGCCTGTCGCCCGCGCCGATCATCACACTCGCATTTCTATTTCAACGGTGGGCGTTTGCCTCCACGCCGCGCGAGGCATTTTGCAGCGGTTACGGGTTCGGCCTGGGTTTCTTTCTCGCCGGCGTGTCATGGATTTACGTCAGCCTCCACACCTTTGGCGCGATGCCGATGCCCATCGCCGCGCTCGCCACGCTGTTGTTTTGCGCGTTTCTGGCGTTGTTCCCCGCCGCGGGCGGTTATCTGGTCGCGCGCTCACAACGCTCCATCGTCGTGAAACTGGCGCTGGTCGCGCCGGCCGTGTGGATGTTGATTGAGTGGATACGCGGCTGGATTTTCACCGGTTTTCCATGGCTCACGGTGGGCTATTCGCAAACACCCGGCAGTCCGCTCGCGGGCTACGCCGCGCCGCTCGGCGTTTTTGGCCTATCGCTGGTGTTGGCGCTCACCGCTGGTGGACTCGCGCTGATCATTTCGCATTCCAACAACCGTATCAAACCCGGCGAATCGGAATCCGCCGCGCTGCGCCGCCTCGTTTCCAGCCGCGAATCGCGCCCAGTACTGGGGGTGGTAGCCGCCATCGCGCTGTTGTGGCTCGGTGGCGCCCTGCTCAACAAAATCGAATGGACGCAACCGACCGGCACCTCCACCACGGTTGCGCTGTTGCAAGGCAATGTCGAGCAAGATATGAAATGGCGCCCGGAAACGCTGGTGGCTACGCTGGATGGCTACCGCAACATGGTAACGGCCAGTAAGGCGCAACTCATTGTATTGCCTGAAACCGCGCTCCCTTTATTTTTGCACCAGGTGCCGCCGGATTATCTGGACGACCTCGCCGCCCACGCGAGAAAAAATCAAGGCGACATTCTGATCGGCGTGCCGGAACGGCAACCCAATGGCGAGTATTTCAACAGCGTAATTTCGCTGGGCATTTCGAACGGCGCGCAGCCGCAGCGCTATCGCAAGAACCACCTGGTACCGTTCGGCGAATTCATACCGCTGCGCCCCCTGCTCGGCTGGATTGTCAGCGTGCTGGCGATTCCGTTGCAGGATTTCTCGCGGGGTGCTGTCGATCAGCAGCCATTAGACGTAGCGAACCAGCGCGTGGCGGTCAACATCTGTTACGAAGACGTGTTCGGCGAGGAAATCATTCGGCAACTGCCGCAAGCCACGATGCTGATAAACGCCAGCAATGTCGCATGGTTCGGCGATTCGCTGGCGCCTCAACAACACTTGCAGATTTCGCAAATGCGCGCCATGGAAACAGGTCGCTACATGCTGCGCGCCACCAACACCGGCATGACCGCGGTGATTGATCAGCGCGGCAAGGTCGTTGAATCCGCACCCGCATTTACGCGCGTCACCGTGACGCGCGCCGTGCCGGGCTATCAGGGCACAACCCCTTTTATCCGCTGGGGCAATTATGCCGCGCTGCTGATCGCGGCTGGTATGCTGACACTGGCATTGTGTTTGCCGCGAAAGGCATAGGCGCGCGCCGCCCCGCCGCCGCAAATTTCCCTGTAAAATTCGCGGTTTACCGGCGAGTTTTTAATGCAGACCTTTCAGCAACTGATCCTTGCACTCAATCATTATTGGGATCGCAATCACTGCGCGCTGCTTCAGTCCTACGACATGGAAGTCGGCGCGGGCACTTTTCACACCGCCACGTTTTTGCGCGCCATCGGCCCGGAGCCGTGGAATGCCGCTTACGTGCAACCGTCTCGCCGCCCCAAAGACGGGCGCTACGGCGAAAATCCCAATCGTTTGCAACACTACTATCAATATCAAGTGGTGCTCAAGCCTTCGCCGGCGAACATACTGGATTTGTACCTTGGGTCGCTGAAGGAAATTGGCATCGATCCGCTGCAGCACGACATCCGCTTTGTCGAAGATGATTGGGAATCGCCCACGCTTGGCGCGTGGGGCCTCGGCTGGGAAGTGTGGCTGAACGGCATGGAAGTCACGCAGTTCACGTATTTTCAGGAAGTTGGCGGCATACCGTGCAAACCGATCATGGGTGAGATCACCTACGGTCTGGAACGGCTGGCGATGTATCTGCAAGGCGTTGAAAGCGTGTTCGATCTGCAATGGGCGCCGGGGGTGAAGTACCGCGACGTGTATTTGCAAAACGAAATCGAGCAATCCACCTACAATTTTGAACAGGCCAATGTTGAGATGCTGTTGCAGCAATTCGGCCAGTTTGAATCCGAAGCCAAACGGCTGTTTGAAGCGGGACTCGCATTGCCGGGATACGAAATGGTGATGAAGTGTTCGCACAGTTTTAACTTGTTGGATGCGCGCGGCGCAATTTCAGTGACGGAACGCGCCGCTTATATCGGGCGTGTGCGCGCATTGGCACGGGCCGCCGCGAACGCTTATTACCAATCGCGCAAAGTGCGCGGCTTTGAGCGCGCCAGCGATGAGGCGGTGCAAGCATTTGTTTCCAAAGAAGATATTCCTGACGTCCTGGCGGTGCGCGCGGGAGCAGCACGATGAGCGCGCCACTGCTGGTCGAACTGTTTACGGAAGAACTGCCGCCAAAAGCGTTGCGGGGCCTCGGCGAGGCCTTCGCTGAAGGATTGGTGCGCGGGTTAAGTAAGGCACGGTTGCTGGCAGTGGATACCCAGCCGCAAGTGTTCGCCACGCCGCGCCGGCTTGCGGTGCTGATCGCGGCGGTTTCTGCAAAAGCCGATGACCGGATCGAAAGCAAAAAGCTGATGCCGGCCAAGGTGGCATACGATGCGGCAGGCCAGCCAACGGCGGCGCTCACGAAGCGCCTGGAAAAAGATGGCGCGACCGCCAGTCAACTGGATCGCAAGACCGAAGGCGGCAACGAGTTTGTATATCTCACCCAAACCGTGCCCGGTGTCACGTTGGCGGCTGGATTGCAAAACGCGCTAGAAGACGCCATCGCCAAGCTGCCGATCCCCAAGGTAATGAGTTATCAGTTGGCCAACAGCCACGCCACGGTGCACTTTGTGCGCCCGGTGCATGGGCTGATTGCACTGCACGGCACGACCGCGATTGATGTGTCGGTGCTGGGCCTGAAAGCAGGCCGCACGGCGCACGGGCACCGCTTCCTCGGCGCGGCCGATATCGAACTGAAGACCGCCGGCGAGTACGAAGCGCGCCTGCGCGACCAAGGCAAGGTCGTTGCCGGATTTGACGCGCGCCGCGCGCAGATCAACGCGGCACTCAAAGCCAAGGCCGCCGAACTGGGCTGCTCACTGGGCGATTACAAAACGCTGCTCGATGAAGTGACCGCGCTGGTGGAGTGGCCGGTGGTGTACGTGGCCGGATTCGACAAGGAGTTTTTGTCGGTGCCGCAGGAATGCCTGATCCTGACGATGCGCACCAACCAGAAATATTTCCCGCTGTTCGACGCGTCAGGAAAGCTTACCGAGAAATTTCTGGTGGTCAGCAACATGCAGGTCGCCGACCCGGTAAACATCATTGAAGGCAACCAGCGCGTGGTGCGCCCGCGTCTGGCTGATGCACGTTTCTTTTACGAACAAGACCGCAAGGTGCGGCTGGAAACTCGTGTGCCGGGGCTGGGCAAGGTGGTTTATCACAACAAACTGGGCAGCCAGCTGGAACGTGTCGAGCGCATTCAACTGTTGGCGGGAGCCATCGCGCGCCTGTCGCAATCCGATGCGGTCATGGCCGAGCGCGCGGCATGGCTTGTCAAGGCCGATCTCACCAGCGCCATGGTGGGCGAATTTCCGGAATTGCAGGGCATCATGGGCCGCTACTACGCACTGCACGATGGCGAACCACAGGCCGTGGCGGATGCCATCGAAGCCCATTACCGTCCACGCTTCGCGGGCGATGTTTTGCCGCAACATGCGGTTTCCATCGCGGTGTCGCTGGCCGACAAGCTCGACACTCTGGCGGGATTATTCGGCATCGGGCAGACGCCAACCGGCGAAAAGGATCCCTTTGGCTTGCGGCGCGCGGCGCTGGGCGTGATACGTATACTGATCGAGCGTGAGCAGCCGTTGGCGCTCAATGCGCTGGTGGACGCCGCGTTCGCGGGACATGCAAAAGCGCCCGCCACCGCACGCACCGAACTGGAAACATTCATTTACGATCGTCTCGCGGGGTATCTGCGGGAGCGCGGCTATGCCACGCTGGAAATCGAGGCGGTGTTGTGCATGCGCCCGGCGCAGGTGTCGCTGGCGATCCCGCAACTCGACGCGGTGCGCACTTTTCTCACGCTGCCCGAAGCCGCCAGTCTTGCCGCAGCCAACAAGCGCATCCGCAATATTCTGCAAAAATCCCCACCGCCGAGCGGAGACACCTTTTCAGCTAGCAAGCTGGTCGAAAAAGAAGAACGCGATCTGTACATAGCCTTTGCGCAAGTGGATGCCGTCGCGGGAAAACACCTTGCGGACGGAAAATTCACCGACGCGCTGACAGCGCTCGCCGCACTGCAAACACCAGTGGACGCATTTTTTGACCGCGTGATGGTGAACGCCGAGGATATTTCATTAAGAAACAATCGCTTGCTATTGTTGATGAACCTCAATAGGGCGATGAATCACTTCGCGGATATTTCCAAACTCGCCACATGAAACAGATCGAATGAAATTGATCGTGTTGGATCGCGATGGCGTGATCAACTACGACAGCGCCGCGTATATCAAATCGCCGGCGGAATGGCGGCCGATTCCCGGCAGTCTGAATGCGATCGCGAAGCTGAATCACGCCGGTTTCCACGTGGTGGTAGCCACCAATCAATCGGGTATTGGGCGGGGGTTTTTCGACATGGCGGCGCTAAACGCGATCCACGCCAAGATGCATCAGGCCCTGGCGCAGGCGGGGGCACGCGTGGATGCGGTTTTTTTCTGCCCGCACATGGCGGACGACAACTGCCGTTGCCGCAAGCCCAAGACCGGCATGTTTGAGGACATCGCGCATCGCTTGAACACCAGCCTCGCGGGCGTGGCAATCATAGGCGATAGCCGCCGCGATATCGATGCGGCCGCCGCGGTGGGCGGTTCGCCCGTGCTCGTGCTCACTGGCAACGGCAAGAAAACGCGGCGGGCCGGAAATCTGCCGCCGGATACGCGTGTTTACGCGGATCTCGCGGCAGCCGTGGACGCGCTCGCGGACTGACTGTGACGGCTTTTCTGCGATCCTGTCTTTTTTCGCTGTTCCAGTTTGCCATCACGCCGATATTTGCCGTTATTTCGCTGCTGACGTTTCCGCTGTCGCGCCTCGTGCGCTATCGCATCATTACCACGTGGTCCCGGTGGGTCACCGGCGCGGCCGCGGTGATTTGTGGGGTACGGTACCGGGTAATCGGCGCGGAAAACATTCCGCGTGACCCTTGTGTGATTCTGTCGAAGCATCAGTCCGCCTGGGAAACACTCGCCTGGCAAACCATATTTCCGCCGCAGGTATGGGTGACCAAACGCGAGCTGCTATGGATTCCGTTCTTTGGTTGGGGGCTGGCGATGCTCTCGCCGATTGCAATCGATCGCGGATCCGGCAGCAAGGCGCTAAGGCAATTGGCCGAGCAAGGCCGGGAACGGTTGGCGGCGGGATTCAATATTGTGATTTTTCCCGAAGGCACACGGGTTGCACCCGGCACGCGCGGCACGTACCATCCGGGTGGCGCGTGGCTGGCGGTGAAAACCGGCGCGCTGGCGCTGCCGGTGGCGCACAACGCGGGAGAATGCTGGCGCAAAAATGCATTTATCAAGCACCCCGGGTTGATCACGGTGAGCATCGGCAAGCCAATCGCGTCGCAGGGGTTGAGCGCGGCGGAGTTGAATCAACGCGTTGAAGGCTGGATCGAAAACGAGATGCCAAAGTTGACGTCTTATGAATCAGATACGCGCGCAGCTTGAGCTGCCGTTCGCGTCACCCACGCCGCAGCCGGTAGTGGCCTGCAGCGCCGTGCTGGAGGGCCATCCCGTCAGCTACGTGCTGCATCGAAGTCATGGAAGACGGCGCATTTCGCTGTCCATAGACGAACGGGGGCTGCGCATCGGAGCGCCGCTGCGCGCGTCGATGCGTGAAATCGAGGCGGTGCTGCGCGATCATGCACGGTGGGTGATGCGCAAGCTTGAGCAGTGGACGGCCAAACGCGTGCCCGGCCGGCGCTGGGAGAGCGGCGAAACGCTGATGTATCTGGGCGCGCCGTTGCAATTGGCCATCGCTACCGGTCCGGAAAACGTGTTGCACCATGAAAGTGCATTGCACATTTCGGCGCAACGTCCGCAAACGGAAAACATTGCCGCGCTGGCACGCGCCTGGCTGCGCACCCAGGCATTGGCGGACTTTGCGCGGCGGGTTGAACGTTTCCGCGTATCGATGGCGGTTACGCCGGGCGATATTCGCCTGTCGAATGCCCGCTCGCGTTGGGGCAGTTGCCATGCCAGCGGACGCATACTGCTGAACTGGCGGCTGATCCAGATGCCCGCGCGGCTGATTGATTACGTTGTCGTGCACGAACTGGCGCACCTGCGCGAGATGAACCATTCGCCGCGCTTCTGGAGCGTGGTCGCGAGGGAAATTCCGGATCACGCGGCGCGGCGGCGCGAAATTCGCCGCGATGCGCATCGTTACATCGTGGAGTAGCGGCCCGGTGCGCGCGCCATGCTAAACTTTACGATCACGCTGGTCACGCCGGCCACCTTGCCTACTCCGACGCGGGATTGCACATGCGCACGTTTTCACTGACCCTTGCAGTTGTTTTGGCGGCAACGCTTGCCGCGTGCGGCTACAAGACCCCGCTCACACTGCCCAAACCCAAACCGGAAGCCGTCGCGCCGAAGCCCGTTCCCGCTACGGCCACGCCTGCGTCCGTTCCCGCCAGCTCGCCCGAAGCCGCCAAGGCAGAGCCGAAGCCTGAATCCAAGTGAGCGCGTTCGCCTATCGTGACGGCGCGCTGCACGCCGAAGAGGTTCCGCTACGCGACATCGCCGCACGCCACGGCACGCCCTGTTATGTGTATTCGCGCGCGGCCCTGACGGCGGCATACCGCGACTTCGATGGCGCCTTCGCCGGTCACGATCATCTGGTCTGTTACGCGGTTAAAGCCAATGCTAATCTGGCGATACTTAATCTGTTCGTCCGGCTGGGCGGCGGGTTTGACATTGTTTCGGGTGGTGAACTGGCGCGCGTCATCGCCGCCGGCGGTGATCCGCGCAAGGTGGTTTTTTCCGGCGTGGGTAAAACTGAAATTGAAATCCGCGATGCCCTAAATGCCGGAATTCTGTGTTTTAACGTCGAATCAGCGTCTGAACTGGAACGCATCAACCGTATCGCCGGTGCGTTGGGCAAGGTTGCGCCCATCAGTTTGCGCGTTAACCCGGACGTGGATGCAAAGACGCATCCGTACATCGCCACCGGCCTCAAGGAAAACAAATTCGGCGTCGCCTACGACGATGCGCTTGCGTTATACCGGCGCGCGCGCGGCCTGGACCATCTGAAAATCGAGGGCATCGACTGTCATATCGGCTCGCAGCTCATTGACGTCGCTCCCTTTACCGCCGCCGCCGCGCGCGTCATCGCGTTGGTTGATGCCCTGCGCGCGGACGGCATTGTGCTATCCCATATCGATCTGGGCGGCGGGCTGGGCGTGCAGTACCAGGCCGAAGAGCATTCACCGTCAACCCGCGCCTATGCCGCCGCTATTCTGAAGGGCGTTGCCGGTCGTACCGAAAAACTTTTGTTTGAGCCGGGACGTTTCCTCACGGCCAACGCAGGCGTGCTGCTGACCCGTGTTGAGTATCTCAAGCCGGGCGAAGACCGCAATTTTGCAGTGGTCGATGGCGCGATGAACGACCTGATGCGCCCGGCGCTCTACGATGCGTGGCACGATATTCTGCCGGCAGTACAAACCGCCGAGCCGCCGCGGACCTGGGAAATCGTGGGACCCGTATGCGAGAGCGGCGATTTTCTCGGTCACGGCCGCCGATTGGCGATTCACGAGGGGGATTTGCTCGCGATACGCTCGGCAGGCGCGTATGGTATGAGCATGAGTTCCAATTACAACACACGCCCGCGCGCGGCGGAGATCATGGTCGATGGCGCGGCGCTGCACGTGATTCGCAAACGCGAAACGGTACCCGAACTGTTTGCCAACGAATCGCTGCTGCCGTAAATCAACAGCTTGCGCGCCGCCGTTGACGTGTGATCGTGTACTAACATTCACCGGCGCGGTTCTTGTTGCGATGCCGTACGACATTTGTAAATTTCTCGAAGTGTTGTACGAATCACACAACCCGCAACATCTTCCCAAAAAAAAGTCAATAAAGTTGTTGCCTTTTTTTTGTACTGTGGAATAGAATTGGCACACCATGCATTGATTCGCTGGTGCACTACGTGTTACCGGCAGAATGACGCGGCAAGTTGCGCAACGTTCGACGAATTGTGGATGGGGTTACGGAGAAACATCCGTAGCAAACGATGCCAAAGTTAACCTAAAGGAGACTCACATGGCAGCGAAGAAAAAAGCAGCAAAGAAAAAAGTAGCTAAGAAAAAAGCAGCGAAAAAGAAGTAGTCGCAGTAAATTGCAACGGGGACTGGAACTTTCAGTCCCCGTTGTTTTTGGTTTTTCCGTTTCGTTGTTGTGTTTTTGGTACTGCCGGCGCTTTTGAATCTTTGGCTTTACGAGCCGCCTGCTCGCCGGGATTCCGTGATGACGGCATTGCCAAATATCCCGCGTTCATTGCTGTATGCATTCATTTGTCGCGGCGCGTAATTGCGTACTGTGGTTGCAGCGCATGCGTCGCCACACCATAAAATTACTTTAAAAACAATCATCTACAGGGTTTCTATGGCTGTGGATTTCGACTGACCCGTCATCGGCACCGCCATTCGAACGGACGAACTGAAGAACGCCGGCTCGGCGCGCCTATATCGACTGCCGGTCAGGGATTGAGCTGCTGGTAGACCGCATGGGCCACGCGCAGCAATTCATTTTTTTCGATATCACCCGACAGTGCGTAGCCGAGCTTTTGATCGACCCAATAAAACACGCCGATATTTTTTTCCTGCGCGAAGCGGAACGCCGTTTCGCGCGACCGGTCCGCGTCGGACCGCACATACAGCGTAAGGCGCTGGCCCTTGGCATCCTGATACATGAACTGCGCGATGGGCGCACGCTCGTCCGGCGTCCCTGGCAACAGCCGTCCGCCGACCAGTGAATAGCCCTGCTCGGCCAGACGCGGCACCCGCAACTGCGCGCCGATGCGTTTTGAAAGCCACGCCACTAGATGCGCTTCCTGATCGGCGCCGACCTCCACCGGATGCCGCACCTCGGGGCTATACACCACGTGCGCAATCGCCGCCTGCCGCGCAAAAGACGGCGCAGCCGCGGCCCGCGCGCTTTCACTCCCACCTTGCATACCCCGTAATTGCCAGCCGATGAGTCCGCCGAACACAAGCCACGCCAGTACCGCCGCATAACGCATCACCGGCGCGCGCGCCAGCCATGTCCCGCACCATCCGCCGCGGCCCCTGACACGGGCGATCAAATGCGCCGGCACGGCTTCGTCAAGCGCGTGGTCGTAGGTATCGTGCAACCCTTGATTCTGCGCGCTGTAACCGGCCAGCCGCCGCACCTCGTGCGGATTTTCACCCAAGTATGCATCGACGCGCGCGCGCGCGGCTTCGGGCAACTGCCCGTCCACGTGCGCTTGCAGTTCGGCTTCGGTAATGGCCGGCTTCGTCACTTGATCACCTTGAGCGCAGTCTGCGTGGCCTGCGCGGCCACTGGCGCATCGCCCAGCAAAACCCTGACCCGCTCGCGCGCCCGAAATAACCGCGACATGACGGTGCCGACGGGAATGCCCAGAACGGCGGCCGTTTCGCCATAGCTCAACTGTTCCAGCGCCACCAGCAGCAACACCTCGCGCTGGTCATCGGGTAGCTTCCGTAATGCCACGTCGATGTCTGCGACTTCCAGCATATCCGCAGCGTTGTCGCGCACCGGAATGTTCAGCGCCTCGACGTCAAGCGGCGTCACGGCATCCGCGATGCGCGCTCGCACCTGATTGACGTAAACATTGTGCATGACGGTAAACATCCACGCTCGAAGATCACTGCCCTCGCGCCACAGGTGGCGCTTGGTCCATGCCCGCTCCAGGGTATCCTGCACCAGGTCGTCGGCGATCAAGTGCCCGCCCGTCAGCGCGCGCGCGTAGCGCCGCAACCGCGGAATGACCGGGACGACCTGAGTGCCAAAATCCTCCAATTCGACCTCCTGCGACCCGGCAATCAGCGATTGAAGCAGGGTCACCGTTGTGAACAGCAGCCGTGGGAAATTATTCCCCGGGGTCGGCGGGCCTACACCAGAAACAACGTTGCCAACCCCAAAAATATGAAAAATCCGCCACTGTCGGTGATGGCGGTAATCATCACGCTCGATCCGACTGCCGGATCGCGTCCCATTTTATCCATCGCCATCGGGATCAGCACGCCCATGAATGCCGCCAGCAACAGATTCAGCACCATCGCCATCATCATCACCAACCCCAGTTGCCAGTTGTGATAAATCACGAATGCAAAAATACCCACCACCCCACCCCAGATCAGGCCGTTGAGCGCGCTGACGCTCAGCTCCTTGATAAAAAGCTTGCTCGCGTTGGCGCGGGTAATCTGCCCCAGCGCCAGCGCGCGCACAATCATGGTTGTCGTCTGATTCCCGGAATTGCCGCCGATGCCGGCGACGATTGGCATCAACGCGGCCAGCGCCACCAGTTTGCCGATTGATCCCTCGAACAAACCAATAACCCGTGACGCGGCGAACGCCGTGATCAGATTGATCGCCAGCCACGCCCAGCGGTTCTGCACGCTTTTCCACACCGACGCAAAGATGTCCTCGTCCTCGCGCAGACCACCGGCGCTCAACATTTCACTGTCGGTCTTTTCACGCATGAAATCGACCACCGCGTTAACCGTCATGCGCCCCACCAGCGCGCCGGCATCATCCACCACGGGCGCGGAAACCAGATCATAGCGTTCGAACGCGGCGGCGGCGTCCGCCGCCTCGTCATCGGCGTTAAAGCGCACGAAATCGCGCGTCATGACTTCGGCCACGACCACATCCGGATCGGTCACCAGCAAGCGGTTGATCGGCACCAGACCCTTCAATTGCTCCGCGCGATCCACCACGAACAGCAAATCGGTGTGATCGGGCAATTCATCCAGACGGCGCAGGTAACGCAGCACGACTTCGAGCGTCACGTCCTCGCGGATCTGCACCATGTCGAAATCCATCAGCGCGCCGACCGTGCCTTCGGAATACGACATCGCCTCGCGCAACTGCTCGCGCTCTTCCGGCGGCAGCAGCTTGAAAACGTCTTCGATGACCTCGCTTGGCAGATCAGGCGCGAGGTCGGCGATTTCGTCGGCCTCCAACTGGCCGGTGGCGGCGACCAGCTCATGGTCGTCCATGTGCTCGATAAGGGTCTCGCGAACCGCATCGGAAACCTCGAGCAGAATATCGCCATCCCGGTCGGCCTTGACCAGATCCCACACCACCAGCCGCGGCGCCAGCGGCAAGGCCTCAAGGATATAAGCCACATCGGCGGGATGCAGCGGGTCAAGCATCGCCCGCAGTTCTTCCAGAACAGCCTGCCGCTGCGCGAGTTCGGCCGGCGTGGGACTCGGCGCCCCCGTCTCCCCAGCCGCATCCACCGCCAAATCCACCAGCGCATCATGCCGGTGGAGCAAAGCGGTTGCGCGCTCAAGCGCGTCGTGGACGTCTGTAGTGGCGTTGCGATCCGGTTCCATAGCGGTGCGACGCGCTTTCGCCCCCCATGGAGCCGCGCGAGCTGCGCCCGATTCTATGGCTATGCGCTTGTTTTGTCTAAGATTTTTTGCCGGTGATATTCCTGGTCAATTACATATTCTGACCGCCTCGCCGCTGCGAGATTTGCGATAATTCGTCCAAGCATTCTATTTCTATCCAAGACCATCGATGTTCTCCCCTACTGCAGAAGAATTGTTTTATCAGGCTTTGGCAAAGCAGGAAGAAAATGCGCTTAACGATGCCGAGGCGCTATACAGAAAAGCGCTGCAACTGGCGCCGGGCCGTCCCAGCATACTGGGAAATTTGGCGGTGGTTCTAGTCGGATTGCGACGATTTGAAGAGGCGGAAAAGATTGCCGCCCGATTGTTGCAAATGAACCCAAATGATGAAGAATCTCTTCTGATGCTAGGCATGTGTCAAAGTAATCTAGGTCAAAGACAAAATGCACTGGAAACCTTTGAGCGCGCCCTAAGAGTTAATCCACTCTCGGTCGATGCACTGAATGGTCGAGGCAATGTCCTGGTCGACCTCAGGCGGCCTGACGAGGCACTGGAAGACTACCATCGCGCGTTACGCATCACGCCGAATCATTCCATCACACTCAAGAATCGCGCAAGCGCGCAGATGAGCAAGAAGCAAACGCGGCTGGCGCTGCAAAGCTATGCCGAAGCAAGAATCCACGCG
The DNA here is from genome assembly GCA_002412495.1 of Betaproteobacteria bacterium UBA5216. GTDB lineage: Bacteria > Pseudomonadota > Gammaproteobacteria > Burkholderiales > SG8-41 > UBA5216. The sequence goes on from DHVE01000080.1 coordinate 26,356, forward strand.
CCATCAGCGATCTCGCAATGGGATGAAAGTATTTGCCGATTATCGCTGGGTGATTTTCAGGAAGGCTGGAAACAGTACGAATCGCGATGGGTGGAAGGCGCGCGCGGCATAAAGCTCGCGTCGGAAAAGCCATGGTGGGATGGAAGCCCATTGAACGGGACATTGCTGGTCTGGGGGGAGCAAGGCATCGGCGACCAAATCTTGTTTGCAAGCATGATCCCGGAACTGGCAAGGCGGGTAAACTCGATACGACTCGCCGTGGATCCGCGGCTGGTTACCTTGTTTCAACGCGCCTTTCCTGCAGTCGACGTCATTCCCAAGGATGAGTCCCTGCCGTGCAAGCGCTTTGACGCACACGTGGCATTGGGCAGCATCGGACAACACCTGCGTACACATTGGCACGACTTTCCAGTTGATCGAGCTGGTTACTTGCGCCCCGATCAGGATCGGTCGTTAGCCATTCGAGATCGCTTGGGCCACGGAAAATTGATCTGCGGCGTATCATGGTGTAGCCGAAACAACGAGGTTGCGGAGGAAAAAAGCCTTCGCCTGATGGATCTGCGACCCATCTTGGCCATGGAAAACCTGCGTAGCGTAGACCTGCAATATGGAGACACCGCCGATGAACGGCGCCGACTCGGAGAAGAATACGCGCTGCAGGTGACGCATTTCGATGACATAGACAATTTTAGCGATATCGATGGCCTTGCAGCCCTGATAGCCGCATGCGACGCCGTAGTTACCATCAGCAACACCACGGCTCACCTCGCGGGAGCATTGGGGAAGCGCACCTATCTACTACTCCCTTACAGTACCGGCCGCCATTGGTATTGGCACGAGGATCGTGACGATAGCCCGTGGTACCCCAGTATCAAAATTTTCAGGCAATCCGCGCCTGGCAATTGGCACGATTTAATTGCACGTATCAAGGATATATTGCTTTGATGGCATTTTCACAACCCGAACGAAAACGGAGCATTCAGAGCTTGAATCTGATAGCGAGAACCTATGTATGACCTGCGGCAAGCGGCAGCGGCCTATAACAACGGCGACTGGCAAAAGGCAGAACAATTGTGCCGACGACTATTACAAGGCCGTCCCGATTATTTTGACGCTCTAAATCTGCTGGGAGCTATTACCGCGCAAACAAATAGGCTCGGCGAAGCGGCAGACTTATTCGGTCGGGCAGTGACCGCGCAACCCAATAACGCAGAGGCTTGGAGCAATAGAGGCGTTGCACTGCAAAAACTTGGGCGTTTGACGGAGGCTATTGAGAATTTTGACCATGCTATTGCCATCCAACCTGATTACGCGCAGGCCAACAACAACCGCGGCAATGCGCTGGCGGGACTCAAGCAACTCGCAGCGGCGGTTGCCAGCTATGACCGTGCCATCACCATCCGACCGGATTACGCGGAAGCCCACTACAACCGCGGCAACACGCTCAAAGAACTCCGGAGGTTTGAAGAGGCTATCGCCAGTTTTGACCGTGCTATCGCCACCACGCCCAATTGCGCGGAGGCCTACAACAACCGGGGCAATGCGCTGGCAGAACTCAAACAATTCGCAGCAGCCGTTCAGAGCTATGACCGCGCCATTGGGATAGCGCCCGATTTCGCGGAAGCCTACAACAATCGAGGGGTAGCGCTACAAGAGATCGAGCAACTGGATGCCGCGATCGCGAGCTATGACCGTGCAATTGAAATCCTGCCGGATTATGCCGAAGCGCACTATAACCGGGGCAACGCGCTGGCAGAACTCAAACAACTTGAGGCGGCAATTGCGAGTTATGACCGTGCCATTGCAATCACGCCAGATTACGCGGCAGCCTACGGAAACCGAGGCGTTGCGCTGCAGGAACTCAATCAACTGGACGCCGCTGTTGCCAGTTATGATCTGGCCATAGCCATCAAACCGGATGATGCCGACGTCCATAACAGCCGAGGTAATGCGCTGCAAAAGCTCCATCGATTGGACGAGGCGCTGGCGAGCTACGGTAAAGCCTTACAAGTTCAGCCTGATTACGAGTTTCTTTTCGGCACCCTGCTGCACGCGAAAATGCGCCTCTGTGACTGGCAAGACTTCACCAAAGACTCTCGGCAATTAAGAACGAAAATCGAGAATCGTAAAAGGGCGGCCCCAAGCTTTCCTGTGCTGGCAATGTACGATTCGCCACAATTACAGAAAATTGCGGCTGAATCTTGGGTTCAATCCGAATTTCCCGGAAACGATACGTTGGGATTGATCAGCAAAAGGAATAGAAACGAAAGAATCCGTATCGGCTATTACTCCGCAGACTTTCACAGTCACGCTACGGCCTACCTGATGGCGGAGTTGTTCGAACAGCACGATAAAAGTAAGTTCGAAGTCATTGGTTTTTCGTTTGGCCCGGATCAGCAAGATGAAATGCGAATCAGGATTGCCGCGGCATTTTCCCGATTTGTGGATGTACGATTGAAGAGTGACAGGGAAGTAGCCAAGTTATCACGCGAACTTGGGGTCGATATTGCGATCGATTTGAAGGGGTGCACGGCAGACTCCAGGACAGGCATTTTCGCAGAGCGCTGCGCGCCCATTCAAGTCAGTTACATTGGCTACCCTGGCACAATGGGCGTTGATTACTATGAATATTTGATCGCCGACAGAACGCTTATCCCGGTGGAAAATCAGAAACACTATTCTGAAAAGGTTGTGTATCTACCCAATAGCTACCAAGTCAATGACAGAAAACGTCGGATTTCCGATAGGAAATTCTCGAAGGCCGAACTGGGGCTGCCTGAATCCGGATTTATCTTCTCTTGCTTCAATAACAGCTACAAAATCACGCCCGGCACATTTGATGTGTGGATGCGCATACTCAAACGCGTGGATGGCAGCGTGCTGTGGCTACTTGAAGATCACCCTATCGCCACCAGCAATCTTCGCAAAGAAGCCTCCGCAAGGGGCGTGGGCGCGGAACGGCTGATTTTTGCCCCGCGTATGCCTCTTGCGGAACACCTTGCACGTCATCACGCGGCCGACTTGTTCATAGATACGCTGCCCTACAATGCGCATACCACCGCCAGCGATGCCTTGTGGGCGGGGCTTCCAGTGTTAACCTGCATGGGAGAGTCTTTCGCAGGTCGAGTCGCAGCGAGCCTGCTCAATGCAATTGGTCTGCCTGAACTCATTACACAAGGCCAAAATCAATTTGAAAATTTGGCTGTTGAACTTGCAATGGACACCGAAAAGCTGCACTTGTTAAAACACAAACTGGAAATAAACCGCTTAACCACGCCTTTGTTTGATACGGAATTGTTTACGCGGCACCTCGAATCCGCCTACGTGAAAATGTATGATCGATATCTCGCGGATTTGCCGCCGGAAACCCTGTTGGTAGAGGCATGACGGGCGCTGTTATTGCGCAAAGGTTTGGTAAGCCGCCTCAAGATTCGCCACAAACCGCGGGGCGTCAAACAGCGGCAAGGTCATGCGCTTTTCATCTAGAAACTGGCGCAGCTTGTCCCGCTGAGCGGGGTCCAGCGCCAACAGCACTGCCTTTTCTTCAAATTCTGCCAAGGTGTAGCTAATCAATTCCGGTAACTGCGCCGCATGTAGCACGCTGCCCGATACCCGCGATGCAAAGGTGTCGCCCACCCGCGCCACCAGCGGGCACCCTGCCCATAGCGCGTCACTGGCGGTGGTATGCGAGGTGTACGGAAATGTGTCCAGCGCCAGATCGGCGACGCGATAACGCGCCAGATGATCGGCGAGCGGGCGACGCGGCGCGAACTGTATCCGCTCCGCCGCCACGCCTAGTGCCGCGGCACTCGAGCGCAGATTCAGCGTGGCCATCGGGCTGGTTTCCAGCAGCCACAGCACGCTGTCCGGCACGCGCAAAAGTATACGCATCCACGCGGCAAAGGTTTCCGGCAATATTTTATACGCTTGGCTGAAACAGCAAAAAACCACGCCCGTTTCCGGCAGCCCGCACGCCGCCCTTGTAGGTGCGTCCGCCACGGCCCGCCGCCGGTCATTGGGCTGATAACAATCCGGCAAACGGCAGACACGCTCGTCGTAATGATTCTCGGCGCCCACGGGAATGATAAACGAGTCCGCCAATATCCAGTCGATGCACGGCGTGCCCATCGTGCCCGGAAACCCGAGCCAGTTGACTTGTACCGGCGCGGGACGATACGCCAGAATCGGCGCGCGCGATCCAAAGGTGTAGCCCTTCAGATCAATCAGAATATCAATGCCATCATCCGCGATGCGCCGTGCGGCGGCAGCGTCCGATAACGCGGCAACATCAATGAACGCATCGCATGCGCCGCGAATGCGCTGCCGGATGGTGCTGCCGTCGTCTGGACCCAGGGAGTACGCCGTGACACTGAAGTGATCGCGGTTATGTAACTCGAACACCTCAGCCATCAAATACGCAGTAGCGTGCTCGTGGTAGTCCCATGACAAATAACCCAGCCGTAGCGGGGTGTTCTGCGTGCGTGTTCGGGGTACTATCGCTGTGCGTTGATCGCTGATCCAGCCAAATTCCTGGCGCGCCCAGGCCCGCGCGCACGCTTGTTGCTCTTCGGCCGTAGTGGGGATTGAAAGTGCACTAAAAGGTGTAATGCGCGTGTCAATTCCCTCCCGAATCGCTTGACGGGTCTTATCCCACAACGTCTCTATTCCATCCCAATCGCACATATGCTGGCGTACATGCGCGAGTCCCGCCCATGCAGCGACATTATTCGGTTGCAGCAGCAGTACACGATCGTAGACCGCCTTGGCTTCCTCCAAGTGTCCGCTGACTTTCAGCGCTTCTGCCAGCCGGGTATGCGCCGCGACGGAACTGTTGTCGATACTTACTGCGCGCCGCAATAACGCGCATGCCTCGTCATACTTCCCTTGCTGCCCGCGCAATATGCCTAGGTTGATTAAACCGTTTGCGTCATCGGGGGCCACGCGCACCGCCCGTGAAAAACACGCCGCTGCTTCATCCAGTTGTCCCTGGGTTCTCAGCAGATTGCCCAATGCGTTCAGAACATCGATATTTTCGGATTCAATACTCAACGCCCTGCGATACGCGGTCACGGCCTCTGGCAGCGCACCCACTTGCCGATGGAGTTCGCCGATATTACTCGCCGCTTCCAGACATTGCGGATCAGCGGACAGCGCTTTCTCGAACCAGCCATGTGCTTCCTCCCGGTGATCCTGCCGAACACGCAACAACCCCATGTTCAGATATCCATCGGCATGCGCGGGCGCATGTTGCATGGCCCGCATGTAATACCCTTGCGCCTCGTCAAAACGGCTCTGGGCGCGCATCACGTTACCCAGATTGTTCAATGCGCAGACGTGGTTAGCATCGAGCGCCAGCGCCCTGCGGTATGATTCGGCCGCCGCGTCCCACTGTAGCTGCCGCTCCAGCACTATGCCCAGACTGTTGTGCGCGTCCGCGCTGTCTGGCGTTTGTTGCAGCAACGCTTGCAACTCAGCGGCCGCTTCCTCCAGCCGACCCAAACCGGTGTATAACGTGCCGAGATTAAATCGTGCGTCGGCACGGCTGGGTTGCACTTCGACGACGCGGCGGAGCCATTTCTCGGCTTCCGCCGGCTGCGCGGCCTCCGCCAGTGCGTTGGCCAGATTCAGCACCACATCGACATTGTCCGGCGCGATGGCCTGCGCGCGGCGCAACTCGACGATGGCCTCCTGCGCGCGTCCTTGCGCACCCAGCGCCAGGCCCAGCCGCATGCGCAACAATGCGTCGTCATGGTTTCCCCATTTCAGTGCGCCTCGCAAGGCTTTTTCGGCCGCGCCCGCATCGCCTTGCATCAACCGCGCCAGGCCCAGCGCGCCCAGCAGCATCGCATCGCGCGGCTTGCCTTTGAGCGCCTGCGTCAGCAACGCCGCCGCCTCGTCGGCGCGGCCTGCGGTTAATCGCAATATACCCAGCAGCCCCAGCGCGCCGCCATAGGTTGGCGATACATTCAGTATGTTTTGGCAGCAGCGTTCCGCACCCGCCCAATCACCGCGCCGGTATAGCTCCCAGCCCGCCTTCACTTCCATTTCATTCGATGCCGTCATGCTGCCACGCTCCCCGGTCGGCTACTCGCGTGTCACCGCGCGCGAGTAGCATTCTCAATGTCGCGTGGATTGTAATACGTGAACGGAAGAATCCGGGATGGGTGTAGCGAAAGCCGGCGCACGGCGCAAAACCCGGCTATTGCTTCCGCTGCCCGCCCTTGCGTGCCCGGCACCATGCCTCCCCCCTGCGCGACGATCACGGCACATCGTTTTTGTGGGTTGCGAAGCTGCCGAGGGTGAATTTCAATTATCACACATTAATAATTCATCGAAGGGGATCGCCATGAGAAGCACCATAACTGAACGCGGACAGACCGTCATTCCTGCCGCAATTCGTCGCCAATTTCATTTGAATCCCTCTGACCGCCTAGAGTGGGTATTGGACAATGGCGCCATCCGCGTGGTGCCGGTTCGCGCCAATCCAGTGGAAGCCTTTCGAGGGCAAGGCAAAGGCGGCTCTACCCGGCGTTTGCTAGCCGCACGCCGCGAAGAATTGGCGAATGAATGAAGCGCTATCTGCTTGACACATCGGCCTTGCTCACACCGCGCGACGATGAACCTGGCGCGGCGCGCGTATCTGAAGTCTTGCAGCAGGCCGCCAAGGGCAAGGCGCGTTGCTATGGTTGCATTATGTCGTTGATGGAAGGGCTGTACCGGGTGTGGCGCGACAAGACTGAAGCCAGTAGTCGGCTGGCCTATCAGCAATGCTTGGAATTGCCCTTGGAGTGGGTGCGCGACAGCGATGCTTTGTTGATCAAGGCCGCCGAGATGAAGGCCCTTTATTCTCTGTCACTCGCGGATGGCTGGGTTGCTGCTTGCACCCTTGAGCAAGGCGCCACGTTAATCCACAAAGACCCCGAATTTCATGCGCTGCCGTTGGAACAGGAAGCGCTTCCGGTAAAAAACCAGAAAATTGAGCGCGAAATAATCTGCTGGCCCGGCTTATGCCGGTTCTATTGCAATAAAGGTGCAATTTCCAGGCCGTAATATACTGAAAAAAGCGACGCTATTAATGCCGCCCTGATGAAATGTAATTAGCATGACTACGGCTTTTGGTCCGTTAGAATAGCAAAAAAAACGGGCATCCGAAGATGCCCGTTCAAGATACCGCAAAACCGCTTGATTAGAAGCTGTGACGTACGTTCATACCGTACACTTTCTGCGTTTGGCCCAATGTGGCGCTTTGTATGCCTTTGCCGTATTTCGCGTTCGTGTCATTGTCGATCACGCTATACATAACGCCAATTTGTGTGCGTTTGGACATTGCGTACATATAGCCCAAGTTCCAGCCCTTAGCGCCGGTTGATGGGCCTACTGCTTGGTGCGCACCCACCGCTGTAGCTGAGGTACCCTTCGAATCACCGGCAGCAAAGTACATAGCTTTGATCGAGTGCGGGCCGCTAACCGCGTAATCCATCGCCACCGCATAGCCGTTCTTTTTCAGATCGGTGGTGTTGGTCACGTCATACTTGGAGCGAGTGATCAAACCAGTCAGCTTCATGCCAAAGCCGAAGGTATACCCAGCGCCGAACATCCAGTTCGTATCCGAACCACCATTGTACTGGAGTGCACCGGTGCCGATTGCGACGGTACCGCCAGCACCCGGGTTATGGTCGTTATGCCGGTCGTAGCCGATGCCGAGGTACAACGGACCATTTTTGTATTCCCCAGACAACGACAACGCACGCGGAGTCAGGCCTTGCGAAGCCGCCGAGCTCAAACCGGTGGATTCGTTGGCAGCGGTATAGCCAGCCGAAACGCTAAAGCCACTGAAGCTCGGGCTGTCATAGCGGATTAGACGTTGACGGCGCTCAACAAAAGAGGCTTGCGTCGCAGTGACGTTAGTGGTGTTGCTGCTCGACGTGTTCAGCAACACGTTGGCGAAACCACCGACCAAGCTGTCAGTGCCGCTAAACCAGCCGCGAAACGCGTTGTAAACGTTTTTCGACGGCATATCCCAGTTGCCGAAATAAACGTTACCAAAGCCGCCCTTGAAGCCGAGCGCGCTGTTGCGACCACACCACTGAGATGTGGCCGGCGCTGCCGCAACGCCCGCCGGCGTGGCTTGCGTGCCGCCGCCTGCGCCCAAAACGTCGAACGAACTCGAGCAGCGGAACCACGCCGTGAGGTTGCTGCCGATTTTCTCTTCACCGTGGATCCAAATTTCCGGCTCATTCAACGACAGATTGTCGTTGCTGCTGTTCTTGGAGCCACTCGCGAGCCCGCCCGTGTTACGGTGCAAAGCATATTTCAAACTTATAGACCCACCGATCTGCACAGTGCTCGTCTGGGCAGATGCGCCCGATGAGACGCCCAAAGCGGCAGTGCCGAATGCTGCGGCTATCGCCAGCGCAATACGAGACTTGTTGTTCATTAACTTCTCCTTTGATCAATCGTTATATATATACCGAAGTCCTTTTGGACGTGCCTATAATCGCTCATCGACTCACCCGACAACAAGCAATTAGGGAGTTTTGGTGCCTACTGTCACCGTGTTTGTCGTATTTTTACAACGGCTAGCGCTAAGGGGGCTTCCTTTAAAATACGCAATAAAAACATGGGGTTGAAATATGGGATTGAAAATATGGGCGTCCATTGGCCTCCGACACGTGTGCGCGAAGTTATTTTCCGCTTCGGGTTTGGTGTCATTGGCCTGTCAAGGAAGTTAATATAACCCATTGAATAAATTCATTAAATTGTATCTCATGCATCTAAAATCCCCCGACCAGCCTTTGCCTCGGTTGTGGGCTTGTCAGGCTCATGATTGTCCACATTGCGCCCCTTCTCGCCGTGAGTAATAAACAACTTCGCGCCCGCAAACTGCTGGAACAAGGCCTGCAAAGTCACCGTGCCGGCGATCTTGCCGCGGCGGAAAAAGCCTATGTCCGGGCGGCGGAAGCCGATCCGCGCAATCCCGACGCGTTCAATCTGCGTGGCGTGGTGGCGCTTAGCAGGGGTCAGCCGCCGCTGGCGGTCACGCTGTTTCGCAAGGCAACGGCGCTGCAACCCGATACCCACGGGTTTTGGGCCAATCTGGGCAATGCCTTGTTTGAAACCGGTGATTACATCGAGTCGGAAACGGCATACCGGCGCGCGTCCGGGCTGGCGCCGTCGAATCCCGACTACGCCATTGGCATCGCCAATGCACTGGCTGCCGGTGGACAAACAGACGAAGCGGAAAATCTATTTTTGACAATCGCGGAACACTGCCCTGACCATGCCGCCGCGTGGTTCGGCCTTGGCAAAATCGCGCAGCATGACGGCGATGCGCCGCTGGCGCTCGAACGCTACCATCGCGCGCTACAGGCCGATCCGAATTACGGCAATGCGCACATGAATCTTGGCGCGGTGCTGCAATCCGTGCATCGGCTCGACGAAGCGGAACAAAGTTTTCGTCAGGCGCTGGCGCACGGCGCGCAACGGGAGATGGCCTATATCAATCTCGTGTCCTTGTTGACGCAGCAGGGAAAATTTACGGAAGGCGACCAACTCGCGCGCGCCGCGCTCACTGAATTGCCACGGAGCGCGGAACTGCACAGGCTGCTGGCCGCGGCGCACGTGCAACAAGGCCACCTTGATGCGGCGCTGGCGCCGGCGCAGCAAGCCGCGACCCTGGCGCCCGACAATGCGCAAGTGCAAATGGCACTCGGCGGCTTGTTGTTTGAAACCGGCCTTGCCGAGCAGGGCCTCGCCCTGCTCGACCAACTGAGGCTCAAGCTGGCCGGGGATACGCATGTCGCCTACGTCACCGGCGTCACGCATCTGACCGCAGGAAATTTCGCCGAGGGCTGGCGGGATTTTATACACCGCGAAGTACGTCAGGCCAAAATGCAAACACGGCCCTGGCTGCGCGCGCAATTGCCGACCCATCTGCACGGCACATCGGTGCGGCTACTGCGAGAGCAGGGCTTGGGCGACGAGTTGTTTTTTCTGCGCTACGCGCCGTTGCTAAAAAAACTGGGCGCCCGCGTGGCCTATATCACCGATCCAAAACTGACATCGATACTGGCCCGCGCCCATTGCGTGGATCAGATTATCGAAGAACCCAGCGGTCACGACAATGTGGTGCCGCCGGATACGGCGAAATACAGCCTTGAAATGCTGATCGGCGATTTGCCGCATGCGCTTTACCGGGATTTCAGCGCACACTGTGTTGAATTACCGCCACCGCTGCCGTTGACGGCATTGACCGATCACATCAAGGCGATGCACGAAAAACTTGCAGCTCTGGGACCGCCGCCATATCTGGCGCTGACCTGGCGCGGCGGCGTCGCGCCACATGAGCAAAAAGGAAAATGGTGGACGTTGTTCAAGAATATCGGCCTTGATGCCTTCGGCAAAACACTGGCCGGTCTGCCGCACACGCTACTCGCGGTGCAGCGCAAACCACTGCCGGATGAAATCGCGCAATTGTCGGTGGCGGCCGGCACGCCCATACACGATTTGTGCGCCGTCAACGACGATCTGGAGGAAATGCTCGCGCTGCTGGCGGTGGTTGACGAATACGTGGGCGTCAGCAACACCAACATGCATTTGCGCGCGGGCCTTGGTCGCAACGCACGCGTGCTGGTACCGCGGCCCTCGGAGTGGCGCTGGATGGCCTATGGCGAGAACTCACCGTGGTTTCCAGATTTTATAGTGTATCGTCAGGACATCGACGGCACATGGCAAGCAGCGTTGGATCGCCTGTGCGCAGAGTTGCGCTAATCGGCGCCAACAGTGTATCTGTACCGTCCGGCAGAATTTGTCCACCCACACGCGACATCTGGTGGGCACCGGGCGGCACCTTCAGTTGGGGCGGCGCCATATCGGATGCAGATGCCACGATCAGATACCCAGGCTTTTCAACTGCTTCTCAGGATAACGCGTGCCGGCCGTGACGTTAAGCGGAAACGCGGCGCTCAGTCGGTTTATTTCATCCGCGCCGAGCCGGACATCAAGCGCGGCGCAGTTTTGTTCGAGATACGCGCGGCGCTTGGTGCCCGGTATCGGCACGATGTCCGCGCCTTGCGCGAGCAGCCAGGCCAATGCGATCTGCGCCGGTGTGCATGAATGCGCCGCGGCGATATCCTCGATGGGTTTTAATAAGTCTTTGTTTTTATTGATATTTTCAGCGTGGAAGCGCGGGTGATCGCGCCGCCGGTCGGAAGGCAGCAAGGCGTCGAGCGTTTTCATTGTGGCGGTGAGAAAACCGCGCCCTAGCGGCGCATATGGCATGAAGGCTATGCCCAATTCCCGGCATGTCGGGAGGATGGCATTTTCAACATCGCGGCTCCACAACGAATACTCGGTTTCGAGCGCGGCGATCGGATGCACCTTGTTTGCACGGCGAATCGTTTCCGGCCCCGCCTCCGACAGCTGCAGATAACGCACCTTGCCCTGCTCCACCAGGCGTTTCATCGCGCCCACGGTGTCTTCAATCGGCACGGTGGCATCAACGCGATGCAGACCGTAGATATCGATCACGTCCACGCCGAGTTGCTTGAGACTTTTTTCGCAGGCTTGCGGCACGTAGTCCGGATGTCCGCCGGTCAGCGCCGCCGCACCGCCATCGGCGCCACGCCCCGCCAGAGCAAGGTTGCCAAACTTGGTTGCGACCAGCACCTGTTCTCGCTTGCCCTTGATCGCGCGTCCTACCAGGGCCTCATTCACGCCAGCGCCATAGGCGTCGGACGTGACGATCAGATTAACGCCCAGATCAATTGCGCGATGAAGGGTAGCGATGGATTCCGCGTCATTCGGCTCGCCGTAACTGATCGACATGCCCATACAGCCCAGCCCCATCGCCGATACGTGCGGGCCATTCCTGCCAAGTCTGACTGTGCGCATGACGGTCACTCCCGTGAGAATTACTTCGCGTAGCTGACGGTCAGACTGCCAACACCTTCGACAAAACCTTCGAGCTTGTCGCCACGCTGCACCGGGCCCACGCCCGCGGGCGTGCCCGACATGATGAGATCGCCAGGCCGCAGGGTGATCATTTTCGACAGGCACGAAATGGTCTCGGGAATATTCCATATCAACTCGGACAGATCACCCTTTTGCTTGACCACGCCGTTGACTTTGAGCCAGATCGCCCCCTTAGATGGATGCCCCACCATCGCCACGGTTTTCAGGGCGGTGCACGGCGCGGAATCATCAAATGCCTTGCCCATCTCCCACGGGCGTCCCATTTTTTTGGCTTCGCCCTGCACGTCGCGGCGCGTCATGTCGAGACCGACACCGTAACCGAATACGTGATCGAGCGCCTTTTCCACGGGTATATCCCTGCCGCCCTTGCCGATAGCGACAGTCATCTCGATCTCGTGATGCAGATCCTTGGTAATCGTGGGATACGGAATCGTAGCGCCGTTTTGCACGATCGCATCCGCTGGTTTCATGAAGAAAAATGGTGGTTCGCGATCCGGGTCATGCCCCATTTCCTTGGCATGTTCGGCGTAATTGCGGCCCACGCAATAAATGCGCCCGACCGGAAACGTTTGATTGCTTTCGGCAACAGGCAGCGTGGTGACGGCGGGAAAATCAATGGCGTAAGTCATGGTTGTCTTTCAGTTGTGAAATCAGGAGAAAAGGAAAGTTTGCGTGTCATCAAGCCGGTTTGGCTTCAACGGCGATCCAGAAGCCTTGCTGCATACGGCTAAACTGCACAAGATCAAAGCGCGACATGAATTTCGGCAGCCACCACGACGGCGGTTGTTGAATCAAATGCGCATTACGCCCGTCCGTCAAGAACTTCCCGGCGGGACCGGTATGTACCGTAAACACGCCCACCCCTATGGTAACGCGACGAAGATCATCAAGCACGTTATCCAGCAATTCCGGTTCGATATGTTCCAGGACATCAATACATGCGACAAAGCGGCAGGGCTTCGGTGTGCCGGACCACGCCGGGATCGAGGGATCATAATGATGTATGGTCAACTGTTGCTGTGTATGCTGGCGCAACGTCTGTCCGAGACGCCCCTTGCCCGCGCCGTAGTCCAACAATTCCGTGGCGTTGACCGCCTGCATAATCTCGGCAACGATGGGCGCGTATCCCACCGATGCCACCCCGTAGTTGGGATTCTTATGCAGCTCCTGCTGCATGCGGCGGTATTCTTCGCTGATCAGCGGCGCGCTGGTATCGTTCATGGTCGCACTCATGGGTAAAGGCCGGGAGCCAGCCATGCTGCTCAACAAATTGGAAACAACCTTGGCAAGCATTGACGGCATCCTATAAAAGGTGGGCAATTATCCGGGATTACTTCCGCCGCGGTCAATCCAACGCCGCGTCGCGCCGTGCGACAATGTTCACAGGAAGATCATGCCCACATGACCGATACCGCCAGCCTCTGGACCCTGTTCGTCAGCAGCTTTCTCGCGGCCACGCTGCTGCCGGGCGGCTCCGAAGCGGTGTTGTTTGGCGTGCTGAAGTTGCACCCGCATCAGTTATGGGCGGCACTGGCGGTGGCAACGCTGGGCAATACGCTCGGCGGTCTGTCGTCGTATTTGCTGGGACGCCTTGTCCCTCAAAAAACCGAAATGAAAGGTCTGGCGCGCGTGCAACAGTACGGCGCCCCCGTTTTATTGTTGTCCTGGGTGCCCATCATCGGCGACCCGTTATGCGTAGCGGCGGGCTGGCTGCGTTTGAATCCGTGGTTGTGCCTGCTTTGCATCGCCGCCGGGAAGCTCGCGCGCTATTGGGTAATCGCCGTATTAACCGTATAAAGCCCGCAACTTCAGTGAGAACATTGATATGACTTGCGAACTATGCGCCACGATCGGCGGGCAATTGCTGTGGCAAGACGCCCGGTGCCGCGTGGTTCTGATTGAAGAAACAGACTACCCCGGCTATTGCCGCGTGATCTGGCAAGCGCACGTGGCCGAAATGACCGATCTCGATGCCGCCGACCGCGCGCACTGCCTGCGCGTGGTGCTGGCGGTTGAATCAGTGCTGCGCGAACTGCTCGCGCCCGACAAGATCAATCTGGCAAGCTTGGGCAATTTCACGCCGCATTTGCATTGGCATGTCATTCCGCGCTTTCGCGACGACGCGCATTTCCCGCAGGCCATTTGGGGTCTGCGGCAACGCGACGTGCCCCGGCTGCGCTACATGCCGGAGAATCTGCCGGAAAAAATCAGCCGCCAAATCGGGATCCAGTTGGCGAAGTAAATTGGCAAAGTATTCCGACGCAGGGCGTCGCGATGGCGGGGGAATTGCCCCAATCACCCCCAAAATCACCGGTCGTCTGTAAATTATTACCGCTTCCGCGCATTTTTCTTCGCGGGATGTGACATGGTTCACAGTAGGGCGGGCAACATATCATTAGTCTTGCGCTGACGGCTCGCGCCACATGCGAAGACATGCAACGAACACCAGGTAACGACGCAGTGCGGGCATAAAGCCGCCGGAAAAGAAACCAGCAACACCCCCAGGTATCAACCCTACCGATCAAGGAGATGCCCATGAGCATCCAGGCACATACACTGGCAAAAGCCGCTACCACGCTGCAGTTTCAGGATTCCGCGAGTTGCATGCGCTGGATCGCCGCGCTGCCGATCACCAATGTGCAAATGGCGCACCAGATGGTATTCGAGCAGGTTTGCGCGCTCTCGCAGGCGGAACTGCCCGCGCTGGAACGCCTTAAGATACTCGAAGCGCTGAAGGAAACCATTCACTTCACGCAGGCCGAAGTCGCCAAACGTTACCTCGGCAAACCGCTGCCGCTGGATCAGGCGGACGCGTTGGCCTGGAAAAATGTCGTGGGCTTGTGGAACGCGCTCGGCGCCAACTATCAGTGCTGTCTCGACGCCTACCGTGCCGGCGATCTGCCGGTGTCACCGTTTGCCGCGCTGATCACCTTGCGTTGCCTGCGCACCGCCGGCCACGCGATGTTCGAGCACTATCAGGTGTATCGCGAACCCAGCGGCGCGGCGTGGCGCGCGTTGCATCAATTGTTCGCGTTCGCGGAGGAACACGGTGTGTCACGCATGCGCGTGCAGGACGTATTCGCGCGCCACGAAGCCGACAGCAGTTGCGCCGAAGCCTACGTTCATGTGTTGCTCGCGAATCTGGCGAATCCCTATGCACTGACGGTGCGGCAAATGGCCTTCCTGCGCCGCTGGCTGGATAAGTGGTCGTCGCTGGTCAATCTGTCGGCCCAGCCGCTGCCCGCGGGCGCCATTCCGCTGATCGCGGTGGATTTCAACGGTGATGCGCCCGCAGTGCTCGCCGAGCAAGTGTCGCCGGGCGCGTCGGTGCGTTATCTCGATCTGGAGCAAATCGCCAAGTCGCTGCGCCAGACCATCAATCTGCTCAAGCAGGGCCAGACGCCGACGCAACTGGGCTTGGGCGAAGACGCGCGGCAACCCGGCTGCGAAAGCCTGATCATGCTGCTCTATGTGCAGTGGTGCCGTTACGGCATGCTGCGCACCGAAGAACGTAGCATCGTCACGGAACCGGTGGAAGTCTGCTTCGGCATACCGGAATCTCACAAACTGCTGGGCGGCGAGGAAAAACTGCCCGAACCCGCCACGTTTTCGTCACGAGACAAATGGGAATCCGACAACCTCGGTTTTTCGATGCGCCTGTCCACCACGGCCAAACAGCCAGCGTTCAAGAAATCCGAAAACTGGCAAATTCTGAATCAGAGCAAGTCCGGTTTCATGTGCATGTTGCGGGAACCGTCCGCCCTACAGCGAATGAACCATAACCAGCTTCTCGGCATCCGCCGCGGCGCCAACGACGCCGACAGCCGGCTCGGCACCATTCAGTGGATTCGTATCAATGAACAAAACGAATGCCAGTGCGGCATTCGTCTGTTTGCCGGCACGCCGACCGCCATTTCGGTGCGTCCGTCGAACTTCAACCTGCCCGGCAACGTGAAGCTGGAGCAGGCGCTGATGTTGCCGCAAGTGGCGATGCCGGCCACGCCGCTGTCGGTGGTTTTGCCGGCGGGCTGGTTCCAGGCTGGGCGCATGATTGAAATTCAGGGCGAAAAAAAGCAGGTCGCCAAACTGATCAACCTGATCGAGCGCGGCACGGATTTCGACCGCTGCAGCGTCGCTCTCGTCGAAGGATAAATTTCATCCGGCGGGGTGCCGCGCGGCGTTCTTTGCGCCGCGCGGCGGCTCGGTTATGATGCGCATCCTGTTTCCACCGGACGCGCATGGCCATGGCCGCTTCAGCCCACAACGAATCACCGCTGCCCACCGAGATCAAGCTGCACCAGATGTCGCGGTTACTCGAAGTCAGTTTTGCCGATGGCAAGACGTTTCGCCTGCCGTGCGAATTTCTGCGCGTCTTTTCGCCGTCCGCCGAAGTGCGCGGCCACGGCCCGGGGCAGGAAACACTGCAATTCGGCAAAAAGGACGTGGCCATCCAGTCCATCGAACCGGTCGGCAATTACGCCGTGCAACTGACGTTTTCCGATGGCCACAACACGGGGCTTTACTCGTGGGACATTCTCTACGACTACGGTGTGCGGCAGGCTGAACTGTGGGCGGGGTATCTGAAACGGCTGGCGGAAGCCGGCCGGAGCCGGGAGCCGTCGTGAGCGGCGCGAACAGCGGCGGCAACACCACGCACTTCGGCTATCAGCAGGTCGCCGAAGATGAAAAAGCGCGCAAGGTCAAAGGGGTTTTCACCTCGGTCGCCGAACGTTACGACCTGATGAACGACCTCATGTCGGCGGGCACCCACCGGCTGTGGAAAAAGTTCACCATCGATCAGAGTTATGTCCGCGCCGGTGAACGCGTGCTGGATGTCGCCGGCGGCACCGCGGATCTGTCCCGGGCGTTTGCCCAACGGGTCGGCCCGACCGGCTCGGTGGTGCTCACCGATATCAATGCGGCCATGCTGGGCATCGGCCGTGATCGCCTGATCGACGACGGCGTTTTCGCGCCCGCCGTGCAATGCGATGCGGAGAAGCTGCCGTTCGTCTCGAATCATTTCGATTGCGTGAGTGTCGCCTTCGGTCTGCGCAACATGACGCACAAGGACGCCGCGCTGGCGGAAATGTTTCGCGTGCTGCGCCCCGGCGGACGCTTGCTGGTGCTCGAATTCAGCCGCGTGTGGAAACCGCTGCAAGGCGCCTACGATGCCTATTCGTTTAACGTGCTGCCGAAAATGGGCGAACTGATCACCAAGGACGCGGACAGTTACCGGTATCTGGCGGAATCCATCCGCATGCATCCCGATCAGGAAACGCTAAAGCAAATGATGCTGGACGCCGGTTTGGCGCGCGTTGAATATTTCAATCTGTCCGCAGGGGTCGTGGCATTACATCGAGGCTACAAGTTATAATCGTAAGTATTTGTTTTTTTAATACAATATATTCATCCCGTGGCACTTTACCTGGGGTACCAACGTTCTATAATGGATCTGTTGTACCCCTAAAACAGCTGGAGGAAACGATATGAATAAATTACTTGCCGTATTTGTAGTTATGTTTGGATTCGCACTGGTGGCAATGGATACAGAAGCCGCGCGTGTCGGCGGTGGACGCAGTGCCGGACGTCAGAGCAGCAGCGCCACCAATTCAGCCCCCGCGCAAAAAACCGCACCCGCTCAACAAGCCGCGCCAACGCCGGCGCCCGCGCCAGCGCCGTCGGGCATGAGCAAGTGGCTCGGGCCGCTGGCCGGCATCGCCGCCGGTATCGGCATCGCATCATTGTTGAGCAGCATGGGAATGGGCGGCGCGTTGGCGAGCGCCATCGGCAGCATCCTGATGGTACTGTTGCTGGTGGGCGCGGGATTCTTCATATATCGCATGCTCACGCGCAACAAATCCGCGCCGCAGCAACCGCTGGGCTACGCGGGCGCGGGCAATTCAGGCAGTGCCCCGGCACCCGCGATACCCGCCGCGCAACCCGCGCAATTCACCGGCAACGCGGCACCCGGTTCGCTCGCCGCGACGCTGGGCGGGGCATCGGCCGTGAACGCAGCGTCCGCCAGCCGCTGGCCCGCGGATTTCGACGCAGTGGAGTTCGAGCGTCAGGCGAAACTGAATTTCAATCGACTGCAAGCGGCGAACGACGCTGGTGACGCCTCCACGCTGCGTGATTTCCTCACGCCGGAACTTTATCGCGAACTCGAAGGCGAAATGAAGTCCGCTTGGGGTACGCCACAAAAAACGGAGGCGGTCGATCTGCATGCGGAAGTGCTTGAGGTGGTTACGGAAGGCAATCTGTATGTCGTCAGCGTGCGCTTTACCGGCCAGATCCGTGAGAACGGCGTGCTCAACAACCTGAACGAAGTCTGGCACCTCGAAAAACCTGTCAGTGGCGGTTCAGGATGGCGGGTGGCGGGCATTCAGCAAGCATCATAATAACCGCTGCCCCGTAAAAAACGCCCGGCCCGCCCGGGCGTTTTTTTGCCGCTTGATTCCCTCACTTTACCTACCCGCCATTAACCGCCTGCTACGACAGAATAGCTGGGCGATGGAGCGATTGCGTCCGTTTGCCGGAAAAGTGATACGCGCCGAGAGCTTTCCACTGCCCCTGTTGCTCGGCATCGGCGAAAACGGTGAAGTCATCGCGCCGGCGCCTGGTGCCATCCCTGACGTGACGCTACGACTGACGCCCGGCGTGATGTTGCGTCTCGCGGCGCGCGACGCAACGGCATGGCATGACATTACCGTCGAAGGCGATCCGCACTTGGCGGCTGCGCTGCATCACATCGCTCGCCATGTCCGCTGGGACATCGAAGAAGACCTGAGTCGCGTGTTCGGCGACATTGCCGCGCATCGCATGGTTGAAACCGGCCGCAAGCTCGACACATGGGGAAGACAAGGCGCGGACAATCTGGCCCGCTCCTTCGCCGAATACTGGACCGAAGAACAACCGCTGATCGCCAGCCGGGCCGACGTGGAACAATTCAACCGCGACGTCGATGCGCTACGCGACGATGTGGCGCGGCTGGAAAAACTGGTCGAACAGCGTGAACAATTGAACAAATGAGCGAGTAAATGGGTGGCGCCTTGCGCCCGGCAACCATCCCGTGCCGCGTTGCGCGAAAAAAGCCGCAAATCCGCTTGCCGCGGGTTACTCGTTCACATGTTCTCCCGTTTACGCGTTCACGCCGTTAAAATCCTTCCATGCGTCTTATCCGCCTGATAAAAATCATCACCGTCGCGTTGCGCTTCGGACTTGACGAGTTCCTGCGCGGGCACGAACGTGTCGGCGGACTGCATACGATGTTGCGCGCCACGCTGTTCTGGCGCGATCTTTCCGCGCCGCGCGCGGTGCGGCTGCGGCGCGCGCTGGAAACGCTTGGGCCGATATTCGTCAAGTTCGGACAGATACTGTCCACGCGGCGCGATCTGTTGCCGGACGACATAGCCGACGAACTCGCGCGGCTGCAGGATCAGGTGCTGCCGTTTCCGGGCGACGAGGCCATTGCCGTCATCGAGCGCGCCCAAGGGAAAAACGGCAAACCGGTAAGCGAAATATTTCGAACTTTTGATCGCACAGCGCACGCCAGCGCCTCGGTGGCGCAGGTACATCTGGCCGAACTGCACGACGGGCGCGAGGCCGCCGTGAAAATTCTGCGCCCCGGCATCGCCAGCGTGATTCGCAATGATCTTGCCTTGCTCGATGCCGGCGCATCCTTGATGGAATGGCTGTGGGCCGACGGCAGACGCCTGCGGCCGCACGAGGTGGTCACCGAGTTCGCGCGTCATCTCGACGACGAACTCGATCTGATGCGCGAAGCCGCCAACGCCAGCCAGTTGCGGCGTAATTTCGCCGGCTCACCGCTGCTCGCCGTGCCGGAAATATTCTGGGAATACTGCTCGACCGAGGTCATGGTGATGCAGCGCATGCGCGGCACGCCAGTGTCGCACGTCGATGCGCTGCGCGCGCAAGGCGTGGATATCCCGAAGCTCGCGCGCGCCGGCGTGGAAATATTTTTCACGCAGGTTTTTCGCGACGGTTTTTTCCACGCGGACATGCATCCGGGCAATATTTTTGTCTCGCCGGCGGGCCAGTATATCGCGCTCGATTTCGGCATCATGGGCACGCTGACACCCACCGACAAACATTATCTCGCGCGCAATTTTATCGCGTTCTTTCGCCGCGATTACCGGCGCGTGGCCGAGGCACACATTGAATCGGGCTGGACACCGCCGGGCACCAGCATCGAAGCCTTCGAGACCGCTATCCGGGCGGTGTGCGAGCCGATTTTCGACAAGCCGCTGAAGGATATTTCGTTCGGAAAACTGTTGCTGCGGCTCTTTCAGACCTCGCGCCGCTTTAACATGGAGATCCAGCCGCAACTGGTACTGCTGCAAAAAACACTGCTCAATATCGAAGGATTGGGGCGCGATCTCGACCCGGAACTTGATCTGTGGGCCACCGCGAAACCGTTTCTGGAACGCTGGATGTCGGAACAGGTCGGTTGGCGCGCGCTGATTCGCCAGGTTCAGGAAGAAGCGCCGTTCTGGTCCACGACGATTCCGCAACTGCCGCGGCTGATCCACCGCGCCTTGAGCGAAGACCGCGTGGCGCCACTGCAAAAACAAGTCGAATGGCTGCGTCACGAGCAACGGCAACTGCACCGTTCGCTGGCATGGGTCACGGCACTGTTCGCACTGAGCACGGGATTGGCGGCACTGCTCATCTGGCTGCGCTAGCTTTATAATCCTCGCGTTTACCGTGTTGGGAGGCGCGCAGTGCTGATCTGGTTTGTCGTCGTCTATCTGCTGATATCGCTCGCCATCGGCCTGATCGCGGCGACGCGCGTGCATAACGCGAAGGATTTTGCCGTCGCGGGCCGCAATCTGCCGTTGCCGATCGTGATGGCCACGGTGTTCGCCACCTGGTTTGGCGCGGAAACCGTGCTCGGCA
Organism: Betaproteobacteria bacterium UBA5216; assembly: GCA_002412495.1. Classification (GTDB taxonomy): domain Bacteria; phylum Pseudomonadota; class Gammaproteobacteria; order Burkholderiales; family SG8-41; genus UBA5216. The sequence continues at coordinate 47,245 of DHVE01000080.1, forward strand.
TTTCCGCCACGTTCGTCAAGGACGGCCTGCGCGGCGTGGTGGCCGATCCGTTCGGCTCCAGTCTGTGCCTGATACTCGCGGGCTTGTTTTTCGCCGGAAAACTCTATCGCCTGAATTTGCTCACCATCGGTGATTATTACCGGCTGCGTTACAACCGCACGGTGGAAGTGTTGTGTACGCTGGCCATCGTTGCCTCTTATCTCGGCTGGGTGGCGGCACAGATCAAGGCGCTCGGTCTGGTGTTTTTTGTGGTTACCGGCGGCGCAATCAGCCAGCCGGCGGGCATGATTCTGGGGGCCGCCATCGTGCTCACCTACACCACTTTCGGCGGCATGCTGTCGGTGGCGATACTCGATTTTGTGCAGATGACCGTCATCATGGGCGGCATGCTCTACATCGGCTACGTGATCTCCGGCATGACCGGCGGCGTGGGCGCGGTGGTGTCGCACGCCTACACGGCGGGCAAGCTCGATTTCTTTCCCGAGGCAAAAATGACCGCGTGGATTCCCTTCATCGGCGCGTGGATCACCATGATGCTGGGTTCAATTCCGCAGCAGGATGTATTTCAGCGCATGACATCCGCCAAGGATGAAAAGACAGCGGTGCGCGGTTCGGTGCTGGGCGGCTCGATTTATTTTCTGTTTGCGTTCGTGCCGATGTTTCTGGCCTACGCGGCGACGCTGGTCGATCCCAAGGTATTCACCGAACTGCTTTCCAAGGATTCGCAATTAATTCTGCCGACGTTGATCCTGCAACACACGCCGCTGTTCGCACAGGTGGTGTTTTTCGGCGCGCTGTTGTCGGCGATCATGAGCTGTTCGAGCGCCACGCTGCTCGCGCCCTCGGTGGCCTTTTCAGAAAACATTATTCGCAATGCGTTTCCGGGCATGACAGATCGCGTGTTTCTGCGCACCATGCGTATCGTACTGGTGTGTTTCGCCGGCATCGTGCTGATGTTTGCGCTCAATTCCGGCGCGAGCATTTTCAAGATGGTGGAAAACGCCTACAAGGTTACACTGGTGTCCGCGTTCTGGCCGCTGTTTCTCGGTCTGTACTGGAAGCGTGCCACCACACAAGGCGCCCTCGCGGGCATTGCGTGCGGCTTTATCACCTGGGTGCTACTGGAGTTTTTCGGCACCGACAACGAAGTATGGTTGCCGCAGCTGGTCGGCTTTGCCGCAGCCGGCATGGGCATGATGGCGGCCTCCCTGCTGCCACAGGTCGTGGGGCACCCGACGCCCCTGCACCCCGAAGCCCACGCGCCACACCCGCACCCCGCGAGCCTCACGCATCATGTACCCGCCACTGGACATCATCACGATCATCCTCACGGTGGCACGCACCAACCCTGATCGCGCCGCGTGCTCTCCCTAATCGCCACGCGCCGCTTACAGGCGGCCATTTTTGCGCTGCTGGCCGGCAATACCATCTACTACATCCTCGCGGGCCGCTTTAGCGAGGCGCTGGAATCGGTGGCGTGGTATGCGCTGCTGATATTGTTCTTGTTCGAAGCCTCGCGCGCGCGGCAGTCGCTGGTGCCAGGTGCGCTGTTATTGATACACGGCCTGCGCTTGCTCGCCACGTTCGCAATACTGACTTCCGCTGTGTTGTATGTGCGCGAACAAGAATGGCTGGATGCCACCAATCTTCTGCTGTGGATCGCGGTGGTCGTGCTGCTGGAATTTGAAATTCAGCGGCCGGCTACCGTGGCGGCCCACCGCAGCGCATTCGCGTTAAGCGCCGCATTACTGTACGCCGCGCTCGGCCTGCTGGTATTGGTTTGGCTCGCACGCGGCAAGTGGATGAACGCATGGGATGCCACGCTGTGGCTCGCGGCGTTCGGCATACTGGAAATGGATTTGCTACAGCCGCGGTCAGAACTGCGCACAAAGCAATAAAATTTTTAAAAACATATAGTTATGGAGCATAGGCTGCCCGAAACGCCTCGATAAACGCAGTCAGTTCCGACGACGGCAACAGGTTGATGCCGGCCGCGCCCTTACGCCCGCCGCCGGAGGCAAAGCGCGAACACAGAACATCCGCGCCTTGCGGATTCGACACCGGCGCGCGCACGCTCACCGTATATCCGCCCGGCTTGGTCACCAGCACCGCGTGGGCACGCCGCGCATGTTCC
>DHVE01000080.1:49722-140976 GCA_002412495.1 Betaproteobacteria bacterium UBA5216
GCCGCGTCGGGCAGCACGTACAGCGCGGCGCGATCATCGGCGAATTCCGCCTGGATTGCTTCGGCGCGTTCGAGGTCTTCGTGGTATGCGTTCTTCAATACATCGAACACCGGCTCGTCGATCATGAATTGCAGCGGATCGCGGTAGGGCATGATCGCCTCGTACAAATCTTCGGGCGGGTAGTGCAAATCATCGATGGTTTCACCATACGCGTTGTAGTTCAGGCAATCGCCCAGCTCGTGCAGGCGGGCGAGCTCCGTGTGATCGAGTTCCAGCGGCTGCGCGGCCGCAATCGCGGGCGCCACCAAATTGTCGCCGAACGCCGCCACCACGGCCCATGCGCGCTGGCGGCCCGACAAATACCGGTCCACGATCAGGCTGGTGCAAACATCGGGCGCGGTATCAATGTGCGCGCTGAGCCGGGCGTGCGTGGGAATCACACCCGCCGCGTGATGATCAAAGTAACGGCACTTCACGCCGCGCCCCAGCAATCTGGCCAGTGCGGACACGTTGGTTTTCATTGAGATATCCAGCACGGTGATTTCGTCGCCGGCCGCCGCATCGACGCGCTCCAGCAGCGACACATCGCGCTTGACGCCGGTAATCCGCGTCGCGTCGCGCGGCTCTTCCAGCCGCAGCTGGTGCAGTGCGCATATACCATCGGCGTCACCGTTAAAAATGTCGTAATATTTGCTCAATGGCGTCAGTTTCTGAAATGGGTGACAACGCGAAAGCGCCCCCGGTGCCGCATGTCTACAAGCTGGCGCTGGTGATGGCGTTAGCTTACCTGCTCACCATCGCCTACGCCAGTCTGCAACCCTTTCGCGGCTGGCGGTTGCCGCCCGAAGATCTCTACGGATTTCTCAGCGCCGCGTGGCCGCGTTATATCACGCTTGAAGATGTGCTGGCCAACGCCATTGCCTACCTGCCGCTCGGCTTCCTGCTGGCATTGGGATTGCGCCCGTTTTTGCGCCCCGTGCTGTCGGTCATCGCTGGCGCGCTGCTCGCGGCGGGCATCAGCATCGGCATGGAAAGCCTGCAACTGTTTTTGCCCGCGCGCATCCCCTCGAACATCGATGTGATGGCCAACGCCACCGGCGGTTTGATCGGCGCGCTGGCGGCGCCCTTGTTCGCGCCTTCGCAACTCATCGGCGCCCGGCTCATTGCCTGGCGCAACCGGGTATTCCGCGACGGCGCGCTCATCGAAACCGGTTTGCTCATCGCCGTGTTGTGGGTCGTCGCGCAACTCGATCCGGTGACGCAGATGTTCGGCACCGGCCACTTGCGCGCCACCTTCGATCTGCCGGTTTATTTTTTTCATACGCCCGGACGCTATCTCACCGCCGAAGCCGCGGTGGTGTTTTTCAACCTGCTGGGACTCGGGCTGCTGCTGTCCACGCTGCTGCGCGCGGATACGCACCGCGGCTTGGTGATCGCGGGATTCATCGTGGCGGCCATCGCGCTGAAAATCGGCATCACGGCGGTCTTTTCAAAATCGCAGGGGGCACTCGCCTGGGTTACGCCCGGCGTCATGCTCGGTCTGTCCATGGGAGCAATGGTGTTGCTGGTCGGGCTGCTCTCGTTCGGGCATCGGACGCGCCTGTGGCTGTCGATGCTGTTTATTCTGTTTGCGCTGGCCGCCATCAATCTAGCGCCCGACAACCCTTACTTCAGCGCGCCGCCGCAACTGGCCAGCGGACGCGTCAGCCATCTACTCAGCTTTTCGGCGATATTGCGTGCGTTTTCCGAATTGTGGCCCCTGTTGGCGCTGTCCTATCTGCTGGCTCTGTCGCGGCAGAATCACGCGCGGCGGCCGTCATGAACCGCCAGGGGGTTCGGCTTATAATGCAACCCTGTTATCGAAAAAGGGGCGACACATCGTGAGTTATTTTGAACGGCACGTTTTCTTTTGCTGCAACCAGCGCGACGCCGGAGCGAATTGCTGCAACAACCACGGCGCGAGCAAGATACGTGACTATGCCAAGGATAAAGTGAAGTCCCTCAAGCTCAACGGCAAGGGCAAGGTGCGCATCAACATGGCGGGCTGTCTCGACCGTTGCGACGAAGGCCCGGTGATGGTGATCTACCCCGAGGAAGTCTGGTACACCTACGTCGATCAGGAAGACGTCGACGAGATCGTGCAGGAACATCTGGTCAACGGGCGCGTGGTGGAACGGCTCAAGATCTGAAGACGAAAGGGTGAAGGAAGAAACACAACCTGACCAGCGGTCGGCCGTTGACAGTTTTCATCCTTCCGCCTTCATCCTGTGAAAAAATGCCCTCAGCCCCCGAAACCCTGTTAATCCCCGGTCCCGCGGGCGCCATCGAAACCGATGTGCAGATGCCGCAGGGCGCTACGCGCGGCATCGCGCTGATCGCCCACCCCAATCCCGTGCAGGGCGGCACCAAGGACAACAAGGTAGTGACCACGCTGGCGCGCGCGTTTAATTCGTTGGGTTACGTCGCCGTGCGGCCAAATTTTCGCGGCGTCGGCGCCACGGAAGGCATTCATGATAAAGGTATTGGCGAAACCGCCGACCTGATCGCCGTGGCCGATTATGCGATGGCGCGTTTTCAGATACGCCCCCTACTCCTGGCCGGCTTTTCCTTCGGCTGTTTTGTACAAACACGCGTCGCCAAACAGTTGCCCTGTGAACGCATGGTGCTGATCGCGCCCGCGGTCAATCGTTTTGCCACGGAACTGGCGCCGGAGAGCACGCTCATCGTTCACGGCGAGCTCGATGACGTGGTGCCACTCACGGCGGTATTCGATTGGGCGCGACCGCAGAATCTGCCGGTGGTGGTCGTGCCGGGCGGCGAACACTTTTTCCATGGCCGGTTGCACCTGCTGTCGCAAATCGTGACGCGCTGGTGCGCATGACGCATCTGGCCGTCAGCAAGCTGCGCAAGTCGTACGACGGGCGCGACGTGGTCGCGGGCCTCGATTTCGAACTCGTGCCTGGTGAATGTTTCGGCTTGCTCGGGCCCAACGGCGCCGGCAAAACCACCACGCTGCGCCTGATACTGGGGCTTACGCAGCCCGACGGCGGCAATATCACCCTGCTCGATCACGATGTTGCGACGCATGCCCGCGAAGCGCGCGCGCGCGTAGGCGTGGTGCCGCAACTCGATAACCTGGACCCGGATTTCACCGTGCGTGAAAACCTGCTGGTGTACGGACGGTACTTCGGCATGCCGCGTCACGACTTGGAGCAACGCATTCCCGAATTGCTTGACTATGCGGGACTGACCACGCGCGCGGATACGCGCATACAAACATTGTCGGGCGGCATGAAGCGGCGGCTCACGCTGGCGCGCGCGCTGATCAATGATCCCGACCTGCTGTTTCTCGATGAACCGACCACCGGCCTGGATCCGCAGGCACGGCATCTGATCTGGGAACGGCTAAGGCAACTGATGCTGCGCGGCAAAACGCTGCTGCTCACCACGCATTTCATGGAAGAGGCGGAACGGTTGTGCCATCGCCTTGCCATCATGGATCACGGACGCATCATCGCCATCGGCACGCCGCGCGAACTGATCGTGGCGCACATCGAACCCGAAGTAGTCGAAGTGTACGGCGACGGCGCGGAAGACTGGGCGGCCAGCACCGGCACCCGGCTCGCCGAACGCTGCGAAAAACATGGCGAGACCGTGTTCTGCTACGCGCGCGATGCGCACGCCCTGGCTGCCAATCTTGCCGATCAGAACAGCGTGCGATATCTGCACCGCCGTGCGAATCTTGAGGACGTGTTTCTCAAGCTGACCGGGCGCGAGCTAAGGGATTGATTTTGAAAATCGTGAACGAGAAAATGCACGCCGTCGCGATTCCGCGATTCGGGGCCTCCCGTTCCCCCGACCACCCGTTCCGTTCACGGGGTTAACTCATGCGCTTTCTCCACGTATGGCGGCGCAACCTGCTGGTATGGCGCAAACTCGCCATCCCCTCCATGCTGGGCAATCTGGCGGACCCGATGCTCTACATGCTGGGACTGGGCTATGGACTCGGTGGCATGCTGCCGCAAATACAAGGCGTGAGTTACGTGGCGTTTCTGGCCGGCGGCGTGGTGTGTTCATCCACCATGTTCACCGCGTCGTTCGAATCGATGTACTCCGCGTTTTCACGCATGCACGTGCAGCGCACCTGGGACGCCATCATCAACGCGCCGCTTTCGCTGGACGATGTGGTGTTGGGCGAATGGGTGTGGGCGGCAAGCAAGAGCGTGCTGTCGGGTTGCGCGGTGCTGGTGGTCGCGGCCGCGCTGGGACTTGTCGGCTCGCCGCTGGCACTGTGGATCATTCCGGTGATACTGCTCACCGGTCTCGTGTTCTCGGGCCTGGGCCTCATCGTCACCGCGTTGTCGCCGAGCTACGATTTTTTCATGTATTACTTCACGCTGGCGATCACGCCGATGATGCTGTTGTGCGGCGTGTTTTACCCGCCGGAACAATTGCCGGGCGCGGCGCAGATGGTCGCGCAAGCGCTGCCGTTGACCCACGCGGTAGCACTGTCGCGTCCACTGATGAACGGCGCACTCCCCGATCACGCGTGGTTGCACGTCGTGGTGCTGATACTCTATGCGGGTGTAAGCTACGGCATTGCACGGCATTATCTGCGCAAAAGAATTCTTAAATAAATCAATATGTTATGGATTAAGACACTCCATCTCTTTTTCGTGATCTCGTGGTTCGCGGGTCTGTTCTATCTGCCGCGCATCTACGTGAATCTGGCGATGGAAAATGACCGTGCGGCCCAATCGCGTTTGCTCGCCATGGCGCGCAAGTTGTATCGATTCATGACGATGCTGGCGGTATTTGCGCTGGCATTCGGCCTGTGGCTGTGGCTCGGATATTTTTATGCGGCGGCCGGCGGCTGGCTGCACGCAAAACTCGCACTGGTGGCGGTGCTGATTGGATTTCACCATGGCTGCGGTCGCTTGCTCGCCAAATTCGAACAGGGCCGCAACACACGCTCGCACGTGTGGTATCGCTGGTTTAATGAAGTACCCACCGTCATTCTGCTGTTGGTTGTCATCCTTACCGTGCTGAAGCCGTTTTAGCCCCATACCAAAGTGCAAACCCTGAAAAAAATCACCGCAAAGGCGCAAAGCCGCAAAGGTGCCGCAAAGGAACTTCAAAAACGGTTTTCTTTGCGTTTTCTTTGCGGCTTTGCGCCTTTGCGGCAGGGGTTGATTTTAGGTGCGCTCCTGAGTTCGCTGACACTGGCGATGCCAGTGATTGCTCGTGCCGACGCCAGCATCATCGTGCAGCAATCGCCGCTGGCGGGCTTCCAGTTCTACGATGGCAAGGCACGCTGGGACGACTTGAAGCCGGGCGACGCGCTGACGCTGGTGCGCGAACGCGACAACCCGCACGATGCCAACGCGGTGCGCGTGGAGTGGAACGGCAGCCGTCTGGGCTATATTCCGCGACGTGAAAATGCCGATGTCGCGCGGCAGATGGATCGCGGCGCGCCAGTGAAAGCCCGCATCGTCAAGCTCACCGAAGCGCGCAATCCCTGGCAGCGCATTTTGTTCGAGGTGTATGTTGACCTGTAATACGACTGTGAATCGCGGTTGAGCACCCTCGCGCATTTTTTCGCGAGCTGTCCGCGCGGGCTGGAACCGGTGCTGGTGAAGGAGCTCGCCGCGCTGGGCGCCGGTCACGTCAAGGCGGTTGAAGGCGGGGTGCATTTTTCGGGCGCGCTCACGCTGGGCTACGCCGCCAATCTGCATTCACGTGTCGCGAGTCGCGTGCTGTGGCGCGCCGGCCAATCGCACTACCGCACGGATCAGGACATCTACGACGCCGCGCGAAAAATCAATTGGCCCGCGCTATTTACGGTGGAGCGCACAATGCGGGTCAACGTGTCGGCGATCAAGGCGCCGGTGAAAAGTCTTGATTTCATTACCCTGCGCATCAAGGACGCGATTTGCGATGTGTTTCGCGCCCACCACGCCAGTCCCGGCAAGCGCCCCAGCATCGACACCCACGCGCCGGATGTGCGCGTGCATGCGTTTCTCACCGCCGCCGATGTCACGCTGTATCTCGATTTATCCGGCGAGCCGTTGTTCAAACGCGGCTACCGGCGCGAGGCGGGCGAGGCGCCACTGCGCGAGAATCTCGCGGCGGGCATGCTGGCGCTGTCGGGCTGGACGCCTGAGACGACATTGCTCGACCCGATGTGCGGCAGCGGCACCATTCTGTGTGAAGCGGTGCAGATCGCGGCCAACCGCGCACCCGGCATCGGCCGCGCTTTCGGCTTTGAGAACCTGCTGAATTACGATGCGAAGGCGTGGGAAGCGTTGCGCGAGGCCGCCTACAGCGCCGAAAATAATTCAATAAAAACAAATATTTACGGATCGGACCTGAGGGGCGATGCACTGGCGTTGGCACGCGCGAATCTTGATGAACTCGATCTGGCCGACAAGGTGTCGCTCAAGCAGGCCAATGTGTTTGAAATGCCCGCGCCTGCGCCGGCGGGTATGACCGGCGGCATCATCGTCACCAATCCGCCATACGGCGTTCGCATGGAAGATCGCGATGCGCTGGCGGCGTTTTACCCACAACTGGGCGACGCGCTGAAAAAGCGCTTCAGTGGCTGGACTGCGTACATTCTCTCGTCGGACATGCAACTGGCGAAGGGCATCGGACTCGCTGCCTCCAAACGCACACCGCTGTTTAACGGCGCGCTGGAATGCCGCCTGTTCGAATACAAGCTGGTGTCGGGCAGCATGCGCCGCGTGAAACCGGCGGCCGGCGCGCCGGACTAAACCGATGCGATATCACCGGTCACCTCCCGCCACTCGCCTACCAGCCGGTCGCGCGCGCGAGCAATGACGCACCGATCAGCATCAACAATACGCTGATCACGCGCAGCAACTGTGCGCGCGACACCCGTTTGCTGATGCGCGTGCCGATACCGAGGCCCGCCAATGCAAACGGTAGCAGCAACGCAAACGCCGTCAGCCGGTCGGCCAGCATCAGGCCACCCGCGAGAAACACCAGCGCGCGCGTGGTGGTGGAAAAAATCACCATGTTCGACAGGGTCGCGCGATACGCGCCCGTATCCACGAGGCGGCGCGCCAGATAGATTGCATAGGGCGGCGCCGCGATGCCCAGCAGCGTGCCCATCGATCCGCCGATGAATCCGGTGAACGGCGCCCAGACGCGGCTGACCCTGCCGGGCGCGCCGTCCTGGCGCAACGAATACACGGCGTAGATCAGCAGAAATGCGCCCAACGCCGTCATGATCGCCCGCTGCGGCAAATTCACCAGCAAGGTGACGCCCACCACCGCGCCAACAATCGAAAACGGAATCATCCAGCGCAATTCTGTCCAGTCGGCATCGCGCGTGATGCGCGCCCCGACCGCGAGCGCCGCGACCACGTCGAGCAGCACGCAGGTGGGCAGCACGAATTCCATCGGCAGCAGGTGCGACAAAACCGGCACGGTGAACAACGCCGCACCGAAGGCCGTGACGCCGAAAATGATGTACGCGCCAAACACCACCGCGGCAGCGATGATGAAGGTGGCGGGATCGAAGGGAGTGGTCAAGCCAAAAAAAACGCCGGCGGGAAGTCCGGCGTTTTCGTGTCAATCAACAGGTGTGATTATGTGATCTGCAAATGTTCGATGCCGGTCATCACATCCTTGTCCTTGGCCTCCTTGCCCTGAAGCTTGATCATCAACCGCAGTTCGTTCAGCGAATCAGCGTTGCGCAACGCGTCTTCGTAGGAAACCAAGCCGCCTTCATAAAGATCGAACAGCGCCTGATCGAAGGTCTGCATGCCCATTTCGCGGGATTTTTTCATGATTTCCTTGATCTCGTGCACCTCGCCCTTGAAAATCAAATCGGATATCAGCGGCGAATTGAGCATGATTTCCACCGCAGCCGCGCGCCCCTTGCCATCGCGCTTGGGCAACAGCCGCTGCGACACGATGGCGCGCAGGTTGAGCGACAAATCCATCAGCAGTTGATGCCGGCGTTCTTCGGGGAAAAAGTTGATCACGCGATCCAGCGCCTGGTTGGCGCTGTTTGCGTGCAGCGTGGCGAGGCACAGGTGGCCGGTCTCGGCAAACGCAATGGCGTAATCCATGGTGTCGCGGTCACGAATCTCGCCAATGAGAATCACATCGGGCGCCTGGCGCAGCGTGTTCTTCAGCGCCGCCATCCAGCTTTCGGTATCGACGCCGACTTCGCGCTGCGTGATGATGCAGTTCTTGTGCTCATGCACAAACTCGATGGGGTCTTCAATGGTGATGATATGGCCATAGGTGCTTTCATTGCGGTGACCGATCATCGCCGCGAGCGAGGTGGATTTGCCGGAACCGGTGCCACCCACCATCATGACCAGTCCACGCTTGGCCAGCACCACGTCCTTCAGCACACCCGGAAGACCAAGGTCTTCGAATTTCGGGATCGTCGCCACAATGGTACGCAGCACCATACCCACGCGGCCCTGCTGCACGAATGCACTGACGCGGAACCGGCCAATGCCGCCGGGGCTGATGGCAAAATTGCATTCCTTGGTCGATTCGAACTCCGCCGCCTGCTTGTCGTTCATGATTGACGCCGCCAGATCGGCGGTATGCTGCGGCGACAGTGCCTGATTGGCCACCGGCATCATCTTGCCGTCGAGTTTGATCGCGGGCGGAAAGCCGGCCGTGATGAACAGGTCGGACGCCTTCTTCGAGACCATCGCCCGCAACAAGTCCTGCATGAATTTGACGCCCTGATCTCTATCCATTTGCCTCTCCCGCGTTCAGGAATCGCAACCGCGATTAATTGAAATTGTCCTTGTTGGCCGCCTTGTTGCGCGCCTCTTCCTTGCTCACCACGTTGCGTTTGACCAGATCCATGAGATTCTGATCCAGCGTCTGCATGCCGAGCTGCGCGCCGGTCTGGATGGCGGAATACATCTGCGCCACCTTGCCTTCGCGAATCAGGTTGCGGATCGCGGGCGTACCCACCATGATTTCATGCGCGGCGACGCGGCTGTTGCCATCCTTCGTCTTGAGCAGCGTCTGCGAAATCACCGCGCGCAGCGATTCGGACAACATGGCGCGCATCATTTCTTTTTCTTCCGCCGGGAACACGTCGATGATGCGGTCGATGGTCTTGGCTGCAGAGCTGGTGTGCAGCGTGCCGAACACCAGGTGACCCGTTTCCGCCGCCGTCATCGCCAGACGAATGGTTTCGAGATCGCGCATCTCACCCACCAGAATCACGTCGGGGTCTTCGCGCAGCGCCGAACGCAGCGCGTTGGCAAACGACAGCGTATGCGGCCCGACTTCGCGCTGGTTCATCAGGCATTTCTTGGATTCGTGCACGAATTCGATGGGGTCTTCCACCGTCAGGATGTGTCCGTATTCGTTTTCGTTCAGGTGGTTCACCATCGCCGCCAGCGTGGTGGATTTGCCGGAGCCGGTGGGGCCGGTCACCAGCACCACGCCGCGCGGCTGGTTGGCGATTTCGCCAAACACTTTAGGCGCCTTGAGATCTTCCAGCGAGAGCACCTTGGAGGGAATGGTTCGGAACACGCCGCCCGCGCCACGATTCTGGTTAAACGCATTGACGCGAAAGCGCGCCAGGTTGGGAATCTCGAACGAGAAATCGCACTCGAGATTTTCTTCGTAAAACTTGCGCTGGCCGTCATTCATGATGTCATACACCATGGCATGCACGTCTTTATGCTCCAGCGGCGGCAAATTGATGCGGCGCACGTCGCCATGCACGCGTATCATCGGCGGCAACCCCGCCGATAAATGCAGGTCGGAAGCTTTATTCTTGACGACGAAGGCCAGTAGCTCGGAGATGTCCATTATAATTTTCCTGAAAAGTCCAAGTCCGGAATTTACGCCGCGAAGATTGCGTCACCAATGGTGTCACCATCAGTGCCACGATTAACACGGCGCACTCTAAGAGGTTGATCCCCTAAGTGTAAAAAGTGTGATTCCAAGCGCTTGTCAACTGATCCTTGGAGTGCGCTAAGGTTGCGCCAAGGTGATCTAAGGTGCTCTAAGGTGCTCTAAGGCGTTGATTCTACGCTCTTTCAATTGTGCCACACGCTGAACAAATTATGACGCCAATTCACACTAACTTGCAAGCCGTGCGGGCGCGCGTGGCGACAGCGGCGCACGCGGCGGGCCGGCCTGTGGAAGATATCGCCCTGCTTGCCGTGAGCAAGACCTTCGGCGCGGCACGGATCCGGGAATGTTATGCCGCCGGGCAACGCGCTTTTGGCGAAAACTATGTGCAGGAAGCGCTGGAGAAAATCGCCGCACTCGCGGCGACACCGGAGACCGACGAAATCGAATGGCACATGATCGGACCGATTCAAAGCAATAAAACCCGGCCTATCGCCGAACATTTTCATTGGGTGCACAGCATTGAACGCGACAAAATCGCGCAACGCCTGAACGATGCCCGGCCTGCGCGATTGCCGCCGCTCAATATCTGCATACAGGTCAATGTCAGCGGCGAAGCGAGCAAGTCGGGCATTGCGCCGGGTACTGAAGTCGGGCTGGCGGACTCGATTGCCAGTATGCCGCGCCTTCGGCTGCGCGGCTTGATGGCGATACCCGAACCCACGCCGGATGCGTCGTTGCGGCGGCAACGCTTTGCGCGGCTGCGCGAAATGCAGAAAAACCTGATCGCGCGCGGCCACGCGCTCGACACCCTGTCGATGGGCATGTCGGACGACCTCGAAGACGCCATCGCCGAAGGCGCAACGATGGTGCGGGTGGGTACGGCGATTTTTGGTACCAGGGACACACGGTAGATCGCGTTACCATGGTTACCCTATACTCAACGAATCACTCCTCACTCCGAACGCCTCACTCCTGACACTCCATGAACATCACCTTCATCGGCGGCGGCAATATGGCCACCGCCATTATCGGCGGCCTGTTGCAGCGTAACTGGGACGCAAAACACATCCGCGTGGTTGAAATCGTCGCCACGGCACGCGACAAACTCGCGCAAACGTACGGGGTGCAAACCTTCGCCAGCGCCAGCGCCGAAGCCCTGCAGGCCGATTGCGTGGTCCTGGCGATCAAACCGCAGCAGATGCGCGAAGCCGCCGCGCAACTCGCGCCGCTGATTTCCCATGCGCTGGTAATCACCATCGCGGCTGGCATACGCGGCGCGGATTTATCGCGCTGGCTCGGCAATCATCAGCGCATCGTGCGCGTGATGCCGAATACGCCGGCACTGGTGCTGGCGGGCATCTCCGGCCTTTACGCCATGCCGGGCGTCACCGAAACGGATCGCGCCAGCGCCGCGAACATTATGGGCGCGGTGGGCGAAACGGTATGGGTGGAGTTCGAGGCGGATATCGATGCCGTTACCGCCGTGTCAGGCAGCGGCCCGGCGTATGTGTTTTATTTCATCGAAGCGCTGGAACAATCCGCGCGCGCGCTCGGCATGAGCGCGCAGGCTGCGCGGCAACTCGCCATTGGCACATTCACCGGCGCCGCCAAGCTTGCCGCGCAAAGCACCGAGGACATCGCGACGCTGCGCGCGCGCGTCACCTCGAAAGGCGGCACCACCGAACGCGCGCTCGCATCGATGGAGAACGATCACATCAAGACCGCGATCGAACGTGCCGTTAAAGCGGCGGCGGATCGGTCACGCGAACTGGGCGATGAACTGGGGCGCGGATAGTCCACCTGGCACCCTTAATCATATGTATATGTTTTTAAACGATATTTAGCCATGCTCACCGAGGCCCTACTGTTTTTCATTCAATCGGTCAGCGGATTCTTCGCCGGCATTCTGCTGCTGCGTTTCTGGCTGCAGTGGTGCCGCGCGCCGGTACGCAATCCACTGTCGGAGTTCGTGCAGACGCTGACCAACTTCGCCGTGTTGCCCGCGCGCCGCGTGATTCCGGGATTGTGGGGCATGGATCTCGCGTCACTGTTATTGGCGTGGGGCGTGGTCATCATCGAAGCCGTGCTGACGTTCGCGGTCAAGGGCTACGCGCCGTCTTCCGGCGCGGCCATCGCCGCGATGTTGCTGCTGGCGCTGGTGATGTTGCTGCGCCTGGCGTTGTATCTGACCATCGGCAGCATCATATTGATGGTGGCTATTTCATGGGTGAATCCGGCGAGCCCCATGTATTCGCTGATCAACATGCTCACGCGTCCGCTACTGCGCCCGATTCAGCGGGTCGTGCCGCCGATCGGCATGGTCGATCTGTCGCCGCTGATCGTGCTTTTGCTGCTGCAACTGATTCTGATGGTGCCGCTGGTGTATCTGGAGCGGATGATTGGCGCGATCTTCTGAGCAGCCCGCCGTGTCTCCGGCGTTTGACGCGCATCCGCACCGGCTGCTGCTTAACGTGCACCTGCAACCCGGCGCGAAATCCACGGCGCTGGCGGGCTGGCATGGCGATGCCGTCAAAATCCGCGTCGCCGCGCCCGCCGTCGAAAACAAGGCCAATTCCACACTGATCGCTTTTCTGCGCGAGCTGCTCGATATTCCAGCACATCAAATTCGTATCGTCGGCGGCCAGCACGCGCGCCGCAAACGAATTGAAATCACCGGTCCCGGCGATGTCCTGCAGGCGCGGCTGTGCGCATTGCTCTTGAACGCGCCGGGTTAAAGAACATAGGGACACAGGGACGCTGGCACACACGGACGCGCGTGCCCGCGCCCCCGCGACTCGGCGCGATTACGCCAGATCGCGTGGCGGCGGTTCCGCCGATTGGGCGCCTTCGCGCCGCAGCCAGTACGCCCGCACCAGCAGAGACACGGCGATCCAAGCGGCCAGCGCGCAAAGTGGCATGACCACCACCAGCGGCCACCACAGACCGATGGCCACCAGCGCCAGCAGCGCCACGCCCACCGCCGCCATGATGCCCGCCTCCGCCGGCCCCAGCAGACGGTGATTGGTGATGGCCGCGCCCACGGTGTTGCCGATACGCAATGCCCCGGCGGCGGCACGCGAGGCGCTGCCGCGAAAACGCCCGCGCACGCGCGCGGCGCGCACCATCGGCCTCACGCGATTGCGTGCCGACAATAAAATTTCCGTCGCATTGGCAAGATCGTCTTCGTACATCGCCGCCATTTCGCCGGCAAACGCGGGATCTTCGATGGCAATATCCAGTTCGTAATTACCGATCCAGCTGGTCGCATTAAGATTGGTCGATCCCACGCGCGCCCAACGCGCGTCCGCCACTGCCGTTTTCGCGTGCAGCATCGGGCCATTCCATTCGAACACACGCACGCCGCCCTCGAGCAGGGCGCGGTAGCCCGCGCGCGACATGCTGGCCACTGCGAACAAATTACTGGAGCCTGGCACCAGCAGACGTACGTCCACGCCGTCCTGCGCCGCCGCGCGCAGCGCCTGCACATACGCCGGCAGCCCGACGAAATACGCATCGGTCAGCCACAGCGTGCGCGAGGCCATCGCCGCAACCAGTTGATCGAGCCGGTACAGATTTGCCATGTTGGGCTGATTCGCCAGCACGCGCAAAGTAACATTGCCGGTGCGGGCAATCGCCGCCGGATCGGTGAAAAAATCCGCCGGCAGCGGCGCGCCCGCCGCGGACCACACCTGCGCGAACGCACGCTCGATATCGGCCACCGCCGGTCCCGTGATTTCAAGCCCGGTGTCGCGCCACGGCGCGATGCCGCGCGCGGCATCCCCCTCCCAACGGCCGCTGACACACAAGCCCGACACGTAGCCGGCAACGCCATCCACCGTCATCATCTTGCGGTGATCGCGCCGCAGCCAGCCAAACGGATTTCCCGTGGTGGGTGGATTGAATGCGCGCACCTCCGCACCCGCATCGGCCAGCGGCTGCAGCAATCGCCGCGATCCCAGCCCCAGGCCGCCAAACCAGTCGTACATCACGCGCACCCGGACCCCGGCGCGTGCGCGTTCCGTCAGCGCATCCACGAACCGCCGGCCCGTGGCGTCGTTCTCGATGATGTAATTTTCAAACAGAATAAAGCGGCGCGCGGCAGCTATCGCGGCAAGCCACGCCGGGTAATTTTCGCCCGCGTCGCGCAACAGCCGGACGTGATTACCCGCCACCAGCGGCGCGCCCGCCGCGCGAGACAACGCCTGCTCCGCCAGCAGTCGCACCGGCGACGAGGAATGCGGATCAAAGCGACGAAGATCGCCTGCAAGTGTCACGGTTGCCTCATTAGTTGCGGTGTGAGGTGTAACCCCGGCCCCCGGTGCATCAGTCTCGCGGCGGGAAGCGCGCACGTCTCACGCACTTACATCAGCACTATATCAAACTGCTCCTGCGTATACAGACTCTCAACCAGCAGCGACACCGGCTTGCCGATGGCGTCGGACAACATGGCCAGGCTTTGCGACTCTTCATCGAGGAACATGTCGATCACCTGCTGCGAGGCGAGAATGCGAAATTCGCGCGCATTGAATTGCCGCGCCTCGCGCGTGAGCTCTCGCAGTATCTGGTAACACACGGTCTGCGCGGTTTTTAATTCCCCGCGTGCCTGGCACACCGGACACGGCTCGCACAACACGTGCGCCAGCGACTCGCGCGTGCGCTTGCGCGTCATTTCGACCAGACCCAACTGGGTAAAGCCGTTGATAGTCATGCGCGTGCGGTCGCGCGCCAGCGCCTTGCGGAATTCGTTGAGCACCGCATTGCGATGCTCTTCGGTATCCATGTCGATAAAATCGATGATGATAATGCCACCGAGATTGCGCAGCCGCAATTGGCGCGCCACCACCTGCGCCGCTTCGAGATTGGTCTTGAAAATGGTGTCGTCGAAATTTCGCCCCCCGACGAATCCGCCGGTGTTCACATCCACCGTGGTCAGCGCTTCGGTCTGATCAATGATCAGATAACCGCCGGATTTCAAATCGACGCGCCGCGCCAGCGCTTTTTCGATTTCGTCTTCGACGCCGTACAATTCAAACAACGGGCGTTCGCCCTGATAGTGGCTGATGCGCTCGACATTGGCGGGCGTGTAATCGCGCGCGAAGCCTTTCATGGTGCGATAGACCTCTTCCGTATCCACCACGATGCGCGTGGTTTCGTCGCCCACGAAATCGCGCAGCACGCGCAGGCCGAGGTGCAGGTCCTGATACAGCAGCGTCAGCGGCGCCGCGGTGGTCGCGCGCTCCTGGATGCCCGCCCACAGCTTTCGCAGATAGGCGAGGTCGGATTCCAGTTCGGCGTCGGACGCTGTTTCCGCCATGGTGCGCATGATGAAACCGCCCTTTTCGCCGGCCGGCAGCAGATGCTGAAGGCGGTCGCGCAGGTGCGCGCGTTCTTCCTGATCCTCGATGCGTTGCGAGATGCCGATGTGCGCGTCGTCCTGCGGCAAGTACACCAGGAACCGTCCGGCGATACTGACTTGCGTGGTCAGCCGCGCGCCCTTGGTGCCCAGCGGATCCTTCACCACCTGTACCATCAGTTTTTCACCTTCGGACAGCAGCCGCTCGATCGGCGGGCCGCTTTCGCCCGCGTGGGGGCCATGACGGCTGCCCCAGATGTCGGCAACGTGCAGAAACGCCGCGCGATTGCCGGCGATATCCACGAACGCGGACTGCATACCGGGCAGCACGCGCACCACCTTGCCCATGTAAATATTGCCGACCAGACCGCGCGCGGACGTGCGTTCGATATGCAGTTCCTGCGTGACGCCGTGTTCGATCACGGCGACGCGCGTTTCCTGCGGCGTGACATTGACGAGAATTTCTTCACTCATGGTGGGCAAACTACACGCTTTCGATGTCAAAGGCCGCGAGCAGTTCCACCGTTTCGGCGAGCGGCAATCCCATGATACCGGAGTAGCTGCCCTCGATGCGCGTGATAAACGCCGCCGCGCGCCCCTGCACGGCGTACGCGCCGGCCTTGTCCATCGGCTCGCCGCTGGCGATGTAACGCTGAATCAATGCGTCGTCGAGCACGCGCAGGGTCACCACCGATTCGCTGATGCGCGTTTCCAGCCGTTCGGCGTACGCCACCGCCACGGCGGTTATCACCACATGATTGCGACCCGACAACGCCGTCAGAATGCGCCTTGCGTCGGCGGCATCGGCGGGCTTGCCGATGATCGCCCGATCCAGCGCTATGGTGGTGTCGGCGGCGAGCACCGGTTTCATGGCGCCGCCCGCGCGACGCGCTGCTGCCTGCAACCCGGCAGCAGCCTTGGCCGTGGCCACGCGCAAGGCGTAGTCGCGCGGCGCTTCGCCCGCCAGCGGCGATTCGTCAACATCGGCGCCGCGCCGCGGGTCTTCGCGCAGGAGCAGCAATTCGTGGCCGACGCCGATCTGGCGCAGCAACTCGCGTCGGCGCGGACTGCGCGAGGCGAGGAATATTTTTCTGTCGGCTATTGCCATGCGGATATCACTCTGTGCGTTCAGGCCCGATGATAAGGATGGTTGCCGAGGATCGATGCCGCGCGATACAACTGCTCCGCCAGCACCACGCGCACCAGACCGTGCGGCAAGGTCAGGGGCGACAGCGACCACAGCCAGCCGGCATTTTTTTTCAGCCGCTGCGCCGTGCCGTCCGCGCCGCCGATCACCAGCGAAACATCGCGCCCATCGTCACGCCAGCGCGTGATTTTAGCGGCCAGTTGCAGCGTGGTAATGGTCTTGCCGGTTTCATCCAGCACCACGGTCAGATGATCCTTGGGAATCGCCGCTTCGATGCGTTGCGCTTCATTTTCCACCAGCCGCGCGATGTCGCCCGCGCTCGTTTTGTCGCCGCGCGGTTCGGGCTTGAGTTCGATGAGCGTCAATGGCATGTCGCGCGGCATGCGCCGCGCGTATTCGTCAAATCCCGCGTTGATCCACGCCGGCATGCGATGCCCCACGGCGACTATGCGCAGCTTCACCGCGCTACGCGGCCTTCGCGCTGCGGCGCGCAGTAGGCTTGCGGGATGCCGTGGCTTTGGTGGCTTTGGTAACTTTCGTAGCTTTGGTGGCCGCGGCAACTTGGGTAGCCTTCGGCGCCCCGGGAGTATTGGTGACCTTGCTATCCACCCTTTTTGGCTTTGGTTCCTTTGCTGCCGTAGGCGACTTTGGTGCCTTCGGTACCTTCGGCGCGGGCGCCCACAATTCTTCGAGGTTGTAATACTGTCGTATCGCGGGCTGCATGATATGCACCACCGTTGAGCCGATGTCCACCAGCAGCCATTCACCGGTTCGTTCACCTTCGACGCCGTAAATTTTTCCCCCGGCGGCCTTGACCTGCACTTGCACATTGTTCGCGAGCGCGCGGCAGTGCCGGTTGGAATCGCCGGTGGCGACGATAACCTTGTCGAAATACGCAGTCATTTTTTTGACATCGAATACCACGATATCGCGTGCCTTGACATCTTCAAGTGCGTCAAACGCTATGCGGGACAATTTATCGAGCCGCGCCATGGTTTATATTTTCCTTTAAAAACAATTGGTTATTGTTAATGTATTGCAGCACTGCCGGCGGCAACAAGTAGCGAGCGCTGCGCCGCGCGCGCACCATTTCACGGACCTTGGTGGCGGAAATATCCAGCGCGGTAATCGGTACTTCGATAATCGCGCCGCTCGCCGCGCGTTGCACGGCTTGGGCTTCGCCACTGCGACGCCGCTCGAATTCATCCGCCAGCGCAGGCGGCATTGCGCCCAGCACCGAACCGGGCCGATGCGCGACGGCAACGTGTGCCAGCGCGAATATTTCCCGCCAGCGATGCCATGTTTCGAAACCGAGAAACGCATCCGCGCCCAGAATCAACACCAGCGGACACGCCGCGCCGAGTTCGGTACGCACTTCACTCAAGGTATCAAACGTATACGATTTGCCGCTACGGCGTGTTTCGCGTTCATCCAGAGCAAACAGCGGGTTACCGTCAATGGCAAGTCGAACCATTGCCACGCGATCCGCCACCGCCGTTTGCGGCGTGGCACGATGCGGTGGCGTGCCGCCCGGTATAAACCGTACTTCGCTTAAGCCCAGCGCGTCGGCTACTTCCTGCGCGAGCCGCAAATGCCCGAGATGTACCGGATCGAAAGTGCCGCCGAGGATGCCGATGGCTGAGTGGTTTACCGCGCTCAAAGCACGAGTCTGCGTATATCCGACAACGTTTGCGACAGGAACGTGATAAAGCGCGCACCCTGCGCGCCGTCAATCACGCGGTGATCGTATGATAGTGACAGCGGCAGCATCAGCCGCGGCTGGAACGCCTTGCCATCCCAAACGGGTTTCATCACGGCCTTGCCGACGCCAAGTATCGCCACTTCCGGCGCATTGATAATGGGCGTAAAGAACGTGCCGCCGAGCCCGCCCAGACTGGAAATTGAAAAACAGCCGCCCTGCACATCCGCCGGCGCGATTTTGCCGTTGCGCATGCGCTCGCTCACCGCACCTAGTTCCTGTGCGATTTCAAACAAGCCTTTTTTGTCGATGTCACGCAGCACTGGCACCACCAACCCATTCGGCGTATCGACCGCGACGCCAACATGGAAATACTGTTTCAGCACCAGGCTTTCGCCGTCGGCAGACAGCGACGAATTAAATTCGGGAAACTGCTTCAGCGCCACCACCGAGGCTTTCAACAAGAACCCCAGCATGGTGAGCTTCACGTTCCTGCGTTTCGCTTCGTCGGCTTGCGCCTTGCGGAAGTCTTCGAGATCGGTGATGTCGGCTTCATCGTGTTGCGTGATGTGCGGAATGCTTACCCAGTTGCGATGCAGGAATCCGCCCGACAACTTGCGAATGCGCGACAGCGGCTTGGATTCGATGGCGCCGAACTTCGCGAAATCGATTTGCGGCATCGGCGGCAGGTTGAAGCCTGTGCCAGCACCCGCGGCGCCACTCTCGCCGCGCGGCTTTGCCAGTTCGGCCTTCACATACACCTGCACGTCTTCACGCAGGATGCGGCTCTTCGGGCCGGTGCCGGTGACGCGCGCCAGATTCACGCCCAGTTCGCGTGCGAATTGCCGCACCGACGGACTTGCATGCGCCATGCGATGCTGCGCGTCATCGATCGGCTGCGCGAGGGACGCGGCGGGTGCCGGAGCGGGCGCGGGCGCAGACACCACCGGCGCCGGTTTGGCGGGCACCGCCGGTACGGCCGGCGCGGGCTTGGCCACCGGTGCCGGCGCGGGTTTTTCCGCCGGGGCTGACGCAGCCGCGCTTTCGGTCGTCTCCAGCCTGAGTACGAGCGTGCCCTTCGACACTTTGTCGCCGGGCTTGATGATCAGCTCTTTCACCAAGCCGCTGGCAGGCGACGGCACGTCCATGGTCGCTTTGTCCGACTCGAGCGTCATCAGCGATTCTTCGGCCTTGACGGTATCGCCCGCTTTGACAAACACCTCGATCACCGGGATGTTCTTGAAATCGCCAATGTCGGGAACCGTTACATCTATGACGTTTGCCATGAAAGAACTTTACGTAAGAATTTGTTTATAAATGATAATTTCGAGATTTTAAACCGATGTCGGACTGGGCTTTTCGGTATCGATGCCATAACGTTTGATGGCATCCGCAACCTTGGCGCGCGGGATCGCTTCCTGATCGGCAAGCGCTTTTAAGGCGGCAACAGCAACGTAGTTGCGATCCACTTCAAAAAAGCGGCGCAGCGCGCGGCGCGTGTCAGAGCGGCCAAAACCGTCGGTGCCGAGCACGGTGTAATGCTGGGCAGGCAAAAACGCGCGTATCTGATCGGCGTAATTTTTCACGTAATCGGTGGCGGCCACCACCGGCCCGGCGCGATCCTTGAGACACTGTTCGACATACGACAGGCGCGGCTCCGCCTCCGGGTGCAGCGTGTTCCAGCGCTGCGCATCCAGACCGTCGCGGCGCAATTCGTTAAAGCTGGTGACGCTCCAGATATCGGCCACGACGCCATAGTCTTTTTCCAGCAGGGCAGCGGCGGCGATCACTTCACGCAGGATCGTGCCGCTGCCAAGCAACTGCACGTGCGGCGCGTTCTTTTTTGTCGCCTTTGCAGCGCCACCTTCGGCAAAAAGATACATGCCGCGCAAAATACCTTTTTCCACGCCATCGGGCATCGCCGGATGCGCGTAGTTTTCATTCATCACGGTGATGTAATAAAAAACGTCTTCCTGATCCTGATACATGCGCCGCATGCCATCCTGAATAATCACTGCCAGCTCGTAAGCAAACGTCGGGTCGTAGGAAATGCAATTGGGAATGGTCGATGCCATCAGATGGCTGTGGCCGTCTTCGTGCTGCAGACCTTCACCGTTCAACGTGGTGCGCCCGGCCGTACCGCCAAGCAGGAAGCCGCGCGCGCGCATGTCGCCCGCCGCCCAGGCCAGATCGCCGATACGCTGAAAGCCGAACATCGAGTAGAAGATGTAAAACGGAATCATCATCTGGCCATGGTTCGCATAGGCGGTCGCCGCCGCGATCCACGATGACATCGCGCCGGCTTCATTAATGCCTTCCTGCAGAATCTGCCCGGTCTTGTCTTCCTTGTAGAACATCAATTGATCGGCGTCCTGCGGCGTGTAAAGCTGGCCCACGCTGGAGTAAATGCCGAGCTGGCGGAACATGCCTTCCATGCCGAAGGTGCGCGATTCGTCGGGCACGATCGGCACCACGAACTTGCCGATTTTTTTGTCGCGGATAACGGTGTTCAAAATACGCACGAACGCCATGGTGGTGGAAATCTCGCGCGCATCCGTGCTCTTCAGTTGCGCCTCGAACGCCGACAGCGCCGGCACTTCCAGCGGCGTCGCGCGGCGCTTGCGCGACGGGAGCGAGCCGCCCATCGCTTCGATGCGGCTGCGCAGATACTTCATTTCCGGCGAATCTTCGGGCGGCCGGTAGAACGGCACTTTTTCCAGTTGATCGTCCGGAATCGGCACGCTGAACCGGTCACGAAACGCCTTGATCGACGAAGTGCCCATTTTCTTTTGCTGATGGGTGATGTTCTGGCCTTCGCCGGATTCGCCCATGCCGTAACCCTTGATGGTCTTGGCGAGTATCACCGTCGGCTGGCCCGTGTGTTTGGTGGCGGCGGCATACGCGGCATACATCTTGTGGGGATCGTGGCCGCCGCGATTCAGGCGCCAGATGTCGTCGTCGGACATGTTGGCGACGAGTTCAGCGAGCTCCGGATATTTGCCGAAAAAATGCTTGCGCACATAGGCGCCGTCCTGCGATTTCATCGTCTGGTACTCGCCGTCCACGCACTCTTCCATGCGTTTTAGCAGCATGCCGGACTTGTCTTTCATGAACAACGGATCCCAGTAGGAACCCCACACCACTTTGATCACGTTCCAGCCGGAACCGCGAAAATCCGCTTCGAGTTCCTGAATAATTTTGCCGTTACCGCGCACCGGGCCGTCGAGGCGCTGCAAATTACAATTGACGACAAAAATCAGGTTGTCCAGTTTTTCGCGGCCCGCTAGCGATATCGCGCCCAACGATTCGGGCTCGTCCATTTCGCCGTCGCCCATGAACGCCCACACCTTGCGGCCCTGTGCCGGGATGATGCTGCGGTCCCTGAGGTACCGCATGAAGCGCGCGTGGTAAATCGCCATCAAGGGCCCAAGGCCCATCGACACCGTGGGGAACTGCCAGAAATCCGGCATCAGCCACGGATGCGGATACGAACTCAAGCCCTTGCCATCGACCTCCTGACGAAAATGCACAAGCTGATCTTCGGTAATGCGCCCTTCGAGAAACGCGCGCGCATACACGCCGGGCGCGGAGTGGCCCTGAAAATAAATCAGGTCGCCAAGATAATGATCATTGGCGGCACGAAAGAAATGGTTAAAGGCAACATCGTACAAGGTCGCCGCGGAAGCAAAACTCGCGATATGGCCGCCGAGTTCGGATGATTCCTTGTTGGCGCGCACCACGGTCGCCATCGCGTTCCAGCGGACCAGCGAACGGATGCGATGCTCCATTTCGGGATCGCCCGGCGTGCGTTCTTCACGCTCGGGCGGAATGGTGTTCATGTACGCGGTGTTGGCGTTGTACGGGATATACGCGCCGGACACGCGCGCGCGCGCCACCAGTTGTTCGAGCAGGTAATTGGCGCGTGCAGGGCCTTCGCGTTCAATGACCGCGTCGAGGGATTCCAGCCACTCGCGGGTTTCCTGCGGATCCACGTCCGGGGTGGGGACGTTTGAATTAGTCAGGTCGTTCATATCCATGGAGAGTACCTTTGTGGGGCTTTTTCTGGCGGGCGATGTGGATCCACATCAGCGCTTTTGGCGCCGCGCCCGGTCGTGAGAATAACGGCTCGCATTATAACATTCGACAGCAATGGTCACGATATTGCAAGCCCATGTTTTTATTGGTTTTATCTAACAAGCACCAAAGGCTTGATGCCCAGTGATTGACTGATGCGGTCGGCCGCCTGTCGCGCTTCGTCCGGGTTGCCGAAAGGCCCCGCTTGCACGCGAAACAAGCCGTCGCGCACGTAGACCTGTAGTTGCGGCGCGAGCCAAGCCTGATCCGCCCGCAACCGCCCGGCATACGCCTCCGCGTTATCGCGCGCGCTGAACGCCGCCAATTGCAGGTAAATACCGCCGCTGTCGGTGGCCACGGGTATTTGCCGATCGGCGGATTCGGGCGGAGGGGCCGGCGGAGCGGGCGCCGGTGCTGTAACGGCCGCGGGCACGGAACTCGCTGGCGGCGCCGCGCCGGGGAGAATGGCCTCGACCTCCACCATCGCGCTGCCGCCCGCGATCACACCCAGCTTGTGCGCGGCGGTATACGACAAATCGATCAGGCGGCTATCGATAAACGGCCCGCGATCATTCACCCGCACCACCACGGATTTTCCCGTCGCGACATGGGTCACACGCGCATAACTCGGGATCGGCAGCGTAGTGTGTGCGGCGCTCATCGCGTACATATCGTAAATCTCGCCCGAGGACGTCTGTTTGCCGTGATAGCGCCGCCCGTACCACGACGCTACACCGCGCGCGCGATAGGGCGCCAATGCCGTCATCGGCGTGTAGTTCCGTCCCATCACGGTATAGGGACGCATCGCGCCGCGATGCAGCGGCTCCACGCGCGGCACCGCATCCGGAATGGCGTCGAGATTGGCTGGCGCATTGGCGCCGGGGCCGTCGTCAAGATAGTAACCACCGCCCTTGGACGAAGGCGTGGCAGGCGAGGATGGCGTTACCGGCGGGCGAGTCGAATCACGCCGACCGCCGAACGTGCCGCAGCCGGACAGTAGCAGAAAGCATGCGGCCATCGAAAAGAGCCAGCACCACCGCGCTTCACGCCTCCCGCTCACGTGTGCACCAGCTTCCGATGCGTATGAATACTCATCAATATGCCGAAGCCCAGACACAGTGTCACCAGCGATGTACCGCCGTAGCTGATCAGCGGCAACGGCACGCCCACCACCGGCAGGATGCCGCTTACCATGCCCATGTTCACGAACGCATAGGTAAAAAAGGTCAGCGTTATCGCGCCCGCGATGAGGCGCGCAAACAGCGTGGGCGCTTGCGCCGCGATGACAAAACCGCGTGATATCACCAGCAAGAACAGCAGCAGCAGCACCAGATTACCCACGAATCCGAACTCCTCGGAATACACGGCAAAAATGAAATCGGTGGTGCGCTCCGGAATAAAATCCAAATGCGTTTGCGTGCCGCTCATCCAGCCCTTGCCGGTGACGCCGCCGGAACCCACGGCGATGGTGGACTGGATAGTGTGGTAACCCTTGCCCAAGGGATCTTCCGATGGGTCGATCAGCATCATGATGCGCTGCCGCTGGTAGTCATGCATCAGGTGCCACGCCACCGGCGCGGCCGCGAGGCCCGCCACGCCAAGGCCCGCGATGATTTTCCACGACAACCCCGCGAGGAACAGCACGTAGCCGCCGCTCGCCAGTATCAGTATCGCGGTGCCCAGATCCGGCTGGCGCGCAATTAATACCACTGGCACCAGCAACAGCACCGCCGCCAGCAGATAGTTTCGCGCGCGCAACGTGCCTTCGTAACGGTGAAAATACCAGGCCAGCATCAGCGGCGCGGCGATTTTCATCAGTTCCGACGGTTGTATGCGCGTCACGCCGACATGCAGCCAGCGGCGCGCGCCATTCACCACGTCACCGAACAAAGCCACCCCGATCAACAATGCCACGCCGAGCGCAAACACCGGCAGCGCCAGCCGCATCAGGAAATGCGGTGGAATATTCGCGAACAGCCACATCACGCCCAGCGCCACCAGCATGTTCATCATTTGCCCGGTGACGCGCGGCCACCCGGCGTTCGACGCGCTGTAGAGCACCATCAATCCGGTTCCCATCAGCAGCAACACCGCCGCCAGCAGCGGGCCGTCGATATGCGCGGTGAGCAGGCGTCCGATTCGCCGCAGGTACCACGCGATCACTGGGCCGCCCCCTTTTTGTCGTCGGGCGGCTCCTTGCCCAACAGGTAATAATCAAATACCAGACGCGCAATCGGGGCAGCGGCGCGCGCGCCGAATCCCGCGTTTTCAACGATTACGGCGAGCGCGATGGTGGGATTTTCGGCGGGCGCATAAGCGATAAACAAGGCGTGATCACGATGGCGTTCCTGCACGCGGCCTTCGACATATTTTTCGCCCTGTTTGATCGCGATCACTTGCGCGGTACCGGTCTTGCCTGCGCTGACATATTCCGTGCCCGCGAACACCGAGGAACTGGTGCCTTCCTTGTTGACGCCCACCAGCGCTTTCTTGATGGTGTCGATATGTTCCGGATTCAGATCCAGCGAACGCAACGGTTTGGGCTCGATCACGGTGCGCGCCTTGGTGCGCAAATCCTCGACATAATTCACCACGTGCGGGCGAAACATCACGCCGTCGTTGGCCACTGTCGCGATCGCCGACGCGAGTTGCAGCGGCGTATACGAGTTATAGCCCTGCCCGATGCCGATGCTCACGGTTTCGCCGGCGATCCATTTTTGCTTGAAGCGCCGCATCTTCCAATCCTGCGACGGCAAAATACCCTCGGCCTCGCCGGCAAGATCAATGCCGGTTCGTGAGCCGAAGCCCAGTCGTGCCATGAATTGCGAGATCGCATCGATGCCCATCTCATTGGCGAGGATGTAATAGTAGGTATCGCACGACACTACGATCGACTTATACATATCGACGGAGCCGTGGCCGAACTCCGCGTCATCGCGAAACCGGTGATTGCCAAACTGGAAGTAGCCGGGATCGCTGATCGCCTGCTGTGCCGTGCGCTTGCCGCTGGTCAGCGCCGCCAGCGCCATGAACGGCTTGAAGGTCGAACCCGGCGGATAGGTGCCGGTCAGCGCGCGATTCAACATCGGCCGATCCGGCGAATTACGCAATTCGCCCCAGCTTTGCGGATCGATACCGTCCACAAACAAATTCGGATCGAAGCCGGGCTTGCTGACAAACGCCAGCACGCCGCCGGTTTTGGGATCCAGCGCCACCAGCGCGCCGCGCCGCTCCCCAAAGGCCTTGTCCACCAGCGCCTGCAAACCCGCGTCGAGGTTAAGCGCGAGATTGGAACCGGAGGCCGGCGGCGTGCGCGACAACACGCGCACCGCTCGGCCCGCCGAATCGATTTCAACCTGCTCCACGCCCGTCGTGCCGTGCAGCACGCGTTCGTAACTTTGCTCCAGCCCGGTCTTGCCGATATGGTCGGTACCGCGATAATTGGCGATGTCGCCTTCAGCTTCCAGTTTGTCGAGCTCTTTCTGGTTGATCCGTCCGATATAACCGATCACGTGGGAAAATAGCTCGCCCTGCGGATATTGCCGGAACAGGCGCGCCTTGATTTCAACGCCGGGGAATCGATAACGATTCGCGGCAAAGCGCGCGATTTCTTCGTCTGCCAGCCGCGAACGTATCGGCAGACTTTCAAAGCTCTTGCTCTCCTCCAGCAATTGCTTGAAGCGGCGCCGGTCGCGCGGGGTTATTTCCACGATTTCCGAAAGCTGGTCGAGCGTGGCGTTGACGTCCATCGCCTTGGCGGGCGTGATTTCCAACGTGTGCGCGGTGAAGTTGTAGGCCAGCTGCACGCCCTTGCGATCATAAATTACGCCGCGACCGGGGGTAACGGGCACGACGGAGATGCGATTGGCCTCGGCCAGCGTGTGATAATGATCGTGCTGTATAAGTTGCAGAAATATGAATCGCGCCGCCAGCAGAAAAAACATCACCAGCACAAAGCCCGACAGGATCGCCAGGCGCACTCTGAACTGCTGCTCTTCGCGCTGCGCATCGCGGAATTCGATGCCGGGGTTGAACAACATCTCAGATTTGATCCGGATCGAAACGCGGCCGCTGTGGCAGCTTCAACAAAAATGACAGCGCGGGCCACAGCAATCCGCCGACCACGCTGCCGAGAAAATACCAGTAGCCCGGATAATCGCTGCCCGCCGCGAGCCGAATCAACAGCACGATCATGTCGTTCAGCAGCAGCAGTGGCACCACATGCAGCGCCTGCGGCGTCATGGAAAACCGCTGCACCCGGCGATGCAGCACGATGCCGGCATAGGCAACGATGGTATACGCCAGCGCGTGCTGGCCGAACAGGCTGCCGTCGGCGACATCCATCAGCAAGCCCAGCACCCACGCGATGCCGAAGCCGATTTTGCGCGGCTGATCGATGCACCAATACAACAGCACCAGTGCCACGAAGTCGGGCCGCACCCACAGACCCCAGCCCGCCCAGGGCAGCAGGTTCAGGAGCAGCGCCGCCACCAGCGTGGCCACGATGAATCCTATCTTGGCGGGACGCAGAATTTCCTGCGGCGTGCCTGGATATAAATTGATCATCCGCCCTTGCTTCCCTTGGATGCCTTGCGTCCGCGCGGCGCTTTCTCCGCCTCTTCAGCCGGGCGCGGCGGAATGCCGGCGGCGGCATGCACCACGAATACGCGCGTATGACTTGTCACGCTGCCAAGCGGCCGGCACACCACCTTCGCAAACATTTGCGCGGGATTGTGATCAATCGTCACCACTTCCGCGACCGGCAATCCGGCGGGATAAACTCCATCGATGCCGGACGTCACCAACTGGTCGCCTTTTTGCACATCGGCGTTCAACGCCGAGAATTGCAGTTCCAGCGCGCCCTGCACGCCAGTGCCCGCCAGCACCGAGCGCAGGCCGCTGCGCACATTGAGCACCGGCACGAGATGCCCCTTGTCGGTAATCAGCGTCACTTCCGCGAGCAGCGGATAAACCCGCGTAACCTGGCCCACGACTCCGGATCCGTCGATCACCGGAAAGCCCGCGCGCAATTCATGCTGCGCGCCCTTGTCGATCACGATGCGCCGCGAGAAGGGATCGCGCGCGGCGTACAGCACTTCCGCCAGCGTGGAACGATCGGCCATGCGCTGACGCGCTTCGAGGAGTGTGCGCAAATGCGCATTTTCCGATTCGAGCGCCATGGCCTTCTGCGCCTTGGCGGCCACGGTCATGTTATCCAGCCGCAATTGCGCGTTTTCCGCGCGCAAGGCCGACTGCGTGGTAAAAAAATCGCCCGCGCCGCGCGCAAGACTGGCGGGCGCCGCCGCAAGGCGTTGCAGCGGATAAATGATCACCGCGGCGACCTGCCGCAGCGTTTCAAGATATTTATAACCCGCGTCAGCTACCAGCAATACCAGCGACAGCGCCGAAAAAATCATCAGCCGGACCAGCGGGCTGGCGCCTGTTTTGAAGAACGGCGGTGGCGTGTGCTCCATACCTCAGCCGTGTCGAGCCGTCACGCGCGCAATGGCGCACTCGGTGGCGTGCCATCCGGGGTGCCCGGAGACGTGGAAGGGTGCGCCATCAGTCATGCGCCCGGGTACGCGGCGCGCGAATTGCTATTCATCGTATGAGAAGATGGTGTCGTAGCGTTCTTCCAGCGCCTTGCCCGACCCGCGCGCCACGCAGGTCAGCGGATCTTCCGCGATCACCACAGGCAACCCGGTTTCTTCCATCAGCAGGCGGTCGATGTCGCGCAGCAATGCGCCGCCGCCGGTGATCACCATGCCTTTTTCGGCGATGTCCGCCGCCAGTTCAGGCGGCGTTTGTTCAAGCGCGGATTTGACGGCGCTGACGATGCTGTTGAGCGGGTCGGTCAACGCCTCGAGAATTTCATTGCTGGTAATGGTGAAGCTGCGCGGAATGCCCTCGGCAAGATTGCGGCCCTTGACTTCTTTTTCACGCACTTCCGAACCAGGGAAGGCGGAGCCGATTTCTTTTTTGATTTGCTCCGCGGTGCTTTCACCGATCAACATGCCGTAGTTGCGGCGAATGTAATTGATGATCGCTTCGTCAAACTTGTCTCCGCCGACGCGCACGGAACCTTTGTACACCAGCCCGCCCAGTGCAATCACCCCAACCTCGGTGGTGCCGCCGCCGATATCCACCACCATCGAGCCCGTCGCTTCACCGACGGGCAAATCCGCGCCGATGGCCGCGGCCATCGGCTCTTCGATCAGGTTCACTTTTGACGCGCCCGCGCCCATCGCCGACTCGCGAATGGCGCGGCGCTCGACCTGCGTCGAGCCGCACGGCACGCAGATGATGATGCGCGGACTGGGACGAAAAATGCGCGAGCGATGCACCTTGCGGATGAAGTGCTTCAGCATCTGCTCGGTGACGGTGAAATCGGCGATCACGCCGTCTTTCATTGGACGAATCGCGGTGATGTTGCCCGGCGTGCGGCCCAGCATCAGTTTTGCCGCCAGACCGACATCCTGAATGACTTTCTTCCCGTTAGGCCCGCCTTCCTGACGGATGGCGACCACCGACGGCTCGTCGAGCACGATGCCCTTGCCGCGCATGAAAATCAGTGTGTTGGCCGTGCCGAGATCTATCGCGAGATCGTCGTTGAAGTAACTGCCCAGAAAACCAAACATAGCGTCTTTCTATCGGGAAATTTCTATGGTGCGTGCAAGGTAAATCATTCGGGAATTCGTCGCGCTTCGGATCATGTTTCTGATAGCGTTTCCACCGCGGATTCCATTGAGGAAATGGCTCGCCGTCATGGACAATTATGATACCCTATGGTGCTCTTGGCTGCTTTGTTTTTTTACGGAATTCATTCGTTTTCTTGCGGAACTTTTCATGGCTCTGACGCTGGACGATGTAAAGCGCGTCGCGCACCTTGCGCGCATCGCGATCACTGATGAAGAAGCGCAATCCACGCAATCGCAGCTCGCCGGTATTTTCAAGCTGATCGGCGAAATGGAAGCCGTCGATGTCAGCACCATCGCGCCCATGTCGCACGCACAAGACGTGGTGCAGCGCCTGCGCGAAGACCGGGTTACCGAACCCAGTGATCCCGAGCACCGTCAGCGGTTTCAAGCCGTCGCGCCGCAGACCGAAGCCGGCCTGTATCTCGTGCCCCGCGTTATTGAATAGGGAGTCATACCGGACACGCTCACGCCTTGCGTATTGCGTAACCGGTGCCACGCGCCATGCTGCACGCCACGCTCAAACAATTGTCTGACGGCCTCACTTCCGGAAAGTTCTCCAGCGTTGAGGTCACGCAATATTTTATCAAAAGAATCAATGACTTAAATAAATCCCTCAACTGCTTTATTTCGGTGGACGCCGAACGCAGTCTCGCGCAGGCGCGTGCAGCGGATGCGCTGCGCGCGGCCGGCAATGCGCAACGGCTGACGGGCGTGCCGCTTGCTCAAAAGGATATTTTTTGCGCGCGGGGCTGGCTCACCACCTGCGGCTCGAAAATGCTGTCGAATTTCGTCTCGCCGTACGACGCCCATGTGATCGAGCGTTTCAACGCCGCCGGGGCGGTCAATCTCGGCAAGACGAACATGGACGAATTCGCCATGGGCTCGTCGAACGAAACGTCCTTCTACGGCCCGGTGCGCAATCCGTGGGATCGCGAGCGGGTGCCTGGCGGCAGTTCGGGCGGCTCGGCGGCGGCGGTTGCCGCCCGCCTCGCGCCTGCGGCCACGGGCACGGATACCGGCGGGTCGATTCGCCAGCCGGCCGCGCTCACCGGCATTTGCGGACTTAAACCCACCTACGGCTTGGTGTCGCGTTACGGCATGATCGCCTTCGCCTCCAGCCTTGATCAGGGCGGCCCGATGGCGCGCACTGCGGAAGATCTTGGGCTGATGCTGAACGTGATGGCGGGCTTTGACACGCGCGACTCCACCAGCCTGCAACGCGACACCGAAGACTATAACCGCGATCTGACAAAACCCCTGGCCGGCCTGCGCGTCGGCCTGCCCAAGGAATTTTTTGCCGCCGGCGCGTCCGCTGACGTGATCAAGGCGGTCGAAGGCGCGGTGGCGGAATACCGCAAACTCGGCGGCGAAATTGTCGACGTCAGCCTACCCAATATGGCGCTCTCGGTGCCGGTGTATTACGTGCTGGCGCCGGCGGAAGCGTCCAGCAACCTGTCGCGCTTTGACGGCGTGCGCTACGGCTACCGCACCAGCGACTACGGCAACCTTGCCGAGATGTACGAAAAAACCCGCGCCGAAGGCTTTGGCGCGGAAGTCAAACGACGCATCCTGATCGGCGCCTACGTGCTGTCGCATGGTTACTACGATGCATATTACATCCGCGCGCAAAAGCTGCGGCGGCTGATCGCTCAGGATTTTGTCGAGGCCTTCAAAACGTGCGATGTCATCATGGGGCCGACCAGCCCCTCGACTGCGTTCAAGATCGGCGAGAAATCCGGAGATCCAGTACAGATGTATCTCTCCGATATTTACACCATCGCGGTAAACCTCGCCGGCCTGCCGGGCATGTCGATTCCCTGTGGATTCGACAGCGGCGGCCTGCCGGTCGGGCTGCAAATCATCGGTAATTATTTTTCCGAGGCGCGCATGCTGAATGTGGCGCATCAGTATCAATTGGCGACGGATTGGCATGTAAAGATGCCGCCGGGCTGCGAAGCGTTTAAATCGTGAGGGATGAGACGTGAGGCGTGAGGCGAAATTCTCTGGCATGGCCGCACCGTATGCATGGTGTCGCGCCCTACGGGAGCAACAACGATGAAATGGGAAGTCGTCATCGGCCTCGAAACCCACGCCCAGTTGTCCACGGCGTCGAAAATATTTTCGGGCGCATCCACGGCATTCGGCGCGGAGCCGAACACGCAAGCTTGCGCCGTTGATCTCGCGCTGCCCGGCGTGTTGCCGGTGCTGAACAAGGGCGCGGTTGAACGCGCCATCCGCTTTGGCCTTGCGGTCGGCGCAAAAATCAACCGCCGCTCGATATTCGCCCGCAAGAATTATTTTTATCCCGATCTGCCCAAGGGTTATCAAATCAGCCAGTACGAGCTCCCAATCGTCGAGGGCGGCTCGATGACCGTCCTGGTCGGCGACACGGAAAAGACCGTGCGCCTGACGCGCGCGCATCTGGAAGAAGATGCTGGCAAGTCGCTGCATGAAGATCATCACGGCGCGACCGGCATCGATTTGAATCGCGCCGGCACGCCGCTGCTCGAAATCGTCACCGAGCCGGACATGCGTTCGTCGGCCGAAGCCGTGGCCTACGCCAAGGCGCTGCACGCGCTGGTGCGCTGGATCGATATTTGCGACGGCAACATGCAGGAGGGCTCCTTCCGCTGCGACGCCAACGTGTCAGTACGGCCCGCTGGCACCGACAAACTCGGCACGCGCTGCGAGATTAAGAATCTCAATTCGTTTCGCTTTCTGGAAAAAGCCATCGAATACGAAGTGCGCCGCCAGATCGAGGTCATCGAAGACGGCGGCAAAATCGTGCAGGAAACGCGGCTCTATGATCCCGACAAGGATGAAACGCGTTCGATGCGCTCGAAGGAAGACGCACACGACTATCGTTATTTTCCCGATCCGGATTTGCTGCCGCTGGAAATTTCCGAGAAGCTGCTTACCGAAGTCGAAGAAAACTTACCTGAACTCCCGCAGCAGAAAAAGAAGCGGTTCGTTGAAAATTATCGCCTATCCCTAACCGAAGCCCGCTTACTTACTTCAAGTTACAATATAGCCGGATACTTCGAAGGAGTGGCAAAGACATCCCTGATGGACGGCGAATCATTGGGATCCGCAGATTTTAAGTTGTGCGCCAGCTGGGTGATCAATGATATTGCGGCAAAAATGAACGAAGAGGAAAACCTGCCGCCATGGGCATTTCGTGTTAGCAGCGAAACGGTAGGTCATATCATCCGTCGCGTTCGGGAAGGCATCATTAACGCCAAAACAGGAAAGGAATTGTTGGTCAGATTTTGGGACGAAGGTCAGCGCAAATCAGCGCAATCGGGTGGATATATTCATGGTGGGTATCTCCAACAAGTAGACGAACTCATCCGTGACGAGGGGCTCAGCCAAGTTTCCGATGGCAGCGCGATTGAAAAAATCGTCGATGACGTGATCCAGGCCAACGCCCAGCAAGTCGCCGATTTTCGCGCGGGCAAGGAAAAAGCGTTTAACTCGCTGGTCGGTCAGGTGATGAAAGCCACCAAAGGCAAGGCCAATCCGCAGCAGGTCAACGACATACTCAAACGCAAGTTGGCTGAATAAGGCCAGCTCACCGCCACAAGGGAAAAGGACGAGGGAAAAAGGAAACCGGCGGGAAAACGCGCCACGCCGGCGCGGCACTTATTTCTTGGCGGGCGCGGGTGCCGGGGCGGGCGCAGCCGCGGTCTTGGGTGCCGGTGCCGCAGGTTCGGGCGTCGTGGTCCCCTTGAGTTCCTGGTAACGCTTCTTGTAGGCCGCGTAAGTGGTCGCCGTATCCTGTTTGCTTTTCTCCTTGGCGGCAATGTCCTGCTCCAGCCGTGCTTTGTCGTTTTCGGCGCGCGTCAGATCGTCCTTGATGCCGGCGGGTGTGGGTTTCTTGTCCTTGTTGCCCTTATCAAATGCGGCGGCACGCTGCTGCGCTTCCGCCAAACGATCATTTGCCAGCTTGAGCGCCGCGCGCTGCTGGGTAATATTGTTGTCGATCGCCTGCAACTCGCGATCCCGCTTCAAATCAATTTCTTTTTCATTGGTAAAGGTGTTCATCAACGCCGAATCCTGCCGCTTTTGCTCGGCCACGCGTTTTTGTTCCTCGGCCTTTAACTGCGCCTGCTCTTTTTCCAGAGCTTTGCGCTTGGCGGCCTCGTCAGCGGACTCACCGGTCTTGCGCACGTTACCGCCCTTATCCAGCTCCTTGGTGCCGCTGTTGACATACTCCAGCGGCACTTTGTCGCCGCAACCCACCACTTTGCCGGCTGCATCTTTCCAGCAGACGATCTTTCCCTGGGCAGCTGCGCCCGGCGAAAAACCCGTGGCGAGCACGAGCGCAGCAACCGCCCCCAGCGCCTTCGTAAATGTGTAGGTTTTTATTGTCATGAACACTCCGTATCGTTAGCTGCGTAGGACCTATGGCGTGACGTCTTGCGACTTGCGTCAAGCCGGTAGTGAATATAGCGATTTTTCCCGAATCCGGTCATTATAGCGATACCCGCCCCCCCCACAACAACGACAAAGGCGCAAGGTGAGACGCCGGCAACGGATAACTAACCGCTATTGGCAATAGCGCGCCACCCGCCTTGCGGTTGACAGCGCCGGCGCCCAGACACCTGGACCATCAAGAAAACATGTTACGAATCGTATCGCTCAATCTGAACGGCATCCGGTCAGCCGAACGCAAGGGCTTTCTGCCCTGGCTGGCAAAACACAAGCCTGACGTGCTCTGTGTGCAGGAAATCAAGGCCCAGCAAGCCGACATGACAGCGGAGATGCTCGCTCCGGCGGGCTACCACGGACATTTTCACTATGCCGAAAAAAAAGGCTACAGCGGCGTGGGCGTTTACAGCCGCCTGAAACCGGCGAAGGTTGCAACCGGATTCGGCGTCAAGGAATTCGATGACGAAGGCCGCTATGTGCGCGCTGATTTCGGCCGGCTTTCCGTGATTTCGGTCTATCTGCCTTCCGGCTCGAGCGGTGACGAACGCCAGCAGGCCAAATTCCGTTTCATGGAAAAGTTCTACCCGCACTTGAAAAAACTCAAGGCAAGTGGCCGTGAGTTCGTGGTATGCGGCGACTGGAACATCGCGCACAAGGAAATTGATCTCAAGAATTGGCGCGGCAACCGCAAGAATTCCGGCTTTCTGCCGGAAGAACGCGCGTGGCTGACCAATGTCTTTGACGAACTGAAGTGGGTGGACGTATTCCGCCGCATCGACGACCGCCCGGAGCAATACACCTGGTGGTCGAACCGCGGACAAGCCTATGCGAAGAACGTGGGCTGGCGCATCGATTACCACATCGCCACGCCGGGCATCGCAGCCACCGCCAAGCGCGCGGCTATCTACAAGGATGAAAAGTTCTCCGATCACGCGCCGCTCACCATTGATTACGACTACCCGCTTTGATCGACGCAAACACTGCATCGAACGCCGCCGTGCCGCCGCCATTGACATGGCGCGAAACCCTGCTTGCCATGTTGAGCAAGCGCATGCTGATTGCGCTGCTGATGGGTTTTGCGTCGGGCCTGCCGCTGCTGCTAACCGGCTCGGTGTTGCAAGCCTGGTTGAAGGAAGGCGGCATCAATCTCGCCGACATCGGGCTGTTTGCGCTGGCGGGACTACCTTACACGCTGAAGTTTCTGTGGGCGCCGCTGTTTGACCGTTATGCGTTGCCACGATTCGGACGACGGCGCGGCTGGCTGATCGCCATGCAACTCGCCCTGGCCGCCGCGCTGGGCACGCTGAGTCTCGCGCGGCCCACGCCGGATCATCTGCTGTGGATTTCGGTGGCCTCGTTGATCGTCGCGTTTTTTTCCGCATCGCAGGACATCGTGGTGGATGCCTACCGCCGCGAGAGTTTGAGCGACGACGAACTGGGCCTGGGTTCCGCGCTCTACGTCAACGGCTACCGCATCGGCATGCTGCTCGCGGGCGGCGGCGGCCTCATCATTGCCGATCACACATCGTTTGCCTTCATGTACCAAGTTATGGCCGCATGCATGGCCGCCTGCGTGATCGTGACGTATTTCGCGCCCGAGCCGCCGCTGCTCAAGGGCAGCCCCACCACCCTGTACCAGGCCTTTGTACTGCCGCTGCGCGATTACATCGAACGCGACGGCGCCTGGCTCGCGCTGGCCTTTATTCTGCTCTACAAGATCGGCGACACCATGGCATCCGCCATGACCACGCCGTTTTACCTCGAACTCGGCTACAGCAAGACCGAAATCGGCGCGGTGGTAAAACTGTTCGGCTTCTGGGCCACCATCGCCGGCGGCACGGTCGGCGGCCTCATTATCATGCGCATCGGCATGCGACGCGCGCTCTGGTCATTCGGACTCGGCCAGATGTTATCGACACTGGGATTCGTGGCGCTCGCCTACATCGGACACGATAATCTAGCGTTGGCGGCCGTCATTGCCATTGAAAATTTCACCGGCGGCCTCGGCACCGCGGCCTTCGTCGGCTTCATGGGCGCGCTCACCAACCGCCGCTTCACCGCCACGCAATATGCGTTGCTGTCGAGCCTGATGGGCGTGCCGCGGGTGCTGCTGTCCGCGCCCACCGGGTGGCTGGCGCTGACGATGGGATGGCCGGCCTTTTTTGCGTTCTGCACGGTCATCGCCATTCCCGGCTTGATGCTGATTCACGCCGTGACGAAACTCTCTGAACGCCCGGAAGAAACTCAGCCCGGCCCGAAGTGATAAATCGCCAGCGCGCCACGCAGATTGGGCAGCACGTTGACTGACGCGCCGTCCGTCAGCACCTTGCGTTCCAATATCCGTATACGGCGCTCGTCACAGAAGCGCTCGAAATCGTCCAGCGTACACAAATGTATGTTGGGAGTGTCGAACCACTGATAGGGCAAATTCTCCGACACCGGCATGTGCCCGCACAGCACATGCAGACGATTGCGCCAGTAGCCGAAATTGGGAAACGTGACGATGCCTTCGCGTCCGACGCGCAGCATTTCCTTGATGATGCGCTCGCCATTGCGCATGGCCTGCAGGGTTTGCGACAAAATCACATAATCGAAGGATTGATCTTCAAACTCGCGCAGCCCCTGCTCCAGATTGCGCTGCACTACGTTAACACCATTTTTCACGCATGCCAGCACGTTGGCGTCGTCAATCTCCACGCCATAGCCGGAGATATCCCGCTCGCGCGCCAAATACTTGAACAGCGCCCCGTCGCCGCATCCCAGATCGAGCACGCGCGCGCCCGCCTTGACCCATTGCGCGATGGCCGCAAAATCGGCACGATCAATGCTGATGCCGTTCATGCGGCACCCCCGCCAACGCCGTCAAATACGCGATCAAAATACGCCGCCACCAGTTTGTGATAACGCGCGTCATCCAGCAAAAATGCATCATGCCCATGCGGCGCGTCAATTTCGGCATACGTCACGTCACGCTTGTTTTTCAACAGGGCATGTACGATTTCGCGCGACCGCTCGGGCGAAAACCGCCAGTCGGTGGTAAAGGACACCACCAGAAAGCCCGCGGTCGCCGGCGCCAGCGCGCGGGTAAGATCACCCGCGTGATCAAATGCCGGATCAAAATAATCCAGCGCCTTGGTGATGCGCAAATAGGTATTCGCGTCGAAGTAACCTGAAAATTTATCGGCCTGATACCGCAGGTACGATTCGATTTCAAACTCGGTGTCAAACGAGTAGTTCACGCGCCCATTTTTGAGGGTGCGGCCGAATTTGCTCGCCATCTCGTCGTCGGACAGATAGGTGATGTGTCCGACCATGCGCGCCACCCGCAACCCGCGACGCGGCTGCACGCCTTGCGCATAATAATCGCCGCCGTGAAAATCCGGATCGGTCAAAATGGCCTGCCGCGCCACTTCATTAAACGCGATGTTCTGTGCGGAGAGATTCGGCGCGCAAGCGATCACCAGTGCATGGCGCGTGCGTTGCGGGTAGGCTATGGCCCACTGCAAACACTGCATTGCACCTAGGCTGCCGCCCATCACCGCCGCAAATTGCTGGATCCCCAAATGGTCGGCCAGACGCGCTTGCGCGTTGACCCAATCTTCAACCGTCACTAACGGAAAATGCGCGCCCCACGGCACGCCGGTCTCCGGGTTGATCGACAGCGGACCGGTGGAGCCGTGACAGCCGCCCAGATTGTTTACACCCACCACGAAAAAGCGGTTGGTATCGAGCGGCTTGCCAGGGCCAATCATGTTGTCCCACCAACCGACGTTGTTCGGTTCGTCCGCATACACGCCCGCCGCGTGGTGCGATGCATTCAGTGCATGACACACCAGCACCGCGTTCGAACGCGCAGCATTGAGCTTGCCGTAGGTTTCGTAGGCAAGTTCGTAGTTGGCGATGGACCGGCCGCATTTCAGCGGCAAGGGCTCGCGAAATGCCGCGCGCCGCGGTATTACCACGCCGACACTGGTTTGGGCAGACGTTGCTTCGGTGGCATCCATAAAAACAAAAACCCGGTGAGTATTGCGCGCCGTAGATATCGATATCGATATCGATCATTACGCTTGCGCAATCACCGGGTGGGAGTCTTGTGGCTAACATCTGCCGCCGCCATCTCTTTAGCCGGATTTATTGCGCGCCCGCAATCTGATATCAAATCGGCGCGTAAAAACAGATACTTACCTTACCTGCCGGCCCATCGCTTGTCAAGTTTCCTGCTGTGTCAGGCCGTAATTCAGCAGTTTTTCCCGGATAAAGTCG
The DNA here is from genome assembly GCA_002412495.1 of Betaproteobacteria bacterium UBA5216. Lineage (GTDB taxonomy): Bacteria > Pseudomonadota > Gammaproteobacteria > Burkholderiales > SG8-41 > UBA5216. The sequence continues at coordinate 87,261 of DHVE01000080.1, forward strand.
CGGATACGCGCATCCAGGCTAACCGCGCCCGCATCGAATTTTTCCAGCACCGCGTGTAGTGGCAATGCGCCGTCCGCGACCATGATGGGCGTCATGTTCTTGAATGACGATGCGTCGCCGCCATCGATGCCGTGGTGCGCAAAGTCCGACCGCTCGCGCCAGCGCAGCACGCGCTCATGCGCGGTTTTATCGTAACAAATTTGAAGCTCGACAATCCGGCGTTCGGCGTCGTCCAGCTGCTCCCACACAAAAATGTCGAAATAGTCATCGCAAAACCAGCGCCGCTGCAATCGCGGATCCTGCTGATGCACATTGACGATCTCGCGCAGCATCAGTTCATTTCATTCAACTTGCGCAGCAGGGCATGCAGACGTTCGGGATCGCTGGCGCGCAGCATCCGGCTGGCGTAAGGCCGCAACGCGCCAGTGTCGGCGTTCAGAATGCGTTCCTTGACATCCAGCACGTGCGCCGAATGCATCGAAAAATGGCGCAAACCCAAGGCCAGCAGCAGCCGAGTCAACGAGGCATCCCCCGCCATCTCGCCGCACAACGCCACCGGCACACCCGCCTTGTTGGCGCGTTTGATGATGGACGACAGCAAGCCCAGTATCGCGGGATGCAGCGGGTCATACAAATAGGCAACCGTATCGTCAGTACGATCAATCGCGAGGGTGTATTGAATCAAATCATTGGTGCCGATGGAAATAAAATCCAGCTTGCGCAGAAATACATCCAGCGCCAGCGCTGCCGCCGGCACCTCGATCATGCTGCCGACGCGCATACCGGGATCGTAGGCAATACCCTCGTCGTCGAGGCTTTCCTTGGCGCGCGCGATCAGATGCAGCGTTTGATCAATTTCACTCGATGACGCCAGCATCGGAATCAGTATGCTGATCTTGCCGTATTGCGACGCGCGCAACAGCGCCCGCAGCTGGATCAGAAACCGGTGCGGCTCGGTCAAACACAGGCGAATCGCGCGCAGGCCCAGCGCGGGATTGAGCGCCGTTGGCTGAGCATCTTCCGTATGCTTGTCCGCGCCCAAATCATAAGTGCGTATGGTCACCGGCAGACCGTTCATCGCGCGGGCCACTTGCCGGTACGCCTCGAACTGTTCATCCTCGTCGGGCAAATCGCTGCGGTTCAAAAACAGAAACTCACTGCGAAAGAGGCCGATGCCGGTGGCGCCGTTGGCAAGCACCTGTTCCACGTCGTCGGGCAATTCGATGTTGGCGTGCAGTTCCACCACGACGCCGTCGCGCGTCACCGCCCGCGTATCGCGCAGCTCCAGCAGCTTGCGGCGCCCGGACTCAAATTCCCGCTTGCGGCGCTGATATTCGGCCAGCACACGCTCGTCGGGATCGCCGATCAGCACGCCGTTCGTGCCGTCGACTATCACCAGTTCGTTTTCACGAATCAGGTCGCGCGCGCGGTGCAAGGCCACGATCGACGGAATATTCAGACTGCGCGCCACCACCGCCGTGTGCGATGTCGTGCCGCCGGCATCGGTAATAAAACTCGCGAACTGGTGGCGCTTGAATTGCACCACGTCGGCGGGCGACAGATCGTGCGCCACGAGGATTAGTTCGTGTTCGGCGTCCTGCGTCAGTGGCGGCATGTACCCGGGCTGGCCCGACAACGCGCGCAACACGCGCTCGACCACCTGAATCACGTCATTGCGCCGCTCGCGCAGATAACTGTCTTCAATCGTATCGAATTGCGCCAGCAGCGCATCGGCCTGTACCTTGAGCGCCCACTCGGCGTTGCATCGCTCGGTTTCAATAATGCGGCGCGGTTCCACCGACAGCGTGGCGTCATCGAGTATCATCTGGTGCAGGTTCACGAACGCGGAAAACTCGGCGGGTGCGCCTTGCGGAATTTCGGTGTGCAACTCCGTGAACTCGGCACGCACCTTGTGGATCGCAGCGTCGAATCGCGCGGATTCCTCTGGCACCTGATACGGCGGCACCAAGTAATGGCTAACCTCCAGCGTGGCGTGTGATACCAGATGCGCGCGACCGATGGCGATGCCGCCCGAAACGCCGATGCCGTGAAGGGTAAAACTCATTTTGCGTGAGACGTGAGGTGTTAGGGGTGAGGCGCAAAACCCTAGATTACCACGGCGCGCGCCTCACTCCTTACGCCCAGCGCCTTACGTGCGACTCATTCCCCTTCGCCGAACTTATCGGCGATCAGCGCCGTGACGGCCTGCATGGCAGGCGCTTCGTCGGCGCCATTGGTTTCAACGGTAATGCGCGATCCCTTGGCCGCGGCGAGCATCATCACGCCCATAATGCTCTTGGCGTTGACGCGGCGGCCATTGCGGCTCACCCACACTTCCGAGGCGTACTGGCTGGCCGTTTGCGTCAGCTTGGCCGAAGCCCGGGCGTGCAGCCCGAGCCGGTTAATGATTTCAACTTCCTGTTGCAGCATGATGCAGGGTAAACGATGGAACCCGGGTGACGCCTTCACAGCCCCCGCTGATCGCCTTGGTCACCATGACTTCAAGCGATTTTTCACGATACGTCAGTGCGCGGATCAGCATCGGCAGACTGACGCCAGCCACGACGTCCACCTTGCCGGGAACAATCAGCTTGGCTGACAGATTGGAGGGCGATCCGCCATACATGTCGGTGAGTATCAGCACACCATCACCGTCGTCCAACTCCTTCACCACCGCGCGAGCCTGTGGCAACAGCAGCAGAGGGTCATCTTGCGCGGTCAGACCCAATTGCTTCAGACGCGGCGGGCGTTTGTTCAACACATGTATCGCGGTCTGGATGAGGCTTTCGCCCAACGTTCCGTGTGTAATCAGCAAAATTCCAATCATGGATACGGTAATCCGGCGGTCATGAACGGGCTGAATTGTAATCTATTGCGCCGCAACAAGCCGGTGTTACAGCGCCATAGTATCCAAATCACACCGATTTTGACCAACGCGGAACAGACCTCAAAAAATGCAAGTATATGTTTTTATTAATTATTTCAACTCCACTTGCAGTGCGTCCATGAACAGTCCGGCAACATTGCAGCCACTTTGCTGGGTAATTTCCTGAAAGCAGGTCGGACTGGTGACGTTGATTTCCGTGAGACAGCTGCCGATCACATCCAGCCCCACGAGCAGCAGTCCTTGTGCATGCAGCAGCGGCGCCAGCGTCCCGGCGATTTCGCGGTCACGAACGGTAAGTTCCCGTGCCACGCCGGTGCCCCCCGCCGCTAGGTTGCCGCGCGTCTCGCCGGCCTTGGGAATCCGAGCCAGACAAAACGGCACTGGCTTGCCACCGATCAGCAATATCCGTTTATCGCCGTCCACGATCTCCGGCAGATACCGCTGCGCCATGATGGTACGCGTACCGAGTTGCGTCAGCGTTTCGATAATCACGCTGAGATTCGGATCGTCCTGGCGCACTCTGAAAATGGACGAGCCGCCCATACCGTCGAGGGGTTTGAAAATGGTGTCGCCGTGTTCCGCTACGAATTCGCGCAGCACTTTTTCCAGCCGCGTCACCACCGTCGGCGCGGTGAATTGTGCATAACGCGCAATCGCCATTTTTTCATTGTGATCGCGGATCGCGCGCGGCCGGTTGAATACGCGCGCGCCTTGCGCCTCGGCAGCTTCGAGCAAATAGGTGCTGTAGACATACTCCATGTCGAACGGCGGATCCTTGCGCATGATCACCGCGTCGAATTGCGCAAGATCGGTTTCGACGGGCGCCTCGCTGCGATACCACGCGGATCCGTCTCCGTTTTCACCCGTGAGATGCAACCTCGCCGCATGGCCTGCCACACGCTGCTTGCGCCAGAAAATATCCTGCTGTTGCAGTGTAAACAACGCGCAGCCGCGCGCGGCGGCTTCGCGCATCATCGCGAACGAACTGTCCTTGTAAATCTTGAATTCGTCGAGTGGATCGACGATAAAGGCCAGCTTCATTGTCATCATGCGGCCGCGGCGGGCAACGCAACCGATTCCGTGCGTTCCAGCTCAATGGACGCCGCCAGCAAGGCCAGGCGCGCAATCACGCCATAGGCGTAGAAGCGATTCGGCGCGCAATCGGGATCATCCGGATTGGGTGACGAACACGGCTCGGCAAACGCCAGCGGTTCGAATTGCATGCCCGGCGCGTTGAGATTCTGATCCTTGCCGCGTTGCGTGTTGAGCCGGTAAAAGCCGCCCACCACAAAACGGTCGATCATGTACACCACAGGTTCGGCCACCGCGTCACGCACGGTCTCGAAGGTGTAAACCCCCTCCTGCACCAACACCTCGTGTACCTGCATGCCCTCTTTCACCACCGCCATCTTGTTGCGCTGCTTGCGATTCAACCCACGCACTTCGGCGGCATCTTTCACCGTCATGATACCCATGCCGTAGGTGCCTGCGTCGGCCTTGACGATCACGAAAGGTTCGTCCTGGATGCCGTACTCCTTGTACTTGGCACGGATGTCGTTGAGGATTTCCGACACATAGCCGGCAAGACATTCCTCGCCCTGATGCTCCTGAAAATTGATCTTGCCGCACATCTCGAAATACGGGTTGATCAGCCACGGATCGATGCCGATCAGCTTGGCGAACGCCTCCGCCACCTCGTTGTAGGCAGCGAAGTGTTTGGACTTGCGCCTCACCGCCCAGCCCGCGTGCAGCGGCGGAAACAGCGGCTGCTCGACGTTGCGCAGAATCTCGGGAATGCCCGCCGAGAGGTCATTATTTAACAACACCACGCACGGATCGAAGCCGTCCAGTCCCAGACGGTTGCCGTTGCGCTTCAAAGGTTCGAGCTTGAGTTTCTTGCCGTCGGGCAGATCCACGTCCATCGGCGCATTCAAGCCCGGCAGCAGGCTGCCGATGCGCACATTCATGCCCGCATGACGCAGGATGCGCGCGATCGTCGCGACGTTTTGCAAATAGAACTGGTTCCGGGTGTGATTCTCCGGAATTAGCAGCGCGTCGCGCGCGTCCGGGCAAATTTTCTCAACGGCTGTCATCGCCGCCTGCACGCACAGCGCATGAAAATCCGGGTTCAGATTGTTGAATCCACCGGGGTACAAATTGGTGTCCACCGGCGCGAGTTTGAAACCGCTGTTACGCAAATCCACCGAGCCGTAAAACGGCGGCGTGTGCTCCTGCCACTGTCCGCGAAACCAATGCTCAATGGAAATCGACTGCGCCAGCAACTGGCTTTCCAGTGCGGGCGGCGGGCCGGACAACGCGGTAGTAAGACGGGGAACGGCTGACATGGGATTCCTGGACCGTTGATAGTCTGCTATTTTAATTCAGTACGGTGATATGGGGGCAATCTCCCGAAGCGCAAGTCTCCCGGCGCGTGCCGGTGTGGTATGTTTGCCTCCCCCGTTTAATTCCTTTACTTCATCATGATAGTTGACACCCACGTTCACGTTTTCACGGACGACCGCAAGAATTATCCGCAGATTCGCGACACCGCGCGCGCGGGATCGATTCCGTCCATCACCGAAATCGGCCAGACCGAATGGCCGCTCACCACCACTGAAAACCTGATCGCGATGATGGACGACGCGGGCGTCGACAAGGCGACACTGGTGCAGGCCTATTTCGTTTATGAATACGACAACAGCTACACCGTCGATTCGGCGTTGAAATATGCCGATCGCTTCGCCAGCGTGGTGGTGCTCGACCCGATGGACCCGAAAGCGCCGGATGAACTCAGCCGTTTGGTCGAAACGCAGAACGTCGCCGGCATACGCTTCATGCGCGGCCGCTTGCCGGAAAGCTCGCTGGGCAAGCCGGAAACCTTTCCGTTGTGGGCGCGCATCGAAAAACTCAAGCTGCCGCTGGCGGTGAATGACCGCGTATGGGAAATTTCCAAAATAACCCCGGCGATGGAAAAATATCCGGGCGTGAGAGTCGCCTTTGAACACGCCTGGGGGCACAAGGTCGGCGCGCCACCGGAGTACGCCGTGCTGGAACCGCTGTTTGCCCTGGCCGCCAACCCTAACGTTTACATCAAGACCGCCATCAACAATATCGCCGCCGCGCGCGACGGTGGCGGCACACCGGAACAACTCTATACCAAACTGGTGCAGGTCTACGGCGCGAAACGCATTATGTGGAGTTCCAACTACCCGGCGCACCCGAAATTCGGCGGCATCAAACCGCGCCTTGAAGAATCGAAAAAAGCGCTGGCGCATTTGAGCGCAGACGATCAGGCGTGGATACTGGGCAAAACCGCCCTGAGTTTTTATCCGAGTTTGCAAGCCTAGAACGCCTAAAACAATGAAACCCGGCGAGGTCATGACATGAGCGATTGGAGCAAAGTTACCCGGCCGATACCCGTGCCGAACGAGTGGACCAAACCCTTCTGGGAGTCCGCCAAGAACCACGTGCTGGCACTGCAGCGCTGCCAGGAATGCAAACATTTTCAGCATCCGCCCTACGCCACGTGCGTGAATTGCATGTCCATCGACCTGAAGTTCGAGCCGGTCAAGGGCAAGGGCACGATTTACGCCTACACCATCATGTATCACACCGGCGACAAACGCTTCGCCTCGGCCGTGCCGTACGCCAGCATCATCGTCGAACTCGACGAAGCGCCCGGCGCGCTGATGGCCGGCAATCTGCTGGAAGCGGAGTACACCGAAGCCAAGGTCGGACGCCGCGTCGAAGTGGTGTTCCAGCCGTTGAACGATGATTTCACGCTGCCGCAATTCCGGCTGGCGAAAGACTAAGGAGCACACGCCATGTGGGAGAACCGGTGCAAGATTGCCGTCAGCGGCGTGGGATTTTCCAAGGCCACGCGTACGGCGGAACGGCCCCTGGCAGCGCACGCGCTGGAAGCCGTGCGCGCGGCGGTCGAGGACTCCGGCCTGAAAATGTCGGACATCGATGGGCTGGCAACCTACCCCGAGTTACCGGCCACGGGGCATGCGGAAGTGGACGGCATTTCCATCGTGTCAGTCAATTGCATGATGGCCATGCTGAAGCTGCCGAACCTGACGTGGCACATCCAGACGGGATCGGTCAATATCGGCGGCGCGGTCCAGCAGGCGGTCAACGCGCTGCTCGCAGGCGTGTGCAAATACGCGGTGGTATGGCGCGCGATGCACAACCCCAAGGGCACTTACCAGAATCTGCCCGGCGCCCATGCGGCAGGCACATTGCAGTTCACCGGGCCTTACGGTTTCGGTGGGCCAGGGCAAGGCATGGCCGTCGCCTACACGCGCTGGCTTGAACGTCATAACCAGCCGCGTGAAAAAATGGCCACACTTGCGGTCACACAACGCAAGCACACGCAAAAAAATCCGCTGGCGTATTTTCACGGCACGCCACTCACGCGCGAAGATTATCTGAATTCGCGCATGGTCGCGTATCCATTTTGCCTCTACGACTGCGACATTCCCGTGCAGGGCGCCTGCGCCATTGTGCTTACGCGAGATGACCGCGCGCGGGATCTGAAACCCACACCCGCTTACCTCGCGGGTTATGGCCAGCGCCTGCACTTTGAAGTGGCGGGCCGCATCGGCAGTTTGAGCAGTTACATGGCCGGCGGCAGCAGTTCGGCCAAACTCACCTGGGAACGCTCCGGCTTTACACCCAAGGATGTGGATGTCGCACAAATTTACGATGGATTCTCGGCCTCGGTGATCTACGGCCTCGAATCCTACGGTTTTTGCAAGGAGGGCGAGGCGCTCGACTTCATACAGGATGGCCGCATCGAACTCGACGGCGAATTGCCGCTCAACACCTTCGGCGGCAGCTTGGGCACCGGGCGCATACATGGGCTGTGGCACATCATTGAAGGCGCGCTGCAGGCATCGGGGCGCGCGGGCGAACGGCAGGTGAAAGACGTCAATGTTTCGTTCGTCGGCGCGAGCGCGCCGATCGTGCAGGGCACCACGTTTATTTTTGTCAAGGAACCGTACTAAGGATATCCACATGCCTGTCATTGAACACAACGGCGCCAGCATTTATTACGAAGAGCACGGCCAAGGCTTCCCGATACTCACCTTCGCGCCCGCGGGGCTGTTATCCACCATCGCGGTGTGGGACAGCGCGATGGCGCCGGTGAAGCCGGTCGCGGAATGGTCGCCGAATTATCGCGTGATCGTGATGGATCAACGCAACGCCGGCGGCCGCTCTCGCGCGCCGCTCACTGCACAAGATGGCTGGCACAGCTATGCCGCCGACCATCTCGCCGTGCTGGATCATCTGAAAATCGAGCGCTGCCATTTGTTCGGACAGTGTATCGGCGGCTCGTTCATTTTCAGTTTGTTGAAAGCACAACCGCAACGCTTTGCCAGCGCAATCATTGCGCAACCCATCGGCCGTGTCGGGCCAATGAAAGCCGAACGGCCGCCGCGCTTTAACGAATGGGCCAAGAACCTTACACCGGCGCCCAGCGAAGCGGTGCTCGACGGGTTCTACAACAACCTTTATAGCTCGGGTTTTGTCTACAGCGCCGACCGCGCGTTTGTCGCCAGCGTCAAAACACCATGCCTGGTACTGGCGGGCAACGATGACGCTCATCCGCGCCCCATTTCGGACGAGTGCGCCAAACTGCTGCCGAACGTCGACGAATACATTACCGAATGGAAAGCCGGCGCGGCGCTGGAAACCGCGCGCGTTAAGATCAAGGCGTTTTTGGCGAAGCACACGCCGGGGTAGCGTTACGCGCGATGTGACGCCGCAGGCGTTTGTAGGTTGGACACAAAGAACGTGCCCAACCTGCAACGGCTTATACCATTACTCCCACAACCGCTCCGGCAGCGGCAGCCCAGCGAGATCCGCGGCGGTCAGCGGCACATCCGGCTTGATCTCCATGCGTTCCAGCACCGCGATCAATTGCCGGCAATGCTGCGCGGAATGCCAGGTCACGCGCTCGAACACCTTGTGTGCCCCGGTGTCGCCGTAATAAGTCTTAAGCGTCTTGGTCAACGCGCGATCACTGGCACTTAGCCCGGCCCACCACGCTTCGTATTTTTTCCACACGCCCGCGCCGTAGCGCGCGACATCGTCGCCGGTCACCATGGATTCGGGTGGTTCGTTGTCGGCGATCTTCGCGCCGTATTCCGCGCCGTTCCAGGTTTCGAGAAATGCCTCGCCGATACGGAACACGTGATAACACAACGTGCGAATCACGCGCTCGCGGTGCGGAATCACCCGTTCACGGAACTTGTCCGCGGGAAACTGCCGCGCATAACGTTGCCCGGCGGCAAACACCATTTCATATTTTTTGTAGAGCTGCTCCGGCGACAAGCCATCCGCGCCCGGCATGGGCAGCCCCGCCAGTTTGGCAAACGGATCGAGCATCTGGCCCATGGCGTATTGATCGCCCCTGGCCAGCACCGGCACCTTGCGCAACCCGTATTTGTTGAGCAACAACTCGCGGCCACCGGCGTCGTTCAGCACGTCGATCACCACCATGTCCACACCGTTTTTCGAAAGAAACTCTTTCGTTCGGAGGCAGCTACTTCATCCCGGTTGGGTGAAATACATAAATTTGTTTTCGGCGATTTGCATTTTGGTTTCCTTTCGGTTCACTGCGGTTCGGTTCAGATTAAAACACCCCATCCGCATCCAACGCGGCGATTTCCTGCTTCGACATTCCCAGCAACTCACCATACACGTATTCGTTATCTTCTGCATAACACGGCGCGCCGCGGTCTATGCGTCCGCCGATGTAGGCCGGGCTTGCCGATAGCTTGATCGGCACCTCGGCAATCGGCCAGCGGCCGATTTTGGTGCCGGTGACTTCGGTGAGCCATTCGAGCGCCTTCAATTGCGGATCGCTGTCGCAACGGTCACCCGCCGTTTGACACACACCCGCCGGCACGCCGGATTTTTGCAGGACGTGCATGGTCTCGTAGGCGTCGCGCGAGTTCATCCAGCCCGCGATGAGTTTGTCGAGCGCCTCCTGATTCGCCATGCGTGCCGCCAGTGTTTTGAAGCGTTCGTCGGTTGTCCATTCGGGATGGCCCGCGACTTTCGCAAGATCGCGCCATTCCGCATCGGTGAAACACGCGATGGCGATCCAGCGGTCGTCTCCCGCGCACCGGTACACGTTATGCGGCGCGGCCTGCTTGTACGGCGAACGATTGCCGGTGCGTGTCCAGATGCGGCCGTTGGCCGACCAGTCGAGTATCGCGGGGCCGTTGATGAACAAGCCCACTTCGGTTTGCGAGGCGTCGATCCATTGCCCTTCGCCGGTGCGATTGCGATGGAACAACGCGCTTAACATGGCAAGCGCGAAGCTGTACGCGCCCATCCAGTCGAGATACGAATAGCCCCAGCCCGCCGGCATCGCCGGTTCGGGCAGGCCCGACATTTCCGAGAGCCCCGCGAACGCATTCGCAATCGGCCCCACGGTGCGAAAGCGCCCGTAGGTACCGTGCGCGCCCATGCCCGACTGCTGCACGTAAATGATGTCGGGCTTGATCTGGCGCAGCACGTCATAACCCAGACCCCAGTTGTCGAGCACGCCGGGCGAAAAGCCTTCCGCAACAATGTCGGACATCGCCACCAGTTTTTTTGCGATCTCCAAACCCTTCGGATGACGCACATTCAAAGAGATGCCGCGCTTGCCGGGATTTTTGTTGTTGAATTGCCCGCCCATGTTGGTGTCGGTCACGCCGGGCAGCGGTGCGGTCGCCTTGTCGCGCGCTTCACGCCCGCCCACCGGCGCCATCGCCGCAAGACGCGTATCCGGATGGCTTTTGAGTTCCACCTTGATGCTCTCGGCACCGAAGGCACTCAAAAACCGCGTGCCGCCCGCCGAAGCGAGAAACCAGGTGAAATCAAGAATACGTATGCCGTGCAGCGGGAACGGCTTGCCGCGTTTGGACGGCGGCTCTTTCGTATCGACACGCGCGTTGGCCGCGATCACCGGATGCTCACGCCGTGGTGACAATGGTGGCGTAGCGACCACTGTAGCGGCATCCTCGTTCAACAGCGGCGCGCGGCGGCCCACGGTCCAGTCGTTCGCGGTGCTGATCCATTTACTGGTGGCGTAACGGAAAGATTTACCCAGCTCGGGATGCGGCACATCGGTGACGCTGCCACGTTTGATCCAGTGCGGATCGACGGCGTTATCGTGCGGTTTGCGCAGCGGTGCAACCAGCAAACCCGCCTCCTGCGCCTCGCGCCACGGCACATTTTCATAGGTGAACGAGCGCACGAAGCGTTGCACGGCCTCCATACCGTCGTCGCGACTGTTGGCGACCGGCCCGGTGCCGGGCACGAAGCGACCGCTTTTAGGTTTGGCCGAGCTTTCGGCGGAATAGCCGGCTGCCATACCGTATTTATCGAGCAAGGCGATCAACTTCTGTCCGTCATCGGGGCGGTTGCCCAGACTCGCCATCACCCAGCGGCCATCCTTGGTATGCACGATGGTGGGCGCTGGCGAAATACCCTCGCGCGCATGGCGGCAGGTCTGGCGCATTACCAGCGCGCGCCGCATTACCCATGTCATCAAATCCACCTCGGTGGATTTCGCCACCGCTTCGTGTATCGCGCACGACACTTGCTGCCCCTGCCCGGTGCGAAAGCGATACAGCAACGCGGCCATGATCGCCATCGTGAGCTGCTCGCCGGCGATGTGATAGGCGTGCCACATCTGCGGCGCGATCGGCGGCAGATCGTATTGGCCATCGGGCGCGGGATCGTAGCCGCAGTTCATCATCACGCCGCCCAACGCGAGGTGGATCAGGTCAGACGCCTTGAATTCCGACCACGGCCCGTTGTCGCCGAAGGGCGTGACGCGCGCGTGAATCAGCGTGGGGAATTTTTGCTTGAGCGTGTCCGCGCTCAAACCATAGCTTTCGAGTTCACCCTTGGGCGTGGATTCCAGCAGGATGTCCGCGCTGGCGATCAGCTCGCGGAGTTTCGCGCGATCCGTTTCCTGCCGCAGATCGAGCACCAACGAACGTTTACCGCGGTTGTATTGCCAGAAAAACAGCGATCCGTTGGTGTCCGCCTTGTCCTGATAAAACGGCCCGATGCGGCGCGTGGGGTTGCCGCCGGGCGGCTCGATCTTGATCACATCGGCTCCGAGGCCGGCCAACGTCAGCCCGCAGTATTCGGCCTTTTCGTCGGCCAGTTCAATGACGCGGATGCCCGCAAGTGACCCCGCACGGGTGGTGCTTGTCATGCTCTCTCCCTGACATTGCCCTCTCCCTGCAAGCGGGGCGAGGAAGCAACTATGAAATGTTTGGATCTCAGTGGAATAACAGTGCAGTGCGGCAGCTTACACCGGTGACGGCACACGGAAAAGTGCGCTTTGTGACGATGTGAACTACTGTGGCGTGAGTCCCGCGCCCCTCGCAACCTGCGCCCAGCGCTGCGTCTCCGTGCGCATGAACGCCGCGAATTCCTCGCGGCTGGTCGGCGCGGAGTCGATCACCATTTCGGTCATGCGCTGATTCACATCTGGCGCGAGCAGCACTTTGCTCGCGTCGGCATGTAGTTTCGCCAGCAGCGGCGCGGGCAATCCGGTGGGCACGCAAACGCCGTACCACGAGGTCACCTCGAAACCTTTCAGTCCCGACTCGTCCATGGTCGGCGTCGAAGGCAATTGCGACGCGCGCTTGAGGCTGGTCACCGCAATCGCGCGCGCGCGACCGGTATGGATCGCTGGCAGATACGCGGGAATATTGGAAATCGCCACCGGCACCTGCCCGCCGATCAGATCAGACAACGCCTGCGGCGCGCCCTTGTAGGCGACGTGAACCACGTCGATTTTCGCCAGCGTCTTGAACAACTCCATGCCCAGATGCGGCGAGGTGCCCGCGCCCGACGAACCGTAACTCAGTTTGCCGGGGTTGGCTTTGGCGTGCGCGATGAGTTCCGCGACCGTGGCCACCGGCACGGCAGGATGCACGATCAACACGCTGGCGGTCGTGCCGATACGCGTGATCGCGGAAAAATCACGCTGATGATCGTAAGACAGTTTCGCATACAACGCCGCCGCTATCGCGCTCGACGCAATGTTGCACTGGAACAAGGTGTAGCCATCGCCCGCCGCGCGCGCCGCGATGCCAGCGCCCACCGTGCCGCCCGCGCCGGCGCGGTTATCCACCACCACTTGCTGACCCCAGATACGCGAGAGGCGATCCGCCATCAAGCGGCCCACAATGTCGGGCGACGCACCGGCGGGAAACGGTACGATGTAGCGCACGGGTTTATTGGGATACGGCTGCGCCAGCACCGCTGTGGAAACCGCAATAGCACCCAGCCCCAAACACACCGCCACCACGCCCCCGGTTCTCATCTTCGGCATGACGCCTCCGTTAGCTCTGGAAAAACGATTGGTCCGCGGGCGGGCGACAGTAAATCAGGCAGACGCCTGTTGCGCGCGGCTCATCGCCCGCGCCTTGTAGGCATCCTTGGCGGCGCAGGCGGCGGCCCATTCGAGCGTGCGCAGCGCGCTGTCGTATTCATATTTATCGACAACTTTGCCGTCGAGCATACCCACCGACTCGCCGGCATCCGTCAGCTTGTCGAATTCGGCGATGACTTTATGGGCCCAGGCCACTTCATCCGCCGTCGCCGACAAGCCCTGCACCAGCGGTTGAATAAAATTGGGATGCAACGCGCCTGAATGATGCACACCCGCTGCGTGCAGCGCCGCCGCCTGCTTCGCCGCCTGATCGCCCTGATCCACGCGGCCCGACGTATTCGGCACAAACACGCCGCCGGTCGCCTCGATGTCAAGCGACAGGGCCGCCAGCGCCACGTAGGCCACCGGCCAGGCATACTGGTCAAAACTCGCGAACATTTCGATGCCCAAATTCATCGCCATGTCGTAGCCGCCAGCGCCGCCCATCGACGACAGCTTGCGCGGCACGGCCGTCAGCAATTCATGAATATTGACCGCGCCGAGTGTGGATTCAATCATCGGATACAACTCGATGCTGCCCACCGGAATGCCGCGTTCTTTTTCCAGCCGCGTGATGATGTCGTGCGCGTGACGCAGGTCGTCGGCGGATTCCGTCTTCGGCAGCATGATGCGATCCACGCCGGGCCACACGGCGTAGGGCAGATCGGCATCGACAAACGGTTTGTTGATCCTGACGTAAATCGAAGCACCACCCTTGTTGGCTTTTTGGATCGATTCGCGGATCAGCGTGCGGCAGCGCTCTTTTTCCGCCGGCGCGATGGAGTCTTCAATATCGAGGATGTAGACGTCACCGCCCCGCGTCCAGGCTTTATCGATAAAGCGTGGATTGGTCGGCGTGACGAACATGGAAACGCGGGCAACTCGATTATTCATGTTTCAATTCCCCTGTCTTTCATGCGCTCGGGCTTTGGCATCATCCCGCACCTGCGCCCGGTTCGCCCATTTCAGATACAGCTTGGCGCGCAAATCCACCGGCACATCGATCATCTTGCCGTCGATGGGCACCGAGGCCATGCCGCGCTTGATGCCTTCGGCGAACACTTCGATGACTTTGACGTAATACGCGGCTTCTTCGGCGGTCGGACGGAACCCTTCGTTGCAGACTTTGATCCACGCGGCATGCGGGCACATCGAGCCTTTAAAGCCGGTGTCCCTGGCCAACCGCACGGCTTTTTTGACGATGGCTTCGTCGGCGTTGTCCTGTGCCAAGCCCAGTGGATAGCTCATGCCCATGGCCTGCCCGCCGACTGACGTAGCGACCGTGATGAGTTGCGATTTGATGTACTCCAGCGGATCGAACGCCAGCGTGGGCGTTGATTGCATGCCGAGGTTTTGGCACAACGCGGCTTCGTTGACGTAAAACACGCCGAAGCGTTCGCTCGCGCGCGCAATCGCCAACGAATGCCATACGGCGCCGGCGGTATCGACTTCCACATCGATTTCCAGCGCGCCGTGGGCGATGCCCCGGCTGACTTCGAGCGCATCCAACTGCTCTGCCGCTGCCGTTATATCCTCGGGCGCCGTGACGCCTTTCAGTACCACGCCCGCGATGCCGGAAAACACCACGGCCTCTAGTTCAGCAGCGGCGGAGTCGCGATTCACGCGCACAAAAACCTCGGCGCCGCCCCTGGCGGCCGCCTGTATCGCTGCGGGAACGCGCGCCTTCAAATCAGCCTGCCAGTCACGGCCGGGGTGTTTGGCGCAGTCGAGAATGATCGCGTCCGCCCACGAGGCGTACGCCTTCTCGCCAAGTTGCGCGTCGTCGATGGACAACGCCAACACCGAGCGGCGGATGTATTTGGGCATCGGCTTTTCGCCGACGAACAGGGGTTTTTCCACATCGGGTTGCATGGCTTGCAAGGTTTGAGTGTTCATGCCAAAGCGAATCCTTCATTGACCGGAGCCACTTGCTCCGGAGTGGCGCACACGCAGCCGGTAAAGCCCATGAGACGTGCTTCCGTGGCGGCTTTGATGGTGGCCGCCACGTTGGCCACGCCGCCGCGCGAACCAGGGCGCCACAACGCGCCGAGTGGCTGCTTGTCGAGCATGCGCGCCGCGACCAGCGCGCGCGTCATCAGAAAGCGGCCCAAGCGAAATTCGTCTTGCGGCACGGGACCGAGGCGCATGGTGAGATCGATGCGCCCTACGCCCAGTGCGCTGACGCGCGGACTGGCTTGCGTAATCGCATCGGCGCTCCAAAACCCCTTGGCGGACTCCAGCATCAGCACCAGTTCAGTGGCGCCGACATCGATGCCGCGTTCGCGCTCCATGGCGGTGATGAGTTCGTCAAGTTCAGCCACTTCTTCGGGTGCATCGGGGCCGGAGAAAACAATGCCCTTGATGCCGCGATGCATGGCGGCGCGCACGTCCGCCCAGCGCGTGGCGCGGTCGATGCGCACGAAGACTTCAACCTGACTGTCGCCGAGTTTCTTGACCAGCGCGCCGAGGCCTGCACGCGCCGATTCCTTTGCCTTGGGCGGCACGGAATATTCCAGATCCAGCACGACCACATCGGGTTTTGTTTTTTCATGGCACGTGCCCGCCGCCGGGTCATGCGCGGGAACGATCATCCAGGAACGCCGGTTATTCAGAGCCACGGTTTCTGCCATACACACTGCCTTTCACTGCTGTGTTTGTTGAGCCGGGAGTTACTCCAGCCGTATTTTCGCATCCCTGATGAGTTTGGCATACTTCACCAAATCGGCCTTGATCAGCTCGCTGAATTGGCGCGGCGTGCCGGGAAATGGATCCGCGCCCATCGTCAGCAGGGTATCCCTGACATCCTGCGTGCGCAAGATTCTGCCGATTTCGTTCGAGAGTTTGTCGATGATGGTCGCCGGTGTGTTGGCCGGCGCGAGGATGCCCTGCCACGATTTGACATCGTAGCCCGGCAACCCGGCTTGCGTAAATGTGGGCACGTCGGGCAGTGACAGCAAACGCGTTTCGCCCGACACCGCAAGCGCGCGGATGCGGCCACTTTTCACGAACGGCGTCAGCGGCAACGCATTATTGGTGAAGACCTGCACCTGCCCCGCGATCAAATCCGTCACCGCGGGCCCCGCGCCTTTGTGCGGAATGTGCTGCATCTTGATTCCCGCGAGGATGCTGAACAACTCAATCGCCAGATGATTGGTGGTGCCGCTGCCCGACGACGCAAAATTGAGCTGCCCCGGCTTGGCCTTGGCGAGCGCGATGAGTTCCTGCAAGGTGTTCGCCGGCAGCGACGGATTCACCACCAGCAAGGTTTCCGTGGCGACCATGGTGGCCACCGGCGCAAAATCCTTCACCGCGTCGTACGGTGTTTTGAGCAAACTCGGATTGATCACGTGCGTGCTCGTCACGTGCAAAATCGTGTAGCCGTCGGGCGCGGCTTTCACCATGGCTTCCGATCCGATGATGGTGTTGCCGCCGCCGCGATTGTCCACCACCACTTGCTGTCCCCACGCACTGGTGAGTTTCTGGCCGATGAGACGCGCCACGATGGTCGTGCTGCCGCCCGGCACAAACGGCACGATGAGGCGTATGGGTTTGACGGGGTAATTGGACAAGGACTGAGTGGATTGCGCCAGCGCAAGCGCCGGAAGGAGCAACGTTCCCGCCGCAAGGAAGTATAATAATTCGTTTAAAAACATATACTTATGCTTCATCGCCGCCTCCATGCCGCCATACCACTACGCGCTCTATTCCACCACGATATTGGCCTCGCGTATGACTTTACCCCAGCGCGCGCGCTCCTGACGAATCAGGCTGGCGAACGCTTCGGGCGTGCCTGCGCTCGGCGTATTGCCGTTCGCCTGCATGCGCTCACGCACGTCGGCAATGGCAAGCGCTTTGATGATTTCAGCATTCAATCGCGACACGATGGCCTTCGGCGTACCCGCCGGCAGCACAATGCCGTTCCACGACGAGGTTTCATATCCCGGCACGGCCGCTTCCGCGACAGTGGGCACATCCGGCAACATCGGCGAACGCGTGGCTGTCGAAATCGCCAGCGCCTTGAGTCTGCCGGCCTTCACATGTGCCAGCGAGGCCAGCGTATCGAAGCCGACCATGATCTGCCCGCCCAGCAAATCCACCACCGCGAGCGCGGCGCCTTTGTACGGCACATGGGTGAGCTGCACGCCCGCCATCGCCTTGAACAACTCGCCGCTCAAATGCGTCGAGCTGCCATTGCCCGACGAACCAAAACTGATGGCGCCGGGTTTCGCCTTCGCCAGCGCAATCAGCTCTTTCAGGTTGTTTGCGCCGAGCTTGGGATTCACCACCACGATCGTCGGCGTGGCAGTTAGCATGCTCACCGGTGCGAAATGTTTCTCCGGATCGTACGGCAAGGATTTTTTCAAATTCGGAATTATCGTGAGCATGCCGATGGACCCCAGCAACACCGTGTAGCCGTCAGGCTGCGCCTTCGCCGTGATGTCACCCGCAAGTATGCCGCTCGCCCCCGCGCGATTGTCCACCACCATCTGCTGTCCCATGCTCGCGGTCAGCGCGGTGGACAGCAGGCGCGCCGGCACATCGGCGGAGCCACCGGGTGCGAACGGCACGATGAGGCGGATGGGCTTGCTGGGATAGGGTTGCACCGTGTCTGCGGCAACCGCTAATGAAGCCATCGCTACGAGGCCGCAGAACAGAGGCAACCCCCATACACTCACGCGGCGGCGACTCATGGCAGCGAACCCGGAACGCGCACGCGCCACAATCGGCTTTGCGCGAGCTACCTGTTCTTTTATTTTCATCACGACCAACGGCCTCTGTGCGGCGAGTGTGCGGTATTTTATCTGTAGGTTGATCGCGACTTAATCTGACATTGCCCCGATCAAAACCCCGCGCGCAATCGTACTTGGCCATATTACAGGAAGAAATTTGATAGGCATGGCAAACCGCTCCTGAGCTTCGGATTGCTGAATAGGGGCCGTAACGGTATCCTTCGCAGATGCCTTTGACCGACTACCTTCCCGCTGACTTTCTCGAACTCTACGAAGTCCACAACTACCGCCATGCGGCAGAGGTGCTTGCTACCGGCTGTCCAGAAGAGTTCGCAGAACTGATCAGCGCGCTCAGTCAATTCCGCATTACCACCGCCGACATTCTTGCCAAGGGCGGCAACGAATCGCAGATTCCCAAGCGTTTGGCTTCGCTGTTTCGCCCAATGCGCTGGTTTGAAACCCGGATTCGCGGCGATCTTGTCATCACCGTCGAAACGCATACGGACGACGGCAAAGAGATATCCGAAACCCGTCTTGACGATTTCATGGACGGGCACAAGGTTGATTTCGTGAAAAACCGCGTTGCCTTCGATCTCGAGTGGAACAGCAAAGATCAGACCTTTGACCGCGATCTTTACGCATTTCGTGCATTCCACGAGGCAGGCGTCATCAGTGCCGCTGTTTTGCTAACACGCAGCGCAGAACTCAATGAGGTGTTCAAAAGTCTCAAGATCATGCCGAAGTACGGCGCGAGTACGACGTGGATGGGAAAACTGCTTTACCGTATGAAGGCTGGCAGAAATGGCGGCTGCCCAGTGCTAGTGCTTGGCATCACGCCGAAATTGATTACGGACTGGCCAAAATGAACCCATCGCAAGACCTCCTGAAAAAAACCAAGGGCGAACGGTTTGCGACCGTGCTGGCTGACCCGCCTTGGCAGTTCCAAAACAAAACCGGAAAGGTTGCGCCAGAGCACAAGCGGTTGAATCGTTACAGCACCATGGCGCTTCCAGATATTTGTGCACTTCCCGTCGCCAGTGTCTGCGCCGATACTGCCCACCTTTACCTTTGGGTTCCCAATGCCCTGCTTCCTGAAGGTTTGAGGGTACTGTCAGCCTGGGGGTTTCAATACAAAGCCAATCTCATTTGGCACAAGGTGCGTAAGGATGGTGGCCCGGACGGGCGCGGCGTTGGCTTCTATTTCCGCAACACCACCGAGATCATTTTGTTTGGTGTGCGCGGGAAGAATGTTCGCACACTTGCCCCCGGCAGAAGTCAGGTCAATATCATCCGCTCGATGAAGCGCGAACACTCACGTAAACCGGATGAACAATATGGAATCATCGAAGCATGCAGCCCTGGACCATACCTCGAGCTTTTTGGTCGTGGCCCTCGTAAAGGTTGGACAACTTGGGGCAACCAAGCTGAAGACTACTCGCCCACGTGGCCGACTTATTCAAATCACTCGCAGTCGCACGTAGCTCTCCCTGCTGCCCCTAACCTGACAGAACGCGCGGACTCGCCGATAAAGCCGGCGAGCCGGTGACTTCTACATCATCCGCCTCCTCTTGCCGTCTCCGAGCCGTAGAGCTAACGCTGGGGCACGTCCTAAGTATTCCGTATAGCGAAACATTTCGCGCTCAGTCGCGTGAGCAAGAGCGTTTTTGCCAACCTGCAACAGCGCCCTAAATTAACCGCCCGCCTTGCCGTCCACGCGCACGCTGACAAAAGACCCCGGCGCGTCTTCCAGCGCCTTCAGTTTGCCCTTGCCCGGCGCGCGCGCGGCCACTTTGCCGCCACCGTGTTTATCCACCCACTGCTGCCAGTCGGTCCACCACGAACCGGGGTGTTGCTTGGCGTTGCTTAACCAGGCATCCGCCTCGTCCGCCAGTTTGTCGTTGGTCCAGTAGCCGTACTTGTTGGCCGATGGCGGATTGACGATGCCGGCGATGTGCCCGGAGCCACCGAGCACAAAGCGCACCGGGCTGTTGAACACTTGCGCGCCTGCGTAGACCGTTTTCCACGGCGCAATATGATCTTCGACTGTCGATACAAAATACAGCGGCGTTTTCACCTTCGCTAAATCAATCGGCGTTTTGTTCAGCGTGAGGCCGCCCGGTTCGCGCAGCCGGTTTTTCAGATACATATTGCGCAGGTAGTAGCTGTGCATCGCCGCCGGCATGCGCGTGGAATCGGAATTCCAGTAGAGCAGGTCAAACGCCATCGGCTCGCGGCCCATGAGGTAGTTGTTGACCACGAACGACCAGATCAAATCGTTGGCGCGCAGCATGTTAAACGTGGTCGCCATCTCGGAGCCTTCGAGGTAGCCGCGTTGGTTCATGCGCTTTTCGAGGGCGGCGACTTGCTGCTCGTCGATGAACACTTCAAGCTCGCCCGCCTGCTTGAAATCCACCAGCGTGGCGAAAAAGGTGCTGCTGGCCACGCGTTTGTCGTTCTTCGCGGCGAGGTAGCCCAGGGTTGACGCCGTGAGCGTGCCGCCAAGGCAAAAGCCGATGAGATTCAAATCCGGTGCATCCGCCGCTTTCAGCGCGGCGTCTATCGCCGCCAACGTGCCTTCGGTCAGATAATCCTCAAACGTTTTAGCAGCGTGCTTTGCATCGGGGTTGATCCACGACACGATAAATACCGTGTGCCCCTGCTCCACCGCCCAACGCACGAACGAATTATCCGCGCGCATATCGAGCACATAAAACTTGTTGATCCACGGCGGCACGATCAGTAGCGGGCGGCGATACACCTCTTTCGTCGCTGGCGCATACTGAATCAATTGCAGCAAATCGTTCTGGAACACCACCTTGCCCGGCGTGGCGGCGATATTCACGCCGAGCTTGAATTCACGGTCGTCCACCATTTTCACGCGCAGTTCGCCGTCGCCGCGCGCCAGATCATCCAGCAGGTTATTGAGCCCCTTCAGCAGATTCTGGCCACCCGTGCGCGCGGTCTCGTTCAGCACTTCCGGGTTGGTAAGCGCGAAATTCGATGGCGACAGCGCGTCGATGTACTGGCGCGTATAAAAATCCACTTTCTTCGCCGCGGTTTCATCGAGCCCCCGCACGTCGCACATCGCCTTGTGCAGATGGCGCGAGGCAATCAGGTACGACTGCTTGAGATAGTCGAACAGAAACTTGTTCTGCCAGTCCTGGTGACGAAAACGGCGATCGCCTTTTTGCGTTTCAATTACCGACGCGGACTTTTGTCCCGTCATCGCCAGCAGCGTGTTCTGCCACAACGCGCTGTAATCCTGCCACGCCTTCATCTGCGCCTGCATGAGTTGCGCGGGATCGCTGGCCATTTTGACCCAGGCATCGAAAAAGGCACGCGCGATGCCGAGTTCGTCGTCGAATGCCTGTTGTGGATGGCTGGCCGACTTTTGCAGCGTGCGCTTGAGCAGATCGCCGCTCTTGCGCGCGATTTCGGCGTAGAGCCGGATCATTTCAGCCGGGTCAAAATTTCCCGCGGGCTTTTGTTGTTCAGTGGTGCTCATAAGGATTTTCCCGTGCTCTCAAATTGGTAGTTGCCGCTGCCATTCACTGAACGGCGCAAGACACCCCGATGCATCAGGCAATTCAGATGCGCGATCGCCTCGCCCATGGCGAACAACAAGTGGTGGTCGTCGAACGTGCGGTCAAACAGCACCGGCAGCACATCCACCGCGCGTTGCGGCCCCTGTGTGACGCCGCACGCCTGCGTGACACGTTCGAGCCGCACGCGGTGATGTTCGCGCAGCGCACTCACGCGCGCGTGCAAGCCTTGAAATGGCAGGCCGTGGGACGGCAGCACCAGCGTACAGGCATCGAGCGTGGCATAACGCGCGAGCGAGTCAAGAAACTCGCCCACGGGATCCGACTCCGGCTCCGCCGGCCACACGCTCACATTGGTGGATATGCGCGGCAGCAGCATGTCGCCGGCGATAAACACACCGAGCTTTTCGCAATACAGGCTGGCATGTTCGGGCGAGTGACCATGCCCCGCCACCACGCGCCATGCGTGCGCGCCGATGGCGATGGTTTCATTGTCGCGGATGCGCCGGTGCGCGTGCGGCAGGGTGGGTACGCCGCGCGCGTAAAGATGTTCCCGCTCTTCGATCCATTTCATGCGTGCGTCGTCCAGGCCGTGCCGCATCATCAGCTCGCGCATATATTCAGGCTCGATGCCGCCCAGGCGTTTGTGCACCAGATGCGCTTGCAGATATTCGCCCTTGGTCATCCATGGCAGGAGCTGGTGCTGTTTGCACAACCAGTCGCACAGGCCGATATGATCCGGATGAAAATGCGTGACGATCACACGCGTCACCGGCTTGCCGTTCAGATACCGCGCAAAAATCTGTTCCCAGCAACCGCGCGCCTCGTCGGTGGAAAACCCGCAATCCACTATCGTCCAGCCGTCGCCGTCTTCGAGCAGCCACAGGTTGATGTGATTCAGCACAAACGGCAGCGGCATGCGCAGCCAGAACACACCGGGGGCGACGGCGATAACCGTGCCGGGGGCGGGCGGCTCGGCGATGGGGTAGCTCAAACTCGACTGATCGGGCTGGGCCTTTTTGAGGGGGGTTATGGCGTTCATAGTTATTACGTCATGCTTGACGTAATATTCCTTATGTCGGTGTTTTCAGAAGATTTTTTGAGAATAACGAGTTATATTGCAAAGCACAATAGGACGATTTGCACCGCCAAGTCAGCGGGCGCCAACTTTCGGATGCGCCACTTGTCCAGCCGCAGGGCATTCATTATTAAGATATTGTTTTTATTGATATTTTATGAGTAGCCTGTTTTCATTCGACGAGCCACTGACACTGCTTCGCGAGTCGGTAAAAAGCTTTGCGCGCGAGCAAATCGCGCCGCGCGCCGCAGCAATCGACCGTGGCAATGTGTTCCCGCGCGATCTGTGGCCGCGGCTCGGCGCACTCGGTTTGCTCGGCATCACCGTCAAGGAAGACTACGGCGGCGCGGGCATGGGTTACCTCGCGCACGTGATCGCGATGGAAGAAATCAGCCGCGCGTCGGCGTCGGTGGGTTTGTCGTATGGCGCGCATTCAAACCTTTGTGTGAACCAAATCCGCCGCAACGGCACCGACGCGCAAAAGCGCCGCTATCTGCCCAAACTGATTTCCGGCGAACACGTCGGCGCGCTCGCCATGAGCGAAACGGGCGCCGGCTCCGACGTGGTGAGCATGCGTCTGCGCGCTGATGTGAAAGGCGACCGGTACATACTGAACGGCACAAAAATGTGGATCACCAATGGGCCCGATGCCGACACGCTGGTGGTGTACGCGAAAACGGATACCGCCGCGGACTCACGCGGCATCACCGCCTTCATCGTCGAAAAATCGTTCAAGGGGTTCAGTGCGTCGCCCACACTCGACAAACTCGGCATGCGCGGCTCCAGCACCAGCGAACTGGTCTTCGTTGATTGCGAAGTGCCCGCTGAAAATGTGTTGGGTGCGGTGGGCGCCGGGGTCAAGGTGCTGATGAGCGGCCTGGACTACGAACGCGCCGTGCTCGCCGGCGGGCCACTGGGCATCATGCAAGCGTGCCTGGATGTGGCGCTGCCGTACGCGCATGAGCGCAAACAATTCGGCCAGGCCATCGGCGAATTTCAGTTGATGCAGGGAAAACTCGCCGACATGTACACCACGGCGAACGCCTGCCGCGCCTATGTGTACGCCGTGGCGCGCGCCTGCGACGCCGGCCACATCACGCGGCGCGACGCCGCCGGCGCGATCCTGTATGCCGCCGAGCGCGCGACCGAACTGACGCTGCAAACCATCCAATGTCTCGGCGGCATGGGGTATATGAACGACAGCCCGGCGGGCCGCCTGCTGCGCGATGCGAAGCTCTACGAAATCGGCGCGGGCACTTCCGAGATACGCCGCTGGCTGATAGGGCGCGAACTTTTCGAAGAAACACGATAATGAAACTCCACACACCGTTATGCGATTTACTCGGCACGCGTCTGCCGATTATTCAGGCGCCGATGGCAGGCGGCACCACCACGCCGGCCTTGGTTGCCGCCGCCGCCAAGGCCGGCGCGCTGGGCTCCTTCGGCTTTGCCTACGCGCAACCCGAAGCGATGCAGCGTGATGTCGAAGCCGTGCGCGCGCTGACCGACGCGCCCATCAATCTGAATTTTTTTGTCAATGCGCAACCCGCGCCCATCCCGCCCGAATCACAGCGCGGCGCCATCGAAGCGATTACCGGCTATTACCAGGCGCTGGGCCTGCCCGCGCCCGCGCCGGTGCGCACGCCCTATGCGCCCGATCTCAATGCGCAACTGGCGATGGCCGAAGACATCAAGCCGGCGGTGCTGACGTTTCACCTGAATGATCTGCCCGCGGACCGGCTCAAACGCCTGCGTGCACGCGGCATCAAAACCGGCGGCAGCGCCACTTGCGTGGCCGAGGCCTTGCATCTTGAGGCACTCGGCGTGGATTTCATCATCGCGCAGGGCGGCGAAGCCGGCGGGCATCGCGGCACCTTCCAGCGCAATCCATACGAAGCGATGACCGGCACGCTGGCGCTCACGCGTTTGATCGTGCGCGCGGTGAACATCCCCGTGGTCGCCGCGGGCGGCATCATGGATGGCGCGGGCATCGCCGCCGTGCTGGCGCTCGGCGCACAGGGCGCGCAACTCGGCACCGCGTTTATTCCCTGCACCGAAAGCGGCTCGCCACCGATACACAAACAAAGCCTGCTGGCGGCGCGCGACGACACCACCGTGATCACCGAAAAATTCACCGGCAAGCCCGCGCGCGGCCTCGTCAATCGTTACATTCGCGAGATGAATGCCAGCGATGCGCCGCAACTCGACTTCCCCGCGCAAGGCGTGTTGTCGGGGCCACTGCGCGCAGCGTCCGCAAAGAGTAACCAGGGCGCAGGCAATCCCGATTTCCTGGCGATGTGGGCCGGCCAGGCCGCGCCACTGTCGCGCGAGATGTCCGCCGCGCAACTGGTGATCACGCTGGAGCACGAAACGCTGGAAGCGCTGGAGCGGCTGGCGGCATTGAGGCGGTAACCGGAGGCACCCATGTCTGATTCGAAAGAACCGATCGATTTCTATTTCGATTTTTCTTCGCCGTACGGCTATTTTGCCGCCGCGAAAATCGAAGCACTGGCCGCCAAACATGGGCGCGGCGTCACCTGGCACCCGATACTCCTCGGCGCGGTATTCAAGCTGAACGGACAGCAGCCGCTGGCGAATATCCCGCTCAAGGGCAGCTACGCCAAACACGACATGCTGCGCTCGGCGCGCTGGTTTGGTCTGCCGTTCAAGGTGCCGTCGCGATTTCCGGTCAACACCGTCGCGCCGTGCCGCGCGTTTTACTGGGTGCACGATCAGGACGCGGCGCTGGCAAAACAATTCGCGGCGGCGTTGTATCACGCCTATTTCGCCGAGGATCGCGATATCTCCAGCGCCGAAATCACCGCCAACGTCGCCGCCAAACTTGGCATTGACAAGCCCGCCTTGTCCGCCGCACTCAACGATGCCGCCGTCAAGGAACGCACCCGCAGCGAAGTGGATGCCGCCATCGAGCGCGGCGTGTTCGGCTCGCCCTACATGGTGATCGATGGTGAACCGTTCTGGGGCGCGGATAGGTTGGATCAGATGGAACGCTGGCTGGAAAAGGGGCGGTGGTAATGGCACGGCATACCCGCACCGCAAAGGCGCAAAGACGCAAAGAACATCCGCAAAGAAGTTCTGGTTTTTCTTTGCGATTCCTTCGCGTCTTTGCGCCTTTGCGGTAAGTCGTTTGATCTTATCTCCTTCGTCATGCCAACCCGAATCGAAGCCCTGCAAGCCAACATCGTCACACTGCACGTAGACGCCATCGTCAACGCCGCCAACACGTCGCTGCTCGGCGGCGGCGGCGTCGACGGCGCGATTCATCGCGCGGCGGGTCCAGCGTTGCTCGCCGAATGCCGTACGCTGCATGGCTGCAAAACCGGGCAATCAAAAATCACGCGCGGCCATCAACTGCCGGCGAAATACGTGATTCACACGGTAGGCCCGGTGTGGCAGGGCGGTAACGCCGGCGAGGCGGCATTGCTGGCGTCGTGTTATCGAACGAGTCTCGCCTTGGCGTCTGAAAATGCCATTAAAACCATCGCCTTCCCCGCGATCAGTTGCGGCGTGTATGGCTACCCGTTGGTGCAAGCGGTAGCCATCGCGGTGCGCGAGTGCCGCGCCGCATCGTGCCACGCGGCGTTCGAGAAAATCATCTTTGCCTGCTTCGATGCGAACATGCTCGCTCTCTATGAAGCGGCGCTTGCGGAAAGCCGACCATGCCCGTGATCCAAAGCAAACTCAAATCCGGCAGCGCTGAATTCGCGGCGGCGGAACTCGCCATGCGCGAGCGCATCGCGCAAGTGGAGCAACTCAAGGCCACGGCCGCACGCGGCGGCGATGAAGCGTCGCGCAACCGCCATACCCGTCGCGGCAAAATGCTGCCGCGCGACCGTGTTGCGGCATTGCTGGATCGCGGCACGCCGTTTCTCGAACTCTCGCCCCTCGCGGCGCATGACATTTACGACGAGGCCGTGCCGTCGGCGGGCATCATCACCGGCGTAGGCACGGTCAGCGGTCACGCGTGCGTGATCATCGCCAACGACGCCACGGTGAAAGGCGGCACCTACTACCCGCTCACGGTAAAAAAACATTTGCGCGCGCAGGCCATCGCGCGTGAAAACAAACTGCCCTGCATCTACCTGGTCGATTCCGGCGGCGCGCATCTGCCGAGCCAGGACGAGGTGTTTCCCGACCGCGATCATTTCGGACGCATTTTTTACAATCAGGCGCGCATGTCCGCCGAGGGCATCGCGCAGATCGCGTGCGTGATGGGATCTTGTACCGCGGGCGGCGCGTATGTGCCCGCGATGAGCGATGAAACCATCATCGTGAAAAATCAGGGCACGATTTTTCTCGCCGGCCCGCCGCTGGTGAAAGCGGCCACCGGCGAAGTGGTGAGCGCCGAAGCGTTGGGCGGCGCGGATGTGCATACGCGCTTGTCGGGCGTGGCCGATCATCTCGCGGAGAACGATGCGGATGCGTTGGAGCGAGTGCGCGCATCCCTAAAAAATATCAATAAAAACAATGCGTTATATATGGACCGCGGGACGCCCCATGCACCTCTGCTGGATGCCGCCGAACTCGATGGCGTGATTCCCGCCAATCCGCGCACGCCATTTGATGTGCGTGAAATCATCGCGCGCATCGTTGATGGTTCCGAGTTCGATGAGTTCAAGGCGCGTTATGGCACGACGTTGGTGACCGGCTTCGCACGCATCGACGGCTGGCCGGTGGGCATCGTCGCCAACAACGGCATTTTGTTTTCCGAATCGGCGTTAAAGGGCACGCACTTCATTGAGTTGTGTTGCCAACGCAATATACCCTTGGTGTTTTTACAGAACATCACCGGCTTCATGGTGGGCGCGAAAGCGGAAGCCGGCGGCATCGCCAAGGACGGCGCGAAGATGGTGACGGCTGTCGCCTGCGCGCGCGTGCCGAAGTTCACCGTGATCATTGGTGGTAGCTACGGCGCGGGCAATTACGGCATGTGTGGCCGCGCCTTCAGCCCGCGCTTTTTGTGGACCTGGCCCAATGCGCGCATCTCGGTGATGGGTGGGGAACAGGCGGCTGGCGTGCTGGCGCAGGTGAAGCGTGACGCGCTGGAAAAACACGGCGCGGCGTGGCACACGGATGAAGAAGCCGCATTCAAGGCGCCGATTCTCGAACAATATGCGCGCCAGTCGAGCGCCCTCTATGCCACGGCGCGCCTGTGGGACGACGGCATCATCGCGCCGCGCGATACGCGGCACATGCTGGCTTCGGGACTGGCAGCGGCGGCCCATGCGCCGATTGAGTCGACGCGTTTTGGCGTTTTTCGGATGTAATCGACATGCGCAATCTCGGCCCGAAATCCTCGCAGTGGCTCGCGGCGATGGGCATCCACACACTGGACGACCTGAGGGAAACCGGGGTTATCAACGCGTATAATCTGGTGCGCAAGCACGGCTACAACGCCACGCTCAACCTGCTTTGGGCGTTACAGGGCGCGGTAACGGATATCCATTGGAAAGACGTGCCCGAGTCCATCAAGCGGCAACTCAAACAAAGTCTCAAGGAACTTGCATGAGCAACGAAGTCATCACCCGCGTCGATGCCGACGGCAACGCCACGGTCATGCTGAATCGCCCGGACGTGCATAATGCGTTTGATCCGGCGATGACGCGTTTGCTCACTGCGTCGCTCGAAAAACTCGATGCCGATCCAAAGGTGCGCGCCGTGGTGTTACTGGGCGCGGGCAAGAGCTTTTGTGCCGGTGCCGACATCGGCCACATGAAGGCCAGCGCGAAATTCTCGCGCGAAAAAAATTACCAGGCCGCAAAAGAATCGGCGCGCATGTTTCATACCCTTTACAGCCTGTCGAAGCCGACCATCGCCTGCATCCATGGCGCGGTACGCGGCGGCGGCATCGGGCTGGTGGCCGCCTGCGATATCGCCATCGCCGCGCGCACCGCCACGTTTCGCCTGTCGGAAGTCAAAATCGGCGTGATCCCCTCGATGATCAGCCCGTATGTGATCGCCGCCATCGGCGAGCGCCAGGCACGGCGCTATTTCATCACGGGCGAGGAATTCGATGCCGCCGAAGCGTGGCGCATCGGGCTGGTGCATGACATTGTTGAGCACGAAGAACTGACCGGCGCGGCCGGCGGCCTGCTCACGCAGCTGTATTCCAGCGGCCCGAAAGCGATGGCCGCGGCCAAACAACTCATAGGCTTGAGCGCACACGCCAATATCGATCAGAAAATACTCGACGAAACCGCGCGGCGCATCGCCGACATACGCGCGACACCCGAAGGGCAGGAAGGCCTGAGCGCATTCCTTGAGAAGCGCAAGCCCAATTGGGTCGAAGCACCGGTCAAGCGCGCCGCAAAGAAAAAACCATCCAAGTCGACCTAGCACCTCCCCCTCACCCTAACCCTCTGCCTCTCTCCCGAAAACGCGGGAGAGGGGATAATATTTGCCACCCGCTTTCTGTTCCCAAGGAATTCAAATGTCCCTCCCCAAAAAAGTAAAACTGGTCGAAGTTGGTCCGCGCGATGGCTTGCAAAACGAAGCCCAGCCGGTTCCCGCCTCCGTCAAAATCGAACTCATCCACCGCTTGCAGGACGCCGGCTTGCAGTCCGTGCAATCGACGGCGTTTGTCTCGCCCAAGTGGGTGCCGCAGATGGCGGATAACGTGCAGGTGATGGCGGGCATTCACCGCAAGCCGGGGGTGTCGTATCCGGTACTGGTGCCCAATCGCAAGGGGCTCGACGCCGCGCTCGCCGCGGGCTGCAAGGAAATTGTGGTGTTCGGCGCGGCGACCGAGGCGTTTTCAAAAAAGAACACCAACTGCACCATTGCTGAAGGCGTGGCGCGTTTTTCCGAGGTATGCGCCGAGGCGCTGGCGCACGGCCTGCGGGTACGCGGTGATATGTCGGTGTGCCTGGGCTGTCCGTATGAAGGCGAAGTCGATCCGCAGGCGGTGGTGCGGCTGGCGCGCGAGCTCGATCAGATCGGTTGTCATGAAGTCACCATTTGCGACACCATCGGCACCGGCACCGCGGGCAAAACGCGCACGGTGATCGAAGCGGTGGCCAAACACATCGCGATAGAGCGGCTGGCGGTGCATGTGCACGACACCTATGGCCAGGCCATCGCCAATATTTACGCGGCGCTGGAATGCGGCATTTCCATCTTCGACAGTTCCGTTGCAGGGCTGGGCGGCTGTCCCTACGCCAAGGGCGCCACCGGCAACGTGGCCACCGAAGACGTGCTGTATCTGCTGGATGGCTTGGGCATCGAAACCGGCGTGGACATGCAAAAACTCATCGCTGCCGGTGATTATATTTGCGGCGTGCTGGGCCGGCCGACGTTCTCGCGCGCGGCGAAAGCCATTGCCGCGAAAATGGCGGCCTAACTTTTACGGTGAGCGACCTCGACCCCAATTACGACGACTATGATTCACCCTGCGTGCGAACCTGCGTGATCGATCAACACAGCAAGTTCTGCATCGGTTGTGGCCGCACTCTGCATGAGATTTCATACTGGACACGCTACTCGCCGGACGAACGGCGGCATATTCTGGCGCAGTTGCCGGCGCGCCTGAGCGACAACGCGCCGCGTCCCGAATAGTCATCAAGCACACCCCATCGGTTCATGTCATTACACCCCCTCACCCTGACCCTCTTCTCCATAACCGGGGGAGAGGGGACGGATTTTAATCAGGCAACCTAATCATGCCCCTATCCCCTCCCCAACCCCGCAAGCCCATGCACACCCGCGCCATCGAGTGCATAGGCTACGAACGCGAAGACGGCCTGTGGGATGTCGAAGCACATCTGGTGGATACCAAGCCCTATGTGCACACGCGGCGCCACGGCGATACGATCCGCCAGCCCGGCCAGCCTGTGCATAACATGTGGATACGGCTCACCATCGATCTCGATATGGTCATCCACGAAGCCGAGGCCAGAACCGATGAAGGTCCTTATCCGGTTTGCGGCGACATTACCGTCAATTTCAAACAATTGGCCGGCGTGAAAATTGGCGCAGGCTGGCGACGTGAAGTGAATCTGCGGCTGGGTGGCACCAAGGGTTGCACGCATCTGGTTGAACTGCTCGGCCCGCTCGCGACCACCGCGTTTCAGGCCACGGGACGCGCGCGCGAGGCGCGCAATGCCAATCTGCCGGTGACCAAGACCCCGTATCAGCTCAACTCATGCCACATCTACAAAGATGATTCGGAATGGGTGCTGCATCGCTGGCCGCAGCACTATACCGGGCCCAAAAAAGCGCCCTGATAAATTGTTTTTGTGATGGGTTACGGCCATTGGCCCGTACCCATCACAAACACAGTCAGCCGCCGCGCGCATGCCACCACCGCGCCAGCGGTGACAACGCGCCGAAAATCCCGATGCTGGCAAACGCCAGCCCCCATGCCCACGTGCTGCGATTACCGCCCGCGAGATCCAGCACCACACCGAATGACAGCGGCGCCACCAACGCGGCACTGAAACCGATGAACGAATACACCGCCATCATCGCGCCGCGTTGATCGGGAGGCGCCGCGCCGATCGCGCCTGCGGTCAATGCCGCTGAATCGCCCAGCATCAACGCGTAATGCACGCACATGACGGCGAACACCATGTACCACGGCAGGCCGGCGGTAAAGCCGAGTAAACAGGCGAGCAATCCCGATACCGTCATGAACGTAAAAATAATGCGCTGACGGCCATAACGCAGCGCGAGTTCATTGCCGGTAACACTCATCAACGGGCCGCACAGATTGATGATGGCCGCGAGCGTGGCCGCACTGATGGCCGTCGCCATGCCGCCGGGCTGCAAGGTGGCGGAGAACACCAGAAACGCCACCATCCACGCGCGCTGGCCGAATAATTCGAAGTTGTGCACCGCGTAACCGAGTATGTAGTAACGCGTGGCGCGATTGGCCAGCACCGGACGAAAATCCAGCAGGGCAGGCGAGGCGGCGTGTGCGGCCTGGGTGCGTCCGCGTGGCATCAGCAGATTCACCATCAGCGCCGCCACTACCGGTGCCACCGCGCCGAACAGAAAAGCAGCCTGCCAGCCGAACACGCGCCCGAGGTAACCACAGACAAAGATGGAGACGCTGGAACCCACGCCGAAACATGCCGCGTAAAACGCCGTGGCGCGCGCCTGTGAAGTGCCTTCGAGATGATCGGTAAGCGTTTTCAGGCCCGGCATGTAGGTGCCGCCCAACCCGGCGCCGATTAAAAATTGACACAGCAGCGCCGACCACAAACCTTGCGCGAACAGCGCAAAACATAACGCACCGAATGCGGACAACAAACACGCCGCGAGATATATGCGCCGCGAATCGATGCGGTCGGTGAGCGCGGTCAACACCGGCACCGCCGTCATGTAACCCGCAAACGCAATGCCGCCGATCAAGCCCGCTTCGGAATTCGTGAGGGTCCACTCTCGCTGAAACTGCGGCAGCAAGGTGGTGTATGCCGCGAAGCCGCTCATGCTGAACGACTCGGCCACGCACATAATCACCGTCATGGCGACGGCGGAACGTGGCGCGTTCACGTCATTGAAATCCCGGAAACATTATGACATGTCCACACCCTCTCCCGGCCTGACGGCCACCCTCTCCCGCATGCGGGAGAGGGGCTGGGGGAGAGGGCGGCGACGTTATCCAAATACTCCAACTAAACCGCCCCGGCTTTTTTCAGCAACGCGGCAATGGCTTCCGCCATGCGCCGATAGCCCTTGGCATTGGGGTGTATGGCATCGGATTTCTGATCGCGCTGGTACAACACGTCGGTAACGATCTTGCCTTCATAGGGAATGTTGAACTCCCTGGCAATCGCTTCATAGAACGGCGGCGCGCCGGTCACCAGCGCCGGTTTCGGCACACCCACCAGCGCCACGGCAATGCCCTGCGCCTGCAGGGTTTTGATAATGGCACGCAAATTCGCTTGCGTCTGGCCTTCATCCACTTTGCGCAGCATGTCATTGCCGCCAAGACACACGATCATCAGCCTGGGTTTGTGTTCGTCGATCACTTCTTGCAACCGCGCCAATCCGCCTTCGGTAACTTCACCGGGCACGCCCGCGCGCACCACTTTGCGCGCGATCAATTGCCCGAGCACGACGGGGTAGCTTTCCGCTTCAGACGCGCCGGTGCCGAATGTCAGGCTGTCACCGAATGCCACGACCACATCGGTGGGCGCCAGCTTGCCGATCTTGGGCACGCCGGGACCGCAGCCGGCGGCCAGCAGCAGCCATAAGGCAACAAGAACATAAGAATTTGTTTTTATTGGATTTTTAAAGGTCACTTAATGCTCTGTTCCCACGTGCGCATCAAAGGATCCCTTCCCCCGCCTGCGGGGGAAGGTCAGGATGGGGGCACAATATTAGCAATTCACCCAATATTACTTCGAGTACGGCGGCAGTCTCCGCGAACACCTGATTATTCCAAAATCGAACGACTCGATACCCTTCAACATTTATTCGCGCATCGCGGCGGACATCATACTCAACTTGGCTCTGGTGCTGACCGCCATCGAG
Source organism: Betaproteobacteria bacterium UBA5216 (assembly GCA_002412495.1). Taxonomy (GTDB): domain Bacteria; phylum Pseudomonadota; class Gammaproteobacteria; order Burkholderiales; family SG8-41; genus UBA5216. The sequence goes on from DHVE01000080.1 coordinate 120,451, forward strand.
TTCAATCACCAGCTTTGCTTCAAGGCACGCAAAGTCCGCCACATATCCGCGAATTGGAACCTGGCGGCGAAAGCGAAAACCAGCCAACTGCCTTCGCCGCAGATGCCGCCAGAGCAAGCGCTCGGCGTCCGTGGCTTGATTGCGAAGCCTACTGGCACGGCCCTGCGTCAGCTTATCTCGCAATTGCCGCCCCCTCCCCAACCCTCCCCCGCTTACGCAAGGGAGGGAGCCACACAGCATCTTGCCCGACACTCATCACCAGACTAACGTTCACTTGCGCTTTGCCATCCGCCCGCGCTTGAAATCCCGCACAATTTCGCGCGCGGCATTGTGTCCCGGCGCGCCGGTGACGCCACCGCCCGGATGTGTGCCCGCACTGCACATATAAAGACCCTTGATCGGCCCGCGATACGCGCCGTGACCCAGCAGAGGGCGCGCGCTCCACAGTTGGTCGAGCGTCAGCGCGCCATGAAAAATATCACCGCCGGTCAGGCCAAATTTCTTCTCCAGATCGAGCGGCGACAACACCATGCGGCCCAGCACGCTGGCCTTGAAATTCGGCGCGTACTGATTCACCGTGTCGATCACCAGATCAGCGGCGGGTTCCTTGATCTCGTTCCAATCGAGCCCCTTCGGCAGCACCGGATTGAAGTGCTGGCAAAACAGACTGGCCACGTGCTGCCCCGCCGGCGCGAGCGAATCATCGACGGTGGACGGAATCAGCATCTCCACCACCGGCGCGCGCGAGCAGCCCAGCGTACGCGCATCAAAATACGCCTGCTCCATGTATTTAAGCGACGGCGCGATGATGATGCCCGACTTGTGATGATCGCGAGCGTGCTTGCCCGGCAGCGCGCTGAAATCCGGCAGCTCCGATAACGCCACATTCATGCGAAACGTGCCCGATGCGCACTTGTAGTTGCGCATGCGCTGCAGAAAATCCGCGTCGAGCACATGCGGCTGCATGAGTTTTGTGTACAACAGTTTCGGATTCACGCCCGACACCACGCAGCGCCCCTCGATCACGCGGCCATCGGTGAGTTGCACGCCCTGCACGCCGCGCATATCGACGCAAACGTTTTCGACTTCACTGCCGGTGATGATTTCGACGCCGCGCGACTCGGCCTCTTTGCGCATGGCTTGCGTGATCGCGCCCATGCCGCCGATGGCATGCCCCCACGCGCCGCGATGGCCGTTGACCTCGCCGATCACGTGATGCAGCAGCACATACGCGGAACCGGGCGTATACGGACTGGCAAAATGGCCGACGATGGCGTCGAAACCAAACGCCGCCTTGATGGGATCAGACTCGAACCACGCATCGAGCACGTCGCCCGCACTCTTGGTAAAAAAATCCAGCACGTCGCGGCGTGCCGGCATATCGAGCTTTTTCAGGCGCTTGGCGGTTTGTAGCGCGCTCATGAAATCAGTGACGCCGCCGCCCACGTTAGGCGGCGTTTCGAGCAGCATTTCACGCACCACGTCGGCGGCGCGCTCCAGCATGGCGTAGTACTGCGGCAGGCGTTCGGCATCCCGCTTTGAAAACCGCGCCACGGCTTCCTGTGTTTCAGCAATCGTGCGCCCGACCAGCAAATACTTGTTGTCGGGCAACGGCAAGAAATTCGCCGAGGGACGTTCGACAATGCGCAGTCCGTGTTCAGCCAAGCGCAAATCGGCAATCACCTTGGGATGCAGCAGGCTCACCGTGTAGCTGGCGGTGGAATTGCGAAAGCCGGGAAAAAATTCTTCGGTCACCGCCGCGCCGCCGACGATATTGCGCCGCTCGACCAGCCGAACTTTCAACCCGGCGCCGGCGAGATAACAGGCGCACACCAAACCATTGTGGCCGCCGCCGATGATTACCGCGTCAAATAGCGTTGTGAGTGACGTTTGTGACTTTAGTGACATGGGACCATCGCGAAAAGCCGGTATTATCCCCGCTCGGGATGCGAACTGCCAGCCACCAGGGGCGTGCCACAGTACACCCAGTGCATCATCAAGCGTTAAATTGAACGCGCGGCCCCGTCAATTGTCTTTAGAATGCCTCCATGAAAAAAAGCGCCCTGTGTGTGATGCCCGTGGTACTTGTGGCCTTGCTGACGCCCGCCGTCACTTCGGCCGTGCAATGGCGCAATCTGAATGCGGCCGGCGATTTTCAGTCGATGGTGGATATGGACAGCGTCACCAGCGCACAGGGCGTGCAGCGATTCATGCTGCGCCGCGCGTTTAATGCGCCGCAGACTTTGCCGTCGGGGCACACTTACCGCAGCACGCGCCTGCATTATGTTGGCGATTGCTCGCGCGGCACGCTCGCGGCGGCACTCACCGCTTATTACGGTGAAGACCGCAAACTGATCCACAGCGAGCAGCGCTCACCGATACGCCGCTCGGATTTTGCCGCGCCCGACAGCAGCGATGTTGCCGAGGCGATGAACCTCGCCTGCCAGCGCATAGCCGAAGGGCCCGCCGCACCCGTGACGCCGGGCACACCCGCGCCCCCCGTGCAGATTACGGTCAAGCCCGCGCCGCAGCCGCCCGCGCGCGGCAGTACCAGCGGCTCGGGCATTATCGTCAGCGAATCCGGCCAGGTGCTGACCAATCATCACGTGGTTAACGCTTGCGACGCGCATGAAGTAATCGACGGCAACAACGCCGTGCTGCCGGCCACGTTGCTGGCCTCGGATACACAACGTGATCTGGCGTTGCTGGCCGTGGATAAACGTTTCGCCAACGTGGCGCGCGTGCGCAGCGATGCGTCGCCCAAACTGGGCGAAGCGATCACGGTGGTGGGTTATCCGCTGGTGAACGTGCTTGGCTCCAATCCGACGGTCGGCTTCGGGCATGTGAGCTCGACCACCGGCATCCGCAACAACCCCGGGCAGATGCAGATCTCGGTGCCGATACAACGCGGCAACAGCGGCGGCCCGGTGTTTGATCAGGCGGGCAACGTGATCGGCGTGGTGGTTTCCAAACTCGACGCGCTAAAAATGGCCGCAGCGGCGGGCGACCTGCCGCAGAACGTCAATTTCGCGATACGCGGTGAAGTGATGCGCACGTTTCTGGAAACCCATCAGGTGAATTTCCCGGTGTCGCGCAGCAGCTCCAAACTGGAAAATACCGATATTGCCAGTCAGGGTGCGGCGGTGACGGTCCGGGTGCGGTGTGTGCGGCGGCCGGTGGCGGTGCCTGTAGCAGCGAACCCACATTAATCCTTCGGGACGCGGGCCACGCTCAGTTCAAGGAATGGCTTGGTTCGAAAGGCGAATTGGCCGAAACCTATGCGCGCCGCAGTGCAGACTTTAGCGCAAGGTGTTTTACAAAGGGGTCAAAATCACGGTCGGAATACAGCAACGGCGTGCGGTGCTCGATACAAAAGGTGGCGATAATCGCATCCGTGGTTTTTCCCACGGTGATGCCCTTTTTTCGCAACACTCGATAATTCTCAGCCGTCTTGACCGCAAGATCCTTTCCCAAGAGTTCATATAGCGGCAGGTCACGCAGCGGTTCTTTCGCTGACTCGTAATCAGCATCCATGCGAAAGCCTTGCAACACTTCAGTAAGTATCAGGTCGCCAATAGCGACGGGCTCCACACCCAGCAGCGAGTCGAGATAGTCAGTTTCCCGCGTAAGATGGCCGTTGAAATAATCCACCCACACGCTGGAATCGACGAGAATCATAAATCCGTACGCATCCGGTCGAGATCATCGCGCCACGCCAGTTTGCCGCGAAAGCCTTTTAGGGCTTCTTGTTTTTTAAGCTGGATCAAAGCCTTCAATCCCAGCTCCACGGCCTCTTTTTTGGTACGTGCGCCGCTTGCCTTGATGGCATTGGAAATCAGTTTTTCATCGATCACAATATTGATTCGCATCTGCGGCCCCTGTGTGTATGGCTTTTTATAGTTGCACAAATTCCGGCATTCGCAGCAACTCTGGTCAGATACAAATCTCGGTAAGGATCCAACGCGGCAACAGCGGCAGCCCGGTGTTCTATCAGGCGGGCAATGTGATCGGCATGGTGATCCCAAAACTGGACGCACTGAAAATGCCCGCGGCAGCAGGCGACCTGCCGCAGAACGTAAACTTTGCGATACGCGGCGAAGTGATGCGCACGTTTCTGGAAACCCATCAGGTGAAATTCCCGGTGTCGCGCAGCGTCTCCAAACAGGAAAATGCCGATATCGCCAGCCTAGGCGCGGCGGTCAAGGTGCGGGTGCGGTGTGCGCGCAGACCGGCGCCGATGACGCTGGCGACGGCACCATCGTAAACGCGCTATCGCGCCAAGATTGATATCACATAAATACCAATAAAAACAATACATTAAATTTAAAAAAGCTCGGCGCTAACAGCGCCGAGCTTCGACCTTAAGTACGCCTGCCGCAGATTAAGTCACATTGCGGGTCACGTCGATATCAACCAGCAGGGTGGCTAGGCCATTGGTGTAACTCGCATAGGTCTGCGGACCAATTACCTGATTCGCTCCCTGTACCCAGCCCTGGCCTGTACTGTTCACAACATCACCAACGTTACCAAGCACGACCACTTGATTGCTAGTGCTTGAAAGATCGAGCACGTCCTGCAGTGATAGCGACAATGTATTGTTACCAGTTCCGGTGAGGTCAATGTTCTCGATATTCTGGATCTTCGTTTGCGCAAGCGCCGTCAGATCGAGAGACTGCCCAGCACCGTCGAACCGCAACGTGTCGCTGCCTGCTCCGCCATCGTAAACGGTATTGGCAGTACCCGGGAAATCCGCCGGATCGTAGACAAGAATGTCGTTTCCGCCACTACCCTGCATCACATCCGCACCAGCAGTTCCGACGAAAGTTGTTCCGCCCTCGATCGTGACGTGGAGCGTCTGGTTCTCAGTGGTGTCGCCATCGGCATCCACTATCGCGAAACTAAAGTCGAGATTGGCATCCTGCGTATTAGTATTCGACGACACGAAGCCAATATCAACGATCTTGATGACATCATTGTCATCGGTGTTATCGGCACCCGCGGTCGTGAAAATCTCGGTGTTTGCAGTGCTCGACCCTCCGCTCGCTCCGGTCAGTCGATTGAGATCAATGCCGGCACCAGAGTTGCCCTCGGTCGAAACAATCAACTGCGCGCCATTGATAACCCAATTTTCACCGGCCCCGTTGTAGTCGTTGCTTTCGATAATCACCACACCGTCACTGCCATCCGCGAAGGTAATCCCATAAGGATTTGACTCGCTGGACAAGTAAATGTCACCGTAGTCAACGACGATTGCGCGGGTTGTTGTATTTAACGGATTGGTGGGATCGACGAGTTTGAGGATGATGACAAAGTCCTCTCCCGCGGTCAGTCCATCGAGCTTCATAAACAAACCGTTCGTTGTTGCCGTACCCGCGCCGGGATTCAGCGCGCCCCCGGGACTGGCAAGGTAGAAGTTCATGTCTAGGACCTCGCCATCCTGCAAGGTGTCGCTGGCGACACCATTTGCGCCACCTGAAATACTGACCCAAGTTTGCGCGCCAACAAACGTTTCGCCATTCGTAAAGGCTTGATCGCCGCTGCTCGTCTTGAAATCCACCGGAGCGCCGCCCACCTCCTCCCCGCCAGTAAAGCGCACGTAGAACGAGTCGGCAAGCTTGGAGACCACAATCTCAGGCTGGCTCGCGCCGCCCGGAACCAGGTCAAAGCTCTCCTTGGAAACCGTACCGCTTGTGGTCAGCACCGTAAAGCTGCTGATCGGCGCCGCCAAATCCAGAGTGTACGTCCCGGCTACCTTGTCAAAAGTAAGAGTACCGGTAGCGTTGGTCAACACCAGCGGCGTCAAGGGATTTGCGGCGTATGAGAACGCAACATTAAAGACGGCCTGTGTCGCACTTTCGGACGACAAGGTTACCGATTGCCCACTGATGGCCGAGGTACCTACTGTGCCCGACAAGGTAAACGCCGAAAAGTCCGAGTTTCCCGAGTCGTAGGTACTACGGCTGTCAGCGCCGATGTTGTAATCGAAAATACCTGTGCCACCAGTGGTCAAGTTAAGCGCATTTGCGTAAACAAGGTTGGACTTGTTCTCAATCACCGGGCCGTCGTCCTCGAAGGACAGCGCCTGGCCAATGTTGGCCACCGCGCTCGCGGTGTCGCCATCGCCATCAGTGATGGTCGCCGTCAAGGTAATGAGCGTGGCAAGCGACAGGGTCTTCGCGTCGTCGTGATCCGTAGGCGTGCTGCCGTCGATGTCATGCATCACTGCGCGAACTTGATCCAGCGACAGGCTGCCGCCGCTGTTGGTGACGCGGAAGGCGATCACGCCCGCCGGATCGGCCACGCCGCCAGAACCCACGCGGCCCACCACGTCGTTGCCGTCCATGTACAGGTAGATCGATTGCCCGGTGGCCGTATCGTCCAGACCGGAATCCGCACCCGTGGCGCTGATGCCCAGCGCGTAGGTCGTGCTCGCCGTGCCGTCCGCGCCACCCGCGCTGGTGAACAGGCCGGTGAAGCTCGTCGGGCCTGCGTTGGTCGTGAGTATCGTCTCGTCCACCGTCAGCGTCGGCGCGGCTACCGCGTTGCGGCTGATGCTCGGGCCGTCGTCGTTGAAGGTCACATTGAGCGTACCTGTTGTCGCACTGCCATCGCTATCAGTCACGGTATAGGTGAGGCCGACTTCCGGTGCGCTGGTCTCGTCGCCGCCCGCCGCGTGCAGCACGTTATCGAGCAAGGTCACCGTGAAAGCGCCCGTAGTCGGGTTCACCTGCACCGTAAAAAGGTCTATGCCGACGCGAGAACCGTCTGCAATCGTCGCGGTCAGCGTGCTGCCACTCCAACTGTAGGTCACGGTTTCAGTGCCCACCGTGCCGGTGCCCGCACCCAAACTTGTGCCACCGTTCGCCACGGATGCCATTGAAGCCAAGGTAACCGAACCTGCACCGTCACCACCAAAGCTAAAGTCCAGCGTGCCGGTGTAGATTGCTTCACTTGGGTTCAGCGGAACTTCTCCCGCGTTGGCATCGATGTCATTGATGGTGCTGGCCGGGTTGTCACCCGCCAAACCATCGTCGTCTACGGCAGCTATGGTGCGACCGCCCAAGGGACTATTGGCATCTTTGATAGCAAAGCTGAGGTTGGCAGTCGCAGTATCGCCATCGCCATCCGTAACGGTGAACGTGGCACTGTCCGTGGCCGCTACCGTGTTGTTCGGCACACGATAGCTGTAGCTGCCGTCCGCCTTTACCTTGATGAACCCGCCACCAATATCAACTTCCTGCGAGTAGTTGCTGTCCGCCGCATTGAACACTAGCGCCGTGCCGTCGATGTGAGTAACCGTCGCGCCGTCAGTGCCGGCATCAAAGACCAGCGTCCCGGTAACCGTTGTACCTTCGCTAACATCCTGCGAAGGCTTGTCTGTTGCACTGGGGCCATCGTCTTCAAAAGCGATCAAGCTGCCCAACTCCACACTGCTCGTGGCCGTATCGTTGTCGTTGTCGGTCACCGTTACTTGCAAGCCCACCAGCCCGCTGTTCATCACTTCCGGCAAGCTTGTCTCGCTCGATCCGTTTTCGTCGTGATCGCCCGCATCATCGTGTTCCAGCGCCAGGTATTGCGTTACCGTCACCGCGCCCGTGGCTGCGTCCACGCTGATCTCGAATACCAGCTCTCCGCCTTCTTCCGTGCGGCCTTCGATGTTGCCGTCAACGTCCAGCGACAGCATTACGCGTTCGTTCGATACCGACGCCACCAAGCCGGAATCCACCTCGGTTGCTTCTTCCGGCAAGGCCAATGTCAGCACATAGTCGCGCGACTCGGGCTTTTCTTGATCCGTACCCGCATCCACAGTGATGTCGAACAGATCGTCGCCCGATATCGTTGCATAACCAATCGCGCCTTCCGGTGCGCCTTGCATTGTCTCGTCGTTATTCGCCGCGCCGCCTTCGTCCTGAATCGAACCGCTCGTGCCCAGCGATTCATCCAGCGTAATTGCGCTTACCTTGGTCGCAAATTCAGTGATCGCGGGGCCGTCGTCTTCGATGATGAATACACCGCTGCCCAAATTGATGGTGGCCTCGGCATGGTCGCCGTCACCATCGGTCACGGTTTGCTGTAGCACCAGGCTGTTGGATTCATCTTCGCCAATATCCACCGTCAGCGTCTGGCTGTCGTCGTTGCTGCCGGTGTTGTCGTGCCAGATGTTCCTGCCGTCCATCTGCGTGAAGGTCACGATGCCATCGCTATTCACGCTGATGGTGAAGTAGGTCACGCCATCGTAGGAGCCTACGATATCGGCGCCCGGCGCGGCTTGATTCAATACGATTTGGTTGCCCGGGTCGCCGTTTGCGCCCAAGGTGTAAAGGCCCGAACCCACATTCGTGCCGGTGAGCACAAACGCGTAGGCCACGGAGCCTTCGCCATCGGCGCCAAAAACAGGTGCTTCAAAGTTGTCGGAGTAATCGGCTATTGCAACACGAATGCCGTCGTTCACACCATCGTTGACAACGGGGCTTTCGCTCGGATTCGGCACCGGCGATTCGTCGAGCGTCAGCGTATCGGGCGTTACATCGGCAGCAACCGCTTGGGGGCCATCGTCATAGATGCGCAGTTGCGAGCCGATCTCTATGGTCGCATCGGCGTGATCCTGGTCGTAGTCGGTGATAGTGGCGGTGACGTACACCAGGCCTTCAAGGGTGACGTAGTCGTTGTTGTCTTCGGGGTTCGCGTGCTCCACCGCACGGAACAGTTCGATGCTCACCTGGCTGCCGTCCAGCCAGATTTGAAACACTTCAAGACCAGTGCTGCTGCCAACGCGGGCAAGCATGCTGCCGTCTTCTTCCTGATACAGGTAGACCGGGTCGCCGGTGGCGGTGTCGATAAGGTTTGTGTTCAAGCCGCCGTCTTCGTTCAGTTCATTGCTGCCGAAGTTCAGGGCGTATTCCAGCGTACCCGGGCCGTCCGCACCGTATTGCGAGGTGAAGCGGCCGCTGACTTGCAGCGTGGCCACGCTGCCGGTCTCGGAGTCGAGGTCGGTTTCGTCCACCGCCGCATAGGGCGAGATTTGCGCGGTGATGAATTGCTCGCCGCATTCAAATATCGGCTGGCTCACGCTGATGGTGGGGCTGTCGTCTTCGATCACCACGTTGAGCGTGGCGGACACTGGCGGCGCGATGCCGTCGGAAACTTGCACTTGCACACCGAACGAGGTGATGTCTTCGGTGCTGTTGTCCGGATGGTCAACCGGGCCGAGCAGTTCAACTTGATAGGTGGCGGTGTTGCCGGTGGTGTAGCCGAGGCTGATAACGATGATCGGCGTTTCGCTTTCGTTGTAACCGGTCAGGGTGTGACCATCGGTGCTCAGGCTCCAGAAGATCGGGTCGCCGTGCGACGATATGTTGCCGTTCGCCGGCGCAACCAGACGCACGGTCAGCGCATCGCCATCGACGTCGCCTACGGTCAGGGTGCCGTTGTCGAACCGGCTGTTTCCTTGATCCAGTTCGCTGTTGGGGCCTGCGTCCGGTAGCGGGTTGTAACCCAGTATGTTTGCGCTGCTGCCGCCCTCAAGGCCTTCTTCTTCCGACACGCGCGCGCCGCCATCAACAGATATCGTCGGCGCGTCGTTGGTGCCAAAAACAGAAATATTCAAACTGGACGTCGAGGTATTGTTAAAACCGTTTTTCGCTGTATAGGAAAACACGTCATGCAGCGGCTCATCGCTTGGTCCCAGCGCTTGCACGGTGGCATACGCTTCGGGGTTCTGCTCCTGCGTATACAGCGTGTAGCTGTAGCTGCCATTGGCGTTCAGCACCAGCGTGCCGTACAGACCAGAAAATGTGCCAGTGGTGGTAACGGACAGCCCGATCGTGTCGCCCGCGGTATCCAGGTCTTTCACATCGGCGAACGCTCCCGAGGGCGCGCCTGTGTGTGCGGCACCGGCGATTACATTACCGGTAATGGAGAGATTGGTATCTTCCTTGGCCCAGTTGGTGTCTGCTTGCGCCGCGAGGTCGTCGTCAACGATAAACGCGGTTGCACTGCTGGCATCCGGATTGATGGTGGCATTGACCGCGCTATTGAGCACGATCTGGAAGCTTTCGTTATTCTCGATAACGCTGTCCTGAACAATATTCACCGGCACCAGAAAGCTGATCTGGCCCGCGGGGATGGTTACCGTATGCGTGAAATTGTTATCGCCTTCGGTAAAGTCGGTCGGAAACGTATTGGTCGTGCCCGCCGTTGCCGTGATGCCGACGATGGTATAGGTCACCGTGACATCCACATCAAAAACCTTGTCGAGGAAGATGATAAAGCTGATGACCTTGGTGCCCTCGGCAGTGCCTTCAAGGATGTTGGCGCTTGCCACTTCAAGCTGTCCATCGTTGTTGGGGTCAGTCGGCGTGGTGCCGGGCGCGGGCGCCACACTCGTATTAACCCTTACCTGCACCGAAACTGTGGGCGGCGGCTCCACCGGCGGCAACGCCGGCTGAAGTTCAGGGAATGTGATGCCGCCAACACTGGTGGTATAGCCAGATGTCACTTCACCACTGGAGTTGGCCTGATCGATATACACCGGCGTGCCGCCGCTGCCGTCGGCCGTGCCGCCTGCGCCGGGGGCCCCGCCCGCGGCCGTGGCTTCGGCTACTTTGGAGGGGTCGGCACCCGCTGCAATTTGCGCTTGCAGTGCGGCGATGTCAGCCGTTGCGGGGGCGGGCGTTGTGGCGGGGCCTTGTTGGCCCACGTTGAGCACATCATCATCGAGCGCAATTTTGGAATCGCGGCCGAGGTCAAGCATGCGGCCGTTTTCTAGCTGCACTTGCACGATGGCATTTGCATTGGTCTGAATCGTTTCTTTGGCGAACACCTTGTCGCCGACCATTGCCTGCCGCGCCACGCCATCAACACCAACTACTTTTACGTCGCCGACAACGACTTTGATGGTGCCTACTGCTGCTGTTCCGCTGGCTGCTGTGCCCATGATGTGCTCCTGTTACGTTGATTCGATGTATTCAAAAATCAGAATGTCGCAATATGCGAAAACGCCGTGAAACGGTTGTTTCGGGTTTGTGAAATGCTGCGCCTTTATTTGGAACGGCGCTACGTACTAAGGTATCGATACCAAAGTATCGAGTGTGCATTCCGTCACGGTATTTTGGCGGGGGGTGTGCTAGCCGGCTGCCATGGGCGGCTTACGCTTGGGTTAGCGTACGGAGGGCCGTGCTCTACCAGCTATTGTGTGGTGCTGTAATGGGCGCTGGAGGTCGGGCTTGCGGCGGTTTGGCCGGGGTTTAGGGAGATTTTCTTGAAATTCCATTTAAAAACATATGGTTATGTTAAAACCAAACTGGTAATTTCCCCCCCGCCCCGCTCCATTGGGGCATAGGTGGTTATGCCAAGTAGCGAGTAAAGGGTTCACAACCAATTGCCCATCAATATAAACGGGGCCCAAAAATACGGATGGGCGAACGGGGCTTCGGGTTTGCCGCCGCCTGATGCAGGCTGGCCCCTGATCAGCAACAATTGCGCCTGCCGCAAGGCGTCTGCCTTGGAGAGTTTTTTCTCTTCGCGCAGCCGGTAAAAATGCTGCATGAACAATCCCGTGCTTTCATCAGCCACGGGCCACAAGGTGGCAATCACGCCTTTGGCGCCCTGCTTCTGCACCAGCGCGCCGAGTCCTTCCACTTCTTCGCCCTGCGCCGTGCGTCCACCGCCCACACCGGTCTCGCAGGCCGATAGCGTAACCAGATCGACATGGGTGAAATCCAGTTGTTCCTGGCGAATGCGGCTCAGCGTGAGATGGTCTCCGTCGCCCAGCAGCAAAAATGACGTGGATTCATTGCCGGGGCGAAACACAAAGTGGCTCGCAAGATGTATCAAGGGGTGTTTGCGCAACAGCGCCTGCTTCAAATTCACCAGATTGAACTGCTCATCAAAATGCAGTTCGCCCTTGATCAACCCCTGATTGCCGTTACGCACGATGGCGTTCAGTTCCGCGCGCACTTCCGGCAGCGGATCAAAAGCTTCAATCTGGCGTGTTAGTCCCAAACCCGCGATGCTCACATCCTTGGCAGGGCGACTGTCAAGATTGCCTTTGGTCACTTCGGTATAAAGCGACATGTCGTAACGCTCGGCCAGGTAACGCTTGCCATCGTGCAACGCCGCCACCGGGATATAGCGCAATGCGCCATCCAGCGAGATCATCAGCGTGCGGGCACGGGCTGCGTTGAGTTCTTCCTCGATTGGCACAATCAGCAGTTTGTAAAGCTCTTGGGCCATCGGCAGCGCGGAGATGGCGGGGTTTCTGAGAGCCACGCGAAAGAACTCGATTTTCGCATTGAGGTCTTTTTGCGCCACCTCAACGCTCTTGGCAATCTGCGAGGTTGCCGTGGTAAGAATGATGTTGAGCCGATTCTCCGACAGCACGTACTGCACCAGCACACTGCCCGCGCCCAGCGACGCCAGGTTTTGCTGCGTCAGCTTTAATTGCATCACGGCATCGGCCGCAGGGGCATCGCTGCCCCGCGCGCTCGCGAACGCGCTGGTAACGTCGCGATAGTAGCGCTGCAAATCCTCGCTCAGCGTTTCTTTTTCACGATTCAGTTCGGCAAGGCGCGCCTGCTCCGCCTCGGACAACCCGATTTTCGCGCGCCGCTCCAGAACGGCATGATCAAGAGCGGCCTTGCTCAACCGTGCCGTGAGTACGCCGAGCTGGTCATGCCATGGCTGCTCATGCGGCTGAAACGCCATTTTGCGCTGCGTGTCGCCGCCCGATTCACTCCTGCGCAAAAAGTCGGAAAACTCCTCTTCTTTCAGCATGCCCAATACATGCTGCGCCTCGGCAAGACGGCCTTGCCGAATCAGCAAATCGGCAAGATCGCGGTAAACACTGGTTTTGTCGGTGAGAAATCCACGCTGCGATTCCTGGTCAAGACCGGTGATACGCGCGCGCATGGCTTGTAGGGTATTCACCGCTTGTTTACCAAAGAAAATAGCCAGATTGACTTGATTGCGCTGCGCAAGGGTGATCCGCAGGCCATCCTGAACACGCCACAGCGTTTCCTGCACGTCAGCCTGACTAGCAATGGATAATGCCCGTTGCAACAGCGGCTGCGCCCGTTCGGGGTTGCCCAAAGTCCAATGCAATCGCGCAAGGCTCCACAGACTTTGCGCAACAAAAGGGTGCGTAGGGCCGAGCTTTTTTTCCCGAATCACAAGACTGCGCTCGGCAACGGACATCGCTTTGCCGTAGTCCTGCATATCGCGGTACAGTTCGGAGAGGTTGTCAAGCACGACAGCCACTTCCGGATGATCGGCTCCCAGCACCTTTTCACCGATGGCGATACTGCGCAGATAAAACGGCAGCGATCGCGGGTAATCACCGGCATAACGATGCAGGAGTGCGATATTGTTGAGACTGGATGCCAAACCTGGATGCTCGGTCCCCAGGGTCTTTTCGCGAATCTCCAGACTGCGCTGAAAGTGCGTTAGTGCCTTGGCGTATTCACCCATGCGCCAGTGGATGAGCGCGATATTGTTGAGCGACACAGCAACGAAGGGATGATCGCGTCCTCCGGTTTTTTCCGTGATTGCCAAGCTGCGTTCCTGAAGGGGCAGCGATTTGCCATATTCACCCATGACACGGTAGAACTCGGCAAGATTGTTAAGGCTGTTTGCCACATCCGGATGATTGGGACCGAGCGCTTTTTCGCGAATGGCGAGCCCGCGTTCATAGAGCGATTGCGCTTCGGGAAATTGCCCCAGCGCGCGGCGCAAATCAGCCAGATTGTTCAGGGTGGCGGCCACATCGCGATGTTCCGGCCCCAAAATCTTTTCACTGATGTCGAGGCTGCGCAGATAATACTGCAAAGCCGGCTCATAATTGCCGGTGTTCAAATACAGCAGCGCGAGATTGTTAAGACTGGCGGCCACCGTCTGGTGCGAAGTGCCATACGCTTTTTCATAAATGGCGAGGCTGCGTTGATACAGGGGCAATGCTAATGCGTAATTGCCCATCGCCCGATGCAACACGGCCAGGTTGTTAATGACGGCGGCAACGGTTGTATGCTCGACTCCCAGCACCTTTTCATGAATCTCGAGGCTGCGTTGAAAAAGCCGCAGCGCCTCCGGAAACCGCCCCAATGCCCGCTGTACACCTGCAAGGTTGTTTAACGTGCCCGCCACGTTTAAATGTTCCGCGCCATGCACCTTTTCAAACAAGGCGAGGCTGCGTTCAAACAGCGGAAGCGCCCTCGCTGGTTCACCCATATCCCGGTACAGACCAGCGAGATTGTTCAGTGTGGCGGCGACATTGGGATTGTCAGCGCCCAACGATTGCTCCAGTATCGCCAGCCCGCGTTGATACAGCGGCAAGGCCACGGCGTATCTGCCCGCGGCCTGGTGTAGGCCGGCGATATCGTTCAGATTAACAGCAACGCGAACGTGATTCGCGCCTAAAACGCGCTCGTTAATCTCCAGGGCGCGTTGGGCGTACGTCAGTGCCTGCTTGTTCTGGCCGAGCTCTTTCTGCACAGCGGCCAACACCTCCAGCACGGGTGCCAGTGCTACATGGGATGAACCTAGCACCTCCTCCTTGATGGTGAGCGCGTTCTCGTAAAGCACCACCGCTTGCGCCAACGCTCTTTTGCCGCGGGCGGCATTGCCCTGTGCCAGCAATTGGTCGGCAGTTTGCAAACGCCCGCCAGCCTCGGCACCCGCATCACCTTCTGCCGCAATACCAAGCCCTGCGGTCTGCAGCTGCGCCATAGCCAAAACCACCACAGCCAGTATTGCCCTGAACCGTGTCATTATCCGTTTTGCGCAGCGCTGTTTATCACCTGCGGGATCATGTCACAACTCATCCCGGTTGAAAATGACAGATATGGCGTCACATCGCTAAGACGGTTTTGCAAGACGCTACATCTCCCGCGCAACCGAAAACGCCCTGGGTGATTCGCCCGCTTGGTGGATTTTATGCATCGTCCGGTACGCGGATTCGATATGACGGCGAAACCGCTGGGTATCGAACAGCGGAGTGGTCAGCCGGTTTTCCGCCAGCTTTTGCCGGACATCGCGCAGCAGTGCCGGCGTCGTTGCCAGCTTGAACGCCAGCGCTTCGTAATCTTCGAGCGTGTGGGTGATCAATTCGGGCATACCGATAGCGCTTAGCAGGCTGGCCGCCACGCGGCTGGCAAAACTTTGCCCCGCGCGCGTAACCACCGGCAAGCCCATCCACAACGCATCGCTCGCGGTGGTGTGCGCGTTGCAGAGCAAGGTATCCAAGAACAAATCCGCCAGGCGGTGACGGGCCATATGATCCGCGTGCGCGGTGCGCGGCGCAAAAATCAGCCGGGCGGGATCCACGCCGCGCGCCGCCGCCTCGTTGCGCAGGTTTTGCTCCACCGCGGCATTGGCGCGCAGCAGCCACAGCACGCTGCCTTCCACCCGAAGCAACAGCCGCATCCAGACATCAAAAATGTCCGGTGAAATTTTGAAGTTGTTGTTAAAGCAGCAAAACACAAAAGCGCCTTCCGGCAATCCAGCCGTGGCGCGGGCGGGTGTTGGCGCGGCGCTCTTGCGCTTGGAATCGTTTGGTTGATAAGAATCGGGTAAATAAACCACTCGCTCGGCGTAGTGCGCTTGCTGGTGCGGCGGAATCACCACCTCGTCGGCGATCAGGTAATCGATGTAAGGCGCGCCGAACGTACCGGGAAACCCCAAGAAATTAACCTGCACGGGCGCAGCCCGATGCGCCAAAATGCCCGGACGGCTATCGGTGGTGTAACCCTTGATATCGACGGCGATATCCACCTCGTTATCGGTGATCCACTGCGCCGCCGCTTCGTCGGTAAACGCTCGCACATCCACAAACCGGTCCACCGCCGCGACGACGCGCTTGCGCAACAGGTCTGCCCGGTCGGGGCCAAACGAAATGGCGACGATTTCAAAAGCGCTTCGGTCATGCAGTTCCAGCAACTCCGCCATCAGGTAAGCCGTGGCATGATCGTGAAAATCCGCGGACAGGTAGGCCAAGCGAATTTTGGTATGCTGGTAACGCCTGCCCCGCCACTTGGCCGGCGACACCGGCGGATGTTTTTCACGCGCAAACATCGAGGCGCAGATCAACTGGTCTGCCGGGTCACCCGACACCGTAAGAAAATTAAACGGCTCGGCCACCAGTTTGCGGCGCCGTATGCCATCGATAATTTTTGCCCGCAAAACAGGGTAATCACCCCACGCGCCGATGTGCTTGCGGGATTGCAGGGCCGCGCCCAATACAAACGGATAGTCCGCGTCGATTGTCAGCAACTGGTCGTAACTGGCGATCGCATCCGTGTGCCGGTTCATTTTTTGCAGCACGCCGCCGCGTTGCGCCAACGCATCGGCATAGCGCGGCTTGATCGAAATGGCCTTGTCAAAGTTGGCCAGCGCCTCGGCATTGCGCCGTAGCCGCGCGAATGCCGCGCCGCGATTGCAATAGGCGTCCGCGAACGCGGGATCCGCCGCAATCGCCTTGTCGTAGCTTTTAATCGCCGCGTCAACCTGGTTCAGGGCGACAAGCGTATTGCCCCGGTTATTCCACGCACCGGGCTGGCGCGGCATAACGCGCAGCGAGTGATCGTAGCTCGCCAACGCCTCTGAATAGCGCCGCAAGCGATACAACGCATTGCCGCGATTGTTCAGCGCTATCGTGTCGTCCGGCTTCAGGGCCAGCGCCCGATCAAAGGAGGCAACGGCCTCTGCGTGCTGGTTCATCGCGGCGTAAATATTTCCCAGATTGGAATGGGCTTTCACCGACCGCGGGTTATGCTGCAATGCGCGTGAAATCAGCGCTATCGCTTGGGCGCCCTCACCTTGCTGTGAACGCAGCATCCCCAGTAGACGCAGCGCCTCCCCATGATCCGGCTCTGTATCGAGCACGCCCTGGTAAAGCCGCTCGGCGTCCGCCAGTTGGCCGAGCCGGTGGTGGGCAAGGGCTTGCTGTATCCATTTCCCGGTTTTGCGGCTATTGCCAGGGGCTGATTCTTGCGGTGACGGCATGGGTTTCTGGTCTGGTAGGCGGAATCAGGCAACTCGCTGTTCATACGGTAAATTATCTACCGCCGGACGCCCTGTTGCCTATTCAAACCGGTGGCCACGCAAGCCCCAGTGACTGCGCCTCACGCCGCAACGCCTCTGCCTTCGTAACATGCATGCCCAAATGGAACTGTTCGTCGCCCTTCCCCATCACCGGGAACGGCTGCGCGTTGAACAGATTGTAGTGGCTGTCGTGAACAAGGCAATCATCGCGTATTGCAGGCCAGATTTCGCTATCCAGAAACCGCTGAACCGGCTCTTGCGGCGCATTGCCCTGCGCCGCCATAAAGCGTTCAATACGCGCCGATACAAACAAAGAGGGCTCGGTAAGCGCGCCCCACAGACCCGTTGGCAACAAATCAGCATGCAGCACATGGTCGCGCATTACATGCGCGCGTTTGCCGCTGTTCAACCAAGCGTCAACCGCCGCCGACTCCTTGGCGGATATGCGCTGATGGACATCACGGAACAGAAATGCAGCGACGCCCGGATCGTCGGCGGCCAGAAACGGCCAGAATGGCGGCGGCACGGCAGGATGATCGGCGGCACCATCCCTAAGCTCCGCACCCATGCGCCGGAGTGCCGTGACGGTATCGGGCAAAACGCCTCGCTTGAGGTAAAAGCGGCTACCCCACCCCGGATAGTGCTCCTTCACGAGCCGCGCATTGGCTATCGCGCCCAGTGCCGACAGCGGATTTCCATCGAGCAGCGCAAAGCACACCACCCGTTTGGGGCCACGCGCCAGCGAGAGGAAATCCACGCCTGGTGCTGCCGCGCTCCCAGTCGGCGCCTTTTGATCTGCTTCTTTCAATAATCTGCGTCCAAGGGCCAGCGCGTGGCTCGGCTTGCCACCCCGGTAGTACGCTTGCTGCAAAGCCCGCTGCGACGTGACATCGCCAGGCCGGGCCTGCACCAGCGGTAGCAACACCGCGATTGCATCAGCGAACTGACCGGCGTCTGCAAACAGCGCCCCCTTCAAGCGCAAATAAATAGGCTTGCCTGGCATCAACTGCAAGGCATGATCGATGGCATCCAACGCAGCCAAAAAGCGGCCGCGCCGCCCCTCGGCAACCGCGAGTTGGCGCCAGGCGGCATGATCGCCGGGGTTGGCTTTCACGTGTGGCACAAGGCAATCCGCCGCCTCGCCAATTTTTCCGGCATTCAGTAACGCTAGGGAACGAAATACCGGCGACAGCGATACGATTGGACGCGCATTTCTCGCGGTGGTTTTTGTAGTCATCGTCTGGAAATATTGCCACACCGGGGCAAAAAAAACGGCGCAATGTCACCATTGCGCCGTGCATAAAGTTAGAACGGATGCTGCTTAATCAGTAATCAACTTACCTTGGGAAAGCAGGTTGGCTATTACGCCTGCACTGTCTGCGGTATTGGCACCGGCCAGCGCTGTCATGCTGGTGTTTTGCAACACGATCGTCTGATCTACCGGGCCTGCCGCACCTTGTGAATGCACCGTCAACGTTACATCCGCACCGGTTTGTGCAAAACTCAGGAATGAGCCAAGGTTGCCGTTGCCGACCGTATGGTTTTCTAAAACCAACAGATCCTTGAGATTCAACACATCACCGCCAGAGGCTACTGCAGCAGTGTTGAAGTCAGTTACCGTATCCGTCGGCGCGGCGCCGCTACCCTGATCGCCGTTGTTCCACTTGAACGTGTCCGAACCAGCGCTACCCGTCATGTTGTCGCTGCCCGCGCCACCAATCAGGATATCGTTGCCGTTACCGCCCGTGAGCGAATCATTGCCACTGTTACCGGCCAGTACGTCATTGCCATCACCGCCACTGAGCGTGCTGTTGGCGCTGGTGCCGATTAACACATCGTCGCCCACAGTACCCGTCAGATTGTCACCCGTCGTTGTGATGGCATCACGCGTAAGCGTTATGCCAAGCTGGCCGGCAACAGCATCATTATCTCCATCGGTTGCGATGACGTTATAGTTAAGGTCAATCTGCGTGCCGACGAACTCATTGCCGTAGGAAAACACACCCAGTTTGAACTGGCCGGATCCGGATGCCGCATCAATTTGCACCGCATTGAACTGCGTTGCGGAATTGATTTCGAAAGTCCAGTCCGCTTGTATGCCGTTGATCGTGATGGAGCCATCGAGGTTATCCGTCATGACCAGCCCCGTCACCAAGTTATGACTTGCGTCATAAATCTTGATGTCAGATAACGACAAATCGACTTTGACATCGTTTACATCGCCATAGTAATCGCCAATAACATTACTCGGGGCATCCGCTATTATCGCGGCAAGCGTAATGTTCGCATTCCCTTGATTAGTGAACGTAACAATTTGGCGGAACGAATTCGTCAAATTGTATGAGCCGGCAACGCTGAAGGTTTCGCCGCCGCCGCTTCCACTGGTAGTCAACCCGTTCAACAAATCAATGCGCAGCCCCTCGCCAACCTTGAAGCTGTTGCCATCAGTAATACCGATCTCCCCGTTATTGGTATTGACTGAGTCACCACTCTTGGTTGTAAGGAAAGCATCTTGGGTAGTGCCGCCCAGATTGATAAACGCCTTCCAATCCTTGTTGCCGCCACCTACTGTTTGGATGGTCGACGAGCTCACCTCAGTACCATTGGTAATAACGGCCTCAGGATTGAAGGTATACGTACCCGCTCCGCCATTAAGCGACAGAGTGAAGCCCACTGTGCCACCTGCCGTAGTGCCGGTGGATGCGGTTAACGTCGTGCCATCAGCGCTGAGGTAGAGATAAAGCTGTTGGCCACCGACCAGCAGATTGTTTCCTGCAGCGTCCTTCGCCGCAACCGTCGAAGTCGTTGCGCCAGCAACCAAAGCGTCGCCTGTCAAATTCGCCGAAATATCCGCCGCATTGAACTTGACCGATCCGACACCATCCGCACCCGAAGTAAAATTCAGATTTGCAACAACTTGATCCGTTGTGCCGACCACGCCTTTGTCTTCGACGAAAATGGTTTCCGGAACAACCAGTTTCGGGTCGGTATCGCTGATCGTCAACGACAGCGGCGCACTCGCGCCCGCCGAGGTCGATATCACGTCGCCATCACCGTCGGTCACCGTCACCGTGGCCACCACGTTCACCAGCGTGCCCAGGTTCAGCGTGTTGATCTCGCCCGCGCCCTGCGTGTTGGAGTGCTCCAACGCCACCAGCGAGGTCAGCGTCACGCTGCTGCCGCTCAACGTGATCGTGAACGCCACATTGCTGCCGTTATACACGCCCTGAATGGTGTTCGCGTCCACTTGCACCAGCGTGATCGCAAAGTTGCCTACCGTCGTTTGCAAGCCTGTCGCCACGTTGTTGGTCGTCGACAGCGCGTAGCTTACGTTGGTGCTGTTCAACGGAGAATCCACCGCACCTGCGGTAAACGTCGGCGCCGTGATCTGCACGGTTTGCGAACCACCCGCGCCGCTGGCTTCCACCACGCTCAACGCGCTAAATGTCGGCGGCGCGTTCACCGTCAGCGTCGGATCGGTGTCGCTGATCG
>DHVE01000080.1:141267-141713 GCA_002412495.1 Betaproteobacteria bacterium UBA5216
GTGTCGCTGATCGTCAAGGACAGCGGCGAAACCGCATCCACCGAGTTGACGATCTGGTCGTTGTCACCGTCGGTCACCGTCACCGTGGCCACCACGTTCACCAGCGTGCCCAGGTTCAGGGTGTCGCTTTCGGTGTTTTGCGGGCCGTTGGCATGCTCCAAGGCCACGCTCGAGGTCAGCGTGACGCTGCTGCCGCTCAACGTGATCGTGAACGCCACATTGCTGCCGTTATACACGCCCTGAATGGTGTTCGCGTCCACCTGATGCAGCGTGATCGCATAGTTGCCATTGGTCGTTTGCAGACCCGTCGCCGCGCCTTCCACCGTCGACAGCGCGTAGCTCACCGAATCCGTGTATCCGTCCACTGCGCTCGCCGTGTAGGTCGGCGCCGTGATCTGCACGGTCTGCGAACCACCCGCGCCACTGGCTTCCACCACGCTCAACGC
>DHVE01000080.1:142017-197624 GCA_002412495.1 Betaproteobacteria bacterium UBA5216
TCGCCCGTCACCGTCAGCGTCGGACCGTCGTCCTCGAACGACATGTTCCCGCCAATGTTCAGCGTAGCGGTAGCGCTATCGCCATCCCGGTCGGTAATCGTCGCCGTCAGGGTGATCAAGTTGTCGGCCATCGATACCGGGTCATCCGGGTTCTGCGCATTCGGATGTTGGAGCGGGTGTATTTGATCCAGTGTCACGACGCCGTTGGCGTCGACGCTGACGGTAAAATCCACCGCGCCCTCGGGATTGGCCTCGCCGTCGGAACCCACGCGACCTTCCACGACGCCTGCCTCATTCACGTAAAGGAAAATGGGCTCGCCAGTCGCCACATCAATCAAGCCGGAATCCACACCTTGCTCGCTCACGCCCAGCGCGTAAGTAATGGCGCCGGGGCCGTCTGCGCCGTACGCGCTGGTGAAGTTGCCCGAGAAATCCGCAGTCGCGTTGGTCGAAAGGTCGGTTTCGTCCACGGTCAGCGTCGGCTCGGGAACGGGGATGATTTGCTCGCATTCGCCCAAGGTCGTAGCAACCGAAATCGAGGGGCCGTCGTCATTGAATTGCAGCGCGTTGCCAATGTTGACAGTCTGGCTCGCCGTATCAAGGTCGAAGTCTTTCACGTTGAGCGTCAATGTCACCAAGCCCGACAGTGTTACGCCTTCGCTGGTATCCGGATTGGTGGCCGTATCATGCATCACCGCACGGAGCTGATCCAGCGTGACTTCGCCGGTGCCCGCGTTCACACTGACCGTGAATACCAGATCGCCACCGGTCGTGCGGCCTTCCACCACGCCGCCTGCCGTCACCGACAAAATCACATGTTGTTGCGTCAGGCTGTCGATCAACCCGCTGTCGGTGTTTGCCGTAATGCCCAAGGTGTAGACTTGCGAATTCGCCGCCGCCGCGCCATCAGAGCCAAACTGAACAAATCCGAACGCGCCCGCAAACGACGCCGTGGCATCGTTTGCAAGCGTGCTTTCGTCCACGATCAACTGGGGCACATATCCCTGCCGATACGTCGTGATGATCGGGCTGTCGTCTTCCACCGTCACCGTCATGTTGCCGTTGGTGCTTGCAGTGCCGTCAGAAACGGTGACCCCGACATTGAATGATTTGTCGTCCTCTACGTTCGCGCCGGCATGATCAATCGGGCCAAGCAAGGTAACGGTATAGGCGCCAGTGTTGGTGATGGTGATGGTGATAACTTGAATGCTGCCTTCGCCATTGGGAATTGACCCCGTCAGCATGCCGGTACCTTCGCCACTCCAGACAATTGTCTGGCCATGAGAGGCCAGCGCGGTGGTCGGCGCATGCAGCACCACGGTCAGCGGCTCAACATCCACGTCACCCACGGTAATGGTGCCCGACACAAACGTAGTGTTGGTGGTGTCCTGATTGCCATCATTGTCCGGGTTGCCGAAGCCAAATCGGCCTTCCAGACCTTCTTCCGACACGCGAACGTTGGTTTGCGCGTCGATGGTCGGCGCATCGTTGCTGCCGAACACGGTGATCTGGAGCGTCGAGACGGAGGCTCCGCCCAAGCTGTTACGGGCGGTGTAGCTGAAGGATTCCGGCGGCAGTGATTCACCGTCGTCCAGCGCTTGCACGGCGGCATAGGCTTCGGGGTTTTGCGCCTGGGTGTACAGCGCGTAGGTGTAGCTGCCGTTGGCGTTCAGCACCAGAGTGCCGTAGTTGCCGGCAAAGGTGCCGGTGTTAACCACGCTCATGGTAGCCAGCGCAGTGTTCAGGTCGCCCTGGTCGGCAAAGGTGGTGCTTGACGACGGATCGTCGCCGCGTGCGTCGGGCGAGTGGCTACCGCCGGTGAGCACGTTGCCGGTGGCGGCAACGCCATCTTCCTTGGCCCAGTTGGTGTCGGGGCGCGCTTGAATATCGTCGTCAAAAATAACGGCTTGCGCAGTGCTTGCATCAGGGTTGATGGTGGCGTTGGTGGCGCCCGTCAGCACAATGCTGAAGGTTTCGTTGGATTCGACGTTGCTGTCTTGAACGATGTTCACCGGCACGATGAACGAGATCTGCCCGGCGGGAATGACTACAGTGCCGGTCAGGCCGTTGGTCAGCGTAATGTCAGAGCCCACTTGAGCGGTGCCCGGAACAATTTGGTAGGTCACGGTCACATCGACGTCAAATACTTTGTCGAGCGAGATAATGAAGTTTACGACTCTGGCGCCGGGGCCGGTGCCTTCGATCAGGTTGGCCACGTTGCCGGAAACCACCACGCCGTCGCCGTCGGTGTCGCCGGGAAAATCGATCGGCTGCACTGCACCGCCACCATCACCGCCACTGCCACCGGTGCCCGATCCGACGCCAACATCCACTTGAACTTGAACCTGCACCGATACCGAGACGGATACAACCGGCACGTTGTCAATCACGGGCAATACGCCGGGATCCAGTGTCGGGAACCCGATGCCGCCGATGCCGGTGTTGTAGCCGGATGTCACTTCACCTGACGAGTTGGCTTGATCGACATACACCGCCGTGCCGCCGCTGCCGTCGGCCGTGCCGCCCGCGCCGGGAGCACCGCCCGCAGCCGTGGCTTCCGCAACTTTGGAGGGGTCTGCACCCGCGGCGATTTGCGCTTGCAATGCGGCGATGTCGGTGGTCGCGGCAGCAGCGGGCGCGGTGCTGGGGCCTTGGCCTACGTTGAGCACATCATCATCGAGCGCGATTTTGGAATCGCGGCCCAAGTCGAGCATGCGGCCGTTTTCGAGCTGCACTTGCACGATGGCGTTCGCGTTGGTCTGGATGGTTTCTTTGGCGAACACTTTGTCGCCAACTTGCGCCTGACGCGCCACGCCATCAACGCCGATGATTTTTACGTCACCCGTTACGACCTTGATCGTGCCTACGCCCGCGTTACCGCTCGCTGCTGTGCCCATGTTAGATTGCTCCTTTGGTTGCTATCCGTAATCAGGCAAGGTGCCTGATTTCATGGGTTGCATTCTGCACACTATTTCAAGCCCGCAACAGGGCCAAAGGTATCGATACCTTGGTATCGGTTGTGATTTAATGCACAGCAGCCAATGCCACAAATTATTCAATAAAAACAATTTGTTACATTACTTTCGTGACTTTTTGCCGATTTGGAGTGCTGTCCGCGGGGTAGTGGCGCGTCGCAGTGGCATGCCCGGTTCACCGGAAAAGGAGGGGGCCGTGGGTGACACGCATCGGCAGGGGGTCACGCGTGAAGATGCCTCGTTTTGCGTGTGGTCCCGCTCGTTTCGCGACGCGCGGATGTTCGTCACCACGCGTCCAGCGATATTTTCGCCAACGTTACAATGCGCGTCGCCATCCCTGAATGATGTGGGCCCTCGATGCAAAATAAGTTGCCGATATCCGACTTGAGTCAAGCGACAGCAGATTGGCTGACGCAGACGCTCGAGACGAATGGGCACTTGTTGCGCGGCACGGTGCGGCGCGTGGTGCGTGATTTGTGGATGCAGTCGAATTACTCGATGTTGGCGCGGCTACAAGCGAGCTATTCGAATGATGCCGCCTGCGCCGGCGGCACGGCGCCGCCGACCTCACTGCTGTTGAAATTTAACCGGCCCGGGCACACCGTAAGAAGTAGCGCCTCATTTGAGCCGCGGGAAGTTGAGTTCTACGGCAAAGTCGCGCCGGCAATGAAACACCCGCCCTCGCCGCGTTGCTACGGTGCCATCCATGATCCGCGGTCGGGCGGATTTAATTTGCTGTTGGAGAATTTGTCGAACACGCACACGTATGCCGGCAAGGCGTTGCCGCCGACGATTCCCGCGTGCGAACAGATCGTGGCGTGTCTCGCGCGTTTTCATGCGGCGTGGTGGAACGACGCCCGTCTGGGGACGCAGATCGGCGGGCCGTTCCGCGAAGAACGTCGCAGCAAGTATGCAACCACGCTCACGCTGCAGTGTGGCAAATTCGTTGCGGGTCTGGGCGATCGGATTTCCAACTCGCGGCGCGAGATTTTGCGGAGGCTTTGCGAAATTTATCCCCGTCTGCTCGACCGGCAGAACGCGGGGCCGCTAACGATCACTCACGGGGATTTGCATGCGCAAAATTTTCTGCTTTCAAAGGGACAGGCCGATTGCCGCATCATCGACTGGGAAACCTGGGAGATCGCACCCGCCACGGATGATCTGGCGTTTATGATGGCGATGAACTGGTATGCAGAGAGGCGCCAGCGGTTGGAACGCGCTTTGCTAAGCCGCTACCACGGGGCGCTGCTGGCGGCCGGTGTCACGCATTATTCGTGGGACACCTTTTGGGACGACTATCGATTTTCGGTAGTCAAGCAGTTATGTACCCCGGTCTATCATTGGGTAAACGGCGCGCTGCCTGCCGTCTGGTGGAGCAATCTGGAAAGGATACTTACGGCGTACGAAGATTTGAACTGTGGCGAACTCGTGGATCAGATCGCAGGGTAGCCGTGATCTTTGTGAGCCTGGTGATGGTGTGCGTAAGGCAGCTTTTATCCGTCAGTCCAGCACGACCAAACTGGTCTCGGCAACCGTAAGCCGGGTGCGATAACTCTTCACCAGTTCGCTGAATCCTGGCGCCGCTTCGACGGTGGATTCAATCACATCCGGCGCGGGCACGGATATCCACGCGCCAGATGCATCGCGCGTGTGAAACTCAAAATGCAGATGCGGGCCCGTGGCGAGCCCGGTCATGCCTACCATTCCGATCGGTTGACCTTGTTCGATGGGATGTCCGACGTTTAAACCCGGCGCGAATTCATGGAGGTGGGCGTAGTAGGTCATGAACAGGTCTTTATGGCGCAGCACGACAAGATTGCCGTAGTCGCCGCGCGGGCCCACAAAATCCACCACGCCGTCCGCCACGGACATCACTTTGGCGCCGGTCGGCGCGGCATAATCCACACCACGGTGCGCGCGCCAGATGCCAAGGATGGGGTGAAAGCGCGCCAGCGTGTAATCCGAAGTGATTTGCGTAAATTCCATGGGTGAGCGGCGGAACATGCGGCGCGTGGTTTTGCCACTGGCGTCAAAGTAGGCATCGCGGCCCTGCGCGTCCTTGGTGTAATAGGCCTGTAACAGCCGGTTGCCAATTTCCAATTCAACCGCAAGGATGCGGCCGGATTTTTCGATAAACCCTTCGCGATAATTCGCCTCGTACACGAGGGCGCAGCGATAGCCGAAGTGCAGTTCGCGATGGAAATCCACTTCGCCCGCGAATATTTCGGTGAGCTGCAACGCTATGCTTTCGGGCAGGCCAATTGCGTTGGTGGCGGTGAACAGCGATGCCTTCGCCGGGTCGGCCAGCATGCGCTCGATGAGTTGCGGATCGCCCGCGTGCTGCCTTACTTGCAACGAGCCTTCGCGAACGGAAATCGTGTAGGCCTCGCCCGGCTGGAATACGTATTCAATTTCGGCGATTCCATCGGGCAATGCGCGCGCGCGCAAAAACTTGCCGGGCAGCAGTTGCGGCAGCTTCTCCGCTTTTGTAAATGCGTCGTACGGCAGTAAGGGTTGCTTCAGGCCGGCCAACACGCGCTGTATGACGTCTATCCATTCCTCGGCGGCCTGTACGCGGGTTTCAAGCACGCCATCGACCGAGCCATTCGGGACGGTGTAGCCGCGCGCCCCGTTCACCACCGCTTTGATCAGGGCTTCGGGCACCCCCGGTTTGACCGGCGCCACGCGAAACGCTGCAACTTCGATAACCGGTTGGGATAACGGCGGCTCAAGTTGCATCTGCGTTCCCGCAGCTACCCCCCCGTTAGCGCCGGATTGCGCGCAAGTGGGCAAGGCCGTGAAGAGCAAAACGCCCATCACGCTGACTATGACTATCCACACAGCCGACGTGATGGACCGGGGTGACCGTGCGGGCGCGGCAGGTCTGACAGGGCGTATAACGCCATTGGTGACACGATTAACGACCGCACTGTCCGGCGCACTGGAATAGCTCAAGCACATGTTATTACCGCCGACGTGCGCCGGCGTTCCCGGCCGTCAGATGATGTCTTTTTCGTCGACGATGAGGTTTTTATAGCTATGCAGCCGTTCACGAGCCACTTGCCGTTCAAGATATTTGCTGCCTGCCGCTGGCGGCAAATCGGTGAATTTGATTATGCCCTTGGCGATCAACACGTCTACCAAGTCTTCCACCAGACGCGCCATGCCCGTGTCGCTCGCGGCAAGCTGTAGCCGCAGTTGTTCGGCGGTGTGTGCGGCCTGTTCTTCGATAAATTGCTTGTAATCCGCCGAATCGGCGGATACTTGTTCAGCGCCGCCATCAACCGGATGCTCTGAAATCTGCACGATCTTGCCGTTGGCGTCGCGAATTACGTAGGGCATTTAATACACTCTATGGGGATGGTATGCGCAGACGCTAGTATGCCTGAAAAAACTAGGGGCGCCGAAAGCGCCCCTGTTTGCCCTATGATCAGCCGGTTACTACCGCTCGGCGACTGCCGCCTGATCCGGCGCCTTCACTTCCAGCGAAGCCAGTAATTGGCCCATCGCGTTCAGGATGCGATATTTCGCCGAGAGTTGAATGTAGCGACCGGTCGCTTCCGTGCTGCGCGCGGTGAAATATTCGTTCTCGGAGTCGAGCAGATCCAGCAAGGTGCGCTGGCCGATGGCAAATTGCTGCGCATACGCCGCGCGGGTCGCGTTGCTCGATTTTACGTAGCGATCGAGTGACGGAATACGATCACGCGCGGTGGCGTAGGCGTTATAAGCCAGACGCACGGCGTTTTCAACCTGACGGGTGGTGTTGCGCGAAATCTCGGTGGCTTCATCGATCTGCAGCGCAGTCTCTTTCAGACGGTGATAGTCAAAACCGCCGCGGAACAGGTTCCACTTCAGGTAGAGCATCAGCAGGCGATCACGATTGGGGCCCGCGACGCCATCCAGATTGCGGTTGTTGGTATAGCTAGCTTCCAATTCCAGGCGCGGCGCCCAGAACGAACGGGCATTCTCGCGCTGCGCGGACGCTTGTTCGATATCGGACTGCGACGATTTGAGGGTCGGGTGATTGGCCAAGCCGGTTTTCACTGCGGCATCCACGGTGGACGGAATATTCTTGGGATCAGGCGCCGCCGTCAGATTAATGGGGTTTCTGCCCACCACTTTCAGATAGGCGATTTCCGCGTCACGCAGGCTGCTTTCAGCCGACGCCACGTTGGCACTGGCCAACGAGGTGCGTGCCTCGATCTGCTCCAGATCGGCACGGCGGCCAACGCCTTTGTCGCTGCGCAGTTTGACCTGATCGAACGTGCGTTGATGGGCGGCCAGGTTCTCCTTGGCGAAGGCAACCAGTTCCCTGTTTTTCAATACGTCCAAGTAGGCATCAATGGCTTGCAACGCAACTTCTTCGGCGGTTGCATAAACACGATAGGCAGTCGCATCGGATATCGCGCGGCGGCGATCCACTTCGGAAGCGACACCGAAGCCATCGAACAACATCTGGTTAAGCACCATGCCTTCCTGGTGGCGATGCAAACGCAGGAAATTAGCCGCGCCTACGACAGGCGCAGTCGAGGAATTTTGACTACGCTCGGTGCCGGCGCCATAGAGAAAATCCAGCTTTGGAAAATAACCACCCTTGGCGGCGCTCACGGCCGCATCGGCTGCATCTTTGCGCTTGGCCACCGAACCCACCTGCGGATTGGTTTCTACCGCCAACTGCACCACTTCCTTGAGCGTTTCGGCGCTCGCCCACGTCCCGGCAGCCATTGCAACCGCACTAACCAACAATTTGATTTTTAAAGTTTTTTTCACGCTATACCCCTCGAACAGTAGTGAACATTCCGCCCCAATGGGCGGCAATATCATTGCTGAATTGTTTTGTGAAGTTAACAGCCTAATTACTTGTTGTGAATATCTTTTTTGGATTTGTGCATATGCACACTGAACGTGTGACAAAAAAGCAACAGCAAAGGCCCTCCCTTCACAACATTTAACCAAATTTTTAAAGGTACGGCCAGCGATATTATCCAAATAAAAACAATTACTTGCGTGTACTGGCAGATGCCTGCTGCCGCTCTTCGTTCAGAAACAGCATCAGCTTCATACGATCCGGAATCCCGAGCTTTAGAAAGATATTGGACAGGTGGCCTTTAACCGTACGGTCCGAAATATCCAGTTCGACGCCAACCTCTTTATTGGTCGCGCCGTCTGCAATCAATTTCACGATATCAAGTTCGCGCGGCGTCAGGGTCGATAACTTCTCCGGCGGCAGCCGCGACAGCGCTGCTTCAACCTTGGAAGGCACGTTTTCCACGTTCTTTTTTTCCGCGGCCGCCAGGCTTGCAACCGCACCAGTGTTGACCGGCGTGCCTTGCGCAGCCGCGGGCGGCGCATGCTGTGCATAGCGCCGCAACTCGGTAACCAACCGCGGCAGCAGGCTGCGCGTGACCCATACACCACTCTGCGTTACCGACAGCACCTGCCGCAACGACTCGGGGTCCACGCCACGACGACAACAACCCTTGACGCCACAACGCAACAGGGCGACTTCCTCGTCTTCGTTAAACTCGGCCGTCAGCACAATCACCCGGCCAGCACCTGCCTGAGTGACGATTTGGCCAATCTCGACTTCCAGCGGCGGGGTGAACAGCATGCCATCCACCAGCACCACCTCGGGCTTGGACGCAACCATGCGCGTGTTCAGCGCCTTGCCCGACGTGGCGACCTCAATAGAGTAATCCGCGCTGACCGCACGACGGCAGCGCTCTTCGAGATCTTTGTCACGCGTTGCGAGTAATATGGACATGGCGAATGTGTCTTATCATGCTATGTGGTCGCGCCCTGCGCAACCGTTCGCGTGCCGGTCTAGCGTTCCCGGAAAGCAAGCTCTTTGGTTTTGATGACGGGCTTAAGCAAGTACTGCAAAAAGGTTTTCTCGCCCGTTTGAATGTGTACCGTCGCCGTCATGCCCGGCATGATCGGCAAGGGCTTGCCGTCGCGTTTTGGACCATCACCCGTGGTGCGCACTCTGACGAGGTAATAGCTTTCCTGCTTTTTCTCATCCAGCACGCTGTCGGCGCTGATGTAGTCCAGCTTGGCGGGAAAGCCGCCATAAATCGAAAAGTCATAAGCGGTGAGCTTCACCAGCGCATCCTGTCCGGGCCGCAAGAACGCGATGTCCTTGGGCTTGACGCGCGCCTCCACCAGCAGCGAGTCCTCGGTTGGCACGATTTCAACCATGTCCGAGCCTGGCTGCACCACGCCGCCGACTGTCGTCACCTTGACGGTTTTGATCGTGCCGTTCACTGGTGATTTAACGACGGCGCGCGCGACCCGGTCTTTCAACGCCACGCCCACCGACTCGGTGCCTTCTTGTTCAGCACGCGCCACATTCAGCTCGGAGAAGGCATCGGCGCGAAACTTTGCCTCGTAGCTTTGCAGCTTGTTGCGGGCTTCGGCCACGGCGGCCTCCAATCGGGGAATCGTTACGTTGGCGGAATCCAGCTCGCCCTTAAGATCGTTGGCCTCGCGCTCCTTGGCCAGCAATTCGATTTGCGACATGGCACCTTCCTTGACCACGGGGCGCATCATGGTGATGGTTTGGTTCAAAATGCCCAAGCTGGCGGTAATCTGCTTTACACGACCGCGTTTTTCCACGATCTCCTGCGTACGCTGATCGATTTGCGTGCGCAACGCAGCAGTATTGGCGGTAAATTCTGCCTGGCGCGAGCGATACAAATCCAGTTCGCGGCGCGCCAGATCAGGGTTCGCCTTGGCCACCGCTGCGGGAACAATGAATACGTTGCCGTTAACCTCGGCCGAAAGACGGGCAATCTTGGCCATCAATGCGCTGTCCTTGGCGGTATTCTCCTTGGCCGACGATATGTAGCGCGTATCATCTATAACCAGCAGGGTGTCGTTCTTGCGCACCGTGTCACCAACCTTGACCTTGATGTCCGACACGATGCCGCCTTCAAGATTTTGCACGACCTGAACTTGTCCCGAGGGGATAACACGCCCGTCGCCCACCGTGCTCTCGCTGATTTTGGCCAGTGCTGCCCACGTAAAAAACGTGATCAGAAACAATATCGCTCCCCACAGCACCACATGTGAAAAGCCCGGCGGCCCCTGCAACGCCGCCGCCGAGGTTTCGCTCATGTAATCCGTATCCTGCTGGCGCGATACGTTCTTGCCGATGGTGGACGGCTTTAATTCAGCGAAAAGCCCCGCAAGTAAGCCGCGCCATCCCTTGCTCAGATACCCCCCCGGAGATTCCGCGGGGGCTGCCGGGGCGGTAGACTGAGCGGGTGCAGCGCTCTGCGGTTTTACACCTGGCACGCCCGGAGTGGCTGTCGCTACCGCCTTGGCCAAATCCACCGGCTTGACGGGCGCGGTAGCGGGTTTGTTTTCTCCCGGCTTGATATCCGCCGGTTTGGTGTCCACGGGCTTAGTGTTTTGCGACATTGATCTTCCCTCCCGCCAACGCCTGCATCACTTGCTCCTTGGGTCCATCCGCGACCACCTTGCCGCCATCCAAGACGATCAGGCGCGGCACCAGCGACAGCAGCGACGCACGATGCGTTACCAGCACAAACGTTTTTCCCCCAAGCGAGTTGCCCAGCCGGGTTTTGAAATTTTCTTCGGAACGGTTGTCGAGCGCATTGGTCGGCTCGTCCATGATCAGCACCGGCGGATCCAGCAATAGCGACCGCGCGATGGCCACGGTTTGCCGTTGCCCGCCAGACAGACCCTCGCCACGCTCACCGATCGGCAGATCGAAGCCTTGCTCTGACGGATGGATGAATTCCGTCACGCCAGCAATCTCGGCGGCGCGCAGCATGGCGGCGTCGTCCGCATACGGCGCGGCAAACAGAATGTTTTCCTTGACGGTGCCGAAAAACAGCACGATATCCTGCGGCACGTAGCCGATGTTACGGCGAAGCGTGGCCGGATCGATCTGGCTCACGTCCACGCCATCGACCAGTATTGATCCCGATGTGGGCTTGTACAACCCGAGGATCAATTTTTCAATAGTGGATTTACCGGAGCCGATGCGGCCGATCATGCCCACGCGTTCGCCGGCGGCGATCTTGAAGGAGACATTCGACAACGCCGGCACCTTATGACCAGGGTAGGTGAACGTGACCTCGCGGAATTCAATGCTGCCGATAATCACCGGACGGTGCACAAAACTTTTGTTCGCCGGGCGCTCCACCGGCAGATTCATTACGTTGTGCAAGGTGCGCAGTGACGCCGCCGACTGGTGATAACGCGCCAGCAACCCCGCCACGCTCCCCAGCGGCGCCAACGCCCGCGAATTGAGCATCGTGCAGGCCACCAGCGCGCCCACCGTCAGTTCACGGTCATTGATCAGGTACACGCCCACCACCACGATCGCGATATTCGATATCTGCTGAATTGTCATCGACGAATTAATGATGGCCTGTGACAACGTGCGCGACTTGATGCTGAGTTTGGACAAGTTGCCCACCAATTGTTCCCACTTGCGCTGTAATGCGCCTTCCGCCGCCAACGCCTTGATGGTTTCAATGCCGCCGAGGCTTTCGATCAGCAACCCCTGTTTCTGCGCGCCGCAGCGAAAACTTTCTTGAATTACTGCGCCCAATTGACGTTGCAGAACCAGACTGCACAGTATGACCAGCGGCACGGTTACAATGGGAACGACGCACAACCAGCCGCCTACCCAGTAGATGGCAAATATGAAGACCACCAGGAACGGCAAATCCACCAAGGCGGTAATGGTGGCCGAGGTGATGAACTCGCGAAACGATTCGAACTCCTGCACATTGCTGGCAAACGAGCCCACGGACTGCGGCCGCGACTCCATGCGGACGCCCATTGCACGTTCGAAAATGTTTGCCGACAAAATGACGTCGATGCGCTTGCCCGCGAGGTCCGTCAGATATCCCCGAAGCATGCGCATGGTGAAATCAAACACCAGCACGATGCACACGCCGATGGTCAGCGCCCACAGCGTTTCGGTGGTGTCGTTGGGCACCACCCGGTCATACACGTTCATGGTGTAGAGCGGCGTCACCAGTGCAAAGATATTGATCAGCAACGAGGCCAGCAGCACCTCGGCATAGATCGGCCAGGCCTGCTTCACCACGCCCCAGAACCAGTGATCGACACGCGGCACCGCGGACAATTCGGTGCGCGCGTCAAAACGCAGCGCGGGATTTACCAGAATTGCATTGCCAGTGTATTCCGTGCCCAGCGCGGCCAGTGTGGTTTGCTTCGCGCCGCCGGTGTCCGGACTGAGAATTTCGCAGCGGCCGTCTTTTTCCACTGAACGCAGCACACAAGCCTGCCGGTTATTCAGTAGCAGAATTGCCGGCAGCACCAAAGGAGATATATCACCCAGCGCACGGTGCACCAGTTTTGACTTCATCCCGGCGCGCTCCGCGGCGCGGCCGAACAACTCCGGCGTCAACCGGCCATTGTCCAGCGGCAGGCCGGCGGCCAGCGTTTCTTCCGAAAAAGGGTGGTTAAAAAAACGGGTGAGTAGCGTCAGGCATTTAAGCAGCGGGTCGTTCGATGACACGCTGGGCCGCAGTGTATTCCATTGTTCTGCAACTGGTTGTTCCGCCACACTATCCCCTTTTGCACAAGCGGGGCGCCTCGCGCCCCGCGTTCAAGACACCTAGCGCACACGCCGACACTCGTCGCGCAAAGTGCGAATTATGTCACGAAATCCTTACGTTACACTGACCTGATTGCAATGCCAGCGTTATTCCGGCTTGCCGATGAAGTAACCTTGCGCGCCATCAACCATCAAGCCCTTCACGATGTTGAACTCCACTTCGGACTCGACGTATTCCGTCACCACCTTGATGCCCAAGCCATGCGCGATGCCCACCAGTGCCTGTATGAAAAACTGCTTGTCGGTGGAATCAGCCACGCCGCGCGTATACCCACCGTCGATCTTGATGTAGTCCACTTCGAGTCCGCGCAGGAATCCCAGCGTCGCCGTGCTTTGACCA
Organism: Betaproteobacteria bacterium UBA5216; assembly: GCA_002412495.1. Classification (GTDB taxonomy): domain Bacteria; phylum Pseudomonadota; class Gammaproteobacteria; order Burkholderiales; family SG8-41; genus UBA5216. Next base: position 154,955 of record DHVE01000080.1, read on the forward strand.
AAGCGATCAATGGACAGACGCGCGCCGGTCTCGCGCAATTTACTGAACACCGACTTGACCGCGTCCAGATTGCTGACGATGGAATGTTCGGCCACTTCGATAATGATGTGTTTGGCGATATCGCGCTTCGCGTTCAACGTCGTATACAGCCAATCAACAAAGGACTTGTCCAGCAACGATTCCAACGACAAGTTGAGCGCGGTGGCGCCACCCTTGACCGGCCCGTTGGCCGCAATATGCTGCATCAATTTTTCGGTTACCACCTTATCGACCAACTGCAACGCGCCCAAACGCTTGGCGGTGGCGATAAACATGCCCGCGCGCACGATGTCGCCGTTGGACGCCAGAATGCGTATGCACGCCTCGCTGCGGTAATCCCATTTGTCCTCCGCGACCTGGCAGGCGCGCACGGGCTGATATTGCAGCACCACGCGATCAGCCGGTAATCCCACCTTGAAAAGTCCGTTGATCTCGACCGCCATCGCGGCATTTTGGTCCACTTGCTGCTCTTCTTGCAGATGCCAGGCCGGCACACCGCGCCCCTGCGCCACGGCCAGCGCCTGACCCGCCGTGCCCATTAACTTGCCGAAGCTTGCGCCTTCGTGATAGCGGTAATAGGCAAATCCGGCGTGCGGCATCACGCTTTGTTCCGTGCGCGGGAATTCCTCGATTTCCGCCAGCCCCGTAATCAAAGCATCGCCCAGTTTCGGCAAATCCGCATCGGAAATTTCCGGCACCACGATGGCAAACTCGGGACCATCCAGCTTGGCAACCAGAGACCCCCGATAGGCGCCGCAAATTTCCTGCAGCAGTGTGGCAGTGCGTTTTAACAGCGTGTCGCCCGCCTGACGCCCTTCGCGTTCGTTAAAACCGGCGAACCCGCGTATCCGAATGACGGCAACCGCGCCCGTGCTGAATTTCGTGGGTGCGCCGATGAGGTGGGTCAACTGCTCGTTGAAATCATTGCGATTCATCAAGCCTGTGACGTTGTCGACATACGCTTTCTTGCGCATCTTGTCGGCGAGCTCGGTCTGCTCGTTGAGCATGCCTTCCACCGAATGGCACATGGTGTTCAGCGCTGTCGATATGCGATGCAATTCACGCGCCCACGGCAATTTGTCGAGTATGGTGAATTTGCGTTTGGCGATATCGTCCGCCTGACGTTCCATGTCGTCGAGCGGGCGCAGGGCCAAGCGCAGCACGATAACCACCACCAACAGCGAAATAATGGCAACCGTCAACAGCACCCAGAAGGATTTCTTGGAGATTTCCCACATCTCCTTGTACGCGTGGCCCGGATGGCTCTCGACCTCCACCACCGCCGCCTTGCGCCAGCCATCCATCACAATCGCGTTCATGCGCGGCGTGGGCAGCGGGAATGCGCTCATGAACCAGGGCGGCACGCCTTCCACCGCGATCTGGACGCGCTTCTTGAAGATCGGGTCGCCGCCGGTCACCTTATTGACTTGGATCTCGCTGAAATAACCGCGGTCAAAAATCGCGCTGGTCATCAGTTCTATCGTGACCGGATCATTAAAACTCTTGCTTTGCGTGATCGACAACCCGAGCGACGTTGCCGTGTCCTGCGCATGAGATTCCATCGAACGGCGCAGGTAATCACGCGTGCTGTTGACCACCGTATACAACGTCGCCACGAATACGATGACCCACAGCAGGGAAATCAAGCCTACCAACAATCGTGAAAGTTTCATGTGCCGCCCCGCTTTATTAAATATCGTTTAAGAACAACAAACTAAGTCGAACCGCGCATGCGCGTCTGCAAATCTTTCCAGTGGCCGATGCGGTCTGAACTGCCGACCGATTGTCCGCGGCCCGTTTGTTCCTTGGCGAGCCACAACCCGGAACCGTTAAAGCTGTATACCGGCACGAGATCGGTGCGCGTGGACGCGGGCTGTATGGTTTTGTTGATGTTGTCGAGAATCACCGGCTCGGCATCCGCGGTCGCGAAATAGGCCAGCACCATGTGCGCCTCGTTGTATACCTTGATTTCCTTGACGTACGTAATTTGCAGCTTTTCGTCGGGCACGCCCAGCGCGCGCAACGTGAAATACTTGGCGATTGAAAAATCCTCGCAGTCACCACCGTTGGTCGACAAAAACTCGATCGGCGACGCCCAGTAATCTTCCTTGCCCCAGTGTTCCGCGTCGCTCTTGAACGGCGTACGGTTCACGTAATCGTTCACCAGTTCCAGCTTTTGGCGCTCGGGAAGCGATTTGTTCCGCGGCGTAGTCATCAAGGCGCGCCAGCCAGTAAGACGTTCCCGCGCGGTCGGGCCAAACTGTTGCGCAAGCTGGGCGATTTGCGCGTCTGAAATGGTGACAACTTCCTGCGCGAAGGCCAGCGCAATCACCACGGCCGGCAGCAGCCAGGCAAACCAGGGAATAGGGGTGCGTTTGGTTTTCACGGAAGCCGTTCCTATTTTTGCCGCTACTTTACCGTACATCGTGTGCGTGGATGCAACAGGCGAAAATTTACGGGCAGCCAACGGCCACAAGAGTGGTGTGCGATGCAAAACGCATATCCGCGGTCGCCCCGGGTCCACCGGGCATTCATCGCTGCCACGGATTTTCACAAAAAATCAATTGCTTGTGCGTCCCGGCGCCACGCCACGCCGGCAATCCAACCACTCCGGCTCGGGCTCATGCCCACAATATGCGGCGACTCGGCAACACCAAACGCGCCCTCCCCCGCTTCGGAATGGCGGATGGGTGAAAACCAACAAAAATGGCGCGCCCGAGACGATTCGAACGTCCGACCCCTGCCTTCGGAGGGCAGTACTCTATCCAGCTGAGCTACGGGCGCGTGGCGCGCGAGTTTAACACGCGCGGCGCCAGCAAAGTTTTTACCTGCGTCACGGCACCCGGTATAATTCGCCGTTTACGCATAATCCAAACGAGTAACCCATGAGCGATCCGCACGCTTCCGAAGATTCTGGTCTGATCAAAACGCCGACACAATTAATTGTGGTCATCGTGCTGGCGTTCGTGGTGCCCATCGCGGGAATTTTCACCATCATTCATTTTGTCATGGGTGGTGACCGCCCCCGTGCCGCAGACGCGGTTTACAGCAAAGCCGTGCTGGACCGCATCAAGCCGGTGGGCGGCGTTCCCGCGTCGGCCATTGAAAAAGGTCCGTCGCCGCTGGTGCCGGCGCCAGTCGCTGCCGCACCGGCGAGAGATGCCGCCGCGGCGCCCGCCGCCAGTAATACCAGTAGTGCCACTGGCTCCAATGGCAAAGCCGTGTTCGACGCGAGTTGCCAGGCATGCCATGCCACTGGCGTTGCCGGTGCGCCCAAGCTGGGCGACAAAGCGGCTTGGGCGCCACGGCTCGGCGCTGGCGCGGCCACGTTGCTGGCCAGCGCGATCAAGGGGAAGAATGCCATGCCGCCGAAAGGTGGGAACCTCAGCCTGTCGGACGCAGATGTAAAGGCTGCGGTCGATTACATGGTTTCGCAAGCGAAGTAATTATGTACCGGCGCATGCCAAAAGGCGCGGTCTTCCGCGCCTTTTTTGTTGGCTGACACGCGGACGCCATGGCCACCTACGCCATCGGCGATGTGCAGGGCTGTTACGACGCGCTGCGCCGGTTGCTCGACATCGTTCAATTCGATCCGGGTCGCGATACGGTTTGGTTTGTCGGTGATCTAGTTAATCGCGGCCCGCAATCGCTCGAAACCCTGCGCTATATCATCAGCCTCGGTGACGCCGCGATTTCAGTGCTCGGCAACCACGACCTGCATCTGCTGGTCGCGGCAAGCGGCTACACCAAACAATACCCGGGCGACACGCTCGGCGGCATCCTCGACGCGCCCGATCGCGACGCGTTGCTGCACTGGTTGCGTCAGCAAAAGCTGATGCATGCCGATCCGGGCAGCGGATTTGTCATGGTGCATGCGGGCTTGCTGCCGCAATGGAGTGTTGCCAAGGCGCTGGCCCTCGCGGCAGAAGCCGAAACCGTGTTGCGCGGCGACCATCACGACGATTTTTTGCGCCCGCTCTACGGCAACAAACCCAGCGCCTGGCACGAAGATCTTGCCGGCGACGACCGTTTGCGCGTGATCGTAAACGCCATGACGCGCATGCGGCTGTGTTCCGCCGAAGGTGAAATGGAATTCACGCACAAGGTGGCGCCCGTGAACATGCCGCCCGGCTTCATGCCGTGGTACGACGTGCCGGGCCGCGCGAGCGCCGGTACACCGGTTATTTTCGGCCACTGGGCTTCGCTCGGCGTACTGCTGCGCGCCGACGTGATCGGACTCGATTCCGGTTGCGTGTGGGGCCGCAAGCTCAGCGCGCTGCGGCTGGAAGACCGCCGCGTGTTTCAGTGCGGCTGCGGCGCGATCAAAACTTCAGGGTTCGGACAATAACCTCGCGTGCGCTGGCCGCCAGCGCCTTTCGATGTACGCCTTGCGTGGCGAGCGGCGGCAAAAAATGCACATGCGCGTGAATTTCATGCTGCGTGAGCATCAACTTTAACGTATCCAGCGCGGATTTATCGCCGTCGTATGCCGCCTCGGTACAAATCGAACCGTCGCGGCGGCAATATTGAATCGCTACCGGAATTACGCGCGCGCCGGCTTGCTGCGCCGGCCGCAATAGCGAACTGTGGAACGGCAGCACTAGCGTGCCATCAGTGGTCGTACCTTCGAGAAACACGCCCATGCCCGCGCCAGCGTGTAGCGCGGCAGCAATGATGCCGTCAAGACGCGCCAGATCGCGCCGCCGGTCACGCTCGATAAACAGTGTATCGGCCTTCACGCACAACCAGCCGACCAGCGGCCACCGGCGTACTTCGGATTTGGCGACAAAACGCGTCGGCACCGCGGCGTTGATAGCAAAAATATCCAACCACGACACGTGATTCGCGACCAGCAGAAACGGCCCGGCATCCTGTCGCGGCGGTTCGCCATGCACCGTAAGGTTCGTCGCCAGATGACGCACCAGTCCGGCCGACCACCGTTGCAATGTGCGCTGCCGGCGCGACGCGCTCATGAACGGGTAACCCAACCCCGCCACGCCCGCCGCGTGGGTAAAGTGCGCCGCGACGCGCGCCAGCCGCCACGCGCGCGTGAATCGCGAGGTGCGCGGCGCACGATGCGTCGAAGCGGCGTTGTGTGTCAAATATTGTTTAAAAATAAATACTTATATTAACGGACTATCGCGTTACGCGCGCGGTGATGCCGTCTGAAATAATCCGCACGCGATCACCCGGACGAAACGTTTCGCCAGCCGCCTGCACGATGGAAATGGCGCGCCCGTCATCAAGCTTGATGGCGATTTCGACGCCGTGCCTGCGGCCGCCTTGCTGTTCCGCGGCTTGGCCCGCGACGCTCCCCAACACCGCGCCGATCACCGAACTAACGATGGACCCTCGGCCCTGTCCGACATAGCTGCCCGCGACGCCGCCCACCACAGCGCCAATTGCGCTGCCAGCGCCGGTTGTCGGCTGTGTATTTTCAATCTGAACATCGCGCACGTTTTCCACCACGCCTGTGCGCACGATTTCCTCGCGCTGCACCTGCTCACCTGGGCGCATCACCTCGCCGGTGGTGGTACACCCCGGCAACGCCAGCGCAGATACGGCCAGTACGGCTATTGCCATCGCTCTACTTCCAGACTGATTCATGACGCTTCTCCCGGTAACCGTGTGAACCTTATGTGCCTATGTGCCCTGTGTCCATGCGCGCCTTGCAAAACATTACCACGGGGATGCACCAAAACTCGCCTGGTACTGTGCCGCAATGCTGTCACGCGTAAAGGTGTGATTTTGTCCGCCGCGTTGCGCGATTTTTATCGAGCCGAGCAATGACGCCAGACGGCCCGTCACCGCCCAATCCATGCCGTTGGAGATGCCATACAGCAACCCGGCACGGAAGGCATCGCCGCAGCCGGTGGGGTCGAGTATCGCGGCCGGTTTCACGCTGGGAATTTCAAAGGTCTTGCCATTCGCATGGACGACCGCCCCCTTGGCGCCCAAAGTCACGATCAGCGCTTTCACCTGTTTTGCGAGTACTTCGAGGCTTTTGCCGGTGCGTTCCTGTAACAATTCAGCTTCGTAGTCGTTGACCGTCACATAGTCGGCGAGATCGACAAATTTCATCAATTCTTCGCCATTGAACATCGGCAGACCCTGGCCTGGATCAAAGATGAACGGGATGCCCGCGTCGCGAAATTCACGCGCGTGCTGCAGCATGCCGTCGCGGCCGTCCGGCGAAACAATTCCCAGCGTAACGCTTCGGGCGTCAGCCACATGATTGAGATGCGAATGGTTCATCGCGCCGGGATGAAACGCGGTGATCTGATTGTCATCGAGATCTGTCGTGATGAAGGCCTGCGCGGTGTAAGAGCCCGGCACCTCGCGCACATGCTTGCGCGACAAGCCAAGTTTGTCGAGCCGCGCCGCGTACTGTGCGTGATCGTCGCCTACAGTGGCCATAATCAGCGGTTCACCGCCCAGCAACTTGAGGTTGTACGCGATATTGCCGGCGCAGCCACCAAACTCGCGGCGTAAATCCGGCACCAGGAAAGCCACATTCAATATGTGCAGCTTGTCGGGAAGTATATGGTTCTTGAACTGGTCGTGAAACACCATGATGGTGTCGTAGGCAATGGAACCGCAAATCAGCGTTGACATTTATGTTCCTGAAGAATGGATGGCGCATTATAACAATGCCCATTCCCGACAGCCGCGCCCCCCGCGCCACCCGCCAGCCGTACGGTCGTTGACAAAGGTTTTAACTCGCAAACATTGCGCGCATAATGGTCTTGGATCGGCCTTCGCCGGTTCGGCAGTCAAAAAACCGTTGCACTTAAAATGGAGGTCGTGCCATGCTGAAGGAGTTCAAGGAATTCGCCATGAAGGGCAATGTGCTCGATATGGCGGTGGGCGTTATTATCGGCGCCGCGTTCGGAAAAATTGTCGATTCGCTGGTCAAAGACATCATCATGCCGCCCATAGGGTTGTTGATGGGTGGCACGGATTTCACCAATATGTTTGCGGTGCTCAAACAAGGCGCGACTGCGGGACCGTATGCCACGGTTGAACTCGCGCAAAAAGCCGGCGCCGTCACCTGGAACTATGGCATGTTCATCAATACCATTCTGACGTTTATCATCGTGGCCTTCGCGATTTTCATGCTGCTCAAGGCCTACAACAAGGCAAAGTCCCCTGAAACACCCGCCGCGCCGCCCGTGCCACCGGAAGACGTAGTACTGCTGCGGGAAATACGCGACGCGCTGAAAAAATAGCAAATAGCATCGCGCAACCGCAATAAAAAAGGCGCGCCGTGCAAGCCACGGCGCGCCTTTTTTATTGCAAACAACGGGATCAGCCGAACAGCACCAGAAGCCAAACCGCCGGCACGTTGATCAGCGCGATCAGCACCGCCGCGCTGCCGATGTCCTTGGCTTTCTTGATCAACTCGTGTTTCTCGCTGGATATCCGGTCGGCCAGCGCCTCGACCGCGGAATTCATCAGCTCGACGATCAATACCAACAGCACCGAAGCAATCATCAGCGCCTTGCCGACGCCACTGGCAGGCATAAAGCACGCTAGCGGAATCAGCAATATCGCCAGCACCACCTCTTGGCGAAACGCGGCCTCGTCGCGAAATGCCGCGCGCAAACCGGCCATGGAATAAAACAATGCATTCACCACGCGCGTGAGCCCGGTCTTGCCCTTGAGCGCGGCGGCGCTGTTCCCCTCGCTACGGGATGGCTGCTCGCAGCTCATAGATTCACGGTCACGACGACGAGGCCATGCGATGCGCCAACGGGCTACTTCAGCGCAGCCAGCGCGGCATCGTAATCCGGCTCCTGCTTGATTTCCGGTACCAATTCCGCGTGCAGCACCTGGTTATCCGCATTGAGCACCACCACGGCACGCGCAGTCAGCCCCTTGAGCGGTCCGTCGGTCACATCCACGCCGTACTTGCCGTGAAAATCGCGATTACGAAACGTCGACAACGGCGTGACGTTGTTGATGCCTTCGGTGGTGCAAAACCGGCCCATCGCAAACGGCAGGTCACCCGAAATCACCAGCACCGCCGTGTTGGCCATGCCAGATGCTTTTTCGTTGAACTTGCGCGTGGATACCTGACATACCGGCGTATCAAGGCTGGGCACAATATTCAGCACTTTTTTCTTCCCCGCGAAATCCTTGAGCGACACGTCTTTCAAGTCTTTGCCCGTGAGGATAAAGTCAGGCGCGCTGTCCCCTGTCCTGAGAAAATTGCCTTCCACGGCAATCGGGTTGCCGCCTAAGGTTACTTTTGCCACATTGATTCTCCTGAATGTCCGGGATGGGTAAATTATTCGTCTGCGACTTTTTCGTATGCCGCGGCATCCAACAGCAACGCCAGCTCCGAGGGAGCACTGAGTTTCATGCGGAATAACCACGCGCCGTAGGGATCCGTGTTTACCGCTTCGGGCGTATCCGCGAGCGCGGCATTGACTTCGATAACCACGCCCGATGCCGGCGCATGCACATCGGCGGCGGTCTTGACGGATTCAATCACGCCGCAGGCTTCCCCCTGTTTCACGGCTGCGCCGCTTTCGGGCGGCTGCACATACACCACGTCACCCAACTGCTCTTGCGCATGATGCGTAATGCCCACGATGGCAATGTCGCCGGATTCCAGTTTCAGCCAGGTATGGGATGCGTGGTACTTCAGGTTTTCGGGGTTGGACATGCCGTTCACTTTTCTCTTTATCTCGCCATTATTGCGCGGCCGTCAGTAGCCCGGCGCGGGCGTCAGGTTAAGCCGGAATCCCGCGGCGGGCAAGCCGCCTATATCCATATCAACGCGCACGGCGATTTCAGCATTCGCGGCGATCGTGGACTGCGCCGCCTGTGCCGGCGACCCGGGCAAATAATCCTTGGGCACGATTACGCGCCGTGCCAGCGCATGTTCACGGTTGTCCGTCAGCACCAGATCAAAGGCCGGATAGCCCAGCGCCACGGTTGCACGATTGCGCAGCGTCGCGGTCAGTTGGACCACATTCGGCTGCGCTTTATCGACCACTTGCAGATCCGACGCTTCGATGTTCAGCGCGGCAGGCTGTTGCAAGGGGGGCACGCTGCATCCCGCCCACTCGCACACTTGCGCCAGGGCCGGTTGCACCACCGGAAAGTGCGCCACGAGTTCGCTGCGGTAGGCGTAGACCACTTGCGCCGCAAGCACCAGCACGGCCACCCCTGCCGCGAATGCCCAGATGCGCCGCCGGGGTTTGGGTGTCGGCATGCCGTCCTCCGCAAGCGGTTCCGGCTCGGCCACTGGCGCTTTGAACGTCGCCGGCACGCACGGCGCATCCGGTAGTCGTGGCGACGCCTGCGGCACGGCGTGGGAGTCAAGAGCGGGATCTGCGCCGGCCTGATATTCCGGACGGGATGCCGCTGTGACTTCCAGCGGCATGGGCGGAATCGGCGTGTCCGGCACGCCGGGCAGTGCGGGCCACTGAATAATTTTTTCAGGTTCAGCCGGTGACACGGGCGCCGCCGGAGGACTCTCCGCAGCAAAGTCATTTTCCACCCACTCCACCGACGCGGCCGCCGCGGATTGCAGCGCATCCATTGACGTTACGCTCATCAGCCCATCAAATATCTGCTTGCAACGGCCACAACGCACGCGGCCGTTACGCGACAGCAACACCTCGGGCGACACATTGAAACTGGTGGCGCAATGCGGGCAGGTGGTTACCATCGACAGGGCGGTATCCCTGTGCGGCGGCGAGGGACGCTCAGCGTTTGTTCCCGGCAAGCAGCACCCATTCGTCTTCGGGTTCGGTGGTATGCATGTCAAACCACGGGCGGTAGGCGTCGCGCACCTCCTCGGCCTGCGGCGCAAGTATGCCCGACAACGCGATCAGGCCGCCGGGAGCGGTCAATGTCGCCAGCAGCGGCGCGAGCACCGTCAGCGGATTCGCCAGAATATTGGCCACCACCACGTTTGCCGTCGATTTCCATTTCGCACTCAAGTCATCTTCCGCCGCGTAAAAAGTCGCATCCACTTGATTCTGCATGGCGTTGTTGCGCGCGGCAAGCAGCGCCTGCTCGTCGATATCGACGCCCTGCGCGCGGGCAGCGCCGAGCTTCAGCGCGGCAATCGCGAGGATGCCGGAACCGCAGCCGTAATCAATCACGCTGGCGCCCGGCTGGATATGCCGGTCGAGCCAGCGCAAACACAGCCGCGTGGTGGGATGCGTACCGGTACCAAACGCGAGGCCCGGATCCAGGCGGATGTTGAGCGCCGAAGCGTCCACCACTTCGTGCCATGTCGGCACCACCCACAGCCGTGGCGTCACCTGCTGCGGCGTAAATTGCGACTGCGTCAGGCGTACCCAGTCCTGATCATCAATCTGGTCGATCCCATACGGCGTCGTAGGCGGCAACGACGACGCGGCAAGCGCCTCGGGGACCACGCCCGCGATCGGGGTATCGGGCGCGAATAACGCCACCACGCGATTCACCGTCCAGTTCAGTGCGGGCGCGCTGCCTGGCTCGGCAAATAGCGGGCGCTCGCGAGCGGTGCCTGCGGCGGCATCGGTCACTTCCACCGACAACGCGCCACGATCCAGCAGCGCGTCCGATAGCGTTTCAACGCAACGCGCATCGACGATCAGGGTTACCGAGAGAAAGGACATGGGTTGGCGTTGGCAGTCAGGCGTTTAGACATTTGGAGCTTGGCGTGGCTGGCATGATTGGCGGAGGCGCTCCCAACGCCAGACGCGATCTCACACCGCTTTTACCAGCTTGGCGAGTTTTTCTTCAAGATAATGAATGCTGGTACCGCCGCGCAGAAAGGCCGCGTCGCGCAGCAAATCCTGATGCAGCGGAATATTCGTCTTGATGCCCTCGATCACCGTTTCCGACAAGGCGATGGACAGCCGCGCAATCGCCTGCTCGCGCGTGTCGCCGTAGGCGATGATTTTTCCGATCAGCGAATCATAGTTGGACGGCACGTTGTAGCCGCTGTAGGCATGCGAATCGACGCGGATGCCGGGACCACCCGGCATGTGCAAGGAGGTAATGCGTCCCGGCGACGGCGTGAATTTGTAAGGGTCTTCGGCGTTGATGCGGCACTCGATCGAGTGCCCCGACAACACCACGTCGCGCTGCCGCAACGCCAGCTTTTCGCCCGCCGCGATGCGAATTTGCATCTGCACAATATCGAGCCCGGTGATCAGTTCCGTTACCGGATGTTCGACCTGCAACCGCGTGTTCATTTCAATGAAGAAAAACTCGCCGCCTTCATATAGAAACTCAAAGGTGCCGGCGCCCTCGTAACCGATCTTGCGGCAGGCATCGGCGCAACGCTCGGCTGTGCGGGCGCGGGCGCGCGGGTTCAGCGATGGCGCGGGCGCTTCTTCGATGATTTTTTGATGCCGACGCTGCATAGAACAATCGCGGTCGCCGAGATACAGCGCGTTCTTGTGCTTGTCCGCGATCACCTGAATTTCGATATGGCGCGGGCGCTCCAGAAATTTCTCCATGTAAATCATGGGATTGTTAAACGCCGCTTGCGCCTCGGCGCGCGTGGTGTTTACGGCATTGAGCAAGGCGGCTTCGGTATGCACCACGCGCATGCCACGTCCACCGCCGCCACCCGCCGCCTTGATGATCACCGGGTAGCCGATGTCACGCGCGATCTTGATGATTTCCTTCGGGTCGTCCGGCAGCGCAGAATCGATGCCCGGCACCACTGGCACGCCGGCCTTTTTCATCGCGTTCTTGGCGCTCACCTTGTCGCCCATCAGGCGTATCGTTTCCGCGCGCGGGCCGATAAACACAAAGCCGCTCTGATCCACGCGCTCGGCAAAATCGGCATTCTCTGCCAGAAAACCGTAGCCTGGATGTATCGCCTCGGCGTCCGTCACCTCCGCCGCGCTGATGATCGCCGGCATATTCAGATAGCTGCCGCTTGACGCCGCAGGGCCGATGCACACCGATTCGTCCGCGAGCTTCACATACTTGGCCTCGGCATCGGCTTCGGAATACACCACCACGGTCTTGATACCCATTTCGCGGCAGGCACGCTGGATACGCAGTGCAATTTCGCCGCGATTGGCGATGAGGATTTTTCCGAACATGTGGGCAGTTGAGGGTTGGAAGTTGGGTGTAGCGTTCAGAACCGGGGTATGGAAGTAATGCTCAAAGCCGGACGCGAAATGCCAAGTCAGGTGGCTGGCGCAAAACCGGCTGTACGTTCGGCGGCATCAGGCGATAACCATCAGCGGCTGGCCGTATTCGACCGGCTGGCCGTTTTCCACAATAATTTCCTTGATCACACCGTCGGCGCCCGCTTCGATTTCGTTCAGCAATTTCATGGCCTCGATGATGCATACGGTTTCGTCCGCTTTCACGGTTTGACCCAGTTCGACAAACGGCTTGCCGCCGGGCGACGACGATCGATAAAAGGTACCAACCATGGGCGACTTGAGTATGAATCCTTGCGGTTCGGCGGGGGCGGCTGCCGCAGGCGCGACCGGAGCGGCGGCGTCCGTCGTGGTCGGTATCGTGGCGTTGTAAACCATGGGGGGCGCCATCATTGGCGGCGTGGCCCCCGCCGCACCGCCAATGGGCCCGCGGCTGATACGCACACGCTCTTCTCCTTCCTGAATTTCCAGTTCGGAAATGCCGGACTGCTGAACTAGGTCAATCAGGGTTTTAACTTTTCGTAAGTCCATGTTTTTACTCCATATTACTTACGGTTTTCGGGTGTGGCCCAAGGCATAAGCGAGTGCTAACTCGTAGCCTTTGGCGCCTAGGCCGCTGATGATGCCAACGGCGATATCGGTGAAATACGAGTGATGCCGAAATGCCTCGCGCGCGAACACATTCGACAAATGCACTTCAATAAACGGGATGTGAACCGCCGCCAACGCGTCACGCATGGCCACACTGGTGTGGGTGTAGGCCGCCGGATTGATGATGATGAAATCAATGCTGTCACGCGAAGCCTGCTGGATGCGATTAACCAGATCCGCCTCGGCATTGCTTTGATACGCGGTTAACGTCGCGCCGCCTGTGGATGCCAGTTTCACCAACCGCGCTTCAATGGAAGCCAGCGTATCGCCACCGTAGATTGCCGGTTCGCGCGTGCCGAGCAGATTTAGATTGGGGCCGTTGAGCAGCAGTATATTCTTGGTTGTCACGCCGGACATGATCGCAACCCTCCCTGCTGTTAATTCCAATTAGGCCGAAGATGATAACACTTTACCTAAACTTAGAGAATTTTGGCAGGTAACCACGAAGCCTTAAAGCAGCGGATTCAGCTGCGCCTCTAGCTTTTCCAGGGTCAGACCACCGAATTCGGTGGCGACGATCTCACCGGCCCGGTTGAGAATCACGGTAAAGGGCAGCACCCGCTTGGCATTACCGGCCTGCCGTGAGACCTCAATGGTATCGAAAGTCCCGATCAGCGTGGGATAGTTGATTTTGAAGTTACGCGCAAATTCTGCGGTTTTATCATCCTGATCGATGGAAATGCCAACAAATTGCAGACCTTTGGCACCATACTTATCCTGCAATTTGACGAACAGGGGGATTTCTTCGCGACACGGCGCACACCAGGTGGCCCAGAAATTCACTACCAGCACCTTGCCGCGCCACTGCTCAAGCGATTGGGGCTTTTTCTGCAGATCAGGCAGACTCAAAGCCAACAGCACGCTGGATGCCTTGACCTCGGGCGCCGAGACCTGTCGCGACATGCCGAACCAAAGGCCGGCGCCCATCGCCGACAGCGCGATAGCCACGTACAACGCGTATTTAAGTATCCGATTAGACAAAAATAAAAGAAGTTAGGATAAATTAACGAATTTTTAAAAGAAGATGATGATTTTCAGAAATTCAGCACTTCGTCCAGCACGGCAGCGAATTTTTCCGCGTTCTGAAAACCAATAACACGCAATCCATTGATTTCTTTCGATTTTTTATCAAAAAAGATAATGCCGGGCGGACCAAACAGCCGGAAGCGCTTGAGCAGCGCCTGATGCTCCGCAGTGTTTGCAGTTACATCAACCTGAATCTTGACCATGTTGGCTAACCGCTGCTTCACCTGCGCGTCAGTGAACGTAAAGCGTTCCATCTCCTTGCATGACACGCACCAGTCGGCATAAAAATCCAGCAAAACCGGTTTGCCGCTGGCACTGGCCGACTTGACCGCCGCATCGAGCTCAGCGCCGGTTTCGACGCGTTTGAACAAGGGTTCGCCGGTGGCGGCAGGCGCCGCGCCGCCACCGGTTGCCGGCGTGGCCATCAACCCCGACAACGGCTGCAAAATATCTTTCGCGCCCGAAAACGCGCCGACCATAAAAGCCGCGCCCGCCAGCAACGCGATCACGCCCAAGCCTTTGCCGAAGCGCTGAAATCCATGCGCGTGCTGCGGCAACGGATCAATAACGCGCAGGTACACTGCACTCACGATCAACAGCGCCGCCCAAGCCAGCATTTGCGCCGCGAGCGGAATCACCGGCGACAAAATGTATATCGCCACGGCCAGCAACAGCACGCCGAAGAAACGTTTCAACGCGTCCATCCACGGCCCGGCTTTGGGCAATAGCGTGCCCGCCGAAGCGCCCACGGCGAGCAGCGGCACGCCCATGCCCAGCGCCATGGCAAACAACGCCGCGCCGCCCAGCATGCCATCGCGGCTTTGACTGATGTAAAGCAGTGCACCCGCCAACGGCGCCGCCACGCACGGCCCGACAATCAACGCCGACAGCACGCCCATCGCGAATACGCCCGCATAGCGGCCGCCAGGTAAACGATTGGAGGTTTCCGTCAGCCGTGATTGCAGCGCGGCCGGCAATTGCAGTTCATACAGGCCGAACATCGATAGCGCCAACGCCACGAAAACCAGCGCAAAACCACCCAGCACCCACGGGTTTTGCAGCGCCGCCGACAACATCGCGCCGGAAAGCCCCGCCGCCACGCCGGCCAGCGCATAGGTTATCGCCATGCCCAGCACATAGGCCGCGGACAGCGCAAAACCATGCATGCGCGTCACCGGGTGCCCGCGCCCAACGATAATCCCCGACAAAATCGGAATCATCGGCAGCACGCACGGCGTGAACGACAGCAACAGGCCGAAGCCGAAAAAGCTTGCGATCAGCAACCAGAACTCACCGTGAAACAGCGCGGCGATGCGAGTGTCTTCCGCGCCAGCAGTGGGCGCTACGGCAGGCGCCTTGGCGTTGCCGCCCTCCGCTTGGCCGAGAATGCGTGAGAGCGGATCGCCACCATCGCGCACCGTGGGCGCACTGCCAGTGCCCGTGGCACCTGCGCCACCCGTCATCACCAGTTGTATTTTGCTGTCCATCGGCACGTAGCACACGCCCACGTCCGCGCAGCCTTGCGAGGTGGCGGTCAGCGTAACGCGGCCACCCGCGGCCGCCCCAACGGACTCCACCGGCACGACAATTTTGATTTCGCCGCGATGCGTTTGCACATCGCCGAAAAATTCATCCTTTTTGTGCTTGCCTTCGGGAATTCGCGCCGCGCCGAGCTTCACTCCCGCCGGCTCCGCCGCGAACGCAAACCGCTCGCGATACAGGTAGTAGCCGTCGGCAATCTGGTAACGCACTTCGATATTCGAGGCGTCGAGCACGCGCGCGGAAAACCGAAACGCCTTTTCGGGGTCGAGCAACTCCGGCTGCGCCGCCGAAGCCCAAGCCGAGAAGCATAAAATATGCAATAAAAACAGATATTTATATAACTTTTGCATTACACCACCCGAGTCTCGCCGCCCACTTCCGTGGCCACCCATTGCAGATAGCCCGGCAAACCTTGCGCCAGTGGGACTGCAATGATTTCCGGAAGTTCGTAGGGATGCAAGCGGCGAATCGTGTCTTCCAGCGCGGGATAAGCTGCGGTGGTCGTCTTGATCAACAATGGAATTTCATCGGCATTTTCAACCTTGCCCTGCCAGTGATACACCGACGTACACGCAGCCAGCACATTCACGCAGGCGGCGGCTTTCGTCTCGATCAGCGCATTCGCAAGCGTTAGTGCCGCCGCGCGATCCGGCAGGTTGGTCAACACCAGCAATATGTCGTCGGGCCGCGTCATCGCTCACGCGCCGTCCTTGCCTGGTGCTGGTATGCCGTCCAGTACGCTCGGATACCGCAGACGAAAACGCAATTCGCGCTTGAGCCGAAGATTGCTGAGCTGTCGCGATTCGCTCATGAACGACAGCAGGTTTTCCGGAATCACCCGCGCGGCATCCCGGCGCGCGATGCGCGGCGGACGATTCAACCCGTGACGATCCGCCACCAGGTCAAAATAATCGCCCATCTTCTGCGGCAAATCATCCACCGCGTTATACGCACGTCCTGGCGACGCATGATGCAGCGCCGCCATCACCATGCGCGCCAGATCGTCGGCATGCACGTGGTTCACAAAACTATCGTCCTCGTCACGCAGCGCCGGCGTGCCGCGTTGCAAACGCGCCAGCGGCAGCCGGTCGTCGGCATAAATACCCGGCACGCGCAATATCGACACCTGCACGCCACTGCGCGCGCCCCACGCGCGCAAACGCCGCTCCGCATCCACGCGCCGCAGCGCGCGCGCCGTTTGCGGATGCGCCGGGCGTGTTTCGGGCACCACTGCGCCGCCGCAATCACCGTACACACCGCTGGTGCTGATATAGACAAAGTGCTGTGGTAGAGTGCTCCGATTGAGTTTGCCTTTACGGTTATTACGATTGTTTTTTCCCAGCGCGGCAATCAAGTGCGCAGTGCGCGTATCCGTTACGCCCTGCGAGGGCGGCGGCGCCAAATGAACCACATCATGAGCAATTCCCGCGATGGCCGACAGCGTATGCGGCTTGTCGAGATCACCGGCTACCGGCGTAACACCCAATGCACGCAACGATGCACACTGCGACGCATCGCGCGTCAACGCGTACACCCGCGCATACACGTGACGGCGCGCGAGCGCCAGCGGAATCAACCGCGCGCCCACGTCGCCACAGCCGATAATCAGTAACCGTTTCATATATCGAACCATTTTACTCCATGCCCTGCCAAGTCACGATCAAACCCAGCAACCATCACTTCACCGTCAGCGGCGATGAAACCATCCTCGACGGTGCCCTGCGCGAAGGCTTCAACATCGCGTACGGCTGCCGCAACGGCTCCTGCGGCAGTTGCAAGGGCAAGCTGCTCGGCGGCCGCGTCGATTACGGCAACTACAGCAGTTCGGCGCTGCTGGATGTGGAAAAGAAAAACGGCTATGCGCTGTTTTGCCAGGCAACGCCGCTGACAGATGTTGAAATCGAATGCCGCGAAATCAGCGCCATCAAGGATATTCAGGTGCGCACGCTGCCGTGCCGCGTGCAAAAGCTCGAACGTCTCGCGCCGGACGTGATGATGATTTACCTGCGGCTGCCCGCCAACGAACGGCTGCAGTTTCTCGCCGGACAATATATCGACATCCTCACCAAAAGCGGTCTGCGCCGCAGCCTGTCGATCGCCACCGCGCCGCACGACGACGACGTGCTGCATCTGCATTTGCGCAACTACGGCGGGCCGTTCAGCCTGTACGTATTCAACACACTGAAGGAAAAAGACATCCTGCGGCTGGAAGGCCCGCTGGGCACGTTTTTTCTACGCGAAGACAGCGAAAAGCCGATCATTCTGCTCGCCAGCGGCACCGGCTTCGCGCCGATCAAATCCATCATCGAACATGCCCTGCACAAAAAAGTGCAGCGCCCGATGATCCTCTATTGGGGCTGCCGCGTGCGCGCCGATCTGTATTTGCATGAACTTGCCGAACGCTGGGCGCGCGACCACGGCATCACCTATGTGCCGGTGCTGTCCGAAGCCCGGCCCGACGATCACTGGACAGGCCGCACCGGCTTTGTGCATCGTGCGGTGATGGAAGATTTTCCGGATATGTCGGGCCATCAGGTATACGCCTGCGGCGCGCCGATAGTCATTGAATCGGCGCGCCGCGATTTCACCGCGCAGTGCAAACTGCCGCCGGACGAGTTTTTCAGCGATGCCTTCACGCCATCGGCGCAGCAGGCCGACACCGGCAGTTGAAATATCCGCGCACAAACGAAGGAGCGCAACCCGTGAATGCCTCGACGCACAAACCACCTGAACCCATGTGGACACCCGTTCCGGTGCCACCGCAAGCGCCCGCGCAGGAAGGCCTGGTGGACGTGGGCGGCGCGAGGCTGTGGTACTGGGATACCGGCGGCCCCGGCCAACCGGTCATTCTGCTGCACGCCGGCACCCACAGCGCCGCGGGTTGGGTGTATCAGCAACCGGTGCTCGCACAAGCCGGCTATCGCGTCATCGCCTATTCGCGGCGCGGCTATTATCGTTCGGACACCGGCGACTTGAATAATCCGGGCGTGGGGTCGGATGATTTGCACTGCCTGATTCAGCATCTCAAGCTCGACAAAGTGCACCTGGTATCCGCCGCGCAAGGCGGATTTTTCGCCATCGACTACGCGCTCGAATATCCCGGCAAGGTGCGCAGCCTCGCTGTGATCTCCTCATACATGGGTATCACCGACGCCGATTACGCGGTGGTCAACGCGCGGCTGCGCCCCGATTTTTTCGCCACACTGCCGCATGATTTTCAGGAACTCTCGCCCTCGTATCGCGCCGGCAATCCCGAAGGCCACGCTGCGTGGCTGGCGCTGGAACATCAGGCGATACCCGGCAAACGCATCACACCCAAACGCCCGCAACCGCTGACTTGGGCAAGGCTTGAATCGATCAAACACCCGACGCTGCTGATGACCGGCGACTCCGACCTCTACACCCCGCCGTCGCTGCTGCGCATGCAGGCCCAACACATGCCGCACGCGGAAGTGCATATCGTGCGCGAAGCCGGGCACAGCCCGTATTGGGAACAGCCGGAGGCGTTCAACCGAATATTGCTGGGGTTTTTAGCGACGAAAAAATAGTGCTGCGCGAAGCGCGTTGATCCACGCTACTGCGCCCTCACTGCGCAAGGACCCGCGCCAATTCCAGCAGTTCCTGATTAACGCCCTTGGTCTTGCCCGCGATGTCGGCGAGCGGCGTGGTGATGACGTCGCCGCCGCGCACGCCGACCAGCACACCCGACACGCCGCGCGCGAATTGATCGACTGCCGCCGCGCCCAAGCGCGTGGCGAGTATGCGATCCCCTGCGGTAGGCGCACCGCCGCGAACCACGTGGCCTAGCGTGGTCACGCGCAAACCAAAGCCCACTTCGGCGCGGTGCTCGGCGACATAGCGCACGATGGCTTGCGCGCCCTGCTTGGCGCCTTCGGCCACCACCACCATCGCATGCGTCTTGCCCCGCTGATAGGCTGCGCGCAGCCGTTCCGCAACCGCCTGCGGCTCGACTTCGCATTCGGGGATTACAATCACTTCGGCGCCGCCGGCGATGCCCGCCATCAGCGCGATGTAGCCGCAGTTGCGGCCCATGGTTTCGACCAGAAACGCGCGCTTGTGCGACGAGCCGGTGGTGCGCAGCCGGTCGATGGCTTCCACCGTGATGTTCACCGCCGTATCGACACCAATGGTGACATCGGTGCCCGCGAGATCGTTGTCCACCGTGGAGGCCACGCCCACCACCGCGAATCCGGCATGCGCGAGCACGCTGGCCCCCGTTTGGGTACCGTTGCCACCGATCACGATCAGCGCGTCGATACCGCGCCGCCGCAGATTCGCCAGCGCTACGGCACGGCCTGCATCCGTGGCGAATTCAGGCGACCGGGCGCTGCCGAGCACGGTGCCGCCGCGCTGAATAATGCCGCCCACGTCGCGCGCTTGCAGCGGCTCGATGGTGTCGTTCATCAATCCGGCGTAACCGTTGCGCACGCCGTGCATCTCCCACCCGCGGGCCAGCGCCGCACGCGTGGCGGCGCGCACGGCTGCATTCATGCCGGGGGCGTCGCCGCCGCTGGTAAGTAGGGCTATGCGTTTTGTGGTCTGCATGGGTAACAGTGTACGGCAAATTGCTTACGGGGGAAGACCAGCGGCGGCGTGAAAACCGCTGACGCAAACCCCGGTTGTGCGCGGCACCCGCTCTATCTACAATGCCCGCTCTCGTAACATCCGGAAATCGAATGCAACCCGCAGCGACAATGCTTGCAGTGGCGGTAACGTCGATGATGCTCGCCGGCATCCCGACCACCCGCGCCCAGACCTTCCCCGCCAAACCCATCCGCTACATCATCCCCTTCGCCCCCGGCGGCGGACAGGATTTGGTCGGCCGTGCGCTCGCGCCACGTCTCGCCGAGGGCTTCGGCCAGCAGGTGTTTATCGACAACCGGCCCGGCGGCGGCACCATTCTTGGCGCGGAACTGGCGGCGCGTTCCTTGCCCGATGGTTACACGATCTTCATGGGATCGAACACTTCGATGTCGATCAACCCGAATCTGCATGCCAAGTTGCCGTACGAACCGTTGCGCGATTTCGCACCGATCACGCGCATCGCCATTGCGGCGAACATGCTGGTGGTGCATCCATCGATGCCGGTGCGCACGGTGAAGGAATTCGCCGCGCTGGCGAAGGCGCATCCGGGGCAACTGAATTACGGTTCGTCGGGCACCGGCACGCCGGCGCATCTGGCGGGCGTAATGTTCAACGAAGCTGCCGGTGTCGCGCTGGTACACGTGCCGTATAAGGGCAGCTCGCCCGCACTCACCGCCGTGCTGAGCGGTGAAACGCAACTCATGTTCGGCACGCTGACGTCGTCGTTGCAGTTCGTGCGCAGCAAACGGCTGCGCGCGCTAGCGGTAAGCAGCGCCAAGCGCACGCCCGCGGCGCCCGATCTGCCCACCGTTGCGGAATCGGGCTATCCCGGCTTTGAAGCCATCACCTGGTATGGCGCGTTCGCACCCGCCGGTACGCCGCCTGCCGTGCTTAACCGGTTGCACAGTGAATTCAACAAAGTGTTGTCCAACGCGGAATTCAAAACCTGGCTGCTTGCTCAAGGTGCCGAAACCGCACCCTCCACACCCGAAGAATTGGCAGCGCTGGTCAAACGCGAGTTGGTGCTGTACGCACCGATCATCAAAAAATCCGGCATGAAGGCCGATTGAGCAGTAATTAAGGGGTGACAAAATGTCAATAAAAACATGTGGTTATGTATTAACGCTGCTGACATTGGCCGCGCCCGCGCTGGTCGCGGCACAAGCCTATCCGTCACGCCCGCTACGGCTGGTGGTGCCTTCCGCGCCCGGCGGCGGCACCGATATTCTGGCGCGCGTGCTCGCCACCAAACTGACGGAGTATCTCGGTCAAACCGTGGTGGTCGACAATCGCGCGGGCGCGGGCACCACCATCGGCATCGACAACGTCGCCAAGGCGGCGCCCGATGGCTATACCGTGCTGGTCACGCCCTCCACGCTGGCGCTGAACTTGTGGATGTATACCAAGCTGCCGTATGACGCGATACGCGATCTTGCGCCGCTGACACAAATTGCCGCCGTGCCAAATGCGCTGGTGGTGCATCCGTCGGTACCGGCACGCAGCGTGCCGGAATTTATCGCGCTCGCCAAAAAACAACCGGGCGAAATCAACGTGGGCTCGGCTGGCATCGGCACCAGCCCGCATTTGTCGCTGGAGTTGTTCAAACATCTCGCCAAAATCAATCTGGTGCATGTGCCGTACAAAGGCTCTGGCGTCGCCACCATCGCCAATCTCTCGGGCGAAGTATCCGCGCAACTGCCATCGCTGCCCACGGCGATGGGCTACATCCGCTCGAATCGCTTGCGCGCGCTCGGCGTCACCACTGCGAAGCGCTCTCCTTATCTGCCCGAGGTGCCGGCCATTGGTGAATTCGTGCCCGGCTATGAGGCCACACAGTGGTTCGGATTTCTCACCACGACCGGCACGCCGCAAGCCGTGCAGGATCGTTTGTCGCAAGAAGCCATCCGCGCGCTGCGCGCCCCCGAAGTCGCCAAGGTCATGGCAAACGAAGGTGCGGAAATCGTCGCCAGCACGCCAGCGCAGTTCGCCGCTTACATCAAGTCCGAAACCGAGAAATGGGGGCGGGTGATCAAGGCGGCCGGCATCAAACCACAATAAGGTCAAACCCGCGGAAAAGACGCAAAGGAAACGCAAAAACCCTCAAGACACGGCGGGGGTTTCTCTGGCGTTTTCTTTAGCGTTTCTTTGCGGCATTTCTTTGCGTCTTTGCGGTGGTGTTTGGGTTTTCACCCATCCTCGCGCTCACGCAATTTCGCCAGCGCCAGTTCCAGCGCGGCGCGTGTGTGGCGTTGCGCGTTGTCCGCATTGCCAAGATTTTCATGCAGCCGCGCGGCGGCGAGATGTGCCGGATAGGTAGCCTCTATTGCAATGCTGGCATCGAGATAATTCTGCGCCTTGCCCCATAGCGCCTGCCGCGCGCACAACTGTCCCAGCGTCAGCAGCAGCGACGCATCTTGCGGATGCGCCGTGAGCCAGCGCTCGGCGCGTTCGATGCGCGGCACGGTGGCGCCGGCATCGCTGTCCGCATCGGCACATGCGCCATACAGCGCGGCGAGTTCACTGTCCCAGGTTTGCTCCAGGCTGCGCTCTATGATTTCAGCCGCGCGCGCACCCGATTTCAGCGCGATAAAGCTTTCCGCCGCCGCGCGCGCCACCACGGTGGCACGGCGCAGGGGGTCCGGCACTTTGCGCCACGCCTCGTCCAGCGTGGTCAAGTCGCTGGCGCGACGGTGCAGATGCTCCGCCAGCGCATGACGGCGCAGCCGCGCGGCCTGTTCGCCATTGAACACGCGGCGGCGTTCGAGCTGATCAATCACCGCGAGCGACTTCTCCCATTCTTTCACGAGTTGCAGCGCTTTTAATTCCAGACGCAACCCGGCCGTATGTTTTTGCGGTAGCGTCTGCAACACCGCCAGCGCATCGGCGGCGCGGCGCTCTTCCAGAAACAACTCCGCTTCGGTAATGGCTTTCATCATGTCGCCGGCCGGCAGATGCGCCGCGCCCTGCGCCAGATACGCGTCACGCCGCTCAAACGCGCGCAGCTCGTGCGCCGCGCGCGCGGCGAGCATCGCACACAAGCCCGGCTGCTCGCCCAGCGCCATTGCGCTTTGCGCGGCTTTTTCGGCGCGCGCAAAGCGCCCGGAAAAAAATTCGTGCAGCGCTTCGGTGATGGCGTTGTGCGCCTTGCGGCGGCGCAACCCTTCGCGGTACTCGCGCACCTGTTGCGGCATCCCCACCATCGCGGCAACCAGCCGCGCCGACACATACGCCAGCGCAAACGCCGCCGCAAGCAACACGAAAGCCATCACCAGCGACAGCTCGACGCGATATGGCGGCCACACGATTTGCAGGTAACCCGCGCTGGTATGCACCGCCGCCGCCACCAGCCCCACGGCCAGCGCAATCACCGCGATGATCCACAGCAGGATTCTCATGCGCGTCGCGCCGTTGCTTGGTTACGCACAAAAACAGTGATTAATAACATGGCGTTGCTAAACGTCACTTGGTACGCGCGCGCATTTGCGAAACCGCGCGCAACGCCTCCAGCGTGGCGGCGATGTCGGGCAATTCGATCTGGATGTCCGCGCTTTGCAGGCTGTTCAGCGAACTCACCGCCGACCCCACCGCCTTGTCGCGCGCATCGAAATAACGCGCCAGCCATTCGCGCGCCGCTTTCAGATCGTTGCGAAACACGGTTTGATCGCGCGTGAGCAAGGCCATGCGCGCGGTGAGCAAACGCAGCTTGAGATTTTCGCGCAGAAAAAACGTTTGCGCCGGCGACAGCAACGGCACGTCGGCGCGATCCATGCGCTGCACGCGCACCACCTGCTTCAGATCGCCCCACACCTCGCGCCAGAAACGCGTGGCGGCGCCCGCGTTGGCATCCACCGGAACTGCCGAGCCCGATGCCCCCTCGGCGGCCGGACGCGTCTCGGCGGCCAGCGGCAGTTTATCCACGCCCGCCAACAGTGCATCGATGCGCGCGCTCAGTCCCACGGCATCCATCGCCGGCGCGGCTTTCAGCCGGGCGATATCGCGCCCGATGGCCGTGCGCAGAGCGGTAAACTGCGGACGGTTCATCGCCTGCAAACGCGCGTCCGTCGCCTGCAACGCGATCAGCGCCGCCTTGACGTTGCCCGCCAACTGCAACTGCTGGCTTGCGATCAGGAGCGTCTGCTCGATCTCGGCAAACGCCCATTCATCGCGATTGCGCGACAAATCCTGATACAGCGCTTCAAGCGCGATCTGCTGGCTTTGCGACTCGGCGAGTTTCGCTTCCAGCACGCCGATTTTCACCGAGGCCTCGCGCGTGGCTTCACGCAACTGATCACTCGCGATACGGCCCGCCTTGTTTTGCGCGTCCACGTCGGCCAGCCGCCGGGCCACATCCTGACGCACGGCATCCAGCTCCTGACGCGTGCTGTGCATCTGCCACAAGGCCAGACCCAGTGCGATGAGCGCCAACAACAGGGCCAGACCAAAATAGCCCGCCAGCGTGCGCGCCGTCACCGGCGGGGCGGTTTTGGAAGCAGCGGATGCGGCGGGATCAATCATGGCGTGATTTCAAGTCAAATATACAGCACGTACCATAACCATACGAATCGGACCCGCACAGACTACGAACACGAATCCGCCATGAGTATGCAACGCGGCGCGCGCGCGGGCAATCGTGCAATATCGCGGCCCGCCGGCAGGCAAGCCACCCCGCGAGGTTGCACCCATGCGGCTAGGCGCCATCGATGCACCGCATGACCGTGCGCGCCAGCGCTTCGTCGCCGGACTCGGATTCAACCACGCGCCGGAGGCCTCGTTCACGCGCGGCGGCGGCGATGCGCGGATGCGGCACGACCGTCAATGTGTCGTTAAGCCATGCCTGCGCGGCGGCGCCAATGTACTCGCAAAAGTTACGCAACCCTTCGCTGCTGGTGACGATGACCGCGCCGATGCGATGGTGTTCCCAGGCCTGAATCAACGGCGCCGTGTCGAACGCCGGCTTGGCGCGCTGGTAACACACGGCATAGGTTACCTGCGCGCCGCGCGCACGCAGCGTGTCGCCCAGCAACTCGCGCCCGCCATCACCGCGAAAAATCACGACACGCCAGCCGCTCACGTCTTGCAGGTACGGCGAGGCAAGTAACGACTCGCTGTCGTACCGCGCTTGCGGCGCGATCACCTCGTCAACGCCAAAGCGTTGCAGCGCACGCACGCCGCCCGGCCCGATGGCGGCGCAACGCAAGCGCGCTGGCAACTCGCGTCGCGCGCGTATGCGCGACATCGCTTGTTCCACCGCGCTGGGGCTGATGAAAACGGCTAGATCAAATTCGTCGAGCCGGTCGATCACGCCATCGAGCGCGCGCGTATCGGGCGCATCGCGAATTTCGATTGCCGGGTACAGCATCGGCTCGCCGCCCGCCGCGCGTATCAATGCCGCCAGCCGCGCCGCTTCGCCCGCCGGGCGCGTGATTACCACACCGCGCGCGGGGCGTGTGGGGTTCACGCGTGATCGAGCGCGGCAAGTATCTCGCCCGCGCCCTGCGTTTTTAATTGCGCCGCAAGCCGCACACCCAGCGCCTCGGCTTCGCCCACGGCGCCTTCGACTTCGCCGCTGACATGGCGCAACCCGTCCGGCGCGCCCACATAACCGCGCAGCCGCAGCTGAGTGCCATTGATTTCGGCATAACCCGCCAGCGGCACGTTGCAACTGCCCGCGAGCGAACGCGACAACGCGCGCTCGGCCGTTACACAGGCGGCCGTGGCGGCGTCGTGCAGCGCTTCCAGTAACGCCAGCACGTCGGCCCGATCGCCACGACATTCGATGGCGAGCGCGCCCTGCCCGACCGCCGGCAGCATGGCCTCGGGCGCCAGCGGGGTGGCAATGCGATGTTCCAGTCCCAGCCGCTTCAGTCCGGCCGCCGCGAGAATAATCGCCTCGTACGCGCCTTCGTCGAGCTTGCGCAAACGCGTCTGCACGTTTCCGCGCAGCGGTTCAATCACGAGATGCGGAAAATTCGCGCGCAACTGACTTTCGCGGCGCAGGCTGGACGTGCCGACGCGCGCGCCGGGCGGCAACGACAATAGCGTGGCGTATTGTGACGACACGAATGCGTCGCGCGGATCGGCACGTTCGAGTATCGCGCCCAGCGCAAAACCCTCCGGCAAGTGCATCGGCACGTCTTTCAGCGAATGCACCGCGATGTCAGCGCGCCCCTCTATCAGCGCGTCTTCGAGTTCTTTCACAAACAAACCCTTGCCGCCGATTTTTGCCAGCGAGGTACCGAGCTTGCGATCGCCTTCCGTGGTCATGCCGAGTATGCTTATACTGATGTGCGGGAAACGTTCGGCAAGCCGTGATTCAATATGCCGCGCCTGCCACATCGCCAGCGCGGATTCTCGCGTGGCAATCACAATGCGCGCCGGAAGGCCGTCAGGGGTATGATGTAACATGATGTTTTTAAAAGATATTTTCAGGCGCTTCGGCGGAATATTACCGCCGCTGATTCTAGCATGCACGTTCATCGCATCCGCCGCGACGGGGGCCCGCGCCGAACCGCTGCCGCTCGCCACCGACCTTGCGGCCGCCGCGAAAATGGCGCGCGAGCAACGCGTGCCGGTGCTGATCGCGTTTACCTTGAAGACTTGTCCGTATTGCGCCACCGCGCGCCGCGATCACCTGGAGCCGATGCACGTCAGCGAACAATGGCGCAACAAGGCGATCATGCTGGAACTGCAACTCGACGGCGCGCAGCCGCTGCGTGATTTTTCCGGAAACGCCACCACCGCCCGCGAATTCGCGCGAAAATTCGCCGTGCGCAGCGTGCCTACCGTAATCGTGTTTAACGACAGCGGGAAACCCACCGCCACGCCGCTGGTGGGATTGTCATCCGGCGATTTTTATTCGTTGTATCTGGAGCAGGCGGTGGAGTCGGGGTTGATCGATATGCGGTACCCTCAACCGAAACCGCAAGGCCAGTAGTCGCAGCATTCATCGGTTCGGCTGTTTTTTTATGCATCACTGTATTGGCGCATTGTCGCGTCGGCATTTGTAATTTTTTGAATTTTTCTCGGGAGAAAAAATGAAAAAGTGGTTGTCGTTCATATCCATTGCATGCTGCTGCACTTTTACGCACGCGCAAACCGCGCAGGAACTCTTAACCGACGGAAAAAACACCGAAAACGTCACCACCTACGGCATGGGCTATGACCTGAAGCGTTACAGCCCGCTCACGCAAATCAACACCACCAACGTCAAGCGCCTGGTGCCGGTGTGGAGCGCCTCGCTACAAAATCTGCTGGGCGAGCAGGCGCAGCCGCTGGTTTACAACGGCGTGATGTATGTCACCAACGCTGCTTGGACCTTCGCCATTGATGTCACCACCGGCAAACAAATCTGGCGCACCGAGGTGGGTTACGACCCCGAAACGCCGCGCGTGGTGTGTTGTGGCGTTTCCAGCAAGGGCGCGGCAATACTCAACGGCAAACTCTTCCGCACCACGCTCGACGCGCACGTGGTGGCGCTCGACATGAAGACCGGCAAGCAAGTGTGGAAAGAAAAATTCGCGGAGTGGAAGGAAGGCGTTTCCTCCATCGTGGCCCCGCTGATCGCCAACGGCGTGCTGATCACCGGCATGTCGGGCGCGGAATTTGGCGTGCGCGGTTTCCTCGACGGCTGGGATCCGGAGACCGGCAAAAAGTTGTGGCGCCGTTACACCATTCCCGGTCCCGGCGAAAAGGGCAACGAAACCTGGCGGCAGGATAACGACGCCTATAAGCGCGGCGGCGGCACCACATGGGTCACCGGTTCGTTCGATCCGGAGCTTGATCTCGTCTACTGGAGCACTGGCAACGCCGGGCCCTATACCCGCAAATATCGCGGCGGGGACAGCTTGTACACCGCCAGCGTGATCGCCATCCGTCCCAAGACCGGCGAAATTGTGTGGCACTATCAATTCACGCCCAATGATATGTACGACTACGACGGCGTCAACGAAAACGTCATCGCCGACATCAACGTCGATGGCAAGCCGCGCAAGGTCATCATGCATGCCGATCGCAACGGTTTCTTTTACGTGATAGACCGTACCAACGGCCAGTTGATAAAGGGCTACCCGTTCGGCAAGGTGAACTGGGCCTCGCATATCGACATGAAAACCGGCCGCCCGGTCGAAACCGATATCCACAAGCGCCTGGAAGCGGGCGAAGAAGTGGAACTGTGGCCGTTTTCGGGCACCAAGAACTGGGCGCCGATGGCATTCAATCCGAAAACGGGCATGGTGTATCTGAATACGATCAACCTGGCGCAGAACATCAAGCTCGGCGACGTGGAATACAAGCCCGGGCAGCGTTATACCGGCGCGCAGACGCGACGCGTGCGCCCGGCTGGCGCCGACACCGAGGGCTATCATCAGGCCATGGATCCGCTCACCGGCAAACTCAAGTGGCAAATCAAGCTGGATGATCACGTCACCCAGGCCGGCATGCTCACCACCGACGGCGGTCTGGTGTTTACCGGCCGCATGACGGGCGAATTCATCGCCATCGACGAAGCCACGGGCAAGGTGATCTGGCAGTTCAAAACGAGCTCGGGCATCAACGCGCCGCCCATCACCTACACGCACAAAGGCAAGCAGTACGTGACCGTGCTCTCGGGCGTGGCGGGTGACGCGCGCGGCAATCGCGCCCGTCCGCAAGTAGCGTCCGGCGGATCGGTGTGGACGTTTGCGTTGATGCCGGACTAGGCGTCATGCGTGGCGCAGCGACGTTGGCCGGCCTGCTCTGCGTGACCAGTGCGGGGCCGGCTGACGCCGCCGATGCCAAATTCCCCACCCGCCCGATTCGCATGATCGTGGCCTCGTCGGCCGGCACGGGCGCGGACATCTTCGCGCGCGTTGTCGCACAGGGACTCACTGATCTTTACAGAGAACAGGTAGTGGTGGAAAACCGCGTCGGCGCGGGCGGACTGATCGGCGGCGTGCAGGCGGCCAGCGCCACGCCGGACGGCCATTCGTTGTTCATGGCATCGACGTCCACCTACGTGTCGCCGCTGATGCAGGTGAAGCCTTCGTATCGGCCCATCGAGGATTTCAGCGCGGCGGCTCAGGTCACTGCGGTTACCAGCGTGGTGATGGTCAATGCAGGCATGCCGGTGAAATCGGTCAAGGAACTCGTGGCGCTCGCGAAGGCCAAACCCGGCGCGCTCAACTACGGCTCGGTGGGCGCGGGGACGGCGGCGCATCTGTCGGCGGAAATTTTCAAGCGCGCGGGCGGCATCGACATCGTGCATGTGCCGTTCAAGGCCGTGGCCGACATGTACACCGAAACCGCCTCGGGCCGCGTGCATCTGCTGGTGTTCGTGGTGACGGGATCCCTCGGTTTCCTGAAAGACGGCAAGGTGCGCGGCCTCGCCGTCACCAGCCACACCCGCAGTTTTAATCTGCCCGACCTGCCCACCGTCGCGGAAGCGGGCTTGCCCGGCGCGGAATCCGAAACGATGTATGGATTACTCGCCCCTTCCAAAACCCCACGCCCGCTGATCCACAAACTCGGCGCCGACATCGTGGCCGTGCTGAAAAAACCCGACACCAAAGATCGTTTCGAAAAATTGGGCGCGCAACCCAACGTGGACACCAGCCCCGACGCGTTTGAAAAATACGTGCGCCGCGAATATGAAAATTTTAGAAAATTGATACCGGAGATAGGGTTGAAGCCGCAGTGAGCCCGCCCCTGAATTGTGGAGTGCTGCGCGAGAGAAAGATGCATAACGCCTCCGCGCAGGTGTAGACACTGAATCCCCTTGAGAGCCGCCGAGCAGCACAGCGAAAACTGGAGGGGCGGCGAGGACTGTCTGAGTCCTCGCGGGGGTATCGCGAGGGCGAGTTCCGCAGCCGCCAGTTTTCGCGAGCAGCGCAGGGCAGCCCGAAGGGCCGGCGACCGGGGGCGGCGTTTTCTTTGGTTACTTTCTTTTGGCCGTACAAAAGAAAGTGACGAGCCGCCGGGCTGCCCCCGGCGAACTTGGGGTTGAAGTTATTCTCTCGGAAGGTCAAGAACCATACGGCGCAATAAAAGATTGTTGCGCCCTACGATTATTCTGTTACTCAACGAGCCATTAGCCCATGATGCCATTAAGAATTGCCACTGTGGCGTTGCTAACCACGATCTGCGCAACACCAACTCAAGCGCAAACCACCACCTTCCCCACCCGCCCCATCCGCTGGGTAATCCCCTTCGCCGCGGGCGGTGGCGCCGACGCGATCACGCGCCCGGTCGCGCTCGCCATGGGCGAAATGTTCGGCTACCCCATCGTCTACGACAATCGCGGCGGTGGCAATGGCATGATCGCCGGCGAAATCGTGGCGCGCGCCGCGCCCGACGGTTACACCTTGCTCGTCGGCGGGCCGGCGATCATGACCACCAATCCGCATCTCTACAAAAAAATGCCGTTCGACGTGGATAAAGATTTCACGCCGATCACCAAAATCGCCGGCGCGCCCAACGTGTTGGCATCTCATCCCTCACTGCCGGTGCGCAACGTGCAGGAGCTGATCAGCTACGCCAAATCCAACCCCGGCAAGGTCAACTGGGCCTCCTCCGGCATCGGCACGGGCGGGCATCTGGCGATTGAGATGTTTCAGATGCGCACCAACAGCAAAGTGGTACACATATCATTCAAGGGCGCTGGGCCGGCGCTGATCAGCCTGATGGGCGGCGACGTGCATCTGTTGATTGCGGTGCCCGGCGTATTTTTGCAACACATCAAGGCCGGCCGCATCCGCCCGCTCGCGGTGGGCGGCCTGCAACGGCTCGCCGTGCTGCCCGAGGTACCCACCCTGCACGAATCCGGCTTGCCTGACATGCAAAGCGGTTCGTGGTACGGCCTCGTTGCACCCGCCGGCACGCCCGCCGCCGTCATCCGGACGCTGCATGCGGCAACCGTCAAAGTGCTCGCCATGCCGGACATTTCAGCACGCCTGATCGCCGACGGCGCCATCCCTTCGGGCAATACGCCGGAGCAACTCGCCAAGGACATACGCGCCGAGTCGGCGACGTGGGCAAAGGTGATTAAGCAGGCGGGGGTGAAGCTGGACCTTTCGTTCACTACACACCGCACAAGGACGGTGTGCCGGGCTGTGAAGCACGGCATCACCAAATCAACTTCACCAACTGCTTCCCAAAATTCTCCCCACGAAGCAAACCGATAAACGCCTTGGGCGCATTCTCCAGCCCAACGGCAATACTCTCGCGGTACTTGAGTTTGCCGTCATGCACGAGTGCTCCGAGTTCCTTCAGCGCGGGCGGCCACAAGTCGAGGTGATCGGAGCAGATAAAGCCGCGCAGCGCGATACGGTTCACCAGAAAACTGCGCATATTGCGCAGGGCCAGCGCGCCGGGGTCGTTGTATCCGGCAATCTGGCCGCATAGCGCGATGCGCGAGAAATTATTCATGTGCAGCAGCAGCGCATCCAGCGTGGGGCCGCCGACGTTATCGAAATAAACATCGACGCCCTTGGGGCATGCAGCGGCCAGCGCCGCGTCCAGAGCGCCGGCCTTGTAATCGATGCAGGCATCGAAACCGAGTTCATTGACCACGTAATCGCATTTGGCTTTGCCGCCGGCGATGCCCACCGCGCGGCAGTCCTTCAATTTCGCCAACTGACCCACGGCGCTGCCGACCGCGCCGCTGGCGGCGGACACCACCACGGTTTCACCCGCCTTGGGTTTGCCATGTTCGTTCAGGCCGATCCATGCCGTGACGCCCGGCATGCCGACCACGCCCAGATACGCCGACAGCGGCACGTAGTTTGGATCGAGCCTGCGCACGCCGCCGCCGTTGGAGACACCGTATTGCTGCCAGCCGCTGCGCGTTTCGACAAAATCCCCCGGCTTGAATTTTTCGTGATTCGATTCGATCACCTCGCCCACCGCCGCGCCCACCATCACGGCGCCGACTTCGGCCTTGGCGGCGTAGGACTTTTCGTTGTCCATGCGGCCACGCATGTAGGGGTCGAGCGAGAGGTAATGATTGCGCACGACAAATTCGTTGGCGCCAGCCTTTGGGATGTCGGATTCGACGATGCGGAAGTGGCTTTCTTCGACGGCGCCCGTGGGGCGAGATGCGAGGAGAACTTGTTTGTTTTTCATGGGGATTGATCCGGTTGCGTTGCTAAGCATTGTAGCGCGCGCGGCCTAACCGCCGTCATTCTGGCGCGGCACCCGTCGGTGGGTAGTTCGCGCCTTACTTCACCTCGAACTCCCCGACCTGCACCACCTCGCTGCGCCCTTTCAGCCGCATCGTCACGGTTTGTTCCTGAGCATCGCGTGTGCCGAAGCGCGTGGTGAGTTTCAGTTGCAGCGTGGTGGCCCCCGCGACGATTTGCTGGTTGTGGCCGTAGAAGTTGGCTTCGACCTTGTACTTGCCGGGTTTTGCGTTTTTCAACGAAAACGTCTCCGGACCGTAGCCGCCGGTGTAATCCTGCGACATGCGTCCGCCCTGATAGCTGATGCGATTGCCGTAGTAGGCCTTTTCGCCGTTGGGGTCGGTCACCCACAGATCTATGTCGGTGTTGTCGGCGTCCCACGACAGCGCCACGCGCAAATCGACCGGCAGATTGCGCAGCAGGCGCGTGTCCATGCGGCTCACGTCCACGGGCGTGTCGGCGATCGCAGTAAGGGCGTTCATTTCATCTAGCGCGGTGAGTTCTATCTCGGGAAAGCGCCCGTGCCACGGCCGGATCACGACTTCGTAAAGCTGATCGACAGCCTTTTGCCATTGTTTGTCGGCGGCATACGCCAAACCCAGATCACGATACGACTGCGGTTCGTTGGGCGCGAGTTCGAGCACGCGCGCGAGGATCGGTATCGCCAGTTTGGCCTGGCCCGCCTGCATCAGGCGATAACCGAGGATGCGCAGGATGTGGCGATTCTCCAGATCCATTTCCGCCAGATTGCCGAGCACGCGCACGCCCAATGCCGTCAGCCCTTTGTCGAAAAACACATCGGCGGCATCAAGAAAAAACGCCGTGCTGTTGACGTAGCCGGCGCGCTCGTCGAGATACACGCGATACAAATCGTCGGTGGAAGCCGCCTGAAAGCGCTTGAAGTACGGCGCGTCGGGCGTCCAGCGTTTGAGGTGGATGCTCATGCCGCGCGGCTCGCCAGCATCATCCTTTGCCGCTCCACCCACGATGGCGTCGGCCAACTGACTTTGTACGCGGCCCGCGAGTGCCGGGGCAGACGCGGATTTCATGGCCGGCCGAGCTACCGGTGCAGGCGCTGCAGGCGCACGATCACGCGGCGCTTCGGCCGCGGGCGTAGCGCGACGCGATTCGTCTTCCGCGCGCCCCTGCATCACCACGCCGTCGGCATGCGTGCCATTGCTGATCTTGGCCTTTGATTCGGGTTGTGGACGCGCGGTTTTGGGAAAGTCTCTTTCCCACCACGCGGTTTTTTCCTTGAGCATTTGCACCACGCGGTCGAGCTGCTGTTTGCGTTCGTCGGTGGCGCGCACGTGCTGATTGCGCCGTTGGCGGTCGTATTCGGCGCGGAGTTCGGCGGGGGGCGCGATGTCATGGCGCACGTAATCTTCGACCCGGTCGAGCACAATCAACGAAGTCTCGCGCGAGGTCAGCCCGAATTCCAAACCGAGGCGGCGGATCTCCGCCCGGTGCAAGCGGTATTCGCCGTCGCGTTCCGCAATCCGCAGTTGCGCCCACGCCGCGGCGGCAAGGCTGTCGGCGTTTTGCGCGGCGCGCACCGGTATGGCAATGGTTTCCGCACCCGCCCGCGAACCGGGGTACGACACGGAGACCTGTAGTGTGGCACTGTCACTTTGCAACAGCCCCGCCACCAGCCAGCGCCCGTTGTTGGCCGCCCGCGAAAGCGCGGTCAATTGCGCAACGCCATTGCCGCCAAGCGCGATGATGCGTGCTTCGCGATACAGCAGGCGGCGCGCGGCTTCGGTCGCGGTTTGCGAAGCCAGATCGATAAAGGCGCCGGCGTGCGCTTCGGCGATCTGGCGCAGCCGCGCCGGATCGGCACGCGTGGCGGCGCTGATGGTGTACAGCGGCACGTTCAGTTTCGCAAACGGCCGCTCACCGAAATTATCAAGGCCGTCGCTGAACAACAGGTATTCGCCAACTTTTGCTTCGGGTACAAACGCGCCGAGTTGCGTCGCGCCGTCGTAAGCGGTGGTTTCCAGCGCGCGGCGCAAGGCGCTCCAGTCGCCGTTGCGGATGCGGAAGCGCTCCGCGGGCTCGGCGGCCTCGCGCACACGGGTGAGAACAACTTCGCCGCCACCAGGGCTGCCGTTGCTACCGTTTCCCATGCGCTTGAAATAGGTATCCAGCAGCGCGAATTCACGCGCGTGATCGCGTGCGGCGCCCGAGCCCGAAGCATCCCAGATAATGCCCACGACGGCGGGCACCGGGCGCAACAGCGTGTCGTTCAGGCGCGCGGGCACTTCCGCCACAAAATAGTTTTTGTCGCCCCAGCGTTGCGTATGCACTTCGGGACGCACCGACACCGGCACCTGCACCTCCAGCACGCCGCGCGCGGCAAAATCCTTTTGCAGGATTTCCGCCTGGTAATCCACACCACGGGTTTTGAATTCGAGGCTACGCGGCATCATGCCCGACAGCACCGGCGCCTGTTCCGGCGCACGTACCAGCACGCGCAGCGAGAAACTCGCAAGATCACGCGCGTAGTCGAGCGGCAGGCGATAGCGGCGGGTTTGATTCGCGCCCGCGCCGGTCACCGGCAGGGTTTCGGTGTAACGAATCTTCACGCGGCGCGTGCCTTGCGCGGGCAATGGATACACACGCAATTTGTAGTTGTTGCCGGCGGTGGTCTGCAGCAGCGCCGGATCGATACGCTGCCGGATCACGTCTTCAAATACCTGCTGGCCCTTGGCTTTCTCGACCGGCACCGCCTCGCGCAAATTGCCGTCGATATCAAGCGCGAATCCGCTCACTTGCTGGCCATCGAGCAGCGGAAACTGCAATTCACCTTCAAGCACGCGCCGGTTGGGGTTGAAGAAGGTCATCTCCACCGAGGTCAACGCGCGGCCGCCGCTGATTTCGGTTTCGATGCGGATGGCCTGTAACACCACCGCCGTTTCCGCGCCCTGTGCCACCGTCAATCGCGGCGGCGTAATCACGGGACGCACGTCTTGTGCCACGGCGCCATGCACCAGATTGAAGGCGCAACCGGCGACCGCCATGGTGCGCATGTTTAACAGGAATTTTCTGCGATTCATTTTTCTCTCCGCGTTGCGGCGTGGTTGTAAACAATCTGTCTCCGCTTAAACGGAACGCGGTGGCAGTTGGGGTTAATCCAGTAGCGCGGCTTGATGTAACCAATTGTTTACAAACACTATTTATTTGTTGTGCGGAAGGCCCGTGCCGCCTACCATGATCGGAAAAGGGAGTCGGCACATTTCACAGGGAGCCATAAAATGAAAAGAAAGTTTTGGGCAAGCACGGTCGCGATTCTTGCGGTGGCGGGCGCGGTGACGTTCATCGGGTGCGCGCAACAACCGGCGCAAACCAGCAGCGGCGCGATACCGCGCTATCAGGTCGATCCGCTCTGGATGAAGCCGATGCCCGATAACTGGATTTTCGGCCAGGTGTCGAGTGTGGCGGTGGATGATCGGGATCATGTCTTTGTGCTGCACCGTCCGCGCACGCTGCATGCCGACGAAAAGGGCCGCAACCGAAACCCGCCTACCAATCGCTGCTGCCAGTCTGCGCCGCCGGTGATCGAATACGACGCCAACGGCAATACCGTACGTGGCTGGGGCGGGCCGGGCCAGGGGTATGACTGGCCTGCGCAGGAGCACGGCATACATGTCGACAGCCAGGGGTTTGTGTGGATTTCGGGAAACGAAACCACGGATCATCATTTGCTCAAGTTCACGCGCGAGGGCAAGTTCATCCTGCAAATTGGCAAGCCCGGCAAATCCGAGGGCAGCAACAGCCGCACGCAGCTCGGCCAGCCCGCCGCGATTGAATCCGATGCGGCGGCCAATGAAATTTACGTCGGTGACGGCTACGGCAACAAGCGCGTGATCGTGTTCGACGCCACCACCGGCGCCTACAAACGCCACTGGGGCGCCTATGGCGCGGTGCCGGACGATGCGAAGCAGCCGCCCTACAAGCCGGGCGCGGCGCCGTCCAAACAGTTCGGCAATCCGCATTGCGTGCGCCGCGCGCGGGATGGACAGGTCTATGTGTGCGACCGCCCGAACAATCGCATCCAGGTATTTGAAAGCAACGGTAAATTCCTGCGTGAATTTTTTATCGAAGCGCAAACGCTCAGCGGCCCGCTGGCCGATATCGCGATTTCGCGCGATCCGCAACAGCGTTATCTCTACGTGGCCGACGGCTCGAATTCAGAGGTGTACATCCTGGCGCGCGAAGACGGCAGAAAGCTCGGTGCATTCGGCCGGCCCGGCAGACAGCCGGGCGAATTCCGCAACATTCACAATATCGCCATCGACTCCAAAGGTAATCTGTACACGGCGGAAGCCGGGTTCGGGCGGCGCGTGCAGCGGTTCATGCCGCAGTAACCGCGCCGCGCTTCAGTGCATGAACGACGCGGCGTTGGCGGGTATATCCTTTTCCACCAACGCCAGTTGTTCATAAAACGAATCCAGGTACGCCTTGAATGACGTTTCGTGACGCTGCGTTTCAGCCACGCCAAAATCCACCCGCGGGCGCGGCTGCAAATCAAAGTGGCTGTAGGTGTCATCTCCGCGCACCAGACACGCGGGCATGCGCTGCGTGCCCACATGGCGCACGCGCGTGGGAATAAAACTTAACGCAATGCCGATACGGCGTTCAACGCTTTGATTCGGTCCCGATTGATGCACGGTGCAGGTGTGATGCAGTGAAAACTGGCCGGGTGCAAGCACGCCGAATTCGGTTTGCGAACGGTCGAACCACTCGACAATAATCTGCCCGGCGGTATTGACGCTGTTTTTCACCATTTTGCTGCGTTGCCGTAGCTGCCCGCGAATGTGGCTGCCCACGGCAAACTCCATCGGCCCGGCTTGCCTGGGCACATTGCTCAGCGCCACCCAAGCGGTGACATGCTCATAAGGCCGCAATCCGAAGTAGGTGGAATCCTGATGCCAGGCCGCGATGGTTTCGCTGTGCGGCTCCTTGATAAAAAAACGGCTGGTGTAGAGCAATATGTCCGGACCGATCAAATCCTCGACGGCATCCAGAATTTTCGGGTGGTGTATCAGTTCGTCCATCCAGCCACACAAAAAGTGCAGGTTGCCGCGATATTTGCGGTCGATATCCATCAGCGAACCGCCCAGCCGCGCCTCGGTCTCGCGCAATGCTTCGCGGTAACGCGCGACTTCATCCGGCGTGAGCGCATCCAGCGGCGACAAAAATCCATTGGCGCGATATCCGGCCTGCTGCTCGGGTGTCAGTATTTTTGGCATGACTGCGACAGAACGAACCACATAACCATTTGTTTTTTAACGGTTTTGTAAATCCCGCACGATATGCTGCTGACGGCGGCTAACGGCGATACGCTCGTCGCAGCCGTTGAGCAACACATCCCAGTGCCCCTCGCCATCCGCGCCGCGTTCAAAACCGCGTATCGCGGCGCGTGCCACCAGGCAACTGCGATGCGCGCGCACGAAGCGCTCGCCAAATTCTTCTTCCAGCCGTGTGAGCGATTCTTCCACCAGATATTCGCGCAGCCGCGTGCGCACCGTGACGTACTTCAACTCGGCCTTCAGGTAAAGAATATCAGCCACCGGGATCAAGTGCACCTTGCCACGTTCGCTCGCCGACAGCGCGGCGCGCGGCGTACGGCGCATGCCGGCCAGCGCGGCGGCAGACACATTGGGCGCGATCACCGTGCGCGCCTTGGTCAAGGCTTCGAGCAGGCGGGCGGCGCGAATGGGTTTTAACAGATAGTCGATGGCGTGCACTTCAAAAGCCTTCACCGCGTAGGCATCATAGGCGGTGGTAAAAATAATGGCCGGCGGATGCTCCAGTTTGCGCAGGTGCTGCGCGGTTTCGATGCCATCCATGCCCGGCATGCGTATGTCAAGCAGTGCCACGTCGGCGTGCGCTTGCGCCGCGATTTCCAGCGCCTGCGGCCCGCTGGCTGCTTCGCCGGCGACTTCCAGCGGCAGCGTGGCGGCGCAATCCGCCAGCAGATCGCGCAACCGGCTGCGCGCCGGCGCTTCGTCGTCCACGATCACGACGCGCAGCGGCGGCGAATTCACGGCTTCTCCTTGCGATACGGCATGACAATATGCACCTGATATTCGTTGCCGGTGGCGCGCGAGGTCAGCGACGCCTCGGCATCGAAGTGCAATTGCAGCCGCTCGCGAATATTGCCCAGCGCCATTTTATTGCCGTCGTGATGATCGTTCGCGCTCGAATACGGGTTGCGCAGCACCGCGTGTACTTCGTCGCGGCTGGCGTAAATGTTGATGCTCACCACGCCCGGCTCGGTGCGCGGCTCGATGCCGTGATACACCGCGTTTTCCAGCAGCGGTTGCAACACCAGCGGCGGTATCATGGCGTCCGCCGGCATCTTGTCGATGTGCCACTCGACTTGTATGCGCTCGCCGAGACGCAATTGCTCGATGCCCAGATACTGCCTGCACAATTCGACTTCGCGCGCGAGCGGCGTGAGCTCGCGGTTATCGGCCATTAGCACGCGAAACAATTCCGCCATGTCCTCCAGCGCCGATTCGGCGCGCCGCGGTTCCTGCCGGATCAGCGACAGCACCGCATTGATGCTGTTAAACAGAAAATGCGGCCGGATGCGCGCCTGCAGCGCCTGCAAACGCGCCTCGGCGATGGCCGGCGACAAGGCGCGCACCCGCAGATCGAAGTAACACAGCAACATGCCCGTCACCAAGCCCACCAGCAGCCAGTAGCGCTCGATCGATGTCATGTTAAGCGGCAAATAGCGCTGCGCGGCGCCGTGCAGCAGCGTGGTCAACGCCAGTGTCAGCGCCATGACGGCCAGCGCGCCCCCCATATAAGGCAGGCGCGCCAGCAACCCGTTCAACAAATAAAGCAGCACCAGCGTGAGTATCAGCAACGGCTCCACCATTGCCGCCAGCTCCATGATCTGTTCACCCAGCGCCGCCAATGATGAAACCTTCACGACCGCAGCCACCAGCGCCACCGCGTTAACAATCAACAGTATGCGCAGCAAGATGCCGAGATTGCGAAAGTCCGGCAACGCGCTGCCGTAACCATTTTCTTTTCGCACGGCGCGCGCGCGCTGATCTTCATTCCCGTGCGCGGAGACGTTTTGATTTATACTGCGGGCCATAAATGGAATCATACTATTTGCATCATGTCCGCGCAGAATAAAACCCCCGCCACCGAAGTCAAACCCTGGTCCGGCCGCTTTTCCGAGCCGGTATCCGATCTGGTGAAACGTTTTACCGCGTCGGTCGGATTCGACTATCGGCTGGCGGAATTCGACATCGAGGGCTCGGTCGCCCATGCGCGCATGCTGAGCGCCACCGGCATTATCGGCACGGAGGATCTCGCATCGATAGAGCGCGGGCTGTCGCAGATTCTCAGTGAAATTCGCGGCGGCACGTTTAACTGGTCGCTCGACCTCGAAGACGTGCATCTGAATATCGAGCGGCGATTGACCGATCTGGTGGGCGACGCTGGCAAGCGGCTGCACACCGCGCGCTCACGCAATGATCAGGTGGCCACGGACATTCGCCTCTACGTGCGCGCGGCCATCGACCACATCGCCGGGCAGATACGCGCGCTGCAAACCGCGCTGCTGGATCTGGCGGACAAACACACCGACACGGTGATGCCCGGCTTTACCCATCTGCAAGTGGCACAGCCGGTGTCGTTTGCGCACCACCTCATGGCGTATTACGAAATGCTGTCGCGCGACGCACAACGATTCGCGGATTGCCGCAAGCGCGTGAACCGGCTGCCGCTGGGCGCCGCGGCGCTGGCGGGCACTTCGTATCCGATCGACCGGCAAATGGTGGCGAAGGCGCTGGAATTCGCCGGCGTGTGCGACAACTCGCTCGATGCCGTATCGGATCGTGACTTCGCGATTGAATTCTGCGCCAATGCCGCGCTGCTGATGACGCACCTGTCGCGCCTGAGCGAGGAACTCATCCTCTGGATGAGCCCGCGTTTCGGGTTTATCGATATCGCGGATCGGTTCTGCACCGGCTCGTCGATCATGCCGCAGAAAAAAAATCCCGACGTGGCGGAACTGGTACGCGGCAAAACCGGCCGCGTGAATGGGCACCTCGTCGCGTTGTTGACGCTGATGAAGGGTCAGCCGCTCGCTTATAACAAAGACAACCAGGAAGACAAGGAGCCGCTGTTCGACACCATCGACACGGTAAGCAACAGTCTGGCCGTGTTCACCGAAATGGTACCCGGCATCACCGTCAACAAGGACGCCATGCGAGCAGCGGCGGCGCAAGGGTTCGCCACCGCCACCGATCTGGCGGATTACCTGGTGCGCAAAGGCATGCCGTTTCGCGAAGCGCACGAGGTGGTGGCGCAGGCAGTGCGGTTTTGCGAGGCGCGCAGATGCGACCTCGCGGATTTGAACTTGCCAGAACTTCAGCAGTTCTCACACCTGATCGACAAGGATGTGTACGCGTCGCTGACGCTGGATGGGGCGCTGACCGCGCGCTCTCATATCGGCGGCACCGCGCCGGCGCGCGTGAAATCGGCGATTGCGAAGGCGCGCAAGGCGTTGAAGTAAATCACGGCAAGTTCCGCCGCGCCCCGGCTCTTGGTTTAGTAGCGACCGCGGCGCGGAATACTGGTGGAATCGAGGTACTGCAAAGTCGAGGGGTTATTGCAATCCGCGCCGCGATTGCGTTCGCATTCGGCCTTGACCGCGGCCATGCGCTGTTCCTGTGGCGACTGCGGAGCTTGTAGCGGAATTACCGATGCCGCGGGCGGTGGCGGCAGCGAGTGCCGCTCCGAATAGCGATAGTTTTCACGCGGTGAATAACCGCCCGTATACCCGCCCCGCCCTTGTTGCGCGGGGGCGATATTTACTTTTTTAGCATCTTTTCCGTCAACCGGCGGCGTTTGGGAATAGGTGACGTTGCCGTCCTTGTCCACCACCTTGTAAGCCTTGCGCTCCTGCGCGAAGACGGCGCCTTGAAACACCCACAGCAACGCCAGCAGCCCGCAACCAGCGATGCGTTTCCCCGCGCCAAAATTCCTTGCCGACTTCATGATTAACGGGTTGATTAACAGGAGATGTTACGACCGTAGCGCTCGCGCTCAAGGCGGCAGAGTTCGGCCTTATCGCGCGCCAAAGCCTGACGCGCCGCGGCGGCGGCCTGCGCCTCTTCGCGTTTGCGGCGCGCCTCTTCCGCGCGCTCGGCATTTGCCGCGCCACGCGCCTGTGCCTGATCAAACGAAGAAAGCCCGCGGTTCATGATGGCATCGGAACGCACATCGTTGCGGTATTGCCGCACCGCCGACTGCTGCTCATAGTAGGCGCTTCGCGCCTGCGCCCGTTGCTCGCGCTCGCGTTCCAGGGCGATCCGGTCCGCCTCAGCTTCGGCCTTGGCTTTTTCCTCGGCCTCTTTGGCCTTGGCCGCCGCGATGACTTTTTCCGCCTCCAGCCGTGCCTGGGTTTGCTGGTGCTTGAAGTAGAAACCACCCAGACTCAACACTACGATACCCACGATAATCAATTTGGGCACGGTCCAGAACGGCTCGATAACCTGCACGTTGCCCAGCGCGGCGGCTGACCGCTGGTCAAGCTTCTTGTCGTATTGCGCGCGCAATTCAGCATTGCTTAAGGTCAGGAAGGCGTCTTTGATGGCCTCCGACTGAAATCGTGCGTCGGCACTCGTTGCGTTCGACGTGTCAAACTTGGCGGATAGCCGTTCATACGCCGCGCGTATGGATTCCGCCGAAGCGGAATTGCTGACTTCCAGCAGGTCATACAATGTTTTGCCGGCCATGCACTTACCTTTCACGAAATGCCATTCGGTTACACCACGCTGCCGCGAGACATCCCGTACTGTAGCGCAATTCCGCAGCGGCAGGCGGCGCGGACACTGATGCGGGGCGGATGCCCAAACCCGCGAAAGCATGTCGCTTTGTTCGTGACGGGCGCCATAACAAAACGGCGCCATCTCTCCAATTATTTGTTTAAAAAGATATTTTTATAGCATTTACGACATTTTCTTCACATCAGTTTCATCTGCCTCGGTCGTGGCAAAACGATTCACGAAACGTTTTTCGCGCAGCTTGTTGTGCTCTCACAACAATCGCAACAACCTTGTCGCCGGTTCTCATTCACCATGCCGCGCAAGGTCGCCGGGCCGTACCGGAATGAACCGGCCATCGCAAGCGCGGTTCGCCACCGCGAAAATGTCGCCCGTGCTCACGGAGTAAAATCACCAGGAGGCGCGCGCTTGCGTGTGCCGACCCCGCTGTCTTCGCTTGACGTCCCACCGCTGCATTATTAGATACCCTCCCATGCCCGGCTTCGAATCGCTGCCCCTGCACATCATTTTGTGGATCGCCTTTGTGCTGGCTTTTGCCGGCGCGGTGCAGGGTGCACTGGGGCTTGGTTTTCCGATGCTGGCGACACCGATGATCACCGCTGTCAGCGATATGCGAACCGCGGTCATCGTCGTGCTGTTACCATGTGTGGCGACCACGATAACCAATATCGTCATGACCGGGCAGTTCCTGCCGACGTTGCGG
>DHVE01000080.1:197995-198252 GCA_002412495.1 Betaproteobacteria bacterium UBA5216
GTTTGTCACGTTTCCCGCGTTTCCGTTCGCATTGCTGCTGGCGGGCGTGATCGTGCTGTATCTGTATCTCGATCACCTCGGCCGCGTGGAGTGGGCGTTCGTGTCGCGCCATCGCGTGGCGGCGGGTGTCGGTTTCGCCCTGCTGGCGGGCTTGTCGGAGGGGGCGGCGAATATCGCCGCGCCGCCACTGTTGATGTATTTGCTGTCGCTTAACCTGGATCGCATGATGTTCGTGCCAGCGCTTGATATGTGTTTAT
>DHVE01000143.1:0-7107 GCA_002412495.1 Betaproteobacteria bacterium UBA5216
GAGGCTCCTGCACGTCGTGGAGTGTCCACGACAGTGTTGAAGCCGGTAAGCGCGGCAAGGCGGCGCTGACGGTGGTGTCTCAAAGTTTCGTGGGTTTGGGCCGCGCGCAACAAAAAGCGCTGGGATCGCCGGATTTGCCGATGGCGTTGATTCCGCATCCGTTCGGCACGCGCTCGCGCGCGGAGTTGAAGGAGATCGCGGCGAAGTGCGTGGATGATATTGCGCGCTTGCTGTGTGAAGCGGCGCCTGCGGGTACGGCTGTGACGGCAGTGGCCGCGGCAGCGCCAAGGGCAAAACTGATCGAGGTGCCCGCCGATCTCGATGAACTCAATAAGTTATTTATCAAGCGGCGCTGGGGCGATGGTCTGATTATCGCGCCGCCGACACAAGAAGCCGTGCAGCGGATGCTGCGCCATACGAATCGCGCGCCGGATGATGTGGTGGCTACGATCGCGCCGGGCATGGGGGCGGCGACGGTGGAATACATCGCGATTGCTGGCGTGATGGCGGGATGTTATCCGGAATATCTGCCGGTTTTGATTGCGGCCGCCGAGGCGGTGGGCACCAAGGCGTTTCATTTGCAGGCGATACAGTCCACCACCAATCCGGCGGCGGTATGGTTGATCGTCAATGGGCCGATTGCGAAGTGGCTGGAGGTGAACAGCGGTGCGGGTTGCCTAGGGCCGGGCACGTGGGCGAACGCGACGCTGGGCCGCGCGTTGCGGCTGATGCTATTGA
Source organism: Betaproteobacteria bacterium UBA5216 (assembly GCA_002412495.1). Classification (GTDB taxonomy): domain Bacteria; phylum Pseudomonadota; class Gammaproteobacteria; order Burkholderiales; family SG8-41; genus UBA5216. Next base: position 739 of record DHVE01000143.1, read on the forward strand.
ATATCGGCGGCGCTTGGCCGGGCGAGATGGACAAAGCCACGCAGGGTCAGCCGGCGAAATACACCTTCTGCTGTGCCGAAAACGAAGAGGCGAATCCGTGGGAGCCACTGCACGTGGAGCGCGGTTTCGCGCGCGATGCAAATACGGTGACGGTGGTGGGGGCGCTTGGCACGTGGAGCATGAACATGACGGCGAAGCGCGGCGAAGAAGTGCTCGCGATGATCGCCGACACCATGCAGTATCCCGCGAGCAGCGATTACATGTATGGCGGCGCGCCGTTTGTTTTGCTGTCACCGCAGCACGCGGCGCTGTTTCACCGCGAGGGCTGGAGCAAGGCCGAAGTAAAACGCCGCTTGTGGGAGCAGTCGAAAATACGCGCGGATCGTTCCAAGGGCAGCGAATTCGAGCGCATGGCGACGGGGCGGCGCGCGGAACTCGGCGAGATCACGCTGGAGACGATGGTGCCGATTTCCGAAAAGCCCGAAGACATCAGTATTATCGTCGCTGGCGGGCCGGGTTCGCACTCGGTGTTCGTGCCGGTGTCGGCGCACACGCGCTCGGTAACCAAGGAAATTATGTTGACGGAAGGCGGTTCAGAAGCGCAAAGCCGGGCGGTTTGATTCCGCTGCCCGCGTGTTCTGGGTGTGTATCGATGGCAACCCTCTTCCCATCGCTCTCCCGCAGGCGGGGGAGGGAACGGAAATTAAGGCATGACTTTTCTTAAGCCAGTGCCATTCATATTGCCCGGTGTGTGACGTTTTCTACGAAAAAAAACCATGCACATACCAGCGCGCGGTGATGTCGCGTTCGCGATAAACCCACAGCAGCGACTGTGCTTTGTTGCGAGCGACGAAGTAATCGCGCGCAACATGCTGGCCGTCCCACCAGCCGGCTTCGATGCGTTCGGGGCCGGCGAGTAATGATAACGGGTTGCCGTCGGGTTCTTGGGGCGCGGCGCCGGTCTCGCGCAGCGGGCGCGGGGTGCTGAGCAGCCACAGCGGGCGGGTAAACGGAGGCACGGTCGCTGGCGACGCGATGGCATTTTCGTTGACGTTGGCGGGGGCGCCTGGCCGGCACGCGCGCCAGGCGCGCTCGGGGCGGTAATCGGCGTGGGGCGTCAGGCCGCAGATGGTGTTGGCGCCGAGCCGCGCGTTGAGCCGTTCGACAAAACGCGACGAACTTTCTTCGTGACTGGCGCTGTCGGGCAAAAACGCGAGGTTGCGCGAGGCGAGTGGCGTGACTCTGCCCGAAGCGATGGCGATTTCGACTGCGGCGCACGGCAGTTCGGTGCGTGCAAGGCGCTCGCGCAGCAAGGTGGTCAGGTGATCGAGGTCGCGGCTGGCGCTGGCGAGTTCCAGTGTTATGACGGTAACTAGTTGTTTTTCATGAATAAATTCAAATCGCGGGCATTGCACGCCATGGCCGGTGGCGCTGAGCCAGCCGCACAGTTCGGCAAGTAAACGGCGCGCGGCGAAAAGCAGCGCGTCGGCGTGCGCGACGGGCGCGGGCAGCGGCAGTGTGGCCGCGTACGTTTGCGGTGCGACGAAGGGCAGACGCGGATCGGGATGCATGCCGAGTGCGCGATCGAGTTGATCGAGCAAACGCTGGCCGGCGCGGCGCGCAAGGCCATCGCGCGGCAATTTAAGGCAATCACCGAGGGTGCGCGCGCCGAAGCTGTCGAGCAGATTGCGGGTATTGATGGTGTCACAAACCAAATCGGCGGGTAGTTTTTCCAGCGCATGCCGCAGGGCGTCCTGATGTTGCACGCGCACCGCCACGCCCGCGCGCGCGAACCAAAGCGCCGCGAGCGGCGTAGGGGCGCAGGCGATGTGGGCGTTAAAACCCAGTTCGGCAATGCCGCGCGCGATGTGTTGATGCAGTTTGTTCAGCCCGCCGAAAAGTTTTAAAGAGCCTTCGATTTCCAGCAGTAGCCCGCCGGATTCGGCAATACTCACCAGCGAAGTAAATTGCAGCGACCAAGCGGCGATGCGCGCCAGCGTGGCGTGTTCCTTGGCGGTGTCCCGCGCGATGGTGTGCAGCCCGGATGCGAGCGCGCAGGCGGCGGAGACGTTCATGCCGGCACTGACGCCGCGGGTTTGTGCCGGCCGGTTGGCGGCGACTATCGTGGCGCCGGTTTCGGCGCCGGAGGTGATAGCCAGCGGTTGTGGATCACGCGTGCCGCGCGTAAACACTTCCAGCGGAAGATGGCGAAAGTGCAGCGCAAGCCACAACATGGGTGCGACCGGAGGAGCGGAGGCGTTGAGGTGTAAAGGAGTAGGGTTGCGACGGTGTTAGTGCGTGACAAACACCGGTGCAACCGTTGCGGGGTTTTGTTCAAAGGTCTCGCGGCGCGCGGCGCCGGGGCGGCGCAATAATGTTTTGTGCAGATCGAGCGCGACCGGCGCAGGGATGCCGCCGCCGCGGCGTTTGAGGATGCGCACGACGGTGTTGTTTTCCTGGCGGCTCACGTGCAGCCGCAGCGCGGCTTGCGTGCAGGAGGACGCGCGCGAGGCACGGAACAGCATGGCCAGCACATCGCGCCGCTCGGCAGTGAGTTGCAGCCGGCGTAGTGCGTTTTCGGGGATGCGTTCGCTGGTTTGATCGAGCCACAACATGACGGCGCCGCAGCTTTCGGATTGCAGCGCCTGTTCGCAGGCCCAGAGTTGTTCGGTGAGTGTTTTCGGGCGAATCAGCATCAGCCGCGACAGTTTGACGCCGTGCGCGGCGAGCGCGGGCGCGTAGGGCAGGTAGGGCGGCGCGATCATTACTTGCCAGCGATCCGCTTGCGTCAGGCGTGCCACCGCCGGCATCACCAGTTGCAGTTCGCCGATGCCGGGGCGTTCGACATGAATTTCGGTGAGAACGCCGGTGGGCCAGCCCGCACCGGGCAGATGCACGTCGAGTTCGGCGTAGCCGGTGGGTACGCTGGGGGTAGTGACCAGCGCGAAATCATTGCCGCGCCAGAGATTGGGATGGGTGGGTGAGGTGAGTGCGCGGACAAAAGATTGTGAGGTGTTCATGGGGCGCTTTAATCAGTGCAATCCATTGCGAATCACGCCCACGGCAATGCCTTCGATGGCAAAAGGCTCGCTGCGCGGGTTAACCACGATGGGTTTGAAATCCGGATTGGCGGGCAAGAGTTCGATCAGGTGGCGGCTTTTTTGCGCGCGCTTGACGGTGACTTCATCGGCGATGCGCGCGACCACGATTTGCCCGGATTTGAAATCCTGCGTGCGATGCACGGCCAGCAGGTCGCCGTTGAGGATGCCGGCATCGCGCATGCTTTCGCCCTTGACGGTGAGCAGGTAGTCGGCGTGGGGTTTGAACATGCGCGGGTCGATGTTGTAGTGGTTTTCGATGTTTTCGGTGGCGAGTAGCGGTGCGCCGGCGGCAACGCGCCCAATTAGTGGAATGCCCGAGGGTTGCATGACGCGGATGCCGCGCGAGGCGCCAGGCAGCATTTCGATGGCGCCTTTGCGTTCAAGGGCGCGCAGATGGTCTTCGGCCGCGTTGGGAGATTTAAAACCCATGGCGCGGCAGATGTCGGCGCGGGTGGGCGGAAAGCCCGAGGTGGCGGTATGCTCGCGAATCAGGTGCAGGATTTCTTTCTGGCGCGCGGTGAGGTCTTCCATGATGGGGTGTCCTTGTGTGTGTGCTGGCGAGTCTTCTGGGCGACTCCGGATGGCTGGTATTATATACAGTTAATGGCGCGTGGCAAGTCGAAGGTCAAATGCCAGTGGAGGTATGGTGGGCTGTAATTTTTGTAAGTGTTTGTTTTTAAATGTTTATTTAGGTTATCTCTAGGCGCAAAATGGTGTCGTCGTATTGGCCGGGGCGGAAATTTTTGTTATACTTCAAGGCTCTGTTGCAAATGTGCTGAAGTAACTTTTAAAACGGCGCCGCGGTAAGGCGCCGAAGCAGTGTCGGCGGTATCAAAAAGTATTAAAAAAAGTAAGTGGGCGGCTCGCCCATTTTTTGTTTGTGGGCGCCGTTTTGAGTTTGATTCGTCATGGACTTATCGGTTTTGCTGGAAACAACATTGGCCGGGTTGGGGTATGAGCTGGTCGATATGGAACGCTCCGGCAAAGGCCGGATGATGCGTGTTTTTATCGATAAGCCGGGCGGCATCACGCTGGATGATTGCGCGAAGGTGAGTAACCACCTGAGCCGGGTGTTGACGGTCGAGAACGTGCCGTACGAGCGGCTGGAGATTTCGTCGCCGGGGATCGACCGGCCGTTGAAGCTGGAACGTGATTTTGTGCGTTTCGCGGGACAGAGGGCGCGCGTGAAGCTGCGTGTGCCGCTGGAAGGACAGCGTAATTTCGTGGGGGTGCTGCGGCAAACCCAGGCGGGAAAAGTGGAACTGGAAGTCGAGGGTAAAACAGTGGTGTTCGAGCTGGCGAATTTGGACAAGGCGCGCTTGGTGCCGGTGATTTAATTGCCCGTGATTCAGGAGTTTGTATGAACAAGGAAATTCTGTTGTTGGTGGATGTGCTGGCGCGCGAAAAAAACGTCGACAAGGAAATTGTGTTCGGCGCGCTCGAGCTCGCGCTCGCGTCGGCCAGCAAAAAGAAATTCAGCGAAGATGTGGAAATCCGCGCCGCGGTGGATCGCGAGACCGGGGAATTTTCATTCTTCCGCCGCTGGCTGGTCGTGCCCGACGCGGAAATCGAAACGCCTTCGCGCGAATACAAGCTGCATGAAGCGGTCGAGGAAAAGCCCGACTCCAAGGTGGGGGACTATATCGAGGAGCCGCTGCACGGCTTTGATCCCGGCCGCATCGGCGCGCAGACCGCCAAGCAGGTGATCGTGCAGCGCATTCGCGACGCCGAGCGCGAGCAGATTCTGAATGACTTTCTCGCGCGCGAAGAGCATCTCGTGACGGGCACCATCAAGCGCATGGAGCGCGGCAACGCCATTATCGAATCCGGGCGGCTTGAGGCGCTGCTGCCGCGCGACCAGATGATTCCGAAGGAAAACCTGCGGGTGGGCGACCGCGTGCGCGCGCTGGTGTGGAAGGTGGAACGCGCAATGCGCGGACCGCAGCTGATTCTGTCGCGCACGGCGCCAGAATTCATTATTCGTTTGTTTGAACTTGAAGTGCCGGAACTCGAAGACGGGCTGATGGAAATCAAGGCGGCGGCGCGTGATCCGGGGCTGCGCGCGAAGATCGCGGTGTTGTCGCACGACAAGCGCATCGATCCGATCGGTACCTGCGTCGGCATGCGCGGCTCGCGCGTGCAGGCGGTGACCGGCGAGCTCGCTCAGGAGCGCGTAGATATCGTGTTGTGGAACGAAGATCCCGCGCAATTCGTGATCAATGCACTGGCGCCCGCCGAAGTGAGCAAGATCACGGTGGACGAAGAAAAGCACAGCATGGACATCGTGGTGGATGAGGAAAATCTCGCCCAGGCCATCGGACGCGGCGGGCAGAACGTGCGGCTCGCGAGTGAGCTGACGGGCTGGGAAATCAACATCATGAAAGAAGACGAGTGGAAGGCCAAGAGCGAGGAAGAATCTTCCGGCATCCGCGCCATCTTCATGGAAAAACTGGATGTGGACGAGGAAGTGGCCAATATTCTGATGGAAGAAGGCTTCTCGTCGCTCGAAGAAGTGGCCTATGTGTCACGCGCCGAAATGCTGGAAATCGAGGCGTTTGATGAGGAGACCGTTGACGAATTGCGCAGCCGCGCGCGTAATGCGCTGTTGACGCAGGAAATCGCCTCCGAAGAAAAAGTCGAACATGACATTGAAGACCTGATGAAGGTCGAGAGCATGGATCACGACACCGCAAGAATGCTTGCGTCAAAAGGCGTGGGCACGCAGGAAGAGCTCGCGGATTTCGCCACGGACGATCTGGTCGAGTTGACCGGCATTGAAGCGGCGCGAGCGGGTGAATTGATCATGGCGGCACGCGCGCCGTGGTTCGCGGAAAGCAATGCCTAGCAACTGATTTACTGACGCACTTCATAGACGTACTGACAGATTACGGACTGACCACATCGCATGGCGCAACTGAACGTCACACAATTTGCAACACAACTCGGCATGCCGCCGACGCAGCTCATTGAGCAATTAAAAGCGGCTGGCGTCAAGAAGGCGCTCGCCGCCGAGACCGTGCTGACCGAAGGCGACAAGACGCAGCTTCTCGACTATCTGAAACAGTCTCACGGCCAGAAAGAAGAAAAGAAAAAGATCACGCTGACTCGCCGCTCGACCACCGAGATCAAGAAGGCCGACAGCACGACAGGCAAGGCGCGTACCATTCAGGTCGAGGTGCGCAAAAAGCGCGTGCTGATCAAGCGCGATACGCCGGCGCAGCGGGATGAGGCGGAAGAAGAAACGCCAGCCGTAGTCGCTGAAGCGCCA
>DHVE01000143.1:7482-73871 GCA_002412495.1 Betaproteobacteria bacterium UBA5216
TGGCGCCGGCCGTGCCAGAGGTTGCGGCGGTTGCGGCAGAGGCTCTGGAAGTGCCGGCTGCGCCAGCGAAGCCAGTGGCGGAAGTCCCCGCGGCGCCCGCCGTGGCGGAAGCGCCGAAAGTAGCGAAAGCGCCGGAAGCAACCGGTGCGTCCGCAGCCGTGGAAAAAGCCGCAGCGCCAGCATCACCGCAGACGCAGCCTGCCACACCGGGGCCGCGTGCTTCGGTTATTGATGCCCAGCAGATGGCGATACGCGAGGCCGAGGCCCGGCAGTCCGCCACACTGGCTTTCCTTCAGGCCGAAGAGGCGCGTAAAAAACAGGAATTGGAGCTCGCCCGCCGTAAACGGGCGGAGGCCGCCGCGGCGCTGGCTGCGAAGCCCCCCGAAAGCAAGGCGGTCAAAGGCGCTGACGGTGCCGTGGCCAAGCCTAAAACAACCAAAGCGGTTGAAGGCACGTTGCACAAGCCCGCAGCCGTGCCGGGAGCCGATAAGAAATCCACCAAAAAAGCCGCCGCGCCCAAGCCGGGTGTGTGGCGTGATGAAACGGCAGCCAAACGCCGCACCATTAAAACGCGCGGCGATACCACCGGCGGTTTGGGTTGGCGCGAACGCAAGGGCAAGCATGCGTCGCACCGGGACGACGCCGAGACGCAGAGCAATTTTTCCGCGCCAACCGAACCGTTGGTGCGCGATGTGGTGGTGCCCGAGACCATTACCGTGGCGGATCTGGCGCACAAAATGTCGGTGAAGGCGGCCGAGGTGATCAAGGCGTTGATGAAACTCGGCAGCATGGTCACGATCAATCAAGTGCTGGATCAGGATACCGCGATGATTCTGGTCGAGGAAATGGGGCACAAGGCGGTGCGTGCCAAACTCGATGATCCGGATGCTTTCCTGACCGAAGAACAGCCGTCGCACGCCGAAGTGGTGGTTGAGCATCGCGCGCCGGTGGTGACCGTGATGGGGCACGTTGATCACGGCAAGACCTCATTGCTGGATGCGATTCGCCGCACCAAGGTGGCGGTGGGCGAGGCCGGCGGCATTACGCAGCATATCGGCGCGTATCACGTTGAAACTGCCAAGGGTATGGTGACCTTCCTCGACACGCCGGGCCATGAAGCGTTTACCGCCATGCGCGCGCGCGGCTCGAAAGTCACGGACATCGTCATTCTGGTGGTGGCAGCCGACGACGGTGTGATGCCGCAAACACAGGAAGCGATTGCGCATGCCAAGGCCGCCAAGGTGCCGATGGTGGTGGCGCTGAACAAAATCGACAAGTCCGAGGCGAATCCCGAGCGTGTGATGCAGGATTTGTCTACGCACGAAGTGGTGCCCGAACAGTGGGGCGGCGATACGCAGTTTATTCCCGTGTCGGCTCGTACCGGCGAGGGACTTGATGCGTTGATCGACGCGGTGCTGTTGCAGGCCGAGGTGCTGGATTTGAAAGCACCAAAAGATGCGCCGGCGAAAGGCGTGGTGATTGAATCCCGTCTTGACAAGGGCCGCGGCCCGGTTGCCACTGTGCTGGTGCAGTCGGGCACGCTGAAGCGCGGCGATATCCTGCTGGCGGGTTCGGTGTTTGGCCGGGTGCGTGCGTTGGTGGACGAGGCGGGCAAGAACGTGGAATCCGCCGGGCCGTCGATCCCGGTGGAAGTGCTGGGCTTGCAGGATGTGCCCGCGGCGGGCGCCGACGTGCTGGTGCTCGGCGACGAGCGCAAGGCGCGCGAGATCGCGCTGTTCCGTCAAGGCAAGTTCCGCGACGTCAAACTGGCCAAGCAGCAGTCCGCCAAGCTCGAAAACATCTTCGATCAGATGGGTGAAGATCAGAAGAAGATGTTGCAACTTATTATCAAGGCCGATGTGCAGGGTTCGTATGAAGGCTTGTCACATGCCCTGGCAAAACTGTCGACTGATGAGGTCAAGGTCAATATCGTACACGCGGCGATTGGCGGCATTACGGAGTCGGACATCAATCTCGCGCTGGCGTCCAAGGCCGTGGTGATCGGTTTTAACGTGCGCGCGGATTCCGCCGCCCGCAAGCTGGCCGAGAGCAGCGGCATTGATATCCGCTACTACAACATCATTTACGAAGCCGTCGATGAAATCAAGGCGGCGATGACCGGCATGTTGTCGCCGGAGCGCAAGGAAAGCGTGCTGGGCACCATCGAAGTGCGCGAGATTTTCAAGATTTCGAAAGTAGGCACGGTCGCGGGTTGTTTTGTCACCGACGGCATCGCGCGCCGCAACGCGAAGGTGCGCGTATTGCGCGACAACGTGGTCATCCACGAAGGCGAATTCGATTCATTGAAGCGCTTCAAGGACGATGTTCGCGAAGTCAAGGCCGGTTTTGAATGCGGCTTGTCCATGAAGGGTTATAACGATTTGAAGGTCGGCGATTTACTCGAGGTGTTTGAAGTCGTCGAAGTGGCAAGGACGTTGTAGGATTGAGTCGTCAGGATTGAGGATCGAGCAACCCCATCTGCAGTTCTGCTCGTTCAATCCTGAAATCCTCGATCCGCATTCCTGCATTCATGCCTAAAGATTATCCCCGCAGCCGGCGCATCGCCGAGCAGATTCAGCGCGAGTTGTCGGACATCATCCGGCTTGAACTCAAGGATCCGCGCGTCGGCATGATCACGATCACCGATGTCGAGGTCACGTCCGATCATGAACACGCGAAGATTTTTTTCACGCGCCTCGGTGATTTTGCCAAGAGCGGCAAGGCAGGTGATTCTGGTGGTGATGACGGTAATGCACCGGTGTTGCGCGCGCTGGAGCACGCGGCCGGTTTCCTGCGCAGCGAACTCGCGCATCGCATGCGATTGCGCATCGTGCCGCAACTGCATTTTGAATATGACGAATCCGTCGAGCGCGGCGTGCGCCTGTCTCACCTGATCGACGAGGCCGTCGGAAACAAACCAGACGGCACGCGGTGAGCGCGCCAGTGAGCATGCCGAGCACGCGCCGCCGCGTGGATGGCGTCATTCTGCTGGATAAGCCGCTGGGCATCAGTTCCCAGCAAGCTGTGAGCCGCGTGCGGCATGCGTTCCATGCCGCGAAAGCGGGTCATACCGGCACGCTGGATCCCGCAGCAGGCGGACTTCTGCCGATTTGTCTGGGTGAAGCCACCAAGTTCAGTCATCTGCTTCTGGATGCGGACAAAACCTACCTCGCTACCCTGAAACTCGGCATTGTTACCAGCACGGGCGATGCCGAGGGCGACATCCTTGAACGCAAACCGCCCGTGACGGATCGCGAAACGATTTTGCTTGCACTGGAAAAATTTCGCGGCGCCCTCACGCAGACGCCGCCAATGCACAGTGCGCTTAAACACCATGGCGTGCCGCTGTATGAGTACGCGCGCAAGGGTATTGAGATTGAACGACAACCCCGGTGCATTCAAATACACGATATTCAACTAATTGATTTAAATGATATTTTTTTGAAAATTCGAGTGCATTGCAGCAAGGGAACGTATATACGCGTGCTGGCGGCTGACATTGGCGCGGCGCTGGGTTGCGGCGCGAGTTTGTGCGGATTGACGCGCACGCAAACGGGGGGGCTGACTTTGTCGCATCCGGCTGCCTGTACACTGGAGGTGCTACGGACCATGACAGATGTGGAGCGCCTGGCGCGGTTGTTGCCGGTCGATACGTTGCTGGCCATATTGCCGGCCATAGATGTGGATGCCGAGCAGGCGGAGCGCCTGCTATTGGGACAGAAGCTTGGACTTAAAGCGGTTCGGACCGTCGGTTTTGCACGTATTTACGGCCCAAACCTGCGTTTTCTGGGGTTGGTCGAAGTGGGCGAAGGGGGGCGCACAGTGCCGTATCGCATGCTGGCGCAAAACCACGAGACAAGTGGCGTAATGGGCGATGAAATACTTGAAAAAACACCTGGTTAGCGAGTAAAATGCCGGGTTTTCGAGCGGAGAAATGATATGGCGGTTTCCACCCCACAAAAGGCCCAAGTCGTGGCCGATTACCAACGCAAGGCCGGCGACACCGGGTCGCCTGAAGTGCAGATCGCGCTGTTGACAGCGCGCATCGTTGATTTGACCGAACATTTCAAGGCGCATGTGAAAGATCATCATTCACGCCGCGGTTTGCTGCGCATGGTGAGCAAGCGCCGCAAGCTGCTGGACTATTTGAAGACCAATAACGTGGATCAATACCGGAAGGTGATTGATCGTCTCGGACTGCGCAAGTAACAGCGTACGTCGGCAACACGCGAAATAACCCGCCATGCCGGGAATCCATGCACGCGAGTTCAGGGGCGCTTACGCTCGGCGCCCCTTGTCTTGGGTGAAGGTTCAGGCTCGGGCGCAGTAAAACCGAAGACCGCTGTGTAGCGGTCTTTTTGTTTGTAGGTCGAACGCAAGATTATCGAAAAATTGAGAAAGCAGGGGATAACGAATTGAGTCACGTTAAAAAGTCGATCATGTGGGGGCGTCATCAGTTGACGCTGGAGACCGGTGAAATCGCGCGCCAGTCGGGCGGCGCGGTCATGGTCACGATGGAAGAAACCGTGGTACTGGTTACCGTGGTGGCAAAGCGCAAGGCAAAAGAGGGGCAGGATTTCTTCCCGCTCACCGTGGATTATCAGGAAAAAACCTATGCCGCCGGAAAAATCCCCGGTGGGTTTTTCCGCCGCGAAGGCCGTCCGTCGGAAAAGGAAATTCTGACGTGCCGTCTGATCGACCGTCCGTTGCGCCCGCTGTTTCCCGATGGGTTTTATAATGAAGTGCAGGTCATTGCCACGGTAATGTCGTCGAATAGCGAAATCGATTCCGACATTCCCGCGATGATCGGCGCATCGGCCGCGATGGCAATTTCCGGCGTGCCGTTTCAGGGACCGATCGGGGCCGCACGCGTGGGCTTCATGAATGGCGGGTACGTGTTGAACCCGACGCAGACCGAGCTCAAGACCTCGCAACTGGATTTGGTGGTCGCCGGCACGCAGCAAGCTGTACTGATGGTTGAATCCGAAGCGCAGGTGCTGTCTGAGGACATCATGCTTGGCGCGGTGGTTTACGGCCACGAGCAAATGCAGGTTGTCATCAATGCCATCCACGAGTTGGTTGAAGAGGCAGGCAAGCCATTGTGGGACTGGGCGCCCGCGCCGAAAGACGAAGCACTGGCTGCGCGCATTGCGGCTATCGCCGACAAGGACCTGAACGCGGCTTTCCAGATCAAGGAAAAGCAGGCACGTACGGCGGCCATCGATGATATCTGGAAACGCGTGCATGGCGAAGTGGGTGTGGGCACGGAAGGCGGCCCTGATGGCAATGCGGTGAACGAAATTTGCTTTGCGCTCGAATCCAAGATAGTGCGCGGTCAAATTCTTAACGGTGAGCCGCGTATCGATGGCCGTGATACGCGCACCGTACGCCCGATCACCATTCGCAATGGCGTGCTGCCGCGTACGCACGGATCTTCGCTGTTCACGCGCGGAGAGACGCAGGCGCTGGTGGTGGCTACCTTGGGTACCGCGCGCGACGAGCAACGCATTGATGCATTGATGGGTGAAATTAAAGACCGCTTTATGCTTCACTACAACATGCCGCCCTATGCCACCGGTGAAACCGGTCGCGTGGGCACGCCCAAGCGTCGTGAAATCGGTCATGGCCGCCTTGCCAAGCGCGCGTTGCTGGCGGTATTGCCGAAGCCGGATGAGTTTGCGTATTCGATTCGCCTGGTGTCGGAGATTACCGAGTCCAACGGTTCCAGCTCGATGGCATCGGTGTGCGGCGGCTGTCTAGCGCTGATGGATGCCGGCGTGCCGTTGAAGGATCATGTCGCGGGCATCGCGATGGGCCTGATCAAGGAAGGCAATCGATTCGCCGTGTTGTCGGATATTCTTGGCGATGAAGATCATCTCGGCGACATGGATTTCAAGGTGGCCGGTACCGCGAACGGTATTACCGCGCTGCAAATGGACATCAAGATCACCGGCATTACCAAGGAGATCATGCATGCCGCGCTGGTGCAGGCACGCGAAGGCCGTTTGCATATTCTGGATAAAATGCGAGGCGCGATGGATACGCCGCGTACCGCGCTTTCCGCTTGGGCGCCGCGCATGATTACCTTCAAGATCAAGCCGGACAAGATTCGCGACGTGATCGGCAAGGGCGGCGCGGTGATTCGCGCGCTGACCGAAGAAACCGGCACCACTATCGATATTCAGGACGATGGCTCGGTGACGATTGCGTGCGTTTCGGCCGAAGGCGGCGAAGCCGCGCGCAAGCGCATCGAGGAAATCACCGCGGATGTGGAAGTCGGCAAGATTTACGACGGCACCGTGCTGAAGTTGCTGGATTTCGGCGCGATTGTCAGCGTGCTGCCGGGCCGTGACGGCTTGCTGCACATCTCGCAGATCGCCAACGAGCGCGTAAATGCCGTGGCGGATCACCTGAAGGAAGGTCAGGCGGTGCGCGTCAAAGTACTGGAGGCCGACGAAAAAGGCCGGCTGCGTTTGTCGATGAAAGCGGCCGCAGCGGAAGCGGCCACGCAAAGCGCGTAACGGTAATCTTTCGTGCAATAAAAAAGGCGACCTCGGTCGCCTTTTTTATTGCCATCCGTTTTTCGTGGCGCTATGTAGCAACTTGCTTTGTGCGCCTACATAACTATTTATTCTAGGAAAAGTTAGTCTTCACCAAAAACGCAAGGGACTACTTTGCAACCTGTTTTTCGCGTAATTCATCCAGCGTCTTGCAGTCTATGCACAGCGTGGCGGTCGGACGCGCTTCCAGCCGCTTCAGTCCGATTTCGACCCCGCATTTGTCGCAGTAACCGTAGTCGCCGCTGTCGATCAATGCAATAGTCTCGTCGATCTTTTTGATCAGCTTGCGTTCCCGGTCACGGTTGCGCAGTTCCAGCGACATATCGGATTCTTGCGTCGCGCGGTCATTGGGATCGGCAAAAATAGTTGCTTCGTCCTGCATCGTGTGCACGGTGCGGTCGATATCCTGACTCAACTCGCGCTTCTGGTCGTCCAGAATCTTGCGAAAATGCGCGAGTTGCCGGGGATTCATGTATTCCTCTTTCCCCTTGGGCTTGTATGCGGTTGATGCACTGTTAGTATCGGTCGCCATGGAAGCCATTCATACGCTCTAAAAAACGGTTTAATATCAGAAATAGATGGGGGCTGCAAGCGGGCTTTCAAGCCAACTTCCCCTCCCGTGCCGGCCCGCATTTTACATTGACCGGGGATGTCGCGGAGCGTATATTACGCCCCTTTCCGTGCCCGGCGTCGCTGGTAACAGTGCCCGTAGCTCAACCGGATAGAGCACCGGCCTTCTAAGCCGGGGGTTGTGGGTTCGAGTCCCGCCGGGCGCGCCATAACTAACAGTGCGTAGATGTCGCACACGTTACGGGCGTACCATGACGCACCCAGGCGGGCATAGGGGATTAAGGGCGTTACGGCATCCATGGTCTGTCCAAAGATGCCAATTTGGTGCGTCGCAGAGGTTTCTACGGTGGCTGTAGCTCAGTTGGTAGAGTCCTGGATTGTGATTCCAGTTGTCGTGGGTTCGAGTCCCATCAGCCACCCCATTATTCCGTTGTTTTCGCTGGAGTTTTCTTCAGCGTCATAATTCGCACGAATCGCAGTGTGCGAATTTTGTGCGTATCGCGCCACGAATCCCGGCGCAAGGTGTGCGTAGCGCATCACCATATCCAGCGAATTCCAGCCGCCGAGCTTCATTAGCACCTCTAGCGGCGTGCCGTTCATGACGTGCCACGATGCCCAAGTGTGGCGCAGATCGTGCCAGCGGAAGTCCTGAATATCGGCACGTTTCAAAGCCCGATGCCAGGCATGCGTTGAAACCTTCTCTACCGGGTGTCCGTCGTAAGGGAACACCCATGCGTGATGAAGGCCTATTTGACCACGCAAAATGGTCATGGCCGGATCGTTCAGCGGCACCGTATGCGCTCTACCACTTTTGAAATCCGCCGCGTCTATCCATGCCGTGCGCCGTTCGAGGCTAACGTTTGACCATTGAAGGTATTGGACGTTTGAAGCCCGGAGTCCGGTTGCCAATGTAAACGCGGCCATCGTGTTCAGGTGCCCCGGCAGTTCATCCAGCAGGCGTGCTGCTTCTTCGGGCGTAATCCAGCGTATCCGGCTGCTGCTTTCGGCAAGTTTTCTGATGTAGGGAACGCTGTCGATCCATTCCCGACGCCGCGCCAGGTGCAGCACTGCCGATAGCGCAGCCATCACGCGGTTTACAGTGGCCGGCGCGCGCCCCTTGGAGCACTCCGCTATCAATTCCTCGATCTTGCCGGTGGTGATGTCGCGCAGCCACATGCCGTCTAGCCGCTGGTGCAGCCAACGCAGGCGTAGCTTCGCGGTTTCCAGCGATTTGAGCGCTTGCGATTCGTCGAGATAGGCCATCATCGCGGTTGCCCACTGGATGTGCTGTATGCCAGCGTTAGCGGCGTCCCAGATTCTGGAGGCTTGATTGCGGGCGCGGCGCGTGGCTTCTCCCTTTTCCGTGGTCTCAAGGCTTCTTCTACCGCCCTGTTTGCCGTAGTCACACCACCAGATTTCACCGCGTTTGTAGAGTCGCATTTTTTCACCGGATAAGCACGAATATACACGTCTAGGTCTTCAAGGTACACCAGAAAACAACGATGGCTGGGCGGCTTGTAGGCCACCAGCCTGCCATCAGCAATGGCAAGCCGTAACGATTCGGCGCTGCAATGCACCAGTTCGGCGGCTTGGTCGAGGGTGAGGGCGTGCATAATCTTAGCGCCATGAACACGCCCAGCCCGCAGGTTTATCTTTAGCTTCCCAGACATATCCTACCTGTCCGGAAGCCTCAAACAGCTTTCCCTCCACAAAGACTCTAACCCTGCCGTAATGGTCTTTGGGTAATTGCAGGAACTGGGCGGGCACTTCGATACCACGGGACGCACGGAATCGCCGTGCATTCAGATCGCGGTTGCCATCCTTGAATCCTTTGGCCAGATACTTGCCAAGGTATTTCACAAGCGCGAGCTGACGATTGCTGGTTGTTCCTCTGGGCGGCGTTACGTCGATGTTTCCATCGCCTACCACGTGCCTCCAGCAGGAGCGCAGCAGGTTAACGTCTTGACGACCGCAAACCCCCAGATGCCAATGCCAAGCCCCGCGCTGTTGCTGCTCGGCAATCGCAACGTACGCCCAGCCCGGAATCTTTGCCTTAACTCGCCGTACGAATTTGTTCAAATCGGCGCACGACTGCGCAAAGTCGGTGACGTTTTCCCGGTAGGTCAGGGTAAGCAGGTGATCCGCATTGAGGGACAGGATGAGCTGTCTCAGGCGGGAACGGGCGCGGCGAATAGCACGATCCTCGTTCGCATCTCGGTGATCAGACAGCCCTCGGCCTGACTTGCTAATGGGCAGGGCTGGAATGAAAGACCATCCTATTTCGACAAGGCCACCGCCATAATCTCGAAGGACTATCCGGTATCTGGCTTCGTCGAGATGTGTCCTCTTGTCAAGTCTAAGGGCACTGCTGCCGCCAACCCCGCCCGCGGCTGCGCCGCGTGGCGAGGCGTCGGCGCCGCTCCTTACAGCGTTACATTTTGCCGTCAGTGGTGACGGTGATTCCAAAAATAACTTACGGTCCATCGTGATCTCCTGAAATAGTTAAAAGGAGTCACAAGGCCGCTCAACATCTATCGAGAGACGATCTGGTGCTTACACGCGCAAGGCGTGAGCAAACATAGCAAAGTAGGGGGGGCGGCAGGTGTGTACGGAGGGGGCGAATTGGACTTGATGATATTTACGTAGCTTGAAATTAGGGAATTTGGCCGAGGAGAGAGGAGGATTATATGGAGGCAGCTGTATAAGATTTTGGCCTCACTAGCAGTTAAATTTGTCCGGCACTAGAAGTTAGATGTATTAGCTATTTGCGATGGAATAAGTCAGCGTTTTAGGTTCCGTTTATGGAAATATGTCCCCGTGGATTTAGATAATCCAGACGGACGCGCGACAGATTGTTAAAGAGCGGTATTGCGACTGCTGTAATTTTAATCAGGGCTTTTCTGGCGTGTCAAGTGCATCTGTGCCGAAGCTCCGTACTTGGTGGGCATTGTCCGCAAAACCCCACAGGCACGCCCGCTCATGGGCGTGTTGGCCGCCCGCGAGCGTGCCTGTGGATTTTTGCTAGTTCCGTATTATGGCCTACTTCACTAAGATGCATATTTTGTGGCAATCTATATGCGCAGGCTCCCGTGTTACTCCAACGGGGCATGGGAACAACGATTCTGTGTGAGTGCTGATTTCCGAAATGAATTTCGTAAAACTTCCCCTCAGTGTTGATAAGATCACAGTGCGGCAACTTACTTCGGAGATCGATATCCAGAAAGCTCAACGCTTGTTGTATGACACTTACGTCGATGAGCTTGGTTGGCAACCCCCTGAAGCTGGCAGATCCGGCCAAAAGATTCAAATTAATGCCGAGGGAAAATACCTCCTAACCGATGAATTTAAAGCGAAGGCCATGTGGTTTGGCGCGATGGATGAAGAGAGGTGCATAGGCTGTTTCCGCGTCATCCCCCCCCCCATTCGGAATTGATGCTATACCGAAACTTGCCAGCACCGCTTTCGGCTAATGATGGATGCGAAATTAATCGACTTGCGCTGCACCGACACTACCGTGCGTCACGTCGGATATTCCTGGCACTTTTGCGCGCTGTGTGTGACCAAGCCTTCCAACTCGCTCCCATTGCTTACACAACAGCCGGAATCAACGGAACTAGTGCGATATATAAGCGCCTAGGTCTTCACAGCCTTGGTCATCCGCCATTTAAGTATCATGCTGATGACGAGGAACACGTTGAGATACTGTACTTCGATACACGCACTGCATCACCGCATGTGACGTTGCTTTACAAACTCACTGACCATCTTTGCGTGAATTATCATGAAAGCAAGATGGAACTCTGATGAGGGTGGGAATTAGTCGCCTGCACACGCTTTAAGATCGCTATTGATCATCGTGTATTAGAAGCATCGCTTGCCAGTGCCCGGTTTCATCCGGGATGGCACGCCGCTGCAATAAGTGAACCTGTGGCTGAAAAATTGGAAAACTTACTGTGCGTGATTTGTGCGTTGCTGGGATGGCCTGTGTGATAATTGTGCGTGCCTCAGGTGGGATTACGCTGTTTTGGCTAAAGAAGAATTCTTAATAATCAATAACTTGCAGCGATAGCGATTCTGTATGCGTTTTGTGATTCCAGTTGTCGTGGGTTCGAGTCCCATCAGCCACCCCACTTATCCGTTGCACCGCCTGTCTCGTAGGACGGCGCCGTGCGCATAGGCCAAGGATTCGACGTGCACGCGCTGGCCGAGGGGCGCAAGCTCATCATTGGCGGCGTCACCATCCCTTATGAACGTGGCCTTGCCGGCCATTCCGACGCGGATGTGTTGCTACATGCCATCTGCGATGCCTTGATTGGTGCCGCGGCGCTCGGCGACATCGGAAAGCACTTTCCGGATACCGATCCGCGGTACGCCGGCATCGACAGCCGCAAATTGTTGCGCGAAGTAGTGCAGTTGTTGCACGCGCGGAATTTTCGCGTCGTGAATATCGATTCGACGGTGATTGCACAAGCGCCCAAGCTTGCCCCGTACATTCTGGCCATGCGGGAAATTATTGCGGCGGACGCCGGTGTTGATCTTGATGCGGTAAACGTCAAGGCTAAGACGGCCGAGCGGTTGGGGGCTATCGGACGCGGCGAAGGCATTGCGGCGGAAGCCGTGGCATTGATTTCGCCGGTTGCGCACCTCAATTCAGTCATTGATCAATGACGTAATCTCAACAGGGTAACAAAGGCGGCACACAGACGTGACGCAAGCGTACCCCAAGCTGGCGCCATCAGCCGGCGGCGCCGGTTCGCAGTTCCACTCTTGCCCGAAGTCCGCCACCTTCGCGCGGCAACAGTTGCACGCAGCCGCCGTGCATGCGCGCGATACGATCCACAATAGCCAACCCCAAGCCCGTGCCGCTGGTGCTGCGCGCGGCATCCATGCGCGTGAAGGGTTGCAGCATGCGTTCTGCTAGTTCCGGCGGAATTCCGGGCCCGCGGTCGAGCACTTCAATGAATACCGTCGAACCGTCGCATCCCGTGCCCACAGTGACTTCATATCCGCCATGGCGAAAGGCATTATCGATCAGGTTTCCAATGAGCCGCTGCATTGCCAGCAGGCGCAACGGCAACGCCGGAACGGGGCTGGTCTTCACGGTCAGTTGTTTCCCGGCGCGCTCGTAGCGTGAGGCCATGTCGGTAATCAGCTTGTTGATGTCGGCATCGGGCGTTTCATTTTCAGACGACGCGGCGCGCGCGAAATCCAGAAACTGATTGATGGCGGCGTCGATGTCTTCTATGTCCTGCACGATGCCTTCGCGCAGTGCCGCATCGCCCTTGTCGTCCAACATTTCCACGCCAAGACGGATGCGCGCGAGCGGCGTACGCAGATCGTGCGATACGCCCGCCAGCAACAGTGCCCGTTCATCATCCAGCCTCTTGCGATCGGCGGCCATTTGATTAAACGCGCGCGATAGCGTCTGGATTTCAGCTGGCCCGCTTTCATCCACGGGCGCCGGGGTGGAGCCGCGGCCCATTTGTTCGGCTGCTTCGGTCAGGGCGCGCAGCGGACGATTAATGCGCACGACAATCAGAAAAGCGCCGCCTACCGCCAGCAGCAGTACCAGCGCACCCCAGCCGATCCAGCGCCAGGATTCATCAAGCGCCAGTCGCGATTCGGGCATCAGCATCCAGAATCCGTCGCCATCAATATCGAAACTGACCCAGATGCCCTCGACGCCATTTCGTGACAGTGTAAATTGCGTTGAAGCACCCAATTGCGCGCGCAGATCGGACTCGATGAATTCGTAAAAGCTGGTCTTCGGCAGCGGGGTCAATTTTTCGCCGCGTTTCGCCGCGTGTACCTGCACGCCTTCGCGCTCTGCGATTTCGCCCAATAGGCCGTAGCGTTTGGATGGTTCCGCCGTCACCAGCGCCGCGCGGGTGAGATTTACCGTGCTGACTATTTGCTGCGATACCTGGCGCGCGCGCGGCTCGCGCGTGGAAATGCGAAAAATCTGCAACCATGCGAGATGCGCCAATATCAGCAGCGCCGCGATCAGCAATACACTTCGGGCAAGTAGGGTGCGCGGCATCAGGGCGGGTTGTGCGTTGGCGTGGCGGCGGGTTGACTGGGTTACGCGTGCGGCGCTACATTCACTGTCGAGATTGATTATGGTTGAATCAAAACCACAATAACTACAATAATCAAAAAAACATACAGTGCCTATCCATTCAATGCGGTCAACACCGATGCGAGATCAATGTAGAGCATGCTCGTGCTCGGTTACATTCACGGCAATCATAGCAGTTGCGGGTGCCGGTGCAACGTTCGCGCAAACGACTTCCGCCGGATCGCCACAGATATCCGTGGCGGGTTACCCGGCCAAGGCCATACGCATGGTGGTTCCTTTCGCGCCTGGCGGCGGCACGGATGTCATTGCCCGGCATCTTGCCGCGCGTATGTCTGATTCGCTCAAACGGCAAATCGCGGTCGATAACCGCGCGGGCGCCAATGGCATTGTGGGTACCGAGAACGTGGCGCGTGCCCCCGCCGATGGGTACACATTGCTGTTTGTGTCGAGCCCGCATTCGGTCAATCCCGCGTTATACCCCAAGCTGCCGTACGATACGGTGCGCGATTTTGCGCCGGTGTCGATGGCGGCGACATCGCCCTATGTGCTGGTAGTGCATGCGTCGTTGCCGGTGCGTTCCATCAAGGAATTGATTGCGTTGGCCAAGGCGCAGCAGGGACAAATCGATTATGGATCGGGCGGATCAGGCAGTTCGGCGCATCTGGCCACAGAATTATTTAACCAGATGGCGGGCGTCAAGCTGCGCGAGATTCCGTATAAAGGCGCGGGACCGGCATTGACCGCGGTATTGTCCGGGCAGGTGGCCGTGGTATTCGGCAACGCGCTGACGGTGAAGCCGCATATCCAAAGCGGCCGGCTGCGCGCGTTGGGGATCGCGAGCCCCAAGCGGTCCGCCGCCGCCCCGGACTTGCCTACCATCGCGGAGTCAGGTGTGCCGGGTTACAGCGCAGACGCAGTGCTGGGTTTGCTGGCGCCCGCACGCACGCCGCGTCCCGTTGTGACATTGTTAAACGCCGAGGTGCATAAGGCCATGCGTGTCGCGGACATGGCTGAAGCCATGAAGAATGTGGGCGTGGAAATCGCCCTGAGCACGCCTGAGGAATTCGGTCAACTTATTGAATCCGAGATTCAGCGTTGGGGTAAGGTTGTGCGCACGCTGAATTTGAAAGTGGAGTAGGTTTACGCGGACAGTGTGTCGCCCGGGCCGCGTGGTTCAAATGCGATGAATAGCGTTTTCGTGCATTATTTCTCGCCGGACTTGCCGTCCGGGATAAACACGTAGCCAAATCCCCAAACGGTCTGTATGAACGCGGGCTTGGCCGGATCGGGTTCGATCAGTTTTCGCACACGCGATACTTGCACGTCGATGCTGCGATCAAAAGCGCCAAATTCGCGGCCGCGCGCCATTTCCATGAGTTTATCGCGTGACAGCGGCGTGCGTGGATGCTGCACCAGCACCTTGAGTAGCGCGAATTCGCCGCTGGTGACCGTAATTTCCTCGCCATTCCGGGTGAGCGTGCGTGTGCCCAGATTAAGCTTGAATTCACCGAACACGGCTATTTCCGTGTCAGTGGTCGGCGCGCCGGGCGGGCTGGCGGCCGGCCGCCGGCGCAACACCGCCTGAATCCGCGCCACCAGTTCACGGGGATTGAATGGCTTGGGCAAGTAGTCGTCCGCGCCGACTTCGAGGCCGACAATGCGATCCACTTCGTCGCCCTTGGCGGTAAGCATGATGATCGGGATGTTTTCACTCGCGCCGCGTAGTCGCCGGCAAATCGCGAGACCGTCTTCGCCCGGCATCATCAAGTCGAGTATCAGCAGATCGTAACGTTCGCGCGCCAGATAACGATCCATGTCCGACGAATTGGCCACCGCGCGTACGGCAAAGCCTTGTTCCGCGAGGTACTTGTTGAGCAAGTCGCGCAGACGAACATCGTCGTCCACGACCATGATTCGGGTTTTGGTTTCTGTCATGGCGCAATCCTAGCAATTTTAGGCTGACTCAGGCCGGATTTATAACGAGCACGATATAGGGTTGCGACATGGTAACAATTTGTTACAAATGGCGAAAATGGCTGGGCCTCAAGTCTGTGCAAACGCGCTACGATAGGGGGGCGGTTGTGATGGACGGCTGGTTTCCGCCCTTCCGGCGCGGTCGTAACATTTGCTTACAAATGATCGGCGCCGGGTAACAGTCTGCTTACAACTGCGGTTGATGATGGGTCAACGTTGCTGGCCACGTGACGTTTTGGTCAGCAAGGGAAAGCGAATTCCGAATTTTTGAAACAGGGTGATGTTTAATTTGCCGGGTCTGAAAGGATGTTGAGGCAATGCCGATGCGTACGACTAAAACTTTGATGGGTGTTGTGCTGCTGTGCGGCGGGTTGTCGATGCAGCCGGTTTCCGTTGTTAGGGCCGGCACGTTCGATGGCGCGATGTTCAGCGTGCAGGATCGGGGTTTTGGCGGACACAAAGGCGGATCAGGCAAAGGCCAGTTTCGGGAAGCTCGGCCCGCGCAGTTTGTGCCCCCCGAAAAAGGGCACGCGCGGGGACAGTTGACGGAAGACGAACGCCGTCAGTTGCATCGCGATCTCGACAAGGCAAACCGCGAAATTTACGGTGGCAAGCGCGGTCGTTGATCACATCACTTGGAGGACTGTCATGAAACACAAATGGTTGGTTTTGATTGCGGCTGCGTTAATTCCAATGGGGGCGATGGCCGCGGAAAGCTCGTCCACCACAACGGCCAAGCCGGAAGGCAAGGGTCCTACCGCAGAAGAGCGCAGGGCGCGTATGGAAGCCTGCAAGGCCGATCCGGAAAAATGCCGCGCGGAACGTCAGGCGATGTTTGAAAAGCACTGCGCGGCGAATCCCGAACGCTGTAATGCAATGAAAGAAAAAATGGCCAAGCGCATTGAAGCGTGCAAGGCAAATCCCGAGAAGTGCCGCGCGGAACGCCAGGCCCGGTTTGAGGGGCTGTTCAAGAAAGCCGATGCGGACGGCAATGGCATGATCAGCCGCGCAGAGGCCGAGAAGGCCATGCCGCGTCTGGCACGCCATTTTGACCTCATAGACGCCAACAAAGACGGGCAAATCACACGCGACGAGATAGTCACCGCGCGCAAGGCCCGCTTCGAGCAGCGCAGGAGTAGCAAGCCGGTACCCGAGCCGACCAAGTTGTAGGCATCCCGCAGCTCATCTGAATCCCCGATCCCGGCAGCCGTAATTAAGTACACGGACTGCACGGGATCGGAGGGAAGTGCCATGGCGGCCAGGGCATTCCAGCTGTCCGCCGTATCGTTTCAAGCTCCGGCGGGTTTACGTGGACTGCGCGACATTTATGCGACACTACTAGTGTGCCGGCGGCGCCGAAATGTAGCCATTGCACAGTATAGAAAAGTTGGCCCAGCGTTATCTGAAGTGTAAAAAACATTAATAAAAACATATATTTAAATATGTTTCCTCGTGCGGCTTGTCCGGCAGCCGCAGGGTTCTGGTGCTAGGTAACCTTGGGCAAAGGGCTGTCCATTAACTGGCCGCTATCAACAACTTGCTCGCATTACCTCTGGTAGAACGTTAGAATACTGGTTCCGCATATCGACGGCTTTCGGTCATGTCGGGTGCGAGATTTCTTATAAGAATCAGGGACGAAAGAGAGCAACATGCTAGCTACCCGGATACGCCAAAAGGATGGACTTTTCTATTTCGCAAGTTACCCGGCGAAAGCCGTATTGGACAAAGCGCGCTTTATCAGCCGCTTTTACGGCGAGGGAGAGGAAATCGCCGCGCAATCCGTGCCGCAAAATGACGAAATAGCGCAGTTTATTGCACGCGTTGAGCGTAACGACGAGGCATTTCAGCGCTCTTTGTCGCGTGCCAAAGTGAAATCGCTGCGCAATTTCTACGAAATGGCGCAAAGCCAGCCGCCGATTCCAGGTACCGTACTGTTATTTACCTCTGAAACACTCAAATTCACGGCATTGCCCGGCCAGGAAAGCGTCGGAAATATGCAGGAGCCTGACTCCAAGTACTTGATTATTGACGGCCAGCATCGGCTTGCCGCACTGCGCTTTTATCTCAAAGAGCATCCGGCCGAAGCCGCCGCGATCAACGTGCCGTGCATTATCTTTGACGGACGAAGCGAAGATTTCGCGGCCGAGATGTTCGTGATTATCAATTCCACCACCACGCGTATTAGCAAGAGCCATCTGATTGATCTTTATGAGCGCGTATCCTGGGCCGATCCCGACAAGCGTTTCGCCGCGCGGCTGGTCGAGGATTTGTATCGCGAAAGCGACAGCCCGTTGCGCTACCGCATTAACCGTCTGGGCGGCCGCAGTCAGCTGGATAAGTGGATTTTACAGGCCGAACTGTTTAACGAGTTGCACCGCTGGATAAGCTCAGATTGGAAGAAAATTCGTTTAGTAACAAATAGTTATCGAGAGGGTGAGCGCTATTACGAGATCATCCGTGATTTCTTCAAGGCCGCCGAAAAAGTATGGGGCGATTCCTGGGATCACGACGGCTACATGGTTACCAAGCCGGTCACCATCAAGGCAATGATTCGGGTGTGCGCCGATTTGGCGCGCGCGGATGCCGATCCGGTGGAAGGTCGCGCGAAGCGTTGGGAAGTGCGGCTACAGCCGTGGAAAGAACAAATGCGCGGCTTCCGCTCGGAAGGTTTTTACGAGCGCTTCCCGGCCAAGGGCCAAATCGAGCGCGTGTCGCGTATCCATCGCGACCTCGCCCGCTGGGCGGGTATCGAAGTGCGTGCCAGCAAGGCGGCGGCAAGCTGATACCTCTAGTCGAGAGCGGATAAAGAGCGTGCGAGATTATCGCGCGCTTTTTTTTCGTACTGCGTTTGAAAATACGCGGTTGAATAGATCGCCGGGCGCTCCAGAAAACCATGCAGAATTTTTTTGCGGGTGCGCCGGAATAAAAAATCGGGTACCCAGTCATATTCGGCGCGCACCTGGGTTTCATACTCGTCAAAGCGCACGGCCTCCGCACCGAGTATCGCCAGATCGATATCCACCAGCACTTGGGCGTCTGGCGTGTCTGGTATCGCATCATGGCAGGTGGCCATGATCAGCGCGTTCACACGGGCTTGAGCGTCACCGGGCAAGCGGCATGACCGCATTACGCGCAGCGCCCACTGCGCGCTTTGGGCCTCGTTATCCTTCGCGCGCGGCGCGTAGATCGCGTCGTGAAACCATAGTGCGAGTTCGATTTCATCGGGATGCTCGCATAACAACGAGCGCGAGCGCGCATCGTCAAAATGGTCGAGGCACTCGGCGATGTGCCGTGCGGTGTGGTAGTAGCGATGGGGTTCGGCGTAACGCACGGCGAGCGCCGCGAAGGTATCGGCAAGCGTTCCATCCGCCTGCCGTGTCACGCCCAGTCGTTGCCACAGCTCAAGCCAGCGCTTCGCCGTAAGCATTTGTTTTTGTTATATATTTTTAGCGGCCGTCAGCATGATTTCCACCAGCACATTGGCGCCCAGCCGCGCTTCGACCGTGGCGCGCGCCGGTGGACGGGATTGATCCACCCACGCCATCCAAGCTTCATCCATTTCGGCCTTGAGTGACATGTCAGTGACGTACACCGTGGCGGAAAGTATGTGTGATTTGTTGCTGCCACATTTGGCGAGCAACGCATCAATTTGTCTTAGCACGTCGGCAGTCTGTGCCTTCATACCGGCGTTCAAGTCTTCGGCCACCTGACCGGCGAGATAAATCACGCCGTTGTACTCGGTGGCATCCGACAGTTTTTTCATTGGAGTGTGATAGGTGATGTCGGTCATGATGTTATTCAATTTCAAAAGCAGGGAACCACGGATAAAACCACTGGGGTTATCCGTGGTTAAAAGGGTTTGGGCTGTTTCTATTTTGCTGCGGTAACCATGATTTCCACGCGCGTGTCGTTTGAGCCAAGCTTGGCCTCGACGCAAGCACGCACCGGCTTGTTATTCGGATCCACCCACGCCAGCCATGCCGCATCCATCAGCGGCTTTTCGTTCATGTCGGCGACCCACACGTTGGCGGACAAGATTTTGGATTTATCCGTGCCGCACTCCCCCAGAAAGCCGTCGATCTTTTTGAGTATTTCCTCGGTTTGCGCCTTGGCATTGCCAGACTTGTTATCGGCAGTGGTACCAGCGATGAAAACCATATTGCCGTACTCAACCGCGCGGCAGAGCGTGGGGCCGGGGTGGTGGCGTTTGATGGCTGTGGTCATAATGCGATCTCCCATTTGGTGGTGGTTACGTGTGTAATGATTAACTGGTGTGACGGGCGTGCCCCGCCTCTTGGTATGATGTCGCGCTTTAGGCGTAATGTCGAGTGCGCGCCCCTAACGGAGAACCCCGTGTCGAAAGACATCGATATACTGATCAGCGAAGTCGGCCCGCGTGACGGCCTGCAAAATACCAAGCAGTTCATGCCCACCGATTACAAGAAGGCGTGGATTACCGCAGCCGCCGCCGCAGGATTGCGCGAGATCGAAGTCTGCTCCTTTGTGCCGTCGAAGCTGATTCCGCAGATGGTGGATGCGGTGGAGGTGGTGGCACATGCGCTGACGATTCAGGGTTTACATGTGGCGGCGCTCGCGCCAAACTTCAGAGGCGCGGTGCGCGCGATGGAGGCGGGCGTACACAAACTGACATTGACAATATCGGTGTCGCGCGAACACAGTTTGTCGAATGTGCGTATGACGCCCGACGAAGCCATTGCGAGCGCAAGAAAAATCTGTGAATTCCGCGACAGTCTGCCGAAGGACCAGCGGCCGATTATTGAGTCGGGGCTTTCCACCGTATTCGGCTGCACGCTTGAAGGCGCGGTAAGCGAAGACGAAGTGGTGCGTATGGCCGTTGCGTCAGTCGAAGCGGGTTGCGATGAAGTAGGCCTGGCCGATACCACCGGTTATGCGAATCCAGAACAAGTGCGGCGCGTGTTTAAAAAAGTGCGCGCGGCGATTGGCGATAAACTCTCCGGCGCGCATCTGCACAACACGCGCGGCCTGGGCCTTGCCAACGTGGTGGCGGCACTGGACGTCGGCGTGACCACGTTCGACAGCTCGCTAGGCGGCCTGGGTGGCTGTCCATTTGCGCCGGGCGCCACCGGTAATATCGTCACCGAAGATCTGGTGTTCATGCTGGAAGCGATGGGGCTGCGTACGGGTATTGATATCGATAAGCTGCTGGCGATACGCAAGATCGTGGCGGAAGGCATTCCCGGAGAACCGCTGTATGGTTACGTGCCGGACGCCGGGTTGACCAAGGGGTTTGTGCCGGCGACGGCGCGTAGATGACCGTGCATGAAGCTGGCGAGCGTCTAAAGTGAGTTTAACGTAAGGAGAAATTCATGAAACCGCAATTAAGTCATGTGGGTATTTATATCAGCGACACTGAAAAAATGATCGCGTTCTACGAAGAAGTTATCGGATTGACGGTCACCGATCGTGGCATCAGCAGCAGTTCGAAATTGCCGATCATCTTT
The DNA here is from genome assembly GCA_002412495.1 of Betaproteobacteria bacterium UBA5216. Lineage (GTDB taxonomy): Bacteria > Pseudomonadota > Gammaproteobacteria > Burkholderiales > SG8-41 > UBA5216. The sequence goes on from DHVE01000143.1 coordinate 28,149, forward strand.
ATGAGCGCCACGCCGGACCAGCATCACCAGTTTGTGATGGTGCAGGGCCGCGCCAAGGACGCGCCGAGCACCGTCAACCAACTGTCGTTCAAGGTGGGAAGTCTGGCTGAATTGCGCGGGGTGGCCGCCAAAGTGACGGCACGCGGCATTAAGATGCGCCAGACGAGTCACGGTAACGCATGGTCGGTGTACTTCCCCGATCCGGAGGGCAATCACGTGGAGATTTATCTCGACACGCCGTGGCACGTCGCGCAGCCGCACGGCGATCCGATGGATTTTTCGCAATCGGATGAAGCGATTTACGCGCAGACCGAGAAAATCGTGCGTGCCGATCCCACCTTCAAAACGCGCGAAGCGCGCGAGGCGGAACTGGCGAAAATTCTGGAACGCCGATGAATTTTTCGATATAAGAAATTGCTTTTATTGATATCTTTAAAAGGTTGGTATGACGCAAGCTTTGGCGCTGGAAGGGGTGCGGGTAATTGAGTTCTGTCATGTGGTGATGGGACCGACCTGCGGGCTGGTGCTCGCCGATATGGGCGCGGAGGTGATCAAGGTCGAGCCGCTCGACGGCGATCACACGCGCAAGCTCACGGCATCCGGCGCGGGATTTTTTCCGAGCTATAACCGCAACAAAAAAAGTTTTGCGGTGGACATGAAATCGCCGAGCGGCCATGAAGCGGTGATGAAGCTCGTTGCCAGCGCCGATGTGGTTATTGAAAATTTTCGTCCCGGCGCGATGGATAAACTCGGCTTCGGGCAGCAAGCGCTGCGCAAACTGAAGCCGAGCCTGATCTATTGTTCGCTCAAGGGGTTTTTGCCAGGCCCGTACGAACACCGCACTGGCCTGGATGAAGTGGTGCAGATGATGGGGGGGTTGGCGTATATGACCGGTGGGCGTTACGGCCCGCTGCGTGCGGGCGCGTCTGTGAATGACGTGATGGGTGGCATGTTCGGCGCGATCGCGATTCTCGGTGCGCTCCACCAACTCAAGGCCACGGGCGTGGGGCAGTATGTGCAAAGCGCGCTGTTCGAGAACAACGCGTTTCTGATGGGCCAGCATATGCTCGAAGGTTTTGCCACCGGCCAGCCGGTGAAGCCGATGCCGGATCGCATCCGGGCGTGGGCGCTCTACGATAACTTCAAAACGCTGGAAGGCGAGCTGGTGTTTGTTGGCGTGGTGACCGATACGCAATGGAAAGTATTTTGCGATGCGTTTGGATTGCAGGATTTGCTTGCTGATCCGGCGTTGAAAACCAATCCGCAGCGCGTGGTGGCGCGGCCGAAGATATTGCCGATAGTCACCGACATTTTCAGCAAGATGCGCAAGCAAGAACTGATGGCGAAGTGTGATGAACTTGGTCTGCCGTTCGCTCCGATAGCCAAGCCCGAAGACTTGTTCGACGATCCGCATTTGAACGCGGCGGGCGGGCTGGTCCCAGTGACCATGCCACACAGCGGCATCAAGACCAAGGTGCCGGGGTTGCCGATGGAAATGGATGGCGCACGTTTGGGTACGCGCATGGATATTCCCAAGGTCGGCGAGCACACGCGCGAGGTGCTGGCATCGCTGGGCTATGATGCGGCGGCGATTACCAGGCTAGCAAAGGACAAATCCGTTTTTTATTTATAAACAAATGGTTGCGTAAATTGACCCTCGTATGAAACTCATTGATATCGCGCGCGTGATCCGCAGCAAAAACGCCGGCCCCACCACGCTGACCCTGGATTTATTGTTTAACGACGAAGCGGGTTATCAGCTCGCGTTGCAGTCACCCGCGTTGCAGCCGGCGGCGATAGCGCCGTTGTATGGCTTGCGTGCGGATCAGGTGGAACTCATCCCCTATCCGCCCGCGATTGCCATCAAGATCGCGATGGATCGCACCATTGTCGCGGGCAATCCCGGTGACCGTGATGTCTACGGCGCGCAACAACACACCCCGCTGCTGGAGTTGGATCTATGATTGCCATTGAAAAATTGCGCGCGGAAGTCACTACCGCGAACGTATTGTCGCCATTGCGGGTGTTGTCCGCATCGGGCCAGCTTGGTTATGGCGTGCCGGAGACTGCATTTAACGAAGGCGTGAAGCGCAAGCCGCATTTCATCGGCTGCGACATGGGATCGATCGATCCAGGCCCGTATTACCTCGGCAGCGGACAGATCGCCACCAGCGATGCGCAAACGCGCGGTGACTTAACGACCGTGCTGCGCGGCGCGCGCTCGATCGACGTGCCGTTGATTATCGGCACCGCCGGTTGCGCGGGGGCCTCGCCGCATCTGGATACCGTGCTCGCGATGGTGCGCGACATTGCCCGCGAGGAAGGGCTGCATTTCAAACTGGCGTCAATACGCGCCGACATGCCGCGCGATGCGGTCAAGCGCGCGATACGTTCGGGCAAGGTCAGGCCGCTGGGCGCCATCCCGGCTCTGACCGAGTCGGATGTCGATGCCTCGACGCAACTGGTTGGGCAGATGGGCATTGAAGCGTTTCAACGCGCCTTGAACGCGGGGGCCGATGTGGTGATCGCGGGCCGCGCCTGTGATACCGCGGTATACGCGGCGATACCCGGCATGCTGGGTTATCCGCTGGGCCCCGCGATGCACATGGCTAAAATCGTCGAGTGCGCGTCACTGTGCACCACGCCCGGCGGACGCGATGCGTTGCTGGGTACTTTGGATGCCCAAGGTAATGGAAGCTTCATTGTCGATAGCATGAACCCGATACGCAATGCCTCGCCGATGTCGGTGGCGGCGCACAGTCTGTATGAGCAGGGTGACCCTTATCGAGTGTACGAACCCGAAGGCACGCTGCATGTGGATACCGCGCGCTACGAGCAACTCGATGTGCATCGTTGCTGCATATCTGGCGCGCGCTGGGAGCCGGCAACACAATTCACGGTAAAAATTGAGGGTGCCGCCAAAGTGGGTGAACGCGCGTTGATGCTGGCCGGTTGTGCTGATCCGCGCGCGATTGCGGCGATGAAAGAAATTTTGCCGGCGGTGGAAAAAACCGTGCGCGAGTTGACGGCAAAAACCGTGACCGAAAAATTCGAGGTGTATCACCGCGTCTATGGCATTGATGGCGTGTTCAACTGGCCGTCGCCGCCCGCGACAATGCCGCGCGAAGTGTTCGTGATGGTGGAAATCATCGCGCAGACGGCGGCCGCGGCAAAATCCGTGGCCACGGTATTCAAACAGTTCTTATTGCACCATGGTTTTCCGGGGCGCATATCCACCGGCGGCAATCTGGCGTTTCCGTTTACGCCGCCGGAGGTGGTGACCGGTCCGGCGTATCGCTTCAGCGCCTATCACGTCATGGAAGCGAATGATTTGCCGGCGTTGTTTCCGGTCAGCGTTGAATCGCTGTAGTCCGGTGAGCGGTGAAACCGCCTCATATCAAATCTCGCCCTGGAGGACGTAACGGCCAATGAAATAAATACCAACGGCCATTAGCAAATAAATGACGTAATCAAAGAATTTGGTGCGTTCGCCGCGGATCTTGCGGTGGCGCCAGGCGCGAACGGCAAAAAACAGGGATATGGAAACTGCAAGCGCCATGAGCGGATAGTTCGTGAACGCATGCGTGACCTTGCCAAAGCCTTGGGCAAACCAGCCGCCATCGCGAAACGTATGATAGGAAATGCCCGCGATAGCCACCACGACCAGAATCAGGGTGATCAAGGATTCGAGCATAACCAGAAATTGCTTCAAACGAACTCCTTAATTTCGATATTTGTGTATCTCGTCTATCGCTTGCAACGAGGTGCTGTTGACGCCGCGCACCGGCCTATGCGCCTATTCTTCTATTCGTCATTCGCATTGGGTTAGAACTATATGCCACGATCCCATCGATGCGCAAATGCGGATGACAATTATTGTAACAGGTAACCGGTGGACTGCGAACGACCGGAAATTTCATTACTTACAATAGATTACAGACCGCTTCAGTGACAATGGCCGTGGTGGCTTCGCCACCCAGATCGGGCGTCAGCAGTTTTTGACCAGTCACCTGTTCGACGGCCGCCATCAGTCGGGCCGATGCTTCTTTTTCGCCCAAGTGTTCCAGCATCAGCGATGCAGTCCAGAATGTTGCCACCGGATTGGCGATGCCTTTTCCGGTAATGTCGAAGGCTGATCCGTGGATGGGCTCAAACATTGACGGAAAACGCCGCTCAGGATTGAGGTTGGCGGTGGGCGCAATGCCCAGGCTGCCGGTGAGGGCGGCGGCCAGGTCCGACAAAATGTCGGCATGTAAATTGGATGCGACAATGGTGTCCAGCGACCAAGGCTTGAGCACCATGTTGGTGGTCACGGCGTCCACTAGAATGCGCTGCGTCTCAACCTCGGGATAGTCTTTCGCGACTTCATAGAATATTTCGTCCCACATTACCATGCCGTGGCGCTGCGCGTTGGATTTGGTCACCAGCGTCAAATGTCTGCGCGGGCGCTTGCGCGCGAGTTCAAAGGCGAATTTGTGGATGCGCGTCACGCCGTTGCGCGTGAAGATGGACACCTCGGTCGCCACTTCTTCCGGCAGGCCGCGATGGGCGCGACCACCGCTGCCGGAATATTCGCCTTCGGTATTTTCGCGGATGACGACCCAATCGATGTTTTGGCCTTCGCGCAGCGGACTGGTAATGCCGGGCAGCACACGTGCCGGACGCACATTGGCATATTGATCGAAGCCCTGGCAGATCGGCAGGCGCAACCCCCAGAGCGACACGTGATCCGGCACATCGGGCGCGCCCACGGCGCCGAAAAATATCGCGTCGCATTTGCGCAGCTGATCGAGGCCGCCGTCGGGAATGTAGTAGCCGTTTTTCTGGTAATACGCGCTACTCCACGGAAAATGCTCCACGTGCAGCTTAAAGCCGCGATCGCGGGCCGTCAGTACCTCAAGCACTTGCAGGCCCGCGGCGATCACTTCTTTTCCGATGCCATCGCCGGGGATGGCGGCTATTTTGTATTCGCGCATGGTGGATTATTCAGGCTCATGTGAAAGGCCGCATGGTAGCGGAAAGCGCCGGTTTGGGCGCGTAAATCGGCTAAAATCGCATCAAGCATCACATCGGAATTGGCATTGGGATTGCATCACGGAAAGGTTTGATTTTGAATATTCTCGCCGTTGAAACGTCTGGAGACTTTTGTTCCGTCGCGCTTTGGCGTGACGGCAAAATCGACGAATGCGAGAAACTTGCAGGGCAGCGCCAGTCGGGCCTGCTGATTGACATGGTGCACGAGTTGCTGCGTGATTGCGATATGCCGCTCGCGGAACTGGACGGCGTTGCCTATGGGGCCGGCCCTGGTGCGTTCACGGGCTTGCGGGTCGCTTGCGGGGTGGTGCAGGGTTTGGCCATGGGCATTGGCAAGCCCGTGGTTGGCATCGGCACGCTGCTGGCACTGGCGCAATCACAGCCGCCTGGTGTCGAGCGTGTAGTCTGCTGTATTGATGCGCGCATGAACGAGGTGTATCACGCGGCTTACGAAAAGTGCGGTTCCGCGTGGACAGTTGTGCAGGAGCCCGGCGTGTATGCGCCCGGCGCGGCGCCCCTGCCGCCCGAGGGAGAATGGCAAGGCTGCGGCAATGGATATGCGGTATACGCGGATGTCTTGCGCGCGCGTTACGCGGGCCGATTAGGCGGCATTGACGATGGCGCGCATCCGCACGCGCGCGAGGTGGCGATTCTGAGCGCGCCGATTCTCGCCGCGGGCGGCGGATGCGCGGCTGAAAGCGCGGCGCCGATTTATATACGGGATAAAGTCGCACTCAAGACCAACGAACGATAGACGCTGTTACGAAAAACGTGCATACAACCGCCACGCAAATAACCACTACGCCTGAACGCGCCGCGCAGGAAGATGCAGCGCCGCGATTCCGCCCCATGACAGACAGTGATCTGGATGCGGTCATGGCGATTGAGAACGTGATCTACACGCATCCGTGGACACGCGGAAACTTCGTGGATTCGCTGGCGGCGCAAAACCACTGCCGCGTGCTGGAATGGCACGGGGTGATTGTCGGCTATTGCGTGTTGGCGAACGGCGCCGATGAAGCGCACTTGCTCAACCTCAGCGTGGCCGCCGCCTGGCAGCGGCGTGGATTGGGTCGTGAATTGCTCGATCATGTGCTGGAGCTTGCAAGGACATTGCGCGCGCAGAAAATTTTTCTGGAGGTGCGCGCCTCCAACAATGCGGCGCGTGCGTTGTATGCCCAGTCGCGCTTTCGCGAAATCGGCGTGCGCCGGGGGTACTACCCAGCGCCGGTGGCGCGCGAAGACGCCATCGTGCTGGAATGCGTGCTGGGTTATCCGGAATGAGCGTCACCACCAGCCGGCGTGCGCTGATGCTGCGCGAAATGGGTATCAGCCCGCAGTGGCATTTGCGTGGCGGCGCGCCCTCGGCTGATGCCATGCTGGCAGAAGCGCAAAACGTTACCGCGGTAGCAGCGGCAGTTCCGCATGCGCCCGAATCGCAAGCCGGCGCGGTGCCTTCGCCGGAAACGCCACGCGCCGGCAGCGATGATCGCCGCAACGAAATCATGCGCATGGACTGGGCGCAGATAAAGGCCTGTGTTGCCTCGTGTACCGCGTGCACTTTGCATGCGCGCCGCAATAAGACGGTGTTTGGCGTGGGGGATGAAAACGCCGATTGGTTGTTTGTGGGCGAAGGTCCGGGGGCCGATGAAGACGCGCAGGGCGAGCCGTTTGTCGGGCAGGCGGGGAAATTGCTCGATAGCATGCTGGCCGCCATCCAACTGAAGCGCGGCGCCAATGTGTATATCGCCAACGTGGTGAAGTGCCGGCCGCCCGGCAATCGCAATCCGGAGCCGGCCGAAGCGCTGGCGTGCGAGCCGTTTCTGCACCGGCAGATTGAACTGATCAAGCCTCGTCTGATTGTCGCGCTGGGCAAGGTGGCCGCAGTCAACCTGCTGGCGCGCGAAGCGTCGGTGGCTAGCATGCGGCGTAAAGTGCATCAATATCGCGGTATCCCCTTGATTGTGACCTACCATCCGGCCTACCTGCTGCGCAGTCTGTCGGAGAAGGCCCATGCCTGGGAAGACCTGTGTTTTGCGGTGGATACCATGGCGAGCTTGAAAAACGCCGCTCGCGAAACCATATAGAATGGGCGCGTCTTAACCGAGGAGGATGTCATGTTGAAACGTCTGACCGCACTGTTGCTGTTGGCTGCCGCCAGTCTGTTGGGTGGTTGCGGATATAACACCCTGCAAACCACCGATGAGCAAGTTAGCGCCGCGTGGGCCGAGGTGCTAAACCAATACAAACGCCGGGCTGATCTGATACCCAATTTGGTCAAGGTCGTTGAAGGTTTTGCCGCGCAGGAAAAAGAAGTGTTGTTGGGCGTGACCAAGGCGCGCGCATCGGTGGGCTCGATACAGGCCACGCCGGAACTCGTAAACGATCCGGTGGCGTTTGCCAAGTTTCAGGCGGCGCAGCGTGAATTGTCGTCATCCCTCGGACGCTTGATGTTGGTGGCGGAAAATTATCCTCAATTGAAATCCGACCAGAATTTCCGCGACCTGCAGGCGCAATTGGAGGGCACGGAAAACCGCATAACCGTGGCGCGCAATCGCTATATCAAAGCGGTGCAGGAATTTAACGTCACCGTGCGCCAGTTCCCCAGCAACCTGACGGCAATGCTATTTGGCTTCAAAACCAAGCCGCAGTTTACGGTGGAAAACGAAAAAGCGATTGCCGAGCCGCCCAAGGTGGATTTCGGTACCAAGCCCGCAGCCGCGCCCGCCACCAAGTAAGTTCATGCTCGTGTCGATGAAACTGCCGCGGGCGATCCTCGCGGCAGTTTTGTTTTGTGTGTCGCTGATCGCGACGGCGGCGTGGGCGGATATCGCGGTGCCGCCGTTGAAGTCACGCGTCACCGACCTGACGGCGACGCTCAATGCCGGGCAGCGCGCCGCGCTGGAAAGCAAACTCGCGGATTTCGAACAGAAAAAAGGGAGTCAGTTCGCCGTGTTGCTGGTGCCCACCACGCAGCCGGAAACAATCGAGCAATACGGCATACGTGTCGCGGAAACCTGGAAGCTCGGGCGCAAAGGCGTGGATGACGGGGTGCTGTTATTGATTGCGAAGGACGACCGCAAGCTGCGTATTGAAGCAGGCCGCGGCCTGGAAGGCGTGTTGCCCGACGCCATAGCCAAGCGCATTGTGTCCGAGGACATGGCGCCGCATTTCAAACAAGGCAATTTCGACGCGGGCATCAATGCAGGCGTGGATCGCATACTCAAGGTTATCGAAGGCGAACCGTTGCCGCCGCCCAAGGCCGCCAGCAGTGGCGCGACAGCCGATGTGACGGTGGAGGACTCGCTGGTGTGGAGCGCCATCGGGGTGGTGTTTGCGGGCGGCATTTTGAGATCAATCTTCGGCGCATTCCTCGGGGCGGCGATTGCGGGCGTGTTGGCTGGCGTGATCGGTGGAATGTTCGGCGCGGGTATTGGCGGCGGCATAGTCATCGGCGTGGTGATCTTCTTGTTTTGTCTGATCGGGCTCCCGATATTGCGGGGCATCGGCGGCATTTCCGGCGGCGGTTCATCGAGCGGTGGGTGGAGCGGAGGTGGCGGCGGATTTGGCGGCGGTGGTGCGTCGGGAAATTGGTAGTGGAAAGGATCGCAATAAAGAAATCGGCAACGGCGGAAATGTCATAAGCATATGAATTTATTGAGAATTATTAGGCACTTGGTGATTCCGGACTGGCACGCGCGCCGCCCATTTTCGGCTGCCGTTTGTGGTCGTATCGAGCAATCCATCCAGGCATCCGAAGCCACGCATCGTGGCGAAATTCGTTTTGCGGTCGAAGGTGGTTTTGATCTGCTGTCGCTTCTGCAGGGTATTACGCCGCGTGCCCGCGCGATCAAAGTATTTTCCGATCTGGGCGTGTGGGACACCGCTGAGAACACCGGCGTGCTGGTGTATCTGCAACTCGTGGATCATGAATTTGAAATCGTCGCGGATCGCGGCATCAACGCACGCGTGCGGCAGGACGAGTGGGAGGCCATCTGCCAGCGCATGGAAGCCGCTTTTCGCGAAGGCCGGTTCGAAGAAGGCGCGATCAGCGGCTTGCGCGAGGTTACCGCACTGCTCGCACGACATTTTCCCGTGCGCGCGGACAATCCCGATGAACTGCCCAACCGGCCGGTGATGCTGTAGGCCGTTCGGGTATGTGGAGGCGTCGTTTTACGGTCAGTGCCGCCGCACCGTGCGCTGGGCTGCTTCGTTACTTCATCAGCAAATCATTGGCGGATCATCAGCGTGATGATTTTGCGCGCTGCCACTGATCCAATTTGCCACGCGCGTTGTTGGTGGCGCGATCCATCGCGCCACCGTGCGCTGGAGTTTTTGCGGTGAGTTCAATCACGTAACCGTTGGGGTCGCGAAAGTAAATCGAATGCACGAAGCCGTGGTCGGCGATGCCGCGGGTGTGTATGCCGGCGGCCTTGCCCTTGGCAAACATCCGCTGCAGCGTGGTTTCGTCCACTTCGAGTGCGATGTGCAAATCGAAATCGTGCTGTTCCTTGAATTCAAACGGCTGGTCGGGCGCTTCGAAAAACGCCAGAAACGAGCCGTCATCCATTTGATAGAAGGAATGCAGCACGCCCGTCTTGCGTCCGCTTTTGGTTTCCTTGATTTCAAAGGCTTCCGTCAAAGGCAGTTCCAGGAAATCCTCGTAGAACCGGCGCGTCTCCTCGGAGTCGCGGCAGCGATAGGCATTGTGATGCAGGCCTCGTATGTGGCTCATGTTTGCCTCATTGGGATCACAATCCCAGGAATTTTCCGTCTTTGTAGCCGCCCACAAAATGCTGGTAAAACCCTTCGTTTACCTTGGCCCACGTGGGGCGAGCCTTCATGGTGTTGATCCAGCGCGTGACGTTGGGCCATGCGTCGAACTTCAGATGCGCCACTTCGCCTAGCGTGACATAACAGACGCCCAGATAATCGGCGAGCGTGAGGTCATTGCCACAGACGAATTTGTTTTTCGTGCCGAGGAGGTGCTGATCGAGAATGCCGAGCCAGTGCCTAGATTTCTCTTGCGCGCGCGCCAGCGTGCCGCTTTGCACCGCGGCATCCGTGTAAATTACGTGCGGCAGCGTCTGCCCGTAGACCATGCCGTAGCAGAAATCGCGTGAAAAGCCGGTGTTGAACCAATCCATGATTTCGTTCACGCGGGCGCGCTGCCTGGCATCCGCGGGATAGGCACGCGAACCATTTTTTTCGGCGAGGTATTTCAAAATCGCCGAACCTTCGGTCATGCGAAAGTCGCCGTCATCAAGCGTAGGCACCTGGCCGCACGGATTGACATTAAGGTACGCGGGCTGCTTGTGTTCGCCCTTGAATAGATCGACGAACTGCATGTCCAACGCGATATTTTCGTCAGCGGCCAACAGCATGATGGGGCGGCACACGGTCGATACAGGGTGAAAGTAGAGTTTCATGGTGGGTGATTAATATAAAAATGTTTAAAAACAATCGCTTGCGTGTGGCATTGCCGCGCCGAAGGGACCGTGAATCGGCCGGGGCGGTGACGGCCATTTTATGCCGGCACCCGCAAGATGAACAGCGCCACGGCCGACGTCCCGGCGGCCACAGAAGCGGCTTGCGCCGCGTCCAGATTACGACGAATTTTGCAAGCATGGTGCGCCTCGCGCGCGTCGAGACTCTGCGTGGATGTTAAGATTGGCACTCACCGTTTGATCCTATCCAACCGCAATCCGGGGATTCAATGAAGACAGCAACAGCGCGCCAGCGTGGCGTGGAGCACGATATTGTTCAAATTCCGCAAGCCGGCGAGGTCGCGCCGTACTATGAGCCGCAAGGCAATGAAGTCGCTGTGTTCGAAGCGGCCTACAAGCGGCGGTTGCCGGTGATGTTGAAAGGCCCCACGGGCTGCGGCAAGACGCGTTTTCTGGAACACATGGCGTTTCAGTTGCATCGTCCGCTGGTGACGGTTTCGTGCCATGAGGATTTGACCAGTTCCGATCTGGTCGGGCGCTTTTTGCTCGAAGGCGCGGAAACCGTCTGGCAGGATGGTCCGCTCACGCGCGCGGTGAAAGCGGGTGCGATTTGTTATCTCGATGAAATCGTCGAGGCGCGCACCGATTCCACCGTGGTGATTCACTCGCTGACCGACCACCGGCGTAAACTGACCATCGAGAAAAAAGGGCAGGAGATCGATGCGCACGAAGATTTCATGCTGGTAATTTCGTACAACCCCGGCTATCAAACGGTGCTGAAGGACCTGAAGCCTTCCACGAAACAGCGTTTTATCGGCATCAACTTTGATTTTCCCAATGAGGAAATCGAGCGCAAGATTCTGCTGAGCGAGGTGCCGGGCGTTTCGAACGAGCACGCGCAGCAGTTGGTGGCGGCGGGCCGCAAGGCGCGGCTGCTGAAGGATCACGGTCTTGAGGAGGCTACGTCTACGCGTGCTCTGGTGTATGCCGCGTCGATGATAGGCGCGGGTCTGGACCCGGTCGCGGCCTGTCAGGTGGCGATGGTGAATCCGATCACCGACGATCCCGAGCTCGCCGAGGCTTTGATGGAGATCATTAACGCGCATTTCGCGGCCTAGGCCGCGCAGGTTTTGCCCGCTGTGTCTTCTCCTGCCATACGTACGCTGCTCGACGCCATTCGTGAAGCGAGCGGCGAGCTGCTGTTTGAAATCGAGGCCGTGTTGCCCGTCATTCGTCCGCACGGCGAGGCGGTAACGCTCGAATGGATCAACGCATGTCGCGCGTTGTTTGATTTTGATCACGAGGCCGGGCGTGTATTTGCGCGCGGCAGCCGCGAAGCCGAAAAAGTATCCGAGGTGGTATTGCCATGGACGCGTCAGGCGCTCGCCATCATGCGCTGGCGCCACACGCTGCCCGCGATCGACGGCTTTGTTAAAAACTTGCCGCGCGCGTTCGGTTCGCTGGGCCATGCCGGCGAGGATCGTTGGGCCGCCATCGGCCTGACGTGGTGCGCGCGCTCGGTCGATTGCGGTTGCGCTTATTTCGCGACGCCGGTGCTCGAAATGTCCGGGCGCGGCGGCGGCATCGCGGCCATCGAACAACTGAATACGCCCGCCGAAGAACTTTATGATTCGCGCAAATTGCAACTGGGCACGTTCCTGCCAGGCGCGATCCGGGTGCGCAATCTGCTGGGCACGCAGGCGGTGTTGCCGTGGGCGATGCGCGGCGCGGACATCATGCAATCGGGCCGCACGCGTGGCGAAGCGTATTTCCGGCTTGAATCCGAAGAGAGCCTCGCGCTGCTCCTCGAAAACATGCAGGGCTACAAGCTCGCGGACCGCAATCGCCTGCTGGGCATCCTGCTCGAAGTGTGGTTCGGCGAGGGCATGGAACTGAAAGAAAGTACCTGGTCGCCCGAAAAAGGCCGCCCGTTCATGGAGATGGATGGCGCCAGCCTGTATTTCCCTGCGGTGATGGGTAATCGCGAAGAGGCGATTTTGTCAGTGCTGCATGCGGCGGGGCACATGCGCCACGGCACGTTTGACCGTGCTGCCATGAAACAGATGTTCGCCGATGCAAAGGTGGAGTTCCCCGAAAGCGATGCGGTTTCGTGGGCGCCGATTTTCACGCGTTTTGGCGATGACGCGATGCGTTTTCAGTTGATCTTCGACATGTGCGAAGACCTGCGCGTCGAATCGCGGCTGCAAAAACACATACCGAATTATTTTCAGCGGCTGATCGCAGCAGCGCGCGCCACACTGGCGCGGCATCCGGAAACGGCGCCGTACTACGAATTGGCGGTCGCCACCGCCGAAGATGCGTTGCGCGCCGCCCGAGGTGCAAATAGCGATCCGGTGCGCGACAAACGTTTTGCGCCGTTGTATGAAAGCAGCGCAACGCTGGCGGATGCGCATCGTATTGCGGGCGAGATCTTCGCGGAGAACACGCTGCCGCGCGTGACCGATGCCGAAGCGTTTACGGCGGCGTTTCTGCCGGGGCGTGGACCCAATACCTCGCGCGTGGCGCATCCGCAAGACAACCCGGAAGAAAATCAGCAAAGCCAACCCGGCGCGGAGCAGGAAAATCAACCCGACGAGCAGGGCGAGGATGAGAGTGATTCGCCTACCGAATCCGAAAGCGGCGAGCAGCAGGACGGCGGCGAAAAACAGGAGACGGCGGGCTACGGTGAAAGCAGCGGCGCCGCCAAACGTGGCGAAAATCGTCCGGATGGCCAGCAAACCGGACGTGGTCCCGCCGACAAGGGCATTCCGTATCCCGAGTGGGATTACCGCGAATCGCGTTACAAAAAGAACTGGAGCTGGGTACAGGAAAAACGTCTCGGTGAATCTAATTCCACCGAGACCATTCGCCTGATGAAGCAGTATTCCAACGCGTTGAAGCGTTTGAAAAAAGCCATACAGTCGCAAAAGCCCACGCGCATGTCGCCCAAGGTAAAGCAGATGGATGGCGACGAAATCGATTTGAACGCGGTGGTGGAGTACGTGGCGGAAAAAATCTCCGGCCGTTCGCCAAGTCCGGCGATCTACCGGCGGCGCGAAATGCGGCAGCGCGAAATCTCGGTGATTCTGCTGGCGGACATGTCCACCTCGATTATGCAGCACCTGCCGGAAGGCGGTGGACGTCTGGTGGATCGCATACGCGCGGGCGTGTTGCTGTTCGCGGAGGGCATGGAGGAAGTCGGTGACAACTACGCAATCGCCGGTTTTTGTTCCAAGTACCGCGATAACGTGAGTTACTACAACATCAAGGATTTTGACGAAGTCTACAACGACGACGTGCGCAGCCAGATTGGCGGTATGTCGGGGCGGCTCGCCACGCGCATGGGCGCGGCGATACGCCATGCCACGAAACATTTTGAGCGCGTGGAAAGCCGCCGGCGCTTGTTGTTGCTGTTGTCGGATGGCCGCCCGGAAGATTACGACGACGGCGGTGATCGCCGCTACCTGCACGAAGACACGCGCATGGCGGTGAAAGAAGCCGTGGCGAAAGGCGTGCATCCGTTCTGCATTACCGTGGATACCATGGCCAACCAGTACCTGCCGCAGATTTTCGGCGCGGGGCATTACCTGGTGCTGGACCACATCAACAGTTTGCCGAACAAACTGCCGGAGATTTATTTGCGGCTGCGGCGGTAGGGCGGATGGCCATACCAAAAACATGATCCCCTCTTTCCCGGACACGGGGGACTTCGTACAGCACCCCCTTGAGCGGTGGTGGTTAGGGTGAGGGGGAGCATGCAAGCACCACGCAATTTGCATCCCAAGATTCGGAGCTTGTAATGAACGACACCACTAAACCCCGCTACATCCTCGGTACTGTCACCCCGGTAGGCGCCAAGCTTCATCCGCTGCCGCAACCGCAACCCCTGTTACCGCCCGACATCCTGCGTATTTCGTCTTCGATCGAGGTCAGCGATTACACGCGTGACGGCGTACATGAGGCCATCGATCAGCGCTACTGGAACTGCATTGACGAACTGGCGAAGCAGGGCGCGAACAGCATCACCATCGCAGGCTTCCCGATAGCCTCGCAACTGGGCCGCAAGCGCGTGCTCGAACTGCTCGACGAAACCGCGCGCAAGACCGGCGCCGTGGCCGATGCCCACGCCGAGGCCACCGTCGCCGCGTTCCAGCACTTCGGCGCGAAACGCATTGCGGTGGCGAGCCGCTGGTCCGATCCGCTCAACAAGCTGGTAACGGATTATTTGACGCAAGCCGGCATCGAAGTGCTCACCATCACCGGTGTCGGGCAGTGGGCGAAGCAGGCGTTTTCGATGAGCATCGAGGAAGGCGTGAAACTCGCGTTCCAGTTGGGCCGCGAGGCGATGCGTAAGGCGCCCAGGGCCGACGCGCTGTTTCTGGCGGGTGGCGCATGGCGCAGTCTTGCCGCCGTGCCGATTTTGGAAGAGGATTTTGGTATTCCCGTAGTGACCAATCCGATTACCCAGCCGTGGCGCTTGATGGCCGCGGGTATCGCACCACCGGTGGAGGGGTGGGGGCGGCTGCTGGCGGGGAAGTGAATCGAATAGTGAGAATCTATCCTCACGGTCGTTCCCGCCCGGACTGGAGCCTGTAAGCCGTTGCAAGTGGCATGTGTGTTATGGGTTCCCGCCTGCGCGGGAACGACAGGGTTGCTTGTGAACGAACTTCGCACTGAATATAAAGGAGTCAATCATGCGTCTATGGCATAACCCCGCATCCCCCTTTGCGCGCAAGGTGCGCATTGTTGCACGCGAGACCGGCTTGCTGCCGCGCATCGAAGAAATCACCGCCATGGTGTCGCCGGTCAGTCCCAATACGGATCTCGCCGCGCGCAATCCGCTGGTGAAAATTCCCGCTCTGGAAACCAATGACGGCAAGGTGTTGTACGATTCGTCGGTGATCTGCGAGTATCTCGACAGTCTGCACAACGTCGAGCGTTTGATTCCATCCGATGCCGCGCGCTGGGATGCGCTCAGGTTGCAGTCGCTGTGCGACGGCATACTCGATGCGGCTGTATTGTGCCGCTATGAAACCTTCGTGCGCCCGGAACCCTATCGCTGGAACGACTGGATCAAGGGGCAGTTCACCAAGATCAACAATGGCCTCGATGCACTGGCAGCCGAAGCGCCCGCGTGGGGCGCAGGCTTCGGCATCGGCCAGGTCGGCGCGGTCTGTGTGCTTGGATACCTTGATTTTCGCTTCGCCGATGAAAACTGGCGCGCGTCCCGGCCGCGGTTGGCGCAGTGGTATACGTCAGTGGTATCGCGGGGTTCGGTGACGGCCACGATGCCGGCGTGATGGTATTCGGGAAGTGGAAGCCCGTTTCCGCGGCTCAGACAGCGGTGGTGCGTTACCGCACGCCAAACTTGCTGGTGCGGCGCTCACTCCCCCTGAATTTTCGCTTCCCGCACCACCTGTCCCCACTTCACGATTTCGGCTTTGATAAACGTGCCGAATTCTTCGGGGCGTGACGTGACAGCGACGTTACCGGAAACCAGGTAGCCGTTTTCCACATCGGGCAGGCGTACCACTTTGACGATTTCGGCGTGCAGCCGGTTGATTGCCGTGGTAGGCGTGCCTTTCGGCGCGAACAGACCAAACCATGTTGCCGCGTCATAGCCCGGCACGCCGGCTTCGGCGATGGCAGGCACGTCAGGCATTTGCGGCGCACGCTTGGCGCTGGTGACGGCAAGCGCCGTCATGCGTCCAGCCTTTGCGTGCGGGATGACGATGGCGATGCCGGGCAGGCCGACTTTGACATGACCGCCGAGCAGGTCCGCCGTGGCGGGCCCGCTGCCTTTGTAAGGCACATGCGTCATGTTGATTTTTGCCATGGTGAGAAACAGCGACGCGTATAAATGCGTGGCGCCACCCGTGCCGCCAGAGGCGTAATTGATTTTGCCCGGTTGGGACTGGGCGAGTGCGATCAGCTCTTTCACCGAGCGCACGCCAAGGGAAGGATGCACTACCAGCACATTGGGCGCATTTGCAACTTGCATCACCGGCGCGAAGTCGCGCGCGGGATCAAATGGCAGTTTGCCGTAGAGCGCGGGCAGCACCGCAAACGGCGTGCCGGTGAGCAACAGCGTGTAGCCATCGGGTTGGGCGCGCGCGACAATTTCCGAGCCGATGGCGCTGCCCGCGCCGGGTCGGTTATCGACGATGACCTGATGACCGAATACGTCGGAAAGTTTTGCCGCGATCAGCCGACCGGGAACATCCGTGGCGCCGCCGGGAGAATAAGGTATGACCACGCGAATCGGTCGCGTGGGATACGGCTGCGCAGTCACTGTGCCCGCCGTGGCCAAGACGCCGCCGACCAGTGCCAACAGTTGATGTGAGAGGAGTATGTAAATGATAATAAAAACAAATAGTTACATAATTTATCGCTAGGGCTTCAGTAGGTCATGCACGCCGCATTCAGTACGCCGGTGGCCAGCGACAGCATGCCAAGAAAGGTGCCTTGTGCGACTTTTCCGTCGGGGACGTCTTTGGAGATGCTCGGTATTAATAGGCGGACGATCGCATATGCCAGTAATTGAATCACCAGCGCGATGCCGCCCCACATCAGCATGTCGAGCAGACTTCCGCTCTGTGCGATGGCCTTGGCCAGCGGAATGGTAAAGCCCATCATTGCGCCCGACAGACTAATGGCGGCAGCGACATTGCCGGCCCGTATCAATTGGATTTCGTGGTAAGGCGTGATCTTGATGTATATAAACAAGAACACCGCGAGCATGACCAGCGCGGCTACAAGGTGAATGATGAAGGCGGGGAATCCGGTGATCGACTCTTGCAGGATGTCCATGTTTTCCTCTTAGGTGAAATAATGCGGAACAAAGCGGCTGGTGTTGGTGGTGATGCGTTGTGTGTTTTCTCGGATGCCCATGCCGGCGGCTTCGTCGCCAACAATCCAGCTGCCGATGACAGGATAGTTGCCGCTGAAATCGGGCAACGCCGAATAGGCTTGGTAGACATAACCTTCGGTGCCGTAGCTGCCTGGCTGGGCGATGGTGCCGTGCCAGGTATGCAACTCGACGTTGGCGCCTTCGCGTGAATAGATCGGCTTGCGCACGTATTGCTGCGACTGCAATTTGGCTTGATCAAAGTAGCACGGCAACAGGTTGGGGTGCTTCGGATTAAGCTCCCACAACACCGGCAGTATTGCCTTGCTGCTCATCAGCACTTTCCATGCCGGCTCGATGACGGGGATGGCCGACAACGGCAGATTGGGGCCGAATGATTCGTTGGCCAGCCATTCCCATGGATACAGTTTGAACAGCGCGGGAATGCCATTGTTTTCAAGATCGGCGAACTGTTCGGTGGCGGCATCCCAACCCATGTCTTCGATGAAAATCTGCCGCGTGTTGATGCCGGCTTGCATCGCCGTGTCGCGCATATACTCGGCATTGCCGAAATCCTCGATATTGTCCTTGACGCAGGCGAAATACATCACGGGGTTTTCGTAATGATCGCGAATTTCCTTCCAGCGTTCAATCAGACGTTCGTGCAGTGAATTGAATTGATCGTGGTTGGGTTTGACGGCCTGCTGCCAGTTCCATTGCGCGACGGCACATTCGATCAATGAGGTCGGCGTATCGGCGTTGTACTCCAGCAACTTTGGCGCATTGATGCCGTCGTAACAGAAATCAAAACGTCCGAACAGCGTGGGGTCGTCGGCATTCCACGAATCAACGGCATACTCGATAAACCAGTCGGGCAATGCAAACGGCTTGAACGCGCGCTTGCTGATGACGTGATCCACGGCCTTGAGGCATAGTTCGTGCAGCTTCCACGTGGCTTCTTCGATCATGTCGATTTCGCTGCTGGAGAAGCGGTAACACACCGATTCGTCCCAATAGACGCCATCAAGACTGTGAAAATGGAAACCGAGATCTTCGAACTGGCGTTGCCAGTCGGCTCGCGGCTTGAGCGTTTCGCGTTCCATTAACTACCGCTGCTACTGCTGCTTGAGTGGCCGCTGCTGGCATGGGAGGACGAACTCGAACCGAAGCCGCTGCGGGATACATGCGCGGTTCCCATGGCACGGCTGCCGGGACGCGCTTCGCTGGTCGCGCCGTCGCTGAGCGAATTGCGGCTGCTGCCGTAGGTGCCGTGGGAATAGGCCGGACCGTAGTAATGGGTATATGACGAACTGCCGCTGCGCGTTTGCCGCGGCTCGCACTTGGCGGGATCGGCGCCCCAATCCTGCACGCAGTCCGCCTTGGAGGCATACATATCGCGTCGCATGGTCTCCGTGGGCGATGGGCTCTGGCCGCACGCCGTCATGGCCGACGCGCCCACAAGCACGAGTGTTACCGATGAAGATGAACGACGCCGATTCATGTATTGCGCCTCCGCTGGAAATAACGACGCAATCATAGCGCGACGGGTTTCGATTGGGGAGTGGCTTTGTGGCCCTGATTCCGATAAAATTACAATTGTTCGTTTTTTCAGGCGCGTAGCTCAGCTGGTTAGAGCACCACCTTGACATGGTGGGGGTCGTTGGTTCGAGTCCAATCGCGCCTACCAATAACCCGTAGATGTTAGAGTCCTCGTCTTCCCGCTGGGAGGGCTCAATTCGTGATTGTGCGTGATTGGCCTGAATTCTCGTTTTATGGGGCCGCATTCAACTGGCCCATTTCGTTTGGCCTGCCCGTCCCAATTCTTATGAGTGGATTCGCGTGGATCAAGCGCGGTGAATTTTTCTGCCGCTTTGTTCTCCCGTGCAGTATTTCGTCAATTGATCGAGCGGCACTCAACTTTGTTAATGCCGCGCTAAAGATATCGCCGTGCATGCCGTAGTGTACGTTACTGCGGAACGAATTGTGCCGCCAGGTAGCGGCAGTGCGCCGGTCCCAGAGCACGACATGGTGCAGCCGCTACCACTTGCTGTCCGGTAACGATGCTGCCGTGGAGGCATTACCAATATGATCGCACGTACATCGTGTGGTCCTGCAGTCGATAGTATCGACCAGTCAGTGACCGGCATTGACCGGATCCCAATCAGAACTCAGCGCGTATTGGCTACCATGGCTTGCCGGATTTCCCGTGCATGGCCGGTTACCGGGGCTTTATGCAAGCCCAAGGCGGTGATTCAGGGCGTATGAATGCCCAGGTCAGGCGACCGCGATTTGGTGCGCGGTACGATAGCCGACCGTACTACCGTCAGACGCATAAGCGGCCGGCAGGCGCGCTGATGAAAATAGCGCCTGCAATGCACGTTGCGTGCTTTTGAGGCGAGCTGCAATCATAATGCCATTGCTGATATTCAACTGATTGGCGGTCGTTGCCAGTGTCAGCAGCTTTAGCCACTCTTCGGCTTCCGGCCTGTCGTCAGGGTAGCGTTCATTGAGGAAGCTTTCGATCCCGGTGCGAGTCGGCTCCACGCCATGATCGATCAGCCATTGCTGGCGTTGCTCGCCCAGTCTTGTCAGGCTCAATACCCACTGTGCCTTGGTCTCGGAAAACAATCCTAGTTGGTCCGTTTCGCCCTTGAGCAATAACTGTTGCTCCTTGCCCAGCACATCGATACACGCACGCAATGCTGCGTTCTCGGCTGACAGAATGCTGTGAAGGTCATGGCGGTCGTTACTCATATCCACTCCTGCCGCTTAGCGTTTGTGCGCGGCAATAAGTTCCTGCACTGTCTGCAATAATCGATCCGCGACTTTTTCCGCATTCACCTTGAAATGGCCGTTGCTGATGGCTTCTTTCAACTCGGCGACGCGTGCTGCGTCAATGATGGGCGTATCCGCAAAGCCACGCTGGATGCTTTGTAACTGAGCTGACAAAGGGCTCAATTGCACGTGCGTGCTGGATGCCTGCGCATTCGTTTCGTCGGGGGATTTTTTTACCGGGCGTCCGGATTCCTCTCGAATCAAACCGCCGGTAATGGTCTTGGTACTATGGTCTATTTTCACGGTTCTACTTCCTTAGCCTGTCGCGATATTGGCATTAACGGACCACTGCAGACCGAACTTTAGGTTTTTTTGCAAGAAAGGCAGCGAAAGTACGGCTTATTGGGAACCCGTGATCGTAGGTTATTGATATTATTGAGTTATTTCTACAACTCCGCTGGGGCGTGCGATGCCACTGACGGTCTGGCCCGAGGCGGTTCGTGCCTGTGCGACTTGTCCTTCTTGGGCATTATTCAGCGCCTTGCCTTCGGCTGTGACGCGAAACCCCCTACCGGCTGCATGCAAGATGACATTCTGACCTTGTTGCACAACCAATGGTCTGCGCAATGAGTCCCGGCTAAGCGGCTGGCCCGCGCCTAAAGCTGTTCCCGCGATCTTACCTTCGGCCTGGCCAACGTCCGAAAGAGTACCAACGGGTAATTGCGTGAGATCACCGCTTTGAATCGAGACATCAGCGGCAGTCAAGACTTGTCCTTGTAAAATTGCACGGGTCAGAACCAGGTAATTGCCTGTTACGCTGACGCGCACGGTAACAAATACCGTCCACGAAGGGGCGCCGCAACGCACCCCAACCGCAGTCTGTCCCCATAGCCGCGCGCCGCTTGGGATGAAATATTCCAGGGCAGGGCAGGCCGGTAGCGCAAGCCGCGGGTCGATCCGGGTTATGGCGTGCGCGATCTTATGAGGAGACCCCATGGACTGGGCTTGCACGAAATTTTCAACGCCGCGGTGGATATCCGCGTGATCGTGTTGTGGCGCAATTTGCCCTTGTGCCGTCTGACAGGCCAGAAGGGATATTGCCGATACCAGCAGCCGTGCACGACTTGGCATGTTTGTCATCGCGAGTTCCCGAATTTTTGGTTTGCGTGGGTGGGCAGGTTGCCTCACGGAGCGAACCGGATTCTGCGCGGATTGGCCGTGTCGTCAGCGATGGAATTGAGCCGCATTTTTAGTCCTAATCGGCGAATGGAGAAATGTTGTTCTTGCCTAATATCCCTCCACGCCGTTATGCGTTCGACCGGCCTCGGTCAGACCGAACATCCGAATTAACGGCAGACCGGGAAAAACCTTGAATCAGGATCATCAGTCAACTTAGCCACTTTTTCTTAATACCGGGAACGACGCATCATGGCGAATCAACTTGACTCAACACTGCAGTTTCATACCGAAGCACTGAACTTGCGCGCGCGACGGCAACAACTGCTGGCATCGAATATTGCCAATGCCGATACGCCAGGCTACAAGGCGCGCGACATTGATTTTCGCGATGCAATGCAGGGCGCCATCAGCGGGCGTGCCGATGGCACATCGCTGGTCCGTACGGACGCCACCCACCTTGCTCCAATGCGGAATGATGGCGCCACCCACGCCGGGAGCGCGATGTATCGCACAACGGTACAGCCGTCGCTGGATGGCAATACCGTCGACATGGACGTTGAACGCGCGCAATTCGCCGAAAACGCGATTCATTACGAGGCTAATCTGATGATACTTAACGGTCAACTCAAGTCATTATTGTCGGCGATACAGGGGTGATCATGTCGCTATTTAACGTATTCGAAATTTCCGGCGGTGCATTGACCGCACAGTCCCACCGGCTTAATACGGTTGCGAGTAATCTTGCGAACGCGGATAGCGCAACCGGACCCGACGGCACGCCTTATCGAGCCAAGCAGGTGGTTTTCAGTGCCGTGCCCCTCGCCGGCGCCGAAGGCAGTGGTGTGCGTGTCAATGGCGTGATCGAGGATCAATCGCTGCTGAAGAAAATACATGATCCGAAGCATCCGATGGCGGATGCGCAGGGCTACGTAAGCATGCCCAACGTCAACGTGGTTGACGAAATGGTGAACATGATCTCGGCGTCGCGTTCGTATCAAAACAATGTCGAGGTTATGAATACCGCGAAAACATTGTTGCTGAAAACGCTGCAACTGGGTTCGTAAACAGAAAAGGAAAAACCATGGCAGTCATTCAGAATGCGGTGGCGACAGGCGCCGCGGGATCATTGGGTTCAGTGGGAGCAACGGCGGCAACAACAGCGAGAGGCGGTGAAATACAGGATCGCTTTTTGAAGCTGCTGGTCACGCAGATGAAAAATCAGGATCCACTGAATCCGCTCGACAATGCCCAGGTCACTTCCCAGCTTGCGCAAATTAACACGGTCAGCGGCATAGAAGCGCTCAATACCACGCTCAAGGAGATGGCTTCGTCGTTCATGGCGGGGCAGTCGATGCAGTCGGCCGCCTTGATAGGGCGCTCGGTTCTTGCCGACGGTAATACTTTGACGCTGGCTGCCGGTACTCCGGCGCGTGGCGGCGTCCAACTGGATCGCGCGGCCGACAGTGTCAAGGTTACCGTTAACGGCCCCGCGGGTAACGTGGTGCGCCAGCTCGAACTGGGGCCGCGCGGCAGCGGCGTGGCGACTTTTGATTGGGATGGCCTCAATGATGCCGGCGCGACCATGCCGCCGGGTAAATACACCTTTCAGGTGACGGCGCTCGGCGCGGGGCAAAAGGTGTCCTCGACGCCGCTGACCGCCGGCGTGGTTTCCGGCGTAGTGCCCGGCAGTAACGGCGCCAGTGTCACCGTCGATGGCATAGGCGCGCTCGCCATGCAGCAAATTCGCAGTATCAAGTAAACAGGAGATATCCATGGCATTTCAGACAGGGTTAAGCGGCTTGAACGCGGCTGCGGCTGATCTAGACGTTATCGGCAACAACGTGGCCAACGCGGCCACGATCGGTTTTAAAGGTTCACGCGCCGAATTTGCGGATGTGTACGCCGCATCGTTAAGCGGGGGAGGCGGTAGCCAGATCGGACTGGGCAGCCGGGTGGCTGAAGTGGCGCAACAGTTTACACAAGGCAATCTGACCGCGACCAGCAATCCGCTGGATCTGGCCATCAACGGCAAGGGATTTTTTCCCGTCAGCGATGGCGGGGCCATTGAGTACACGCGCAACGGGCAGTTTCATCTGGACGCCAATGGTTATGTTGTTACCTCGGACGGGTTGCAACTGACCGGGTATGCGGCTGATAGCAATGGCAATATTGTGCTGTCCACGCCGACGCCGCTGCAATTGTCCGCTTCGCAACTCGATCCGTCGGCAACGTCCAAATTTCTGGCCGATATCAATCTTGATTCACGCGCGACGCCGCCGGTCACGGCGGCATTTGATCCGGCCGACCCCACGAGCTTTACGCAATCTGCTTCCGGTTCGGTCTATGACACGTTGGGGAATTCGCACGTGTTCACTTTGTATTTTGTCAAGACCGCTACCGCGGGGCAGTGGGACATCCGGGGTACCGTGGACGGCACGGCGGTCGGCAATGTGGATCTCGGCGCGGGCGCGGGGAATCCCATGACTTTGGCGTTTGACAGCTCCGGTGTAATGACCACGGCAATGCCGGCGTCGGCGTCATTGACGATAGCGGGCGGCGCGGCCAGCCCGCTGGCGTTTTCTCTGGATCTAACCGGTAGCACACAATTTGGTTCCAATTTTGGCGTCAATTCGCTATCGCAGGACGGTTTCACATCGGGGCGTCTTGCCGGCTTTAATGTAAGCAGCGATGGCATCATTGTTGGCAATTACACCAATGGACAGACGAAAAATCTCGGGCAGGTCGCGCTCGCGAGTTTTGCCAACCCCCAAGGGCTAAGGCCCGTGGGTAACAATCGCTGGGAGGCCAGTTCGGCGTCCGGCCTGCCGGTCACCGGTACTCCCGGTAATGGCAGCTTTGGTCCGTTGCAGTCCGCTGCGGTGGAAGAGAGCAACGTGGACATGACCGCGGAACTGGTGCGCATGATCACCGCGCAGCGGGTGTATCAAGCAAATGCGCAAACCATCAAGACGCAAGACGCCATGCTGCAAACGCTGGTGAATCTGCGGTAAGCGGCTTTGTGAATGCTAGCTGCGTTGTCTTAAGGAGTTACACATGGATCGCATGATTTACCAGGCGATGACTGGTGCCAAGCAAACGCTGAGTCAGCAGGCGGTGGTTTCGCACAATCTGGCGAACGTGACCACCAACGGTTTCCGTGCGCAAACTTCGGTGTTTCGCGCGGTGCCGATCATCGGCGAGGGTGCGGCCACACGCGCGTTTGTGGTTGATTCAACGCCCGGCGCGGATTTCACGCCTGGCGCCATACAACATACCGGTCGGGATCTCGACATCGCGGTGCAGGGCAAAGGGTGGATCGCGGTGCAGGCGCCCGACGGCAGCGAAGCGTATACGCGCGCCGGTAGTCTGCAACTGAGCGCCAATGGCGTCTTACAGACCCGCGGCGGCCATCCGGTGCTGGGAGACGGCGGGCCGATTTCGATTCCGGGCAATACCGTGGTGACAATTGCCGGTGACGGTACCGTTTCCACGGTGCAGGCGGGAAACAAGCCCGGCGCGAGTTCAGCTGTCGGACGTATCAAGCTGGTGAATCCGCCGGAAGCGAACATTGAACGCGGCGATGACGGGTTGTTCCGCGCGCGCGGGGAAGCGCCGGCGGATGCGGGTGTGCGTATTGTCTCAGGCGCGCTGGAATCCAGTAATGTCAATGTGGTTGATTCGATGGTCAGCATGATCGCGCTCGCGCGGCAGTACGACATGCAGATGAAAGCGCTGCAAAACGCCGAAGCCAATGCGCGTCAGGCCGCGCAATTGCTGTCATTGCAGGGCTAACCTTTAATTTCTTGCGGGTACCAACATGATTCGTTCCTTGTGGATTTCCAAGACTGGACTCGACGCTCAGCAGACCAATATGGACGTGATCGCGAACAATCTCGCGAACGTCAGTACCAATGGTTTCAAGCGTGCGCGTCCGGTATTCGAGGATTTGCTCTATCAAACGATACGCCAGCCTGGCGCTCAATCGTCCCAGCAGACACAGTTGCCGTCCGGACTGCAATTGGGCACCGGCGTGCGACCGGTGGCGACTGAACGAATTTTTACCCAAGGCAATCTACAACAAACTGGCAATTCACTGGATGTTGCCATCAACGGCGCGGGTTTTTTCCAGGTGCAGTTGCCTGATGGCGGCACCGCTTATACCCGCGATGGCTCGTTTCATCTGGATGCGCAAGGGCAACTCGTGACCTCCAGCGGGTTTCATGTGCAACCCGCGATCACCATTCCGGCCAACGCCTTGAACGTCACTATTGCCCGCGACGGCGTGGTTTCGGTGACGCGTGCGGGATCCGCAACGCCCACGCAAGTGGGCGCGCTGCAACTGACGGGCTTTGTTAATCCCGCCGGTTTGCAAAGTATGGGTGAAAATCTCTACGTGGAGACCGCGGCGTCCGGGACGCCAAGCACCAATGCGCCGGGTTCCAATGGGCTGGGCATGCTTACCCAAAATTATGTGGAAACGTCCAACGTCAACGTGGTTGAAGAGCTGGTCAACATGATCCAGACGCAACGCGCCTATGAGATCAATTCCAAGGCGATTACGACATCGGATCAGATGTTGCAGAAATTGTCGCAATTGTAAGGATGAAATCATGAAAATTCCGGTATTACTATTTGTTGCGTTGATGGGTTCTGGTTGCATCGCCACGACGCCGGCTACGTCGGTTCATCAGCCCATGACGGCACGCCCGGTGGCCGTCACGCCGCCGGTGGATGCCAACGGTGGCATCTATCAGGCGGGGTATGCCTATCGGCCCTTGTTTGAAGACCGCCGGGCGCGCAGCGTTGGCGATACACTCACCATCAGCATCGTCGAGAATACCAACGCCGACAAAAAATCGGGCAGTACTGCCAATCGGTCCAGCGACAATAATTTCTCGGTTTCCAGCATGGCGGGACTGCCGGGCAAGAGCTTTCTCGGTACGAATCTGGGTGCGAGTTCCGATTTCAAATTCAGCGGCGATGGGCAAAGCACCAGTACAAACGTCTTTACCGGAACCATCACCGTTACGGTAACGGAGGTTTTGCCCAACGGAAATTTGCTGGTCAGCGGCGAGAAGCAGGTCGGTATCAGCCAGGGTTCCGAGTTCATTCGCTTTTCGGGCATTGTCAATCCGGCTTACATCACTGCTGCCAACAGTGTGAATTCCGTGCAAGTCGCGGACGCGCGTATCGAGTATCGCGGCAACGGACAGATCGACAGTACGCAGGCGATGGGCTGGCTGAGCAAGTTTTTTCTCAATGTGCTGCCATTTTAAAAATATGTTCAAAAACAATATGTTGCGTTTTTTTCTTGGTGTTGTGCTGTGCTGGCTTGCGCCGTCGCTGCAGGCCGAACGCATCAAGGATCTGGCGACGGTGCAGGGCGTGCGCACGAATCAGTTGCTGGGCTATGGGCTGGTGGTTGGCCTTGATGGCAGTGGCGATCAAACCACGCAGACACCATTTACCGTGCAAAGCCTCACCAGCATGCTGGGACAACTCGGTGTTAATTTGCCGCCCGGTGTCAGCTTGCAATTGAAAAACGTTGCGGCGGTGATGTTGACTGCGGTGTTGCCGCCATTCGCCAAGCCGGGGCAAGCAATCGACGTAACCGTGTCGTCCATGGGCAATGCGAAATCGCTGCGCGGTGGCACCTTGTTGATGTCGCCGATGCGGGGCGCCGACGGCCAGGTGTATGCAATGGCGCAAGGTCACGTGCTGGTCGGCGGCGTCGGTGCATCCGGCGCCGGCGGATCAAGTGTCACCGTGAATCATTTGTCGGTCGGGCGCATCAGCGGCGGCGCGACGGTGGAACGCGAAGTTCCGACAGCCCTGGGGCGCGAGGGGCACATTACGCTGGGGCTGAATACCACGGACTTCACCACAGCTCGGCGCATGGTTGACGTGATCAATGAAGCGTTTGGCGCCGGAACCGCGATCTCCGTTGATGCTCGCACCATTCAAGTTGCCGCGCCCGCAGACCTTAATGGGCGTGTTGATTTTCTGTCGCGGGTCGAAAACATGGAAGTGCGGCCCGGTGAAGGTGCGGCCAAGGTGATACTGAATGCTCGCACCGGATCAGTGGTCATGAATCAGTCCGTCACCCTGGATAACTGCGCCATTGCGCACGGTAATCTGACTGTGACCATCACCAGCGAACCCGTGATCAGCCAGCCGGCGCCGTTTTCCCAGGGGCAAACGGTACAAACGCAAAAGGACAAGATTGAAATTCGGCAGGAAAAGGGTGGATTGACCATGGTGAAAGGCGTCAGCCTTGCAGAAGTGGTGAAAGCCCTAAACTCCATCGGTGCGACACCCCAGGACCTGCTCGCGATTCTGCAAGCCATGAAGGCATCCGGCGCCTTGCGCGCGGAACTTGAAATAATTTAAGTCATGACACCAACCGCCAATGCGTCGAATACGCTTGCGTTTGACACGCAAGGACTCGAGTCACTCCGAATTAAAGCCAAGGGTAATCCGGGAGAGGCGACAGCCGCCGCCGCAAAACAATTTGAATCGCTCTTTCTTGGCATGATGTTGAAGAGCATGCGTTCCGCCACGCCGCAAGATGGGCCCTTCGACAGCGAGCAGTCCAAACTATACACCTCGTTGCTCGATCAGCAGTTGGCTCAGCAAATGGCAAAGCGTGGAACGGGTTTGGCGGAGGTGATGACGCGGCAGTTATCAGCAAATTTTCACGATGGTGGAAAGTCGGCCAATCCGATTGCCGATGGGTCTGCCGCAACCCCGCCGGCTATTCGCGTTCCTGCACCCGCAGCCGCTCCCGTGCCTGCGGCGGCGGCCAGTCAACCGCCAGCTGACTTCGTCAGCCGCGTGTGGCCGCATGCGCTGGAAGCCGCCCAGACGTTGGGGGTGCAACCGCAGTTTATCGTTGGACAGGCGGCGCTTGAGAGCGGTTGGGGAAAATATGAAATCCGCACGCCCGACGGGCAACCAAGCCACAACCTGTTTGGCATCAAGGCCACGGGTAACTGGAAAGGGCCGTCCGTCGAGAAATCCACTGTCGAATATGTGAATGGTGTCGCGGTCAAAACCGTCGAGAAGTTTCGAGTCTATGCATCCTATACCGAGAGTTTTCGCGATTATGCCAATCTGTTGCGCGACAATGCGCGCTATTCCGGTGTGATCGGGCAGAGTGACGCAAGGGCATTCGCGCAAGGACTGCAACGCGGCGGGTATGCCACGGATCCTGCGTACGCCGATAAGCTGGTTAGTGTTATCGGCAGCGCTCGCGACATGGCCGTGCCCAAGACTTTAACCGATACGCCAGCTAGCGTGCAGGTTGCACAAAGCACGACTGCGGGCGGCGCGGCCACGATGGCCGCCAATTTATCCAGCGGCCCGTACGCGGGCGGATTGATGCGTACTGTTTATGGCGTGAATACCCCCAGTGGCGGGGTCGCGGCATTGCGTAGCGAGCTAATGCCATTCGAGCGTACTGTAACCGCGGTCGAACGCAAGGTGTCTTTGCCAGGCGCGGCGGCAAATGCGCCTTTACCCGTTCGCGCAACCACGCCTATTGCCAGTGCCGCGGCTAGCCAGCAACCCGCTGATTTTGTGAATCGCGTGTGGCCGCATGCGATGGACGCTGCGCAATTGCTAGGCGTCCAGCCACAATTCATCGTGGGGCAGGCCGCGCTTGAAAGCGGGTGGGGAAAATATGAAATTCGCACCGCCGATGGTCAGCCTGCCTACAACCCGTTTGGTGTCAAGGCGGGTGCCGACTGGAAAGGCCCTACTGTGGAGAAGACCGTGACGGTGAACGTGAACGGCATCGCGACTAAGGTGACCGAAAAGTATCGTGTCTATGAGTCGTATGGTGAAAGTTTCCGGGATTACGCGAATCGAATTCGCGATAATGCACGCTACTCACCGGTGCTTGGGCAACAGGATGCCAAAGGCTTCGCGCAAGGGTTGCAGCGCGGCGGCTATGCGACGGATCCGGTGTATGCCAGCAAACTGGTCAGTGTGATCGATAGTCCGCCGATACGGCAATACGTCGCAGCCGAGCGCAGGGCTCAGGTTTTGGCAATGCGCTGACGTTAATCCCCTACGAATCCATTTAATAGTGCGGTAATAGCGTCATGAGCGACGGCATTTTCAATATTGGTATCAGTGGTTTAGCCGCTGCACAGGCCGGTCTGCTGACCACGGGGCACAATATCGCCAACGCCAGTACGGAGGGGTATCACCGCCAATCCATTCTGCAAAGCACGGCGATACCACTTTTAACGGGCAGCGGTTTTTTTGGGCAGGGAACGCAGGTTGACACGGTGCGGCGTGCGTACAGCAGTTTTCTGGAAAATCATCTTGTCGAATCGCAGGCGCAGGCCAGTTACTACACCACGTACCATGCCCAGCTAAGCCAAATCGACAATATCGTGGCCGATGGCAATGCCGGATTGTCGCCGGCATTACAGGATTTTTTTTCTGCGATGCAGGGCGTGGCAGCTGACCCGTCCAGCCTGCCGGCGCGGCAGCTTATGTTGTCTGCGGGCGAAGCGCTGACATCGCGATTTAACATGCTGGCCTCCCGTTTTGACGAGCTGCGCGCAGGCATTGATTCGCAGCTCGCCAGTACTGTTGGCGAGATTAATGCCTACGCGCAGCAAATTGCTTCACTCAACACTCGCATACTGGCAGTGCAGCAAAGTCCTTCACAGCCGCCCAATGACCTGCTGGATCAACGCGATGCGCTGGTTGGTAAATTGAACGAGCTGGTTGGTGTTACCTCAACGGCGCAGAGCGACGGCACCATTAATGTTTCCATCGGCAATGGACAATCGCTGGTGATTGGTCAGCAATTCATGAAATTGGCGGTTACGCCATCGCCGGTCGACCCGTCGCAACTCGACGTAGGCTATGTTGTGGGGACGGGCGTGACACCGCTCAGCGCGGCGAGTTTGCAGAGTGGCAGTCTGGGCGCCCTGTTGGCATTCCGTGCGAATGACCTGGATGCCGCGCAAAACGCGCTTGGCCGGGTTGCCACAGGGGTGGCGTTAACCCTGAACGATCAGCACCGGCTGGGGCAGGATCTGGGTGGCGTGCTCGGCGGAGACTTGTTTACCGTACCGCCACCTGTTACAGCGGCCAAATCGACGAATACGGGAAGCGCTGTCCTCGCGGCATCGGTAAGCGACGCGGGCGCGTTGACCGCCAGTGATTACCGCTTGACTTACACCGGTGCGAATTACACCGTGATTCGGCTATCCGACAACACATCGACGACTTATGCGACTTTGCCCCAGACGGTGGATGGCGTTACCTTGTCGCTTACTTCGGGAATCGCTAATGCCGGCGACAGTTTCCTGATCAAGCCGACGCGCAATGCCGCAAGCGATATCGCGATGAGCTTTAGCGATCCGGCGCGCATTGCTGCTGCCGCGCCCATACGTGCGGCTGCGGCAATCACGAATACCGGGTCGGCTACCATTAGCGCCGGTACGGTCAATGCGCCTCCGCCACCGGATGGCAATCTGCAACAAGCCGTGACGATCACATTTACGGGGGCCGGGACTTTTGACGTTGCGGGCGCCGGCACCGGCAATCCGACGGGTGTGGCCTACACGCCGGGTGCGGATATTAGTTACAACGGCTGGACGGTACGGTTTCAGGGTAATCCGGCGGCAGGCGACGTTTTTACGATTAGCCCCAACACAGGCGGCGTGGCCGACGGACGAAATGCGTTGTTGTTAAGCGGCTTGCAAACAAAAAACACGCTGGCCGGCGGTACCACGGGGTATCAGGGGGCTTACAGTCAAATGGTTGCCGCGATCGGCACTCAGACGCGGCAGATGGACATTATCGCTCAGGCGCAGTCCACGGCGGTTGATCAGGCAATGCAGGTACAGCAATCATTATCAGGCGTCAATCTGGATGAAGAAGCCGCCAATCTGCTGCGCTATCAGCAGGCTTATCAGGCTGCCGGCAAGATGATACAGATTGCCTCGACGGTTTTTCAAACTTTGCTGGATTTGGGAAGATAGGAACTGTCCATGCGTATCAGCACCAGCATGATGTACGGGATGGGCATTAGCGGCGTGCAACAGCACCAGCAGGACCTTCTCCGCATGCAGCAACAAATTTCAAGCGGCAGGCGTATGCTTACGCCGTCCGACGATCCAGTGGCGGCGGCAGCTGTGCTTGACCTGGGGCAGTCGCGGGCATTGAACAGCCAGTATTTCAGCAATGGCGATGCCGCCAAGGCGCAATTGTCGCTGGAAGAAGGCGCGCTCGCGGATGTCACGATGCTGCTCCAGGATGTCAAGGCGCTGGCCGTGAATGCGGGCAATGCCACCTTGACCAACGCGGATCGCGCAATGATTGCCACGGAGCTGCAGAATCGCTACGAGGAATTGCTTGCAATTGCAAATCGCGGCAATGGAAACGGCCAGTACGTGTTTTCGGGCTATCAGGGGGCGACTCAGCCATTTGCAGAGACCAGTCCTGGCAATGTCAGCTATGCCGGCGACGATGGACAACGCAATATACAGATCGGGTCGTCCCGCACGATTCCCATCAACGATTCCGGTAACGTTGTATTCCGCTCGATCCGGGATGGAAATGGAATTTTTACGGTTGCACCGGGCGCCGCCAACAGCGGCAGTGGTATTTCGGATCCGGGAAACGTGGTTGATCCGGCAAAGTGGAACGCACAGGGCAATCCGCGCGATTTCACCATTCGATTCAACGTTGACACCATCGTGGTACCGCCCAGTACCACCTACGACATCGTGGATAACGTCAACAATGTGTCGCTTGTGACGGGTGCCACGCCGGGCACGGGGCCGTATCCGAGGGCCTACGTGGCGGGCGCGGCGATTTCACTGAAAACACAAAGTCCGCCCGACACCAATGCGACGCCGTTTGATTTCGGGGCGAACTTGGCCGTGACGGGCGTCCCCGCCGATGGCGATACTTTCACGGTCAAGGCGAGTGTCAATCGCGATGTGTTTGCCACCATGCACGATTTGATTGCCACGTTACGTAAGGGAACAACCCCCGGCCCGGTGCCGGTGGCGGCCTATCAGAATGCGCTCAATGCCTCGATGTCGGGGCTGGACAACGCGCTCGATAATGTGTTGAAAGTGCGGGCCGACGTGGGGGCGCGCCTGAAGGAAATCGACTTCGAACAGGGGGGCCTCGGCGATTTGTCCTTGCAGTACGACACCAGACTGTCGGGACTGCAGGATCTCGATTACGCCAAGGCGATCAGCGATCTGAGTCTACGACAAACCCAGCTGGAAGCCGCGCAGAAATCGTTTCTCACCGTCACTTCATTAAACCTGTTCAAGCTGTTGTGAGCAAGCAATCATGAAAACACATCAATGGGTCGTTTCTCGCCTTGCGCTGATTACGCTTGTAACGCTGGCGGGCTGTTCAACGCTCGAGAACACCAGCTCAAAGAGCGTTCTTATTCCGAATCAGACGATCAACATCAGCAATTCTCTTAGTATTCCGTTGGAGAGTATCGCGGCGGGCGCCTTGCTGTTTGCGATTGTCGATCCGCTCGCGCCCAACTGGCAAATTGAACAAATGCGTCTGGGCGAGAACCGGTATCGCATCGCCTTGAGAAAAAAGCGCTTTACCACGGGCGGCGATGGCGAGGCTGCCCCGGCGTTTTTCCGTCGCGCGGAACAAATTGCCGGAGAACTCGGTTCGGGACGTTACCGCGTGGTAGAGTTTACCGAAGGCGTAGATTCCGCGGTGCCCATTGCGCAACGGATTGCCCAGGGTATTGTAGAGATCATTCGTTAGCGGAGGGTGGCGACGCGCAGCATGGATAGCAACCCCTCGTTGAATAGCTTCTCAAGCACTGGAATCATGTAAGGTATGCCGGAAAGCAGCGCGATAAATCCAATGCCCAGGGTAATCGGAAATCCGATGGCGAAGATGTTCAGTTGTGCCGCCGCCTTGGACAGTACGCCCAGAGCGATATTGGTCACCAGCAGTACCGCAATAATCGGCAAAGACAGCAAGAGAGCGGCGCGCATGACGGTTCCGCCCCATTGCGCGAGCCACAGGGCATTGCCAGCCCATGATGCCGGATTGTTTGCCGGCGCGTGCTGAAAAGACTCCACCAGTGTCGAGATCATCAATAGATGTCCATTCAGAGACAGGAACGCGAGGGTCGCGACCAATGACAGAAACTGCCCGGTGACCGGCGCCTGGCTGTTGCTTTGCGGATCGTAGAACTGCGCGAATCCCAGGCCCATTTGCAGGCCGATAATGTCACCCGCCATGCTGACGCCGGCAAACACGACACGCATGGCCATGCCCATGGCCAGACCGGTCAGGACTTCGCGTATCAACAGAAGGATGCCTTGTCCGCTGGCGGGATCGACAACGGCGGATTCGGGCAGTACCGGCGCGACCAAAAACGTAAGCAATACCGCGAACCCTATTTTTGCCGCTACCGGAAATTGTTGATTGCCGGTGATGGGGGCGCTCGCGACCAGCGCGAGAATGCGCATCAGGGGCCACACGATCATGGAGATCCAGCCGTTTAGCTGGGCGGATGTAAGCGTGATCATGTTGCGCCGCCGGTTCAGCCAATAATGCCGGGTATGTCGGTGAACAACCTGCGTATGTAATCGACGAGCATTGAGGTCATCCATGGTCCGGCGATAACCATCGTGGCGAATACCGCGAGCAGCTTTGGGATGAACGACAGGGTCATTTCATTGATCTGGGTCGCGGCTTGAAAAATGCTGACCAGCAATCCAACCGCCAGCGCGACCAACAACATCGGCGCCGCGACCAGTAACATGGTGATCAAGGCCTGCTGCCCGATGGAGATTACGCTTTCCGTTGTCATGATTCAGGTTTCGGGCGTTGGTGTGTTAAGTCGAAAAGCTTTGTGCGAGGGAGCCCAATAAAAGCGCCCAACCATCCACCAGCACAAAAATCATCAGCTTGAAGGGCAGGGACACCATCGCGGGCGAAACCATCATCATCCCCATCGACATCAAAACGCTGGCGACCACCATGTCGATAATCAGAAACGGGATGAAGATGATGAACCCAATCTGAAAGGCGGTTTTTAATTCACTCGCGACATAAGCGGGAATCAGTACCTTCATGGGCACCTGCCTGGTATTTTCCACTTTCTGACCGGAGAGCTGGGTGAAGAGCGCAAGATCGGCCGCGCGGGTTTGCTTGAGCATGAATGCGCGTAACGGCACGCTGCCTTTTTCAACGGCGACGGTAAAACTGATTTTTTCGTCGGAAAACGGCTGGTAGGCGTCGACATATATTTTGTCCAGCGTGGGGGACATCACGAACAGCGTCAGAAACAGCGACAAGCCGATCAGCACCTGGTTAGGGGGCGAAGCGGGCGTGCCGAGCGCCTGACGCAACAGCGACAACACAATGATGATGCGGGTAAACCCGGTCATCATCAGCAATACTGCCGGCAGAAAGGTCAGTGACGTCAAAAGCAACAGGGTCTGTATGCTCAGACTGTATGACTGACCGCCGCCTGCCGCCGGTGTGCTGGTGCCTACGGGGAAGGAAGCTGTCTGCGCCATTGCCGGCAAAACGATGCCGCACAGCATGATCAGCGCGACATAGCATCGCGCGGTATAATTATTTTTTTTCATACGATTTTTTTAGTAGCAGCAGCCATTGTGCGAACGGGCGCGCCGTTTCCACGGGAAGCGCCGCCGGTTCTGCACCGGGTTCGGGGCGCGGTAAATGATGCAGGGCAGTGACATGACCCGGTGCAACGCCCAGCACCAGCCAGGACATTCCGATCTCAACCACGACGACCCGTTCGCGTTGTCCGACCGCGGCGCCCGCGACAATGCGTAGTTTGTTATTAGTGACGTAATGGCGCGGTGCCAGACGTTTGACAAGCCAAGCGGCACTTACGATCAGTGCGATGATCGCCAGCAGGCTTAGAAGCAAGCTGGTCATTTGCCCCGTGGATGATACGGCGGCTCCCGGCACGGCACCGGAAGATTCCGCGCGGGCAAACGATGCCAGCGCCGCGCTCGCCATGACCAGAAGGTTGCGCGAAACGGGAGAGTTCATCGCTTCAACTTTCTCAGCCGCTCGGACGGCGTAATGATGTCGGTGAGACGGATGCCGAACTTGTCGTTGACCACCACGACTTCGCCTTGCGCAATAAGACAGCCGTTGACAAGAACATCCATCGGTTCGCCGGCCAGTCCATCGAGTTCAACCACGGAACCCTGCGCGAGTTGCAGCAAATTCTTGATGGCAATCTTGGTGCGGCCCAATTCCACGGTGAGTTGAACCGGAATATCGAGAATCATGTCGATATCGTTATGCGTGCCGGTCTTTGGCGCGCCGCCTGAAAACTGCTCGAAAATCGGTGCCGCGACCTGCTTGGATTCTTCGGGCGCGGAGTTCGCGGCGGGTGCTGCTTCCGCCATTGCCGCGGCCCAGTCGTCCGCGGAAACCTGTTCCTGGGTGGCAACTTCTGTCATGGTGGGTTCCTGTTAGCCTTCCTGATGAGCGCTGGACAACAACCCCAGAACTTTCAGCGCATATTGGTTGTTTGATACGCCGCACTTGCATTCCATTACTGGTACGCCATCCACCTCCGCGATCATCGGCTGCGGCACGTCAACGGAAATGACATCACCTACCTGCATGCCCAGCAACTGATCGATGGTGAGCATGGCTTTGCCGAGATTGACCACCAGTTCGACTTCCG
Source organism: Betaproteobacteria bacterium UBA5216 (assembly GCA_002412495.1). Lineage (GTDB taxonomy): Bacteria > Pseudomonadota > Gammaproteobacteria > Burkholderiales > SG8-41 > UBA5216. Next base: position 64,135 of record DHVE01000143.1, read on the forward strand.
CGCTTTGCACTTGCTGGGACAGCAACCTGACCCAGCGCTTGTCGACTTCCATGTGGTCGCCCTGTACGCTGCTGTAGAGCAGATCCCGGATGGGTTCTACCGTCGCATACGGTATGCAGATGTGAAACTGTCCGCCCGTGGAACCAAATTCGATGGAGAAGGTGGTGACCACTACCACCTCATTGGGCGTGGCGATATTCGCGAACTGTGTATTCATTTCGGAGCGTACGTACTCGAATTTCACGGGATGCACGGATGCCCAGGATTTTTCGAGATCTTCGAACACAATGGCCAGCAGCAATCGAATAATGCGTTGCTCAGTGGGTGTGAAGTCCCTGCCTTCGACGCGGGTGTGCATCAGGCCGCTACCGCCGAACAGATTGTCGACGATCAGAAAAACCAGATTGGGATCGAATATAAACAGCGTGTTTCCCCGCAGCGGCTTCATCTGCACCAGGTTGAGATTCGTCGGGACCACAAGGTTGCGGATGAACTCGCTGTATTTCGTGGTGCGCACCGGCCCGACGGAGATTTCCGCGGTGCGCCGCACAAAATTGAACAGTGCCAGTCTCAACAGTCTGGCGAATCGCTCGTTGATGATTTCCAGGGTGGGCATTCGCCCGCGCACGATGCGCTCCTGGGTCGCCATGTTGTAGGGTCGGATGGCTTCCGGATCCACTGCCTCCGTGGCTTCATCGGGTTCGCCGGTGACGCCCTTCAATAAGGCGTCGACTTCGTCCTGAGAAAGAAAATCCTTACTCATCGCGTGATTACTGAACGATAAATGACGTGAACAACACGCTTAGGACGGGCTTCTGGGGTGGCGGCGGCGGAGCAGGGGGCTCGGCTTCCGCTTTTTCTTCGTCTTCGGCGGAGGCCGCCTCATCGGCTTCCGCTTTTTCTTCTTCGGCTTCCTTGATTTTTTCCTTTGCTTTCGCCTTAGCCTTGGTCTTGGCTTTTGATTTGGGTTCAGGCGACGACAAAATACTGTTCACGATTTCGACAATGTCAGCGCCGAGTTTGCGTTTGCCTTCCACGGTCAGTAACTCGGAGGGTTTACGTGCGGAAAGGTGCAGCAGGATACGGTCGCGCACTTCGGGCATGTGCAACTTTACGGCGTCGGCAACAGCGTTATCGGCGACCCTTAATGACAAGCCCGCTTGGAGGAACTGGGGATGGTCTTCAATCTGAAGATTGACGGTGAAGGGTTCAAGCGGCACATAGACCGGTGGCTTGGCGGGCTGCGGTTTGGCCTCGGCGGATTTGTGCTGCTTGTTTTGCCCCAAGTACCAATAAGCGCCGCCACCTGCCACCGCGCCGAGTGTTAATAAAATTAGTATTATTTTCAATAACTTACGATTCTTCGCGGGGCCGGGCAACGTTGCCGATGCACTATCCGCACCGGAATTTTTGGTGCTGTCGTTCTTAACCGCGCTGACCGCCATCTTCACACCTCAGTGGTTTTGTTCACATCATTATGTTGGCGCACGCCACGGATTCATCGCATGAAAAGGCATTTTATTCTGGCCTTCTTCGCTTATTGCCAGACCCTGACTACGCAAAGAGATCCACCAGCCCGTTGCCACGTGGTCGTGGTAGCAGACGAGGTGAAAATGGTTCTGGCTTTGTATCGGCATCCGGTGCCGACGATTCCGGGCGCGGGGAATGCCTCGGTTGCGCAAAGGCCGAGCCGTCGCGTGGACTATCCGCCGTAACGCTGGCATTGCCCAGCGTGATGCCGCTATCGGCCAATACTTCGCGCAAGCGGGGCAATGCGGCTTCGAGGGCTTCACGCACTTCGCCGTGGGGCGAGGTGAAGATCGCGCTGGTCTGCGTCTCATCGGTGGTGAGTCGAATGTGCAACGGACCCAGATCCGGAGGGTTTATATGCAGTTCGGCGGACTGTTGTTTTTGACTTTGCATCCATACGATTTTCTGCGCGCACTCGGTATTCCAATCCGGCGTGCCGATGAGCACATCAATACGGTCCGGCGCGGATGGCAAGGGGTGTGTCGGAAGCGGAGGATGTACGCCCTGGGCATGCGGCACAGGCAAATTGGATACTGCGGCATCGCGGTGTTCCGAGATGGCTTCCAGGGAGCGTTGCAGCCCCGTTGTGTTCGCGCCCTCCGCGTGGGTGCCTGTGTCCGGTTTCCCGGATTGTGGAGGATTTTGCTCGAGTCCCAAGTCACTGCCCTTGCCGTGCGGCTCGACCGTGCCGGGTTCTGCCTTGCCCGTGTGATCGAAAGCATTTGTGGCAGCGGCGGTGGTGGATGCGGCGGCAGCAGGCAGGTCCCCGGTAATACCCGACAGGGCTGGCGTTTCACCGGCGGTTCTCAAAGGCGCGGGCGGAGGCGGCATGATCGGCAATGGCATGGCATTGGATGCACCGGCGGGCGCATCGATCGGCGCCAGGTTCTCCGTGTCATCGGCGGCAATACCTGCTTTCTGTCCGGGTTCAATGGCAGCTTCCTGGGTTGACTGTAACCCCATCATGCCCAGCAGCAGTTTCTGGAAGCCCATTGAATCCATCGTGCCCAATGGCGCGTCGTGCGCGGGCGTGCAGCCCTTGTTAACGGCCGATGATGTCGATGGCGATTTGCCGGGCGCCGACGCCGGTATTTGCGTTTGAATGTTTTCCATAGAATTCATTTCTCCGGATATCGGATTGAGAATGGAGCGAATGCCGGGAGCCGCCGTGATCATGCGTCCTGGAATCCGCTACGGCTGGCGAAATCGTCCTGCGCCTTTTGTTCGCGGGTGTTTTCGTTACGCATCAGGGTTGCCGCGGCGCGTTGTGAGAGCGTGTCAAATGCCTTGGAGCGGCGCGCCATGGTCTGCCAATGTTGAAGGCCCCGCTCCGCGCGGCCGCGCGCCTCGTTCAGCGCTGCCTGCTGTTGCAGCAGGGCTTGTTCGAGGCGGTTCATAAAATCATTAAAATTTTGCAGGCCGGCGCTATCGAGGCCATTTGCGATAGCGCGGCGCAAGCGTTCCTGGTAATCGGTTCGATACTGAAGCAACAGCTTGAGTTTCTGTTCCTGCAATTGCACCTGACGATTGAGTTCGCCAAGACGCGCCGCCGCCGAATCTGCTTCGGAAGCAGCGATATCGAGCAGGTTCTTGAGGGCAAAGGTTTGTGCCATGAGTTACGCTGATTCGGGGTGGCTGCGTTGTTTCATGCGGTTGACGCAGGTTGAAGCATCAGGCGCAGTTCATCAATGCTTGTCTTGTAGGCGGCGCGGTCCGCGACATTCTGCTGAAGGAACTTCTCCATGCGCGGATACAGCGACAGTGCTTGGTCGAGCAGCGGATCGCTGCCAGCTGCATAGGCGCCCACGCTCACGAGATCGCGATTGCGCTGGTAGCGCGAATAGAGACTCTTGAAACGGCGCACCAGTTCGAATTGCGGCGTGTCCACCAGACTGGTGAGCGCGCGGCTGATGGACGCTTCAATATCGATGGCGGGGTAATGTCCCTGATCGGCCAGCGCGCGTGACAAAACGACGTGGCCATCTAATATCGCCCGGGCGCTATCGGCGATGGGATCCTGCTGATCGTCGCCTTCGGCCAGCACCGTGTAAAACGCGGTAACGGAGCCGCCGCCGCGTCCCGCATTGCCGGCGCGTTCCACTAGTTGCGGTAGCTTGGCGAATACCGACGGAGGGTAACCGCGCGTCACGGGTGGCTCCCCGATGGCGAGCGCTATTTCGCGCTGGGCCATCGCAAAACGCGTCAGGGAATCCATGATGAGCAGCACATGCTTGCCTTCGTCGCGAAAGTGTTCCGCGATGGCAGTCGCATAGGCGGCGCCCTGCAAGCGCATCAGCGGACTGGTGTCCGCTGGCGCGGCCACGACCACCGCCCGCGAAAGACCTTCCGTGCCCAAAATATTCTCAATGAATTCCTTGACTTCGCGGCCGCGTTCGCCAATTAGCCCGACCACGATGACATCGGCGCTGGTGTAGCGTGCCATCATGCCGAGCAGCATGCTCTTGCCGATGCCGCTGCCCGCGAACAATCCCATGCGCTGGCCGCGTCCGACCGTGAGCAAGCTGTTGATGGCGCGCACCCCCACGTCCAGCACGTCGGTAATCGGCGCCCGCTCCAGCGGGTTGAGCGGGCGGTTGTGCAGGGATACGCTGCGGTCGGTGTGCAGGGCGCCCAATTGATCGAGCGGCGCGCCGCTGCTGTCAAGCACCCGTCCCAGCAGGGCGACACCCACAGGCACGTGTTTTGCCTGATCCGCGGCGCGGCGGCGCGGTTGCGCCGGCACACCCAGCGATAGCCGTTGCGGGACTGATTCCAGTGGTGTCACCAGGGCGCCTGGCATCAGCCCATGCACATCACTCACGGGCATCAGGAAGAGCCGGTCTTCGGAGAATCCCACCACTTCGGCTTCCACGTTGGTTTGCTGGGGAAGCAACACCCGGCAGCAACTGCCAACAGCGAGCCGCAATCCCGATGCCTCCAGCACCAATCCCGCAACCCGCGTCAGCTTGCCGGATACACACAATGTCTCGGTGTGGGCAGCCAGATCCGTGCAGTCCCGCAGAAATCCCGATGCGTTCATGAGGCATCTCTGTCAGAATGAAAACGTTGGGGTTTCAATTTGAATTCCGCCTTGTGCCGATACGGTTTTGTAGGGGGTGCTCAGTCGAGCCATGTGTCATCAAGGCCCAGTTTCCGCGTCAGGTGTTGCCACCGTGTTTCAACCGTGGCATCCATGTGGCTGGCTGCGGAATGCAGCACCGCACCGCCGCGCTGGATGGCGGTGCTCTCGACGATCTTCCAGTTTTCGAATTCGCTTTGCTCGGCAAGGCGTGCACGCACCAATACGGCGTCGGCAGGATGCAGCGTAAGCGTGAGCTGCGTGGCGGCATTTGACATTTGTGTCAATGCGTCTTGCAGCAATGCAATTATGACTTCCGGATGAATGGCTATTGTGCGTCGTACCATTTGTTGTGCTAGCGCCAGCGCTAGCCGGAGCAAATCATCGGCAAGCTGCTGATTGATATCCTTGCCTTGAAGCGTGATGACCGCGCACAATTCCCGCAGATGACGTGCATCCGCGGCGGCGCTGGCCTTTCCTTCGCGCAAGCCGTCGGCCCGGCCCGATTCATAGGCCATGCGCCGGACGCCCTCGATTTTGGCGGTGTCGTCGGCGGCGGGCGTCATGCGCGTGGCTGGATTGAAATCATGCGGGATATCAAATGAATGCAGCTCCCAGCGTTGGTAGGCGGACTGCTTTTCCCGCGGCACCAGCGGGTTGTTAGACATGGTTAGACATAGCCTTCTTCTCCGCTACCGCCAATCACGATTTGCCCCTCATCGGCGAGGCGGCGCACGATCTTGAGGATTTCCTTCTGCTGTGACTCCACTTCAGAGACCCGCACCATGCCCTTGGCTTCCAGATCTTCCCGTAGCATTTCACCGGCGCGTTGCGACATGTTGTTGAATATCTTTTCACGCAGGGCGTCGGAAGATCCCTTGAGTGCGAGTATCAGCGCCTCGGACTGCACTTCCTTGAGCAGCATTTGTATGCCGCGATCGTCGAGATCAAGCACGTTTTCCCATACGAACATCTCATCGACGATTTTCTGCGCCAGTTCCGCGTCAAATTCCTTGACGCCTTCGATGACGGACGATTCTTGGGTGCCCGGCATGAAGTTGAGTATTTCAGCGGCGGTCCGCACGCCGCCCATTGGGACATTTTTGATATTTTTGTTGCCAGCCAGCAGCGCCGTCAGCACATCGTTGAGCTCTTGCAGGGCGGCGGGCTGAATGCCGTCCAGGGTGGCAATGCGCAATAGCACATCGTTGCGGGTGCGGTCGGTAAACTCGCTGAGAATCTCAGAGGCCTGCTCGCGTTCCAGATGAACCAGTATGGTGGCGATAATCTGCGGATGTTCATTCTTGATCAGCTCCGCGACGGCGCTTGAACTCATCCATTTGAGACCTTCGATGCCGCTAGTGTCGCCGCCCTGCAGTATGCGGTCGATCAATGCCGCCGATTTATCATCCCCAAGCGCTTTTTTCAGCACATTGCGTATGTAGTCGTTGGAGGCCACCGAGAGCGGCGATTGCTCCTCTGTCTTTGCGCAAAATTCGCTGATCACCGTTTTGATTTCATCGCGCGAGACCGACTTGAGGGCGGCCATGGCACTGCCGATTTTTTGTACTTCGCGCGGTCCCAGGTACTTGAATACCTCGGCAGCCTCGTTTTCACCGAGCGCCATTAACAGTATGGCGCTTTTGTTCAACCCTTCACTTGCCATTGCTTGCCACCCATTCTTTCACCACGTTGGCGACCGCCTTGGGATCGGCGCGCGCGATTTGCTTCGCCTGGTCAACGTGTTGTTCGTAACTGTTCAATTGCGGCACCTGAACACCTTCCGCGCTGGATTCCGATGGCGGTGCCAGTGCGGGCGGCGCCATCGCGGCCGCGCTGTAGGTTTTGAGCATGGGGCGAAGCACGCCGAGCACGAGAAACAGCAGCACCGCGGCGATCAGGGCATTCTTGCCGACTACCTTGGCAAGATCGATGTTCTCCGGATCTTTCCATATTGGCATTTCGGCCACTTTTTCTGTTTCACGAACATTGAATGGGCTGTTGACGACACTAACCGTGTCGCCGCGTTCCTTGTCGTAGCCCATGACCTCCTTGACCAGATTCGTGAGTTTCGTGATGTCGGCTTCGCTTAACGGGATTTGGGTTACTTTGCCTTTGTTGTCCGTGCGTGAACGATGGTTAACCACCACGGCAACCGCGAGCCGTTTTATTTTTCCCGGCGACTGCCGCGTATGACGTATGGTCTTGTCGACTTCATAGTTGACGGTCGCGTCCTTTCGCGCGTTGCCCGTGGCTGCCGTGTTGGGCGCCCCTGCGGTGGCGGAAGCACCGGGCGTGGCGATGGGGGCGGTGGGTTGGCCGGGCGGCTGATTGCTAAGCGCGCCGGGCACGCCGCTCGTCGTGGGCGAGCCGGCGTTGGACTCGCTGGTTTGTTTGCTACGGACGGCGGCATCGGGCGTGTTCTGATTCGGCTTGTAAATTTCCTCGGCGTATTCGCTTTGCGTGAAATCGATATCGGCGGATACCTGAGCACGCACGTTCTGCATGCCGGTTAACGGCGCGAGTATGGATTCAATGCGGCTGATGTAACGTTGTTCGAGTTCAAGACGGTATTTGATTTGTGATGCATCCAGCGCCGTGCGGGATTCGTCGTTATGTTCGGCGCTGAGCAGAGTGCCATTCTGGTCGACGAGACTTACATTCCGGATTTGCAAATCCGGTACGCTATTACCGACCAGGTGAACAATGGCGCTGACTTGCGTTGCATCCAGTGATCGCCCTGGAAACAGCCCCAGCACCACCGAAGCGCTGGGCTTGGTTTGTTCGCGCATAAACGTGGTTTGCCGGGGTAATGCGAGATGCACGCGGGCGTTCTGCACGGACGAAAGCGTCTGAATCGAACGGGCGAGTTCGCCCTCGAGTCCGCGCTGGTAGTTGATCTGTTCCGCAAACTGGCTGGTACCGAATTTTTGGCTCTCCATTAACTCAAATCCGGCTATCCCCCCTTTGGGCAAGCCTTGCCCGGCAAGCCGCAGGCGCACTTCATGAACTTGATGGGAGGGCACCGACAGTGAGCCGCCTTCCACGAATTTGTAGGGAACATTCATTTGCTGAAGCGCCGCGATCACCGCGCCGCCATCCCGATCCGACAAGTGGCCGTAGAGCACCCGGTATTCTGGTGTCTGACTCCATATGTATCCGGCTACCAGAACGGAGATCAAGGTTGCGACCGTCAACATCAACCCAATACGTTGCGGATTGAATATCTGATAGGTGCGTTGCATCGGAATGGCAAGCGATTGTGCTGATGGGTCCGCCACGTATCTACTCCACGATCTTCGGTTAACAAGCGACGCAAGGTCGAGACAGAAGCAAGTGGGGCGATTATCGGCAATAGGGGCTGCGGGGAAGCGCGGGATAGCGCCGCTTTTCGGTGTCTTTTCACGGCCATCCGGGCGCGGGGTGGCCGCTAAGCTTCGGCACCGTGACAGGCACGCTTGGTTTCCGCGAGACGCGGGATCAGGCTGATTCCGGTATTAACGGAGACAATAATGGCGATTGAAACCAAAGCGCTTGACCATGTGCTCGCCCAACTGCGTGGCGCCGCGGCGCGAGCCGGCATAAGCAACGAAGTCAGTACCACGGCCGCGGCAGGCAGCAAGCCGGCGGATTTTGCGTCGGTTCTTAAGGCGTCGCTGGATCAGGTAAACGGAAGGCAACAGCAAGCGGCCAACCTGGCGAGGGATTTCGAACTGGGGGCGCCGGGCGCCAACCTGCAGGACGTCATGGTGTCGATCCAGAAGGCGAATATTTCTTTTCAGCAGACCGTGCAGGTGCGTAACCGACTCGTTTCGGCCTACCACGAAATCATGAACATGCAGGTGTAGACACCGGTTTTGGCGCCAAGCCGCCGCGCTGAATTGCGTCTGTTTTCAAGTTTTTCCAAACAAAGCCGTTACCAGCCCTACGAAGCATCGAAGTGATGCACAACAAGAAGAGGATCTCATGAGTACTGCAGAACTAAAATTCCTGATTGTTGACGATTTTGCAACCATGCGGCGGATTGTACGCAACCTGCTCAAGGAGATCGGTCACCAGAACGCGGACGAAGCCGAGGATGGACAGGACGCCCTGAAAAAATTGCGTGCCGGCGCCTTTGATTTCGTGGTGTCCGACGTCAACATGCCGAACATGAACGGTTTTGATTTGTTGCGGCAGATTCGCGCGGACGAGGCGTTGAAGTCCCTCCCGGTGTTGATGGTGACAGCCGAGGCCAAGAAAGAAGACATCATTACCGCGGCACAGGCCGGGGCATCGGGTTATATCGTCAAGCCGTTCACCAAGGCCACGCTTGAGGAGAAACTTGCCAAAATATTGAAAAAGGCAGCTTGATATGCAGGCCGCCATCGCTGAATTGGAAGCCCCTCAACCCGCCGTGGAGGGCATGACGACCGACGGCGAAGCGCAGAAGCCGCTTTCCGTCCACGACGTGTTCGTGCGCGTGGGATTGCTCACGAGAAACCTGCATGACACCCTGCGCGAACTGGGTTACGACAAGGGCGTGGAAGAGGCGGTCGGCTCGCTGCCGGACGCTAGGGCGCGACTCGATTACATTGCCAATCTAACGGGCCGTGCGGCGGAACGCGTGTTGGGTGCCGCCGAACGCGCTAAAGAAGCGCAGGATTCCCTCAAGGATGAATCGCGGGCGCTGGAACAACAATGGGCCGCGTTGCTTGCCGGGCCACGCAATCCGGGGGCGATGCAGCAGTTGGCTGATGCCACGCAAGTCCATCTGCGGCGCGCGCAGACGCGGTTTGCGCAAGTTGACGTTGAACTGACCGAGATCATGCTGGCGCAGGATTTTCATGACCTTACCGGACAAGTTATTCAGCGAATCACCCGTCTTGCGCAGTCGCTGGAAGAGCAATTGGTGAAGCTCTTGCTCGACGCCAGCCCGCCCGCACAGCGCAGGGACATTCTTGAAAACACGCTTGCCGGCCCTGTTATTAACAGTGCCGGACGAGATGACGTGGTAACGGACCAGGCCCAGGTGGATGACTTGCTGGAAAGCCTGGGCTTCTAGCCCGGGGCGCACGGAACTGAATTGCTTTTTGGGCGTTATTTCGATGATGAATTTCGCGCCCGCCGCGCCACACTATGGTACGGA
>DHVE01000145.1 GCA_002412495.1 Betaproteobacteria bacterium UBA5216
GTTCAATGGCAGAACGGCAGCTTTGCAAGCTGCATACGAGCGTTCGGTCTGTGGACCGCTAGGCCCGAGAAGCCGACGCAGATCGCAACTAAAGCTAATGTCTCTTAAGGTATAGCCCCCGCCCCTCACTCCGCCCGCAACCCCGCATCCTTGATAATCTTTCCGTTGCGCGCCAGTTCGCGCTTGACGAGTTCGCCGAGTTCTTCGGGCGTGCCGGTCATGGGCTCCGCGCCCAGTGAAATCATGCGGTCTCGGACATCCGCGCGCGCGAGCCCCTGATTGAGCGCGGTGTTGAGCCGCTCGATGATGGCGCGCGGCGTGCCCGCCGGCGCCATCACGCCGCCCCAATTGGTGGCATCGTAGCCCTTGATTCCGGTCTCGATCAGCGTCGGCAGCTTGGGCAATTGCGGCGCGCGTTTTTGGGTGCTGACCGCCAGCGCGCGGATGCGTCCGCTGTTGATCTGCTGCATGGTGGTGATCATCGGATCAAACGCGATATCAATCTCGCCAGACATCAGCGCCGTCAGCGCGGGCGCACCGCCCTTGAAAGGCACGTGCAGCAGATTGACGCCGGCCAGCGATTTGAACTGTTCCACCGCCAGGTGATTGCCCGACCCATTGCCCGCCGAGCCGAACGTGAGTTTGCCGGGCTGAGCCTTTGCCAGCGCCACCAGCTCTTTCACCGATTTAGCGGGAATCGATGGATGCACCAGCACCACATAGGGAAAGGTTGAATACATGCCCACCGGCGCGAAATCGCGTATGGGATCGTACGACAACTTTGCCACCAGATGCGGCGTGACGGAGAAAGCGCCGGAACTGCCCGCCGTCAGCGTGTAACCATCCGGCGCCGCGCGCGCACCTAACTCCGCGCCGATGGCGCCGCCTGCGCCGGGACGGTTGTCCACCGTCACGCTTTGGCCGAGCTGCTGCGTGAGTTGTTGCGCGGCGATGCGCGCGAGAAAATCCGTGGCGCCGCCGGCAGCAAAACCGACGATGAGCCGCACGGGCTTTGCCGGATACGTTGTTTGCGCGTGCGCCGCACTGGCGAGCGCCAATCCGCACAGCCATGTGGCGCGACGCGTAAGAGGGTTGTTCATGATTTACACCCAACCGCGCCCGGTCAGTTCCGACTTCAAGTAGGCGTAAAACACCGGCGCGGCAACCACGCCCGCGATGCCGAACGTGGCTTCCATTACCAGCATCGCCAGCAGCAGTTCCCACGCAGACGCCTGTATCTGCGAGCCGACGATGCGTGCGTTGATAAAGTATTCAAGCTTGTGCACGATCACCAAAAACGCCAGCGAGGCCATGGCCGCGTGCAGGGAGTAACTCAGGCTGATGATGACAATCACGGAATTGGAAATCAGGTTGCCGATCACCGGCAGCAAGCCCGCCAAAAAAGTGATTAAAATCATGGTCTTGGTTAGCGGCAGGTGAACGCCGAACATCGGCAGCACGGCGACCAGATAAATCGCCGTGAGGAATGTATTCAGTGCTGAAATGCGCACTTGCGCGAACACGATGCGGCGAAACGCGTCGGCGAGACGCGAAGTGCATTGCGCCAGCGCGCGCGCGAGCGGGCCTGGGGTTTGACCCGGCACGACTTCGCGCAACGATATCAGTGCGCCGATCACCATGCCGATCAGCGCGTACACCAATCCATGACCCACTTCGCCGCTCATGGTTTTGACTTCCTTGGCATGTTCTTTCAGCCACGCAACCAACTGATCTTTCAGGTCCGACGCGTCTACGGGTATCCACTCCTGCATCGCGGCGGGCAAGGTTTCGCGCGCCTTGTCGAGAATTTCCGCCATTTTCTCCAGCAATACCGACAGGCTGCCGGCATCGCTGCGCAGAAATAATATCGTCGCCGTGATGGCGCCGCCGATCACTACAATGATCAGCGTGAGCAGCAGTGTCAGCGCCACGATCTTGGCGCGGCCGGGATGATTCATGCCGAACATGCGTGGCGCCGCCATATGCACAAGCTCGTGTACCAGCAGCCCCGCAAACAAGGCCGGCAGCAAGTGCAGCTTGATGACCGTCGGCAACGCGACCGCCATGAATATCAATGCCGCGATTTCAGATCGGCTTAAGGCGATGGCGGATGGGTAGTTGGGCATAAGTGCTCCTGTTAAGCGATTGTGACGCGGATTATGCGGCAATGCGGGAGCACTGCAAACCGATGGCCGATGTACAATGCCCAGGCTGCCGCTGGGCGTGGCCCGATGGGCCTTGCCTGCCGCCCTATCCCCTTGTTTGTCATAACTGTTTGTCGTAACCGAAAGTACAGGCTGCTCATCATGACGTTTTTCCATTCATTTTTTGGTATTCGCAGCCGTGGTTTTCAACGCGGGCTGCCGTGGCTCGGTATGATGGCGTTGATCGCGGGGTGTGGCGACAAACCCGCCGGTGGCCCCGGCGCGCATGGCGGCATGCCGCCGGCGCAAGTGTCGGTGATCACGGTCGAAAAGCGCGACGTGCCGGTGCGTTACGAATACGTCGCGCAGACGGCAGGTTATCGTGAAGTGGAAGTGCGCGCGCGCGTGACGGGCATCCTGCACCAGCGCAGTTACCGTGAAGGCACGGCTGTCAGTAAAGGCCAGGCGCTGTTTATCATCGACCCCGCGCCGTTTCAGGTGGCGCTTGCCAAGGCCGAAGCGGATTTGGCGGCGGCGGAAGTGCGTCTTGCGCAGGCGAAACGCGAACAGGCGCGGTTAAAGCCGGTTCTGGAAGCGCGCGCGATCAGCCAGAAAGATATGGATGATGCCGTCTCGGCGGAGCAGGTGGCCGGCGCGGATGCGCAAGGTGCGCGGGCGCGCGTGAACGAAGCGCGGCTCAATTTAAGTTACACACGCGTGGAGTCGCCGATCGCGGGCATTGCGGGCCGCGCGGTGGTTTCCGAAGGCGCGCTGATCTCGGGACCGAATGTGTTGCTGACTTCGGTAACGCAGACCGATCCGATGTATGTGATTTTCGGCGTGCCGGATCGCGAGTTTCTCGCGTTGCGCCGCGACGTGGATCTGGGCCGTCTTAAATTGCCGGCTGACCGCCGGTTTCAGGCAACCCTTAAACTGTCCGACGGCACGTTGCACGACGGCATGGGCGCGCTGAATTTTACCGATGTGCGTGTTAACTCGCAGACCGGTACCAGTGAATCACGTGCTGAATTCAGTAATAAAAACAACAGGTTACGTGCTGGCGAGTTTGTGCGCATTGTGCTGGATGGTGCGGTGCGGCCCGAGGCGATCGTGGTGCCGCAGCGCGCGGTGCTGGAAAGCCCGAAAGGGAAATTTGTGTATGTGTTGAGCGCCGATAACAAGGCCGAGGCGCGCCCGGTAGAGGCTGGCGAGTGGTCGAATGACGGCTGGGTGATCAATAGCGGTTTGAAGCCCGGCGAGCGCGTGATCACCGATGGCGTGATGAAAATCGGTCCCGGCGCGCCAGTGCAGATCGCCGCGCCGCCAGCGGCGCCGGCGCCCGCCGGTAACGCTCCTGATGCGAAGAAGTAGCGCATCATGATGTCACGCTTCTTTATTGATCGCCCGATCTTCGCGGCGGTGCTGTCGATTTTTATTGTGATTGCGGGGCTTGCCGCGATACGCATACTGCCCATCGCGCAATATCCCGAAATCGCGCCGCCGGTGGTGACGGTGCGCGCGATTTATCCCGGCGCCTCGGCGCAGGTGATCGAACAAACCGTGGCCGCGCCGCTGGAAAACCAGATCAACGGCGTTGAGAAAATGCTTTACATGAACTCGACCTCCACCGCGCAGGGCGTGGTGGAAATCCGCGTCACGTTCGAGATCGGCGCGGATGTCGATACCGCCGCTCTGAACGTCAACAATCGCGTGAAGCAGGTCGAACCGCGCCTGCCGCAGGAGGTGCGCCGGCAGGGCGTTACCGTCGAGAAAGGTTCGTCGTCGTTCCTGCAGGTGCTGGCGTTTACCTCGCCCGACGGGCGGCATGATGATTTGTTTATCTCGAATTACGTGACGTTGAACGTGCTGGATTCCTTGAAGCGCATTCCGGGCACCACTAACGTGCAGATTTTCGGCGCCAAGGATTACGCCATGCGCATCTGGGTGCGGCCCGACCGCATGGCGCAGTTGAAGGTGACGGCCAACGACCTGATACGCGCCGTCAACGAACAAAACGCGCAGTTCGCCGCCGGCAAGATCGGCCAGGCGCCCAACGGCGGTTCGCAGGAACTGGTGTACACCATCACCACGCGCGGACGTCTCTCCGAAGTGCGCGAGTTTGAAGACATCATTGTGCGCGCCAATGCCGATGGCTCCGTGCTGCGGCTGAAAGACGTGGCGCGCGTCGAACTGGGGGCGAAAGACTACGAGTTCATCGGCCGCGTCAATGGCAAGTCGGCGACGCTGATCGGCATATTTTTGCAGCCCAACGCCAATGCGCTGGCCACCGCGGATCGGGTGAAGGCCGAGATGGCGCGGATCCAGCAGGCTTATCCGCCGGGTTTGCAGCATCACGTGGTGTACGACACCACGCGCTTTGTCGCGGTGTCGATACGCGAAGTGCTGATTACGCTGGGCGAGGCGATGGCGCTGGTGTTCCTGGTGGTGTTTTTGTTCCTGCAAAACTGGCGGGCCACGCTGATCCCGTTTGCGGCCGTGCCGGTATCGCTGATCGGCACCTTTGCCGGACTGACGCTGCTGGGGTATTCGATCAACACGCTGACGCTGTTCGGCATGGTACTGGCTATTGGTATCGTGGTGGACGACGCCATCGTGGTGCTCGAAAACGTAGAACGCATCATGCACGAAGAGCACCTGCACGCGCGTGAAGCCGCGATCAAGGCCATGCACGAAGTCACCAGTCCGATCATCGCGATTGTGCTGACGCTGTGCGCGGTGTTCGTGCCGATCGCGTTTCTGGGCGGCCTGACCGGCGAACTCTATCGCCAGTTCGCGGTGACGATTTCGATTGCGGTGGTGATCTCCGGTTTGGTGGCGCTGACGCTCACACCGAGCCTGTGTGTGCTGATTCTGAAACGCCAGCACCGCGAGCCGGGGCGTTTCTTTCGCTGGTTCAACAACTGGTTTCACCGCATCACCGGGCGTTACGTCGATGGCGTGACGTGGATGTTGCGGCGCGGGTTTGTCGGCGCGTTTTTGTTCATCGGCATGGTGGCGATCACCATCGGCTTGTGGCGCAACACGCCCGGCTCGCTGGTGCCCGACGAAGATCAGGGCTATTACATCGCGGCGGTGTTCCTGCCCGACGGCGCGACGCTGGAGCGCACCGACAAGGTGGTGAATCAGGTGGTCGACATCATCAAGTCAAACCCGGCCAACGAAAACGCGGTGGCGTTTACCGGCATGGATTTTCTCGGCGGCGGATTCCGCAACAGCGCGGCCACCATATTCGTCACGCAAAAACATTGGGATGAACGCAAGGTTGCCACGCCGCAACTGGTCGGTGAGTTTTTCATGAAGACCGGGCACATCAAGGAAGCACTGATCCTCGGCTTCGCGCCGCCACCGATTTTTGGACTGGGCAACGCGGGCGGGTTTGAGTTTTACTTGCAAAATCGCGGCGAGGGGGGCGCGCCGCGCCTGTTCGAAGTGACGCAGCAGTTGTTGGGCGCAGTGCAGAAAGATGGCTCGTTTGCCTTCGTCAACACGTTATGGCGCGCCAACGTGCCGCAGTTATACGTGGAGGCGGATCGCGAAAAAGCCAAAACCGCAGGTGTATCGCTCGATGAGCTGTACGGCACGCTGGCCTCGACGCTCGGCACCTATTACGTCAATGACTTCAACAAGTATGGCCGCACCTGGCAGGTGCTGATGTCGGCCGAGCCGGCGTATCGCAAGCGCCCGGAGGATATTTCCTCGATGTTCGTGCGCTCCGATCAGGGGCGCATGGTGTCGCTGGGATCGCTCGCGACCGTGCAGTATGCCTCCGGGCCGGATTCGATGGAGCGCTTCAACAATTTGCCGGCGGTGAAAATTTTCGGTTCCGCGCTGCCGGGTTTCAGTTCGGGACAGGCCATCGAGCGCATGGAAAAAATTGCGCGTGAGAATCTGCCGTCCGAATTTACGTTTGATTGGGGCGGTGCCTCGTTTCAGGAAAAACGCTCCGGCGGCACCTCGGTGATCGCGCTGGGACTGGCGGCACTGATGGTGTTTTTGATTCTGGCCGCGCAATACGATAAATGGTCGCTGCCCTTGGCCGTGCTGCTGGCGCTACCGTTCGGCACCTTTGGCGCGCTGGCGGCGATTTTTATCAACAACCTGCTGCCGATGCCTTATTACCTGGCGCAGGGCGTGCCATGGCTGCAAGGGTTGCTGTCGCCGCTGGCCGGCATCGCGCGGCTGTCCAATGATGTGTATTTCCAGATTGGCCTGGTGACGCTGCTCGGGCTGGCGGCGAAGAACGCGATTTTGATCGTCGAATACGCGGTGCTTAAAAAGCATGAAGGCTTTTCCACGTCCGCTGCGGCGATTGAGGCCGCGCGTTTGCGCTTCCGGCCCATACTGATGACGTCGCTGGCGTTTATTCTGGGCGTCACGCCGCTCGCGTTTTCCAGCGGCGCAGGCGCGGGGGCACGTCACTCGGCGGGCACGGGCGTGATGGGCGGCATGCTGGCGGCGACGTTCCTCGCGATCTTTTTTATTCCGTGGTTTTACAAACTGATCGTGGATCGAAAATTGTCGGACTCGCGTTCCACCAAAGAGATCGAGGATGAAGTGGAGCATCACCGGCAGCACACCGCCGTGCCGCATGTCCCCAGTGTGAAAGGGGGACATGATGCTAAATAAGTTATATTTTTTATTGTTGTTTTTATTGTCTCTGGCAGGTTGCTCGATATGGCCCGGCTATGAGCGTCCGAAAACGGATTTGCCAGCTGCCTGGGGTGCTGCGCCCGCGCAGACGCAGGCGAATCTCGCGCCGTTGACCCTGGGTGAGCGCTGGTGGACGTTATACGGTGACGCCGCGCTCGACACGCTGGTGGCAGAAGCGTTTGAACACAATCGCGATCTCGCGCTGGCGTTTGCACGCGTGGATGAAGCGCGAGCCGTGTGGCGCGCGGCGGACGCGCAGCAGTATCCATCGGTGGACGCCACCGCGCAGCGTGACCGCACGCGTTCGTCCGAAGTGGCGCCGATTCCGATTCCCGCCAGCGCGCTCGAGCGCAACAGCTATCGCGCGCAAATCAATGTGGCTTATGACCTCGATTTGTGGGGACGGCTGCGCGGCGCGGGCAACGCGGCGCGCGCGGAACTGCTGGCCACCGAAGCCGCGCGCGACACGGTGCGGCTTGCGCTGGGCGCGGATGTGGTGCGCGCGTATTTCAATCTGCGTGCGCTGGATGAGCAGATCGCGATTACGCAGCGCACGCTCGCGCTGCGCGAAGACAATCTGAAACTGCAACGCGTGCGTGGCACGGCGGGATTGATCGGTGATTACCCGTTGCGGCAGCTCGAAGCCGAATTGGCGGCGGCACAGGCACAAGTGCCGGCGCTGGAACGCAGCCGCACGGCCGAAGAACTCGCGTTGGCGGTGCTGCTCGGGCGTAGCCCGCGCGCCATAGTTGAATTGTCCGTCAAGCGCGATGCCGCCAACAACGACGCGCCGGCGCTGATGGCGCCGGAAGGATTGCCCTCCGATTTGTTATTGCGCCGTCCCGACATCGTGCAGGCCGAGCAGCGCCTGATCGCCGCGAACGCGCGCATCGCGGTGGCACGCGCGGCGATGTTTCCGCGCCTGTCGTTGACGGGTTATCTGGGCAGCGAGAGCGGCGCGCTGCGTGATTTGTTGTCGGGCCCCGCGCTGATCTGGCAGCTTGCCTTTGGATTGGCGCAGCCGATTTTTCAGGCGGGCCGGCTGGAGGCTGAAATGGAAGCGGTCAAGGCGCGCGAGCAGCAGGTGCTGGCACAGTATCAAAAAACCGTGCAGGAAGCGTTTCGCGAAGTGCAACAGGCGTTGTCCGCGCAGATGCGCGCACGGGAGATATTCGACGCGGAAACCGCGCGCGCCACGGCGCTGCGCGACACGCTGCGGCTCGCGCGCATCCGCTACGACAACGGGCTTTCCAGCCAATTGGAAGTCATCGACGCCGAACGCAATTCGCTGTCAGCGGACTTGAATCGCGCCGATGCGCTGCGTGCGCGCCGTGTCGCAGTGGCGGATCTGGTGCGGGCGCTGGGTGGCGGGTGGAGCGCTAAACCGTAGTGGGGCGATAATCGTCGGGCGCGCCGGGCGGGATCGGCGGATGCGCCTTCAGGCTTAGCTGGAATTCCTGAATCAGCACGCGCAGCGGCCTGCGCGCCCAACTGTGCTGCGTGCCCACGTCGGTTTCCTCTTTCGGATCCTGCACCAGATTGAATACCCACGGTGTTTCGAGGTGGATAGGGCCGGTGTTAGGCTCGGCTTCCCACACCACATGCATTTTCCAGTCGCGCCATTTGGCCGCGCGCAATTCGTCCTTGATGAAATAGACAAACCCTTCGCGCGCGGACTTTTCGGTTTTGCCGAAAAAGAAATCGCATTGATCCACGCCGTCGATCGGCCGATCAACCGGCAAGGTTGCGCCGGCAATTCTGGCGAGCGTGGTGTAAATATCCGTGATCTGAACGATCTCGTTCGACACACGCGCCGGCACGCGTCCCGGCCAGCGCACGATGAACGGCACGCGCAGTGCGCCTTCCATGGCCGTGTGATACGTGCCGCTCCACATGCCTGCGGTGCCACGCCACGGGCGGCGAAACTCCGGGCCGTTGTCGCTGGCGAAGATAAACACCGTGTTGTCCCGCAATCCCTGTTGCTCAATAAAATCATAGAGCTGACCGACTCTTGCATCCATCTCTACCATGGAGTCCGCAAATTCGCCGGCACCGGTTTTGCCGGCAAAATCGTGATGCGGCAATGTTGGATAGTGAAGCTGGGTCAAGGGTACGTAGGTGAAAAACGGCTGCTTCGCCTTAACCTGCCGCTGCATGAAATCGATGCTGCGTTCGATCAGCTGCGAGTCGATTTTGCGGCGCATTTCCAGATCGTATACCGCGATATTTTTCGCCGGCTCGCCGCGCCGGCCTTCCATGACGTAGGGCATCGGTACCACGGCCGGATCGTATCCCGGCGTGCTGGTGAACATGCTCTCGTTGGTGGTGCGCGGAATGCCATACCACTCGTCGAAGCCGCGTTCGTGCGGATAACGCCCCGGCCGGTCCCCCAGATGCCATTTGCCGTAAATCGCTGTGGCGTAACCCCGCGCCGACAACAATTGTCCGAGCGTGATTTCCCACGGCGTGATGCCTTGCGGCAAGCCGGCGGGCACCGATTGCAGCGCGCCGGTGCGGATCGGGTGACGCCCGGTCATTAACGCCGAGCGCGTGGGCACGCAATCGGATTCGACATTGAAATTGGTGAGCCGCAGTCCCTCGGCGGCCAGTGCGTCGATGCGGGGCGTGGGGGCGCCACGCAGCACGCCGCCGCCGTAACAGCCGAGTTCGCCCCAGCCGAGGTTGTCGGCGAGTATCAGTACGATATTGGGCGTGGTGGACGAAGCGGGTGATGCGGGCGATGACATGTGAGCGTATTTCCCCTGATTGCGTGTTGCGGATAGTATAGCAACCATGACTGAACAGCCCACCCGGAAATTCGCGCCGCGACGCATTGTACGGCGCAAACCTGATGATTCGCTTGACTGGCAAACCCGGCAAGCTTGTCGCGCTGCGCAAGCGCGTGCAGCCGGCGTGATGCACGCGTTGGGTGTTTTTCTTTGCGTGCTTTTCGCGTTGGGGGCGGACGGGGTCAGCGCGCAAGGGTGGAAGCCCAGCCGGCCGGTGGCCTTTGTTACGCCTTCTTCGCCAGCCGGCAGCCTCGACCTCACGGCACGCTCCATCCAGAAGGTATGGGACGACGCGCGCACGATCGGCGTGCCGGTGGTTGTCATCAACAAGCCGGGCGCGGGCAATGGCATCGCCTGGGGTTACATGAACGAACGGGGCGACGGCCATGCGATTTCCATCGGCAATACCAATCTGGTGTCAAATGCTGTGACGGGGGCGCACCCGTACACGCACCGCGATGTGACGCCGCTGGCACTGATGTTTGATGATTATTTCGTACTCGTGGTGCGCGCCGATTCGCCGCTCAAGTCCGTGGCGGATGCGCGCGAACGGCTGCGTGCCGACGCGGGTGCGCTGGCGGTGGGATTTGGCCCGGGCGTGGGCGCGGGTTCGCACACGGCGGCGGCGGTGGCATGGAAGGGCATGGGTATCGACGTGCGCAAGTCGCGGTTCGTGCCGTACAAGTCGGCGGGCGATGCCGTGGTCGCCATGCTGGCGGGCGAAGTCGAGATGGTCTGCGGAACGGCTGTCAACATGCCGCCCTTTCTTGCGGCCGGCCGCGTGCGCGCGCTCGGCGTCATTGGTCCGCAGCGCCTGCCGGGTGTGCTGGCGACCATCCCGACGCTCAAGGAGCAGGGCATGGACGCGGTGTTTACCAACTGGCGCGGCGTGGTCGGCGCGAAGGGCATGACCCGGGAGCAGATTGTGTTCTGGGAAAACGCGTTGTCCGTGGTGCATGCGTCGGGCGCATGGAAAAAGGAACTCGAACGCAATTTCTGGCGCGCGAATTTCCTCACCGGGCCGAAGCTGCGAGAGTTTCTCGACGCGGAAGCGGTGCGGTTTCGCGGTCTGCTGACGGAACTGGGGTTAAGCAAGTAAACTTGCACGCACTGAAGCCGTCATTTTGGCTATCGCCGGAATGACGTGTTTCCTGATCAAGACTTCTGGAAATCGCCATGTCCGTTCGTTCCAAACGCCCCAACATTCTGCTCATTACCTCCGACCAGCAGCGCGCCGACTGCAACGGCTTCGTCAACAAGAACATCAAGACGCCGCACATCGACCGGATCGCGCGCGAGGGCACGCGCTTTTCCGCCTGCATCACGCCCAATCTCGTGTGCCAGCCGTCGCGATCATCGATATTGACCGGCATGTTGCCACTGACGCATGGCGTGTGGGACAACGGCGTTGATCTCGATCCCAAAACAGGCGAAGCGGGTTTCGCCGGCACGCTCGCCAAGGCGGGTTACCAAACCGGCTTCATCGGCAAGGCGCATTTCTCCACCAAGGTGACGTTCGAGCCGACCGGCACGCCGGAATGCAACAAGAGTCAGGCGAAATATGGCCCCGATTGGTATGGGCCGTATATGGGTTTCCAGCACTGCGAGCTTAATGTGCTGGGGCATTTGCATCGCACGCGCCCGCTGGAACAACCGCCGGTGGGACATTACGAACGGTGGTTGTCGTCGCGCGGGATAGACGGTGAAGGCATCAAGTTGTGGGCCGCTGAAACGCGCGCAGGCACGGGCGCTGCACAGACGTGGCATTCCGCGCTGCCGGCAGCCTGGCATTCGAGCACCTGGATTGCCGATCGCGCGATCAAATGGATAGGCGATGCTGCCGCGAAAAATGACGGCAATGTTGGCAATGAGGGCGACAAACCGTTCTGCGCCTGGGTGTCGTTCCCCGATCCGCATCACGCCTTTGATTGCCCGGAGCCGTGGAGTTTGATGTACGACCCGAAAGACATGGTGTTGCCCAAACACCGCACGCGCGATCTCGATCGCCGGCCGTGGTGGCACAAGGCGTCGCTCGAATCAAAGCCGCAAGTCACCGATCCAGTGATGCTCAAATTCCGCGCCGAAGGCTCGCGCATGCCGGATCAAACCGACGCGCAATTGGCCGAGATGACGGCCAACTACTACGGCATGATTTCGCAAATCGATCATAACGTCGGACGCATCATGAGCGCGCTGGAAAGCGCGGGTGTGTTGGATAACACGCTGGTGATTTACACCACCGATCACGGCGAGCTGCTGGGCAATCATGGCTTGTATCTCAAGGGGCCGACGCCGTATGAGGATTTGCTCAGGGTGACGATGGTGGCGCGCGGGCCGGGTGTGGCGAGCCGGCAACTGGTGGTGGAGCCCGTGTCCACGCTTGATCTCGCGGCGACATTTTATGAAACTGCGGGCGTGGCGCAACCCGAGGGCCTGCAAAGCCGCAGTCTGGTGAAGCTGCTGCGCGGCGGCGCGGAAACGCGCGACGTCGCTTACAGTGAATGGCATGTGCATCCGTCGCGCTGCGGCGTGGCGCTCAAGCTGCGCACGGTGCGCACCAAAAAATACAAATGCACGTTCGAGCTCGAATCGGGCGCGGGCGAGTTGTACGATTTGTCGAATGATCCGGGCGAGATGAATAATCTGTTTGACGATCCGGGTTATGCGCAGGTGCGCGCGGAATTGCACGACATGATGCGCGCGCGGCCCGGCGCCATTGTCGAGCCGCTGGCCGAACCAATAGGCATGGCGTAACCGTGCGGCGCGTGACATGTCGGCCCGAATCACAAACCGCGAATGGTGTTGTTGCGAAGGCGCCGCCAGCGAACTTGTGAAGGATTGCGGGCATACACAGAGTATCGATTTCGTGCTGGTGGCGTGCAGTGGTTGCGGCAAGCGCTGGATGAGCCTGTATAGCGTTTTCTCGTCGTCGGTTGGTTATGTCAGCCTGAATGACAACGAGGTTGCGCGTTTGATGCAAATGCCCGAGGGCAGGCAAGGCCGCCGGTTGCTTGAAGAACTGTTTGACCTGTAAGCGCCGCGCGTGGCATGGCAAATCCGCTAACAACGGAAAATGGAGGCAATGATGTTTCGTAATGGTTTGTTTTTATTGGCTATTTTTTGTGGCGCGGGCGCGGCGGCCTCCGTGGCGGCACAGGCATTCCCCAGCAAGTCGATCCGCTTTCTGGTTGGTTTTGCGCCCGGCGGCTCCACGGATATTCTCGCGCGCATCATCGCGCAGGAAATGTCGAAGACCATCGGCCAGCAAGTCGTGGTGGACAACCGGCCCGGCGCGGGCGGCAATATTGCCGCGGAGGCGGCGAGCAAGGCGCCGCCCGACGGCCACACGATTTTCGCCTGCACTACCGGGGTATTCGCGATTCAGCCGTTTTTGTATTCGAAGCTGCCGTACGATCCGGAAAAGGGTTTTGCCCACATCACGCAGACGGGCTCGTTGCCGTATATCGTCGTCACGCATCCCTCGTTGCCGGCGAAGAACATTCGCGAATTTATCGGTGTCGCCAAGGCGCGGCCCGGTGAAATCAACTATGCGTCGTCGGGCATCGGCACCGCATCGCATTTATCGGCCGCGTATTTCGCGTCGGTAGCCGGGTTGAAACTCGTGCATGTGCCGTACAAGGGCAGCGGACAAATCATGGGCGATTTGATCGGCGGACAAGTGGTGATGTTGTTCGATCAGCCAGTGAGTTCCATGCCGCATGTGAGCGCGGGCAAATTGCGCGTACTCGGCATCAGCAGTGGAAAACGCTTTGTGACGATGCAGGATATCCCCACGATAGCCGAGCAGGGCGTGCCGGGGTTCGAGGCCATTTCATGGGCGGGCGCGTGTGCGCCGGGCGGCACGCCGAAGCCGATTGTCGACCGGCTTTACAATGAAATCGCCAAGGCGCTGAAGGTGCCGGACATCCGTGATCGTTTATTGCGTGACGGCATCGAGCCGATTGGCAGCACGCCGGAACAGTTTATGGAGCACACCAGGAAGGAAGCGGTGAAGTGGGGGAAGGTGGTTAAGGATTCTGGAGCGAGAGTGGATTAGAACAGGATGCTTGCAAGATTAAAATCCGGCCTTAAGTCACGCGCAGCGCTGGTAATCGATGGCCTTCAGATCAGTGCGCTCGCGTTGGGCAGTAGTGCATCGCTTGCGTTCGGGAAATTGTTCGCCGCGCTGGTGTTTGCGGCACTGGCGATCGGGATTGCTTGCCGGTTTTGGCGGCGCAGGTCGGCGCCTGCCGCACCCGTAGTGCGTCCGTTATGGATTACGCTTGTCAGTGGCGGGCTGGCTGTTATC
This sequence comes from Betaproteobacteria bacterium UBA5216, assembly GCA_002412495.1. Lineage (GTDB taxonomy): Bacteria > Pseudomonadota > Gammaproteobacteria > Burkholderiales > SG8-41 > UBA5216. Next base: position 13,914 of record DHVE01000145.1, read on the forward strand.
GGAAGTGCTGCTGTGGTCGAGGCGGTAAATTTGCCGGTGCGGTTTGATCAATCCGGGTTCGAGAAAAGCAATTGGTTGATGATAATTGCGATGATTCTTGTATTTTATTGGATACTCAGCGCGATTCTTGCAAGACTCTCAGCGCGGCGTGTTAGCGGCACCACAATCACAACCCATGAATGACCTATTCACGGATTTAGCTTCAAGGAGAAAGTGATGAGATTTGCAATTGTTGTTGTCTTGGCATTACTCGCGGGCTGCGCCGGCAACGCCCCCATTGCCCTGAAATCAATGGGGTCCTTTCACATCGGCGGGCGCGAAGTCACGATCAGTGGCAAGCCGGTGAAGGAAGTGCAGTTCACGCCCGGCGGCGTGCCGGCGAAGGTCGATCCAAACGGCGTCTATCAGGTCGAGCAGATGTATGTGCAGTATTTCATTCCGCAGGATCAAAAAGGCGCGCTGCCGCTCTTGATGTGGCATGGCGGCGGGCTGACCGGCGTGACATACGAGACCACGCCGGATGGCCGCGAAGGCTGGATGAATTATTTCATCAAAAAAGGCTGGGCGGTTTACAACTCTGATGCGGTGGAGCGCGGCCGTTCGGGCTGGGCGATGTATCCGGATGTCTTCAAGGGCGAGCCGCTGTTTTTGACCAAGCAGGATCCGTTCATGCGTTTTCGCATCGGCGCGGGGCCGGGGTCGTTTGATACCGATCCCGCGAAGATGAAGTTAAAGCCCGGCAGTCAGTTCCCCGCCGAGGGTTACAACAATTTCACCAAGCAGGGCGTGCCGCGCTGGGTGACGACGGACGATGCGATTATTCGCGCGTATATTGAACTCGTCGATAAGGTGTGTCCGTGCGTGGTGCTGGTGCATTCGCAATCCGGCCCGTTCGGGCAGAAAGTCGCGCAGGCGCGTCCCGATAAGATCAAGGCCCTGGTGCTGGTTGAACCGGCGGGGCCGGGCGACGCGCAGCTCGCGGCAAATCTGAAAAACACGCCGATCCTCGCGGTGTATGGCGACTATATTGAAGAAGATTCGCGTTGGCCGACCATACGCGCGAATGAACTGAAATATTTGGAACAGGTAAAAGCTGCGGGCGGCAAGTACGACGTGGTGAACCTGCCGCAGATCGGCATCAAGGGCAATTCGCACATGATGATGATGGACAAGAACAGCGATCAGGTGGCGGATGTGATTCAGCAGTGGCTGGTAAAGCAGGGCTTGTATAGATAATGATTAAGGACGAAGGCGGAAGGATGAAAACAAGCGTCGCGCAAGCAGTGAACCGGGGTGGGGTGTTTTCATCCTTCATCCTTCAACCTTCCGCTTTGCTCTTATAGTGCGCGTCGGTCTCTTCGTCACCTGCCTCGTCGATCTGATGCGCCCGAGCATCGGCTTCGCTGCGTTGAAGCTGTTGGAATCGGCGGGTTGTGACGTGGTGGTGCCGGAAACGCAAACGTGCTGCGGTCAGCCGGGCTACAACTCGGGCGATCGCGCCTCGGCGCTGGCCCTGGCGCGCAAGGTGCTGGCGGAATTCGAGGATTGTGATTACGTGGTGGCGCCGTCGGGTTCATGCGCCGGCATGATCCGCACGCACTATCCGGCGTTGTTCGCCGGGCAACCGGAACTTGGCCGCGTGAACGCGTTGTGTGCGGCCACGTATGAGTTGACGGAGTTTCTGGTGACCATCAGGAAATTTGCCGTCAATGCAAAAAAACCCATAAAAACAACAATGAAAACATATACTTATCATGACTCTTGCTCAGGGCTGCGCGAACTCGGCGTAAAGGCGCAGCCGCGCGCGCTGCTGGCGCAGATCAAGGATTTGACGCTGAAAGAAATGGATGAGTGCGAAGCGTGCTGCGGTTTTGGCGGCACGTTCGCCGTGAAGTACGGCGATATCTCCACGCACATCGCGGATCGCAAGTGCGACAACGTTACCGCGAGCGGAGCCGAGGCGGTGGTGCTCGGCGATCTCGGCTGCATGCTGAATATCGAAGGCCGTTTGCGGCGGCGCGGGGATAAAAAAACGCGGGTGTTGCATGTGGCAGAGGTTCTCGCCGGTGACACGGCGTTGCCGGAATGACCCCGCCGGGGTTGACGATCCGCGCGATTCGCGGCACCGCGATAAGCGTGCCGATGACGTATGTGCTCGGCACCAGCGCACAGGTCGTGCGCGACGCGCCCCTGTTGCTGGTTGATCTGGAAACCGAGGAAGGCATCACTGGCCACGCCTATCAGTTTTGCTACACGCCCAAGGCGGCGGGCGCGATACAAATTTTTCTGGATGATGCGCTGACCGCGATCAAAGGACTGCGCGTCGAACCGGCGGCAATCTGGGGCGCCTTGTCCAAACGCTATCGATTGATCGGCGTGCAAGGTGTCGTGCGCATGGCGATGGCGATGATCGACGTGGCCTGCTGGGACATTGTGGCGAAAGCGGCGGGTGTGCCACTGGCGATTTATCTGGGCGCCGTGCTGCGGCACATACCCACCTACAACAGTTGCGGCTTGGGACTGATGGCGCCGCAAGCGGTGGCCGATGAAGCGGAGAAATTATTGGCCGGCGGTGCGGGGGCCTCCGGCTTTCGCGCCGTGAAGTTGCGTCTGGGGTATGCCACGCTCGAAGAAGACCTTGCCGCCACGCGCGCGGTACGCAACCGCGTGGCCGATTCGGTGATGATCATGACGGATTTTAATCAGGCGCTAAGCGCGGACGAAGCGTTGCGCCGCGGCCGCGCGCTCGATGACGAAGGCGTCTACTGGATCGAAGAGCCGGTGCGGCACGATGACTACGCGGCCAGTGCCGCGCTGGCCGCCGAAATCGCCACGCCCGTACAGATCGGTGAAAATTTTTCGCAGGTGTATGACCTCGAAAAAGCACTCGCGGCCAACGCCAGCGATTTTGTGATGCCCGATCTGGAGCGCATCGGCGGCGTCACGGGATGGCTGCGCGCCGCCGATGTGGCACGTGGGGCCGGCGTGGAAATATCGTCGCACCTGTATCCCGAGGTAAGCGCGCATCTGCTCGCGGCCACGCCGACGGCGCACTGGCTGGAGTATGTTGATTGGGCAAATGCGTTTCTCGTGGAGCCACTGCGCATCGAGGATGGTTATGCGATGGCGAGCAGCAGACCGGGTAATGGACTGGAGTGGGACGCTGCCTTGGTCAAGCGCTATCGGATGTGATAAAACCGACGGGCGTTTTTCAGGCAACTTTATTGGCGTTCAGGCCGTTCCCTCACCCTTGATCCCTCTCCCGGGGGGAGTGGGAAGTAAAGCCCCTTTTCCCCTCGGGAGAAGGGCCGGGGACGAGGGAATGGTTTTGAACACCCCATCAACAAGATAGAAAGAAAAAAATGAGTATTCCCGCCAGTCAAGCGAATAAAAGCAGCGGACCGCTGGACCCCGACGAACCCGACACCGTGCGCCTGACCATAGCCGAGGCGCGCGAGATCGGCGAAACGGCGGTACAGCGCATCGGCTACACCGCCGAAGACGCGCGCATAGTCGTTGATCAGATGGTCGACAACATGCTGTGCGGCTACAAGTTTGCCGGCTTGCCGCGCATACTGGCGATGGCGGGCGACGAAAAACTGAAGCTCGGCCGTACGCCGATCAAGGTGGTCAAGGAAACGGCGGTGTCGGCGCTGATGGACGGCGGCAACAATATTGGCTACGTGACGTGTTATCACGGCGCGCACAAGGCGCTTGAAAAAGCCAAGGCGCACGGCATTGCGAGCGTTGGCATCTACAACACGTACTACAGCGGCCGCAACGCGTATTTTGTCGAGCAGATCGTGAACGAGGGCTACGTGGTGATGCACACCGCGAGCAACCAGCCTCGCGTGGTGCCGCCGGGCGCGGCACGGCCCGCGCTGGGCACCAATCCGATTTGCCTCGGGTTTCCGTCGGAAGAAGGGCCGATCACGTTCGACATCGGCACGGCATCGCTGATGTGGGGCGACGTGATGCTGCATGCGCATCTGGGTGAACCGTTGCCGGAAGGCATCGGCTTCGATGAAAAAGGCCGGCCCACGCGCGACGCGGCGGCCACCCTGCGCGGCGGCGTGGCGCCGTTCGGCGGCAAGGATTATGTCTACAAGGGTTTCGGGCTGTCGTTCGCGATTCAGGCGCTGGGTCTGATGGCGGGCTCGACCATCATTCGTGACGCCGTGTTCGATTACGGCTTCTTGTTCTGGGTGATCGATCCGGCGATCATGCTGCCGTTCGACGATTTCAAGCCGCGCATGTCACAGTACGTGCGGGAACTGAAAGCGCTGCCGAAACAGCCGGGCGTCAGCGAAATCCGCATTCCGTCCGAACGGGGCTCGCGCGAGCGCGAACGTCGCCGCGTCGAGGGCATCGTGGTCAAGCGCAAGGTGATTGATTCCCTGAAGGCGTTGTAAGCAGGAAAAACTTTTGACGCAGATAAACGCAGATGAACACAGGTTAAATTCAGCGGCAAAATTGATTTTGAACTTATCTGCGTCAATCTGCGTAAATCTGTGTCAATTGTTTTTGATTTTTGCAGTGCTCTTCCGGATACACCTCCATGCCCCCACTGAACGCACCTGAAATCTACGTCAGCGTAGATGTCGAAACCGACGGCCCGATACCCGGTCCACATTCGATGCTTTCCATCGGCTGCGCGGCGTATCTTGCCGACAAAACGCTGATCGGCACGTTTTCTGCCAATCTCGAAACCTTGCCCGGCGCGACTGGTCATCCCAAAACCATGGCATGGTGGGAGACACAAAAGCCCGCATGGGAAGCGCATCGTCAAAACTGCGTGCCGCCCGAAAAAGCGATGACCGATTGCGTGACGTGGTTGCGCGCGCTGCCCGGCACGCCGGTGTTCGTGGCGTATCCGGTGGCGTTTGATTTCATGTTTGTGCAGTGGTATCTGATTCGTTTTGCAAAGGCCGCGCCGTTCGGGCATTCGGGCATTGATCTGCGCACACTGGGCATGGCACTGCAAAACACCACCTGGAGCCGCACCACCAAGGATCACATGCCCGACCGCTGGAACGATCCGCTGCCGCACACGCATATCGCGCTGGATGACGCGCTGGAGCAGGGCGCGATGTTTTGCAATATGCTGGCGGAACTGCGGCAGACCTTCCCTAAAAAGGAGTCGTAAATGACGATTCGAAAACTCGCTGTTGCATGGGGGCTGTGTGCATGGTTGCCGCTGGCGCACGCGCAAAATTTCCCCGAGCGCCCCGTGCGCATCGTCGTGCCGTATGTGCCGGGCGGTTCCACCGATTTGCTGTCGCGCTTGTTGGCCGAATCCGTGGGCGAATCGATCGGGCAAACCGTCATCGTCGAAAATCGCCCCGGCGCGGGCGGCATGCTGGGTACGGCGCTGGTCGCCAAGGCACCGCCCGACGGGCACACGATTGTGATCTGCACCATCGGCACCTGCGCGGTGAACCCGACGTTGTTTAAAAACCCCGGCTACGATTTGTTCAAGGATTTCGCGCCCGTGGTGTTTCTGGGTGGGGTGATGAATGTGTTCGTGGTCAATAATTCGGTGCCGGTGAAAAACATCAAGGAGCTCATCGCGCTCGCGCGCGCGCAACCCGGCAAGCTCACCTTCGGCTCCGGCGGCATCGGCAATTCGCCGCACATGACGCTGGAACTGCTGATGTATCGCACCAAGATCAACATCAATCACATTCCGTACAAAGGCTCGGGCGCGGCGATCATCGACACCGTCGGTGGGCAGGTAGACATGATGGTGGAGAACGAGCCGTCGATACAGCCGTACGTCAAAAGCGGGCGTCTGCGCGGCATCGCGGTCACGGGCGCGAAACGTTCGCCGGGCCTGCCCGCGGTGCCGACAATGGTGGAACAGGGCTTTAGCGATTTTGTGGTCGAGCCATGGTTTGGTTACATGGCGCCGGTGAAAACCCCGCGTGCCGCCATCGATAAACTCAACGCCGCGTTCAACGCCGCAATGAAAAATCCGAAAGTGCGCCCGCGTCTGGAAGAAGCCAATCTCATCATCGGAGGCGGCACGCCGGAGCAGTTTGCCTCGCTGATGCGCAGCGAAGTGGATCGCTGGGCGCAGGTGATCAAGGCGAATAATGTGAAGGTGGAATAGCGCATTGGGATGTACCCGCCCCGTCGTTCCGGGGTTGACCCGGATCCCAGGGTATAGCTTTGATCGCGCCACAGAGTGCAGACTATCATTCGCGGAATTAATTTAACCGTTTGTTTTTAAAAGATAAAATGAAAATTTTAGTCATGGGTTCCGGCGGCGTAGGCGGCCTCTATGGTGGGCGTCTGGCACACGCCGGTTGCGATGTCACCTTCGTCGCGCGTGGCGCGCATCTCAAGGCCATGCGCGAACACGGACTCTTGATCGAAAGCGAAGCGCACGGCAATACGCTTATCAAGCCCGTCAAAGTGACCGACGATCCCTTAAGCGCAGGCACGCCCGATCTGATTATTTTCGCCGTTAAACTGTGGGACACCGAAGCGGTGGCACGTCAGTTACAGCCCATCGTGGGCCCGAACACGGCTGTGCTGTCGCTGCAAAATGGCGTGTTGAAAGACGACATCCTCGGCAGCATCTTCGGTGAAAAAGCGTTGATGGGTGGTGTCGCGTATGTCGGCACACATATCGCGCGGCCCGGCGTGATCAACCAGGTAGGCACGCTGCAACGGCTGGTGTTCGGTGAGTACGATGGCAAAAAATCCACGCGCTCGGAAGCGCTGCTCGCGGCCTTGCTCAAGGCTGGCATACAAGCCGAGTTGTCGAACGATATTCGCCGCACGCTGTGGGAGAAATACACCTTTCTCGTCGGTCTCTCGGGCGCCACCGCCAGCATGCGCACTACCATCGGGCCGGCGCGCGAAAACCCGCAGACCCGCGCGTTTCTGCATGACCTGATGAAAGAAGCGGTAGCGGTAGGCCGCGCGCTGGGCGTGGCGCTACCCGAAAACTATGCCGACGATCGACTGAACTTCGCCGACAGCGTGCCCGGCACCATGGATTCGTCGCTGCATCACGATCTGAAAAACGGCAACCGGCTGGAAGTGGAATGGCTGGCGGGCGGCGTGGTGCAATTGGGTAAGAAGGCGGGCGTGCCGACGCCTTGTAATCGCGCGGTGTGGGATGTGCTGGCGTTGCATGCGGATGGCCGGCGCCATGCGTAGGCTGGCGTTGTGCTTGTGGGGCATTAGCGTTGGGGCGCACGCTGCGACCGCCGATGACTATCCGAACAAACCCGTGCGGTTTATTTCGCCCTTCTCCGCCGGCGGCGGCACCGACACCGTGGCGCGCACGCTGGCCGCGCGGCTGGGGGATCAAATGGGCCGCGTGTTCGTGGTGGATAACCGCGGCGGCGCGGAAGGCGTGGTCGGCACCGAAATTGGCGCCAGGGCGCCTGCCGACGGCTACACCTTGCTGGTGTCCAATGTCGGCACGTTTTCGCAAACACCAAATCTGCGCAAGGTGGCTTACGACCCGCTGCGCGACTTTACGCCAATCACGCAGACTACCGCGTCGTCCACCGTGCTGGCGGTGAGTCCGTCATTGCCGGTACGAAATCTCAAAGAGTTTGTCGCGCTGGTGAAATCCAAACCCGGGCAATTTAATTACGGCTCTGGTTCAAATGCGCAGGCGCTGCCGATGGAAATGCTCAAGCAAATGGCCGGCATCGACATGAAGGGTATCCCGTATAAAGGCACAGGCCCCACGCTGGTGGCGGTGATGAGCGGCGAAGTGATCGCGTTCTTCGGCGGATCGATCAACACCACGCCGCACGTGAAGGCGGGACGGTTGCGCGCGCTCGCGGTGGCTGGCGACCGGCGCGCGCAGGCGTTGCCGGATATACCCACCGTGGCCGAGGCGGGTTATCCCGGCTACGAGGCCAATAGCTGGAATGGCATCGTCGCACCGGCGGGCACGCCGCGCGCGATTATCGAAAAACTGAATGCCGCGATGGTGAAAGTGTTGCGTACGGAAGAAGTGCGCAAATTCATGGTGGGTGATGGGGCCGAGCCCGCGCCGGGGACGCCGGAACAGTTCGCGGCATTTTTGCGCGCGGATCACGCGAAATGGGCGCGGGTAATCAAGGCGGCGGGGTTGAGGGACTCGCAGTAGGCGCGCGCGCTCGGTTGGCGATCGGTCGCGCGCATCAGGGGCTGGCGTCGACGCATTTGGTGTAGGATCATTCGTTCACCATGCAACTCACCTCCCACCAATTCAAAGCCCGCTCGCGCGAGAAACTGGCCGACGCCAATCTGCAGGGCGCGCTGAAGAAATTACAGGGCAATTTCGTCAAAGGCCGCGCGGATCGCGTGGCGGAGCTGGAGAATTTTCCGGCGATCCGCGACGCGGCGGCGGCGATACGCGCGCGCACGCTGGATCACCTGGATTTATATCTGGAGGAATTCGAGCGCAATGCCACGGCGCGCGGCGCGGTCGTGCATTGGGCGGGGACGACCGAAGATGTGAATCGCATTGTGTGTGAACTCGCCGCGAAATACGATGTAAAAAAGGCGGTGAAGTCAAAGTCGATGGTGAGTGAGGAATGCGCGCTGAACGATGCGCTCGAAGCCGCCGGTGTGCAGGTGGTGGAAACCGATCTCGGCGAATACATACTGCAACTGGCGAAAGAAGCGCCATCGCATATCGTCGCACCGGTGGTCCATAAGAGTAAAGATCAGGTATCGGATTTGTTCGCGGACAAGCATCATCTGCCGCGCAAGACCGGCATACCCGAACTGTGCAAGGAAGCGCGCGAGCAACTGCGCCCGCATTTTGTCAGCGCCGATATGGGGATTTCGGGCGCCAATTTCATTATCGCAGAGACCGGCTCGACGCTGATTGTCACCAACGAAGGCAACGGGCGCATGGTGACGACGCTGCCGCGCGTGCATGTGGCGATTACCGGCATCGAAAAAGTGGTGCCGACGCTGGAAGACCTCTCGACACTGATTCGCCTGTTGCCGCGCCACGGCACCGGGCAAACAATCACCAATTACATTTCCGTGACCACCGGCCCGCGAAGAGCAGGCGACACCGACGGCCCGGAACATTTTCATATTATCCTGCTCGACGGCGGGCGGACCAGGCTGTTGGGTAGCGACATGCAGGATATGTTGCGTTGTATCCGCTGTGGCGCGTGCATGAATCATTGCCCGGTGTATCAAAGCGTCGGCGGGCATGCGTATGGCTGGGTGTATCCGGGGCCGATGGGTTCGATATTGACGCCGACGTATGTGGGACTGGAAAACGCACTCGATCTGCCGAATGCTTCGACGCTGTGCAATCAGTGCGGCGTGGTGTGCCCGGTTAAAATTCCGCTGCCGGATTTGATGCGCAAGCTGCGCGAGAAACAATTCGAGCAGGGACTCAAGCCAAAACAGGAGACCTGGGGACTGACGTTGTGGCGCTGGACAGCGCAGCGTCCCCGGATTTATGCGATGCTCACTCAAATCGCCGCACGCGTGCTCGCGGTGATGGGTGGTAGCGATAAACTCATCTACAACCTTCCGTGCGGTGGCGGCTGGACTGACGGGCGCGATATGCCCGCACCGCAGGGAAGGACTTTTCGCGAGTTGTACAAGGCAAGCCGAATAACATCAACGTCAAGACCTTAGACTCAGATTTACGCGGATTTACGCAGATGAACCGCAGAAAAGATCTGCGTTAATCTGTGTCGAAAGTTTTTGACCTTAAAATGCCAGACGGAGTGGTTATGAATAAACCTGTTGAAAAACATATAGTTAAGAATATCCCGCTGTGGATCAATAACAAGCCCGCGGCGGCCAGCTCTACACGCATGGGTGACATCACCAACCCGGCCACGGGCGTGATTACCGCAAAAGTGCCGCTGTGCAACGAAGCCGATGTGGACACTGCGGTGCAGGCGGCGAAGGCCGCGTTTCCTGCGTGGCGCGATACGCCACCGCTGCGCCGCGCGCGCATCATGATGAAATACCGCGAGCTGATCGACGCGCATCGCGACGAACTCGCGGCGCTGATTACCGCCGAGCATGGCAAAACGTTGACGGATGCGGGCGGCTCGGTGCAGCGCGGTCTGGAGGTCGTCGAGTTCGCGATGGGCATTCCGCATTTGATCAAGGGCGAGCACAGCGAAGAAGTCGGCACTGGTGTCGATTGTCATTCGCTGCGCCAGCCGCTCGGCGTGTGCGCGGGGATTACGCCGTTCAATTTTCCGGCGATGGTGCCGTTGTGGATGTATCCGGTGGCGATTGCCTGCGGCAATACGTTTGTGCTGAAGCCCTCGGAGAAAGTGCCTTCGACCGCGATGCGGCTGGCCGAGTTGTTCAAGGAGGCCGGCTTGCCCGACGGCGTGTTCAACGTGGTGCATGGCGACAAGCAGGCGGTGGATGCGATTCTGAATCACGCGGACATCAAGGCGATTTCGTTTGTGGGCTCCACGCCGATAGCAAAATATATTTACGAAACGTGCGCCAAGTCCGGCAAGCGCGTGCAGGCGTTGGGCGGTGCGAAGAACCACGCGGTGGTGCTGCCCGACATGAACAGCGCGGGCGATCTGGATTTTGTCGCCGATTCATTGATTGGCGCGGGTTACGGCTCGGCGGGCGAGCGCTGCATGGCGATCTCGGCGGTGGTGGCGGTGGGCGACATCGGCGACGCGCTGGTGGCGACCATCAAGAAAAAGGCATCATCGCTGCGCATCGGGCCGGGCGCGGGCAAGGTCGATGGCAAAGAGCCGGACATGGGGCCGCTCGTCACGCAGGCGCATCGCGACAAGGTAGCCGGCTACGTGGACAAGGGCGTGGCCGAGGGTGCGACGCTCGCGCTCGACGGACGCACGTTCAATTCGAAGGAGGGTTTCTTCCTAGGGGCGTCGCTGTTCGATCACGTCAAGCCGCAGATGAGCATTTACAAGGACGAGATTTTCGGGCCGGTGCTGTCGGTGGTGCGCGTGAAAACGCTCGACGAGGCCATCAGCCTGATCAACGCCAATCCGTACGCCAACGGCACGGCGGTGTTCACGCGCTCGGGCGGCGCCGCGCGCAAGTTCGAGCGTGAAATCGAAGTCGGCATGGTCGGCATCAATGTGCCGATACCGGTGCCGGTGGCGTTTTTCTCGTTCGGTGGCTGGCGCTCTTCGCTGTTCGGCGACACACACGTGCATGGCATGGAAGGTGTGCGCTTTTACACGCGCGGCAAAGTGGTTAGCACGCGCTGGCCGGATGCGAATGCGGTGCCGACGGGGTTTAATATGCCGACGTTAGGGTGAGGCACGTAAAGCGTGAGACGTGGGACATGAGGTTATGATGAGCGCGCGGGAGAACATTTTGGGACGTATACGCACTTCGCTGCGCCGTGCCGATGGCGACGGTGTGGCGGAGCGAGTGCGTGCGCACCTTGGTGCTCATGCGTTGAGTCCGCGCCCACAGATTACGGGCGATCTCGGCGCGCACTTTCGCGAAAAGGCATTGGCACTGTCTACATCGATAGCCGATGTGGCTGATGTGCACGGCGTGCCTTCCGCGGTGGCGGCGTACTTGTCGTTAAATCAATTACCGATGGGCGCGGTCTGCTGGTCGGCGTTGGCAGGGCTGGATTGGGTGAGTCACGGCGTGGTCATGGAAGCACGCCCGGCACGGGAGTCCGACAAAGTGGGCGTCACCGAGGTGTTCTGCGCCATAGCCGAAACGGGTACTCTGATGACGCTTTCAGGCGCGGACACGCCGCCGGTGACAAGCCTGTTGCCGGAAACGCATATCGCGGTGTTGCACGCGTCGCAAATCGTGCCTGCGATGGAAGAAGCGTGGCAACACCTGCGCGAGATGCCGGATTATCCGCCGCGTGCGGTTAATTTCATTTCCGGTCCGTCGCGCACGGCGGATATCGAACAGACGCTGACGTTCGGCGCGCACGGGCCGTATCGCGTGCATGTCATACTGGTGCATTCATAGCGGCAACGAGACGAGGCGATATCCGTGATATTCGGCATTCCCATCGATTTCATCCTGTTCGCATTGACGCTGCTGGGCGTGGCGCTGTTTCATCGTCACACGCTGGCGGTAGCGCTGACCGGGCTGGGGGTTATCACGGGCTACAAGTTACTCTTCACCGGTTTCAAGTCCGGCGCCGGTGTGATGGGCTTCGCGCTGCACTTGCAGCATGAATGGGTGATCCTTGCCAACCTGCTGTGCCTGCTGCTGGGGTTTGCGTTGCTCTCGCGGCATTTCGAAGAAAGTCGCGTGCCGGCCTGGTTGCCGAAGTTGTTGCCCGATGACTGGAAAGGCGGCTTTGTGCTGCTGTTGATGATATTTGTATTGTCGAGTTTTCTCGACAACATCGCGGCGGCGATTATTGGCGGCACCATCGCGATGACGGTGTTCAACGGCAAGGTGCATATCGGTTATCTGGCGGCGATTGTCGCGGCATCGAACGCGGGTGGCTCGGGCAGCGTGGTGGGCGACACCACCACCACAATGATGTGGATTGATGGCGTGCATCCGCTCGACGTATTTGAAGCCTATATCGCGGCGGGCGTGGCCATTTTCCTGTTCGGCATCCCCGCGTCGTTGCAGCAGCATCGTTATTCGCCGATCGTGAAGGATCCGCCGGAGGGCGTGCATATTGATTGGGCGCGCGTGGGCATCGTGCTGTGCATCCTGGCGGCGGCGATTGCCGCCAACGTCGCGGTGAACACGCATTACAAACACTTGTCGGATCTGTTTCCATTTATTGGTGTCGCCGTGTGGCTGGCGATTCTGGCGTGCGTGCCGCTGCGCCGGCCCGACTGGAGCGTGCTGCCGGGCGCGTTTAAGGGCAGCGTTTTTTTGTTGTCGCTGATTCTGTGCGCGTCGATGATGCCGGTGGAGAAACTGCCGGCGGCATCGTGGCAAACCGCGCTGGGACTGGGATTCGTGTCCGCGGTGTTCGACAATATTCCGTTGACCGCGCTGGCGTTGAAGCAGGGCGGCTACGACTGGGGCTTTTTGGCGTATGCCGTGGGCTTTGGCGGCTCGATGATCTGGTTCGGTTCATCGGCCGGTGTGGCACTGGCGAATATTTTTCCGGAAGCCAAATCGGTGGGCGCGTGGCTGCGGCATGGCTGGCATGTGGCGGTTGCGTATGTCGCCGGTTTCGTCGTGCTGCTGGCCGTGATGGGCTGGCATCCGAACGAGCGGCACAAAGAACCCAGGAAAGCCCATGTGCCCCATACGCAGCAGACGCAGAGCGCTGTGGCGCCCTCTGCCGTCCCGGGGAATAATGCGCTAACCCGGCGTGTTCTTGCCTGAACTTGTCATTGGGATGCCGGGCGATCGCGTGATTGCGGGGCAATCGAGATCCTGTCAGTGGCAGCTTGATTTCGCATAGTGGCGAGATTACTATTTGCCACTTGAGGCGATAGTGATTCGGCATTAAAAAATACAATAAAAACAATAGGTTATTGTTGTTCGGTCAACCTGGTTTTGGCCGATGCAATATTGCGTGGCGTTTGATCGGGCAAGTCCGTATATTCGTATTTTATGTACTCGTAATACGTAGTTTCGTGGTGTTGTCGTTAACCCGCAATTTTTCCACTATCCCACCTTGGAGGATTCATGCTGAATAAAACTTTGAAAACAACAACGCCAGTAGGAAAACCCGGCGCGCGCCGCAGGTTTCTGACCAAGGCGGTGGCGGCAACGGGCGCGGCGATGGCTGCGACGCCCATGATCACAAAGGCGCAGGCGCCCGCGGCCAGCAGCGGTCCGATTTCCATGCGTTGGCAGAGCACGTGGCCCGCCAAGGATATCTTCCACGAATACGCGCTCGACTACGCGAAGAAAGTCAACGACATGTCGAGCGGCAAACTGAAAATTGAAGTGCTGCCCGCTGGCGCGGTAGTCAAGGCGTTCGACCTGATTGATGCGGTGTCCAAAGGCACGCTCGATGGCGGCCACGGTGTCACCGCTTACTGGTATGGCAAAAATGCGGCGATGGCGTTGTGGGGGTCGGGGCCTGCGTTCGGCATGGACGCAAACCTCGTGCTCGCATGGCACTACTATGGTGGTGGCAAGGCACTGCTCGAAGAAATTTATAAGGGGCTGAATCTTGATGTGGTGTCGTTCCTCTATGGTCCGATGCCGACGCAACCGCTCGGCTGGTTCAAAAAGCCCATCACGCGACCGGAGGATTTCAAGGGACTCAAATTCCGCACGGTGGGTCTGTCGGTGGATATTTTCAACGGTCTCGGCGCTGCGGTGAACGCACTACCCGGTGGCGAAATCGTACCTGCGATGGACAAGGGCCTGCTCGACGCGGCGGAATTCAACAATGCCACCTCAGACCGGTTGCTGGGCTTCCCCGACGTCGCCAAGACCTGCATGCTGCAAAGCTACCATCAGTCGGGAGAACAGTTCGAAATTCTCTTTAACAAAAAGAAATACGATTCGCTGCCCGGCGAGTTGAAAGCGATACTGCAATACGCGGTGGAGGCGTCGTCCGCGGATATGTCGTGGAAGGCGGCTCATCGTTATTCACAGGATTACATCGAGCTGCAAACCAAGAACAACGTCAAGTTCTTCAAGACGCCGGACTCGGTGCTGCAAAAACAGTTGCAAGTGTGGGATGCGGTGGCGGCGAAAAAATCGGGCGAAAATCCCTTGTTCAAGCGCATTTATGACTCGCAGCGCGCGTTCGCGCAGCGTGCCGTGCGCTGGCAGCAGGACACCATGGTCAGTTCGCGCATGGCCTATAACCATTTCTTCGCCGGCAAGAAAGGTTAGCGAAAGTGGGTGGTGATACAAAGCCATCCGGGGCATCCCGGATGGCTTTTTTGTTGAGATTTCGAGGTTTTATTCATGCAAAAATTGCTGTTGTTTATCGATAAAGTCAGTACCTGGGTGGGGCAGGCGTTTTCGTGGCTGATCGTGGCCCTGACGCTGCTGGTGTCATGGGAGGTGATTTCACGGCGCTTTTTCGATAACCCGCACGCGTTTACCTTCGACGCGATGATCATGATGTACGGCACGTTGTTCATGATGGCGGGCGCGTACACGCTGTCCAAGAACGGCCATGTGCGCGGCGATGTGCTGTATGGATTTTTCTCGCCGCGCTTGCAGGCCGGGCTGGATCTTGCGCTGTACCTGCTGTTTTTCATACCCGGCATCATCGCGCTGGTGTGGGCGGGTTATAACTTCGCCGCGGATTCCTGGGCGATCAAGGAGCACTCGTCGGTCACCGCCGATGGGCCGCCGCTGTATCACTTCAAGACGGTCATACCGATCGCCGGTGCGATGATCCTGTTGCAGGGGCTGGTGGAAATCGTACGCTGCGTGGTGTGTCTGCGTGAGGGCCAGTGGCCGTCGCGCATTGAAGACGTCGAGGAAGTCGATGTCGAGAAACTAAAACAAATGGTGCATGTGAAGGATGAAGACATTGCCGCCATCCCGGCCGCTGGCAAGGGGGCTGCGCAATGAACAAGGGCGTGTGGTTCGGTCTCGTCATCATGGCGCTGGTGGTGTTGACGACATTTCTGTTGCTGCCGCCGATGGCGCAAATGACCAGCGGCCATCTGGGACTGCTGATGCTGTCGCTGATCGTGGTGGCCATCATGCTGGGTTTTCCGACGGCGTTTACACTGATGGGCATGGGCATGATGTTTGCGTGGATCGCCTACAGCTACGACACCACCAAGACGCTAGATCTTATGGTGCAACGTACCTACGGCGTCATGGCGAACGACGTGCTGATTTCGATTCCGCTTTTCGTGTTCATGGGCTATCTGGTAGAGCGCGCCAATCTGATCGAAAAACTGTTCAAGAGTTTGCATCTGGCGGCGGCGCGCGTGCCGGGCTCGCTGGCGGTGGCCACCGTTGTGACGTGCGCGATTTTTGCCACGGCCACCGGTATCGTCGGCGCGGTGGTGACGCTGATGGGATTGCTGGCATTCCCGGCAATGTTGCGCGCGGGTTATCACACGCAGTTGGCCGCCGGCGCGGTGACCGCGGGTGGCTGCCTGGGTATTCTGATTCCACCCTCGGTACTGCTGATTGTGTACGGCGCCACCGCAGGTGTTTCGGTGGTGCAATTGTATGCGGGTGCGTTTTTTCCCGGCATCATGCTGGCGGCGCTGTATATCGGCTACATCATCGTGCTTGCCAAGATCAAACCGTCGCTGGCGCCGCCGTTGTCGGCGGCTGACCGAATGGTGCCATTGCCCGCGACCGCCACGGCGATTTCCCGCGATGGCAGCCGGAATGCGTTGAGTGGCTTGTTGTCGGCGATTCGTGGACAGGTGCCAGCCGCGCCGCGCGGCCTCGCCATGGGTAATTTTCTGGTTTCGTTATTGCCCGCGTTGGTGATCGTCGCGACGCTGGCGGTGACCTGGCACTACACAACGTTGCCCGAGGCCGTGCAGTCCACGGAGGGGCTGGTGTCGATGGGCGGAACGACCAACGCCACCGATAGCCAAACCGAAAAGAGCGATCTGGAGGCACCGCCAGCGGAGAGTGCGCAGGAGCCGCAGGGTGAGGGCGTGCAGGAACCCCAAGCCGAGGGCGTGCAGGAGCCGCCGAAGGTGGCGGGCGATGCCGCGCAACAGGCGCGGGATGCCGCCGCGGCCAAAACAGCAGCGGCGGAAAAGGCCGCCGCGGCGACTGCGGCTGCCAAGGCGGCAGCCAGCAAGGCCAAGGCGCCGCCGGCCGCTGCGCCAGACCGTTTACCGACACCGCTGTGGTTGTCGGTACTGATCGGTGTCACGCTGGTTGTCACGGCAGGCTTCTACTACATTTTTAATCTGGTGCGGCTGGAAATTTTCAAGATGTTGCTGGGATCGTTTTTCCCGCTGGCCGTGCTGATATTGGCGGTGCTGGGCACCATTGTGTTCGGCTGGGCCACGCCAACCGAAGCCGCGGCCATCGGTTCGCTGGGCGGATTTTTGCTGGCGATCGCCTATCGTTTTCACAATAGATGGAAATCAATGGATGCCGGGGCGCCCGCGCGCGTCAGCGCGTCGCTGGCGAGTTCGATGCGCGACCTGGGGCCGATTCTCAAGGAGTCGTCGTTCCTGACCGCGAAAACCAGCGCGATGGTGTGCTGGCTGTTTGTCGGATCGTCCATTTTCTCGGCGGCGTTTGCGCTGCTCGGCGGTCAGGAGTTGATCGAGAAATGGGTGCTGTCGCTCAACATGACGCCACTGCAGTTCATGATTCTGTCGCAGATCATCATTTTCCTGCTGGGCTGGCCCCTGGAGTGGACGGAAATCATCGTGATTTTCATGCCCATTTTTATTCCCCTGTTGCCGCACTTCGGTATCGATCCGCTGTTCTTTGGCTTGCTGGTGGCGCTGAATCTGCAAACCGCGTTCCTGTCGCCACCGGTGGCGATGGCCGCGTTTTACCTGAAAGGCGTGTCGCCGCCGCATGTAACGCTGAATCAGATCTTCGTCGGGATGATGCCCTTCATGGTGATTCAGGTGATCGCGGTGATACTGCTCTATGTTTTTCCCGGCATCGGGCTCTGGTTGCCGCAGACACTTTATAAGTGAGGTGTAAAGCGTGAGGAGCGAGGCGCGCGTGCGCTGGGTGGCATTCGCGCTGGGCGGCGCCGCATTCTGGCTGGCGTTTTTTCACCGGGTCGCGCCGGTTTCCATTGCCGGTGAATTGACGCGCGCATTCGATGTCAGCGGGGCTGCGCTCGGCGCGCTGGCCGCCACGTATTTTTACGTTTACACCGTCATGCAGA
This sequence comes from Betaproteobacteria bacterium UBA5216, assembly GCA_002412495.1. Lineage (GTDB taxonomy): Bacteria > Pseudomonadota > Gammaproteobacteria > Burkholderiales > SG8-41 > UBA5216. The sequence goes on from DHVE01000145.1 coordinate 31,618, forward strand.
TTCCCACGGGCGTGCTGGTGGACACGCTCGGACCGCGCCGCGTGTTGACGGCGGGCGGCTTGGCCGCCGGCGCTGGCGCCGTACTGTTTGGTCTGGCGGATACCTTTGTTGCGGCGGCTGTCGGGCGTACGCTGGCGGGACTTGGGGTGTCGGTGGCGTTCGTGGCGTTGCTCAAAATCAGTTCGCAGTGGTTTGACGAACGGCACTTTGCCACCGCCGCGAGCGCGGTCAACTTCATCGGGTTGTGCGGCGCGTTGTCGGCGACCATTCCGCTCGCGTGGGTGATCACCGTTGTGTCGTGGCGCAGTGTGTTTATCGCCATTGGTCTCGCATCAATGGCGGTGGCGGTGCTGACCTGGCTCTTGTCGGTGGATCATCCGGATTCGGCGCCCGCCAGAGAGGCGAGTCGCGGCAACTGGCGCGCCGATCTGGTGGCGGTGATGAAAAATCGCGCAACGTGGCCGGCCTTCTGGGTGAGCTTCGGGTTGTCGGGCAGCTACATGAGTTTTATCGGTCTCTGGCTCGCGCCGTTTCTGACGCAGGTGTATGGAAAGTCCACCGTGGTTGCGAGCCAGCACGCAAGCGCGGTCGTGATCGGCCTTGCGTTGTCGGCCATCGCGGTGGCGTGGCTTTCGGACCGTTTATTGCGGCGCAAGCCCGTGCTGATTGGCGTGGCGCTGGCGTATGTGGCGGTATGGGGGGCGTGGCTGATTGGCGTGCCGGATGAATGGACGCTGGTGGCGTGCGTGCTGATGGGCGTGACCGCGCCCGGATTTACGCTGGGGTGGTCCTGCGCCAAGGAAGTGAATCCGCCGCAACACGCCGGCATGGCTATCAGCGTCGCCAATACCGGCGGATTTCTCGCGGCGGGCATTTTGCAGCCGTTGGCGGGCGCGTTGCTCGATTGGAGCAAGGCTGGCCATGCTAGTGACGTCGGTAACGTGCAGGCCGCCGTCACGTTGGCGGATTTCCGGCCGGCGCTGTGCGCGTTGGCCGCGTTTGCCGTTGCCGGTCTGGCGGGTGCGCTGTTTATCCGCGAAACGCGATGCCGTAACATCTGGGAAAATAAATCGTAAAGGAAGCATGCGTATGAAACCCAAAATCGTGATCACCCGCGAAATATTCGACGACGTGATCGATTACCTGAAGCAACACTGCGACGTGGACGCCAATCAGGCCGACGTGCCGTGCACGCCCGACGCCCTGGCCGCCAAACTCGCCGGAAGCGATGGCCTCATGTGCGCGCTGACCGACAAGGTGGATGCCGCGCTCGTTGCGCGCGCGCCGGGACTAAAAGTGGTGGCGAATATCGCGGTGGGCTATAACAATATCGACGTGCCGGCGTGTACCGCGCGCGGCATCAAGGTGACCAACACCCCGGGCGTGCTTGATGACAGCACGGCGGATCTTGCATTTGCGTTGATGCTCGCCACCGCGCGGCGTATAACCGAAGTGGAAAGTTATATCCGCAACGGCGAGTGGACCGGCTGGAAGCTAAAGCAATGGCTGGGCGTGGACGTGCATCATGCCACGCTGGGTATCATCGGCATGGGGCGCATCGGGCAGGCCATTGCCCGGCGCGCGGCGGGCTTCGATATGAATGTGATTTATCACAATCGCAAGCGCGCCGCGCCGGAGATCGAGCAGCGCGCGCGCGCGCGTTACGCGAGCATGGACGAATTGCTCGCGCAGGCGGATTTCGTGGTGCTGCAAATGCCGTATTCGCCGGACACCCATCATCTGATCGGCGCGGCGCAACTGGCGAAAATGAAGCCGTCTGCGATACTCATCAATTCCACGCGCGGTGGTGTGGTGGACGACAAGGCGCTGGTGCACGCCCTGAAATCCGGCGTGATCCGCGCGGCGGGGCTGGATGTCTATGAAGGAGAACCCAAGCTCGATCCCGGATTTCTCGAACTAAAAAACGTGGTGCTTGCGCCGCATATCGGTAGCTCCACCGAAGCAACACGCCGCGCGATGGCGATGTGCGCGGCGAAAAATCTGGTGGCCGCGTTGAGTGGACAAGCGCCGCCGAACTGCGTTAATCCATAAACAAAGGAAGTCATAGAACATGAAACTTGGATTTATCGGCTTGGGCGCCATGGGCCGTCCGATGGCGTTGCATTTGATGAAACACGGTCACGACATGGGTGTATACGCCCGGCGCGCGGCATCGGCGGCGCCGTTGGTGGCGGCGGGGGCCACGTGTTACGACACACCCGCAGCGCTGGCGGCGCGGTGTGACGTGGTGTTTACCATGGTGACGAATTCGCACGATGTCGAACAAATCGTGCTTGGCGCCGATGGCATTGCGAAGGGCGCAAAGGCGGGCAGCGTGCTGGTGGATATGGAAACCATTTCACCGACGGTGGCGCGCCAGGTGGCGGCCGCACTCGAGAAAAAAGGCGTGGAGATGCTCGACGCGCCGGTGTCAGGTGGCCCGGCAGGCGCGGAAGGCGCGACACTCGCCATCATGGCGGGTGGCAAGCCCGAGGTATTCGAGCGCATCAAGCCGCTGTTCGCCTGCATCGGCAAAACGATAGTCCGCGTCGGCGACAGCGGTGCCGGACAGATCACCAAGGCGTGCAACCAGTTGCTGCTGCTGGTGACTGCACAGGGGGTGGCTGAAGCGCTGGCGCTGGCTAAACGCTGCGGCGTGGATCCCGCCGTGGTGCGCGAGGTGCTGTTGGGCGGCATCGCGTCGAGCCGGGTGCTCGATGTCTTTGGCAAGCGCATGGTGGAACGCAATTTCGCCAACGGCATCGACACGCGGCTGTATCACAAGGATCTCGCTATCGCATTGGGACTGGTGCATGAGCACGGCGCGGCTGCGCCGGCGGCATCGGTGACCATGCAGCATATCAACGCGGCCATCGGGCGGGGAGAGGGGACGAGTGACTTGTCGATCCTGATCGAAGTGCTTGAGGGAATGAGCATCGCGGATCACGGCGGAAGGCGGAAGCGCGAAGAATGAAGGATAAAAGCAACCGGTTCACTGGTATGCTGTTGATTGCCTTAATTTTTTATCCTTAAAAATCATGAGCTTCACTCAGCCAGAACCACCCCGCGCCCGCCTGCATCGCACCGAACTGGCGGTCCCCGGATCGACGCCGGCGTTGTTTGAAAAAGCCGCGCGTTCCGCAGCCGATGTGATTTTTTTGGATCTCGAAGACGCGGTGGCCGCCGGGGACAAGGAAAAAGCGCGCGCCAATGTGATCCGGGGCTTAAACGAAGTTGATTGGGGTCGTAAAGGTATGAGTGTGCGCATTAACGGCGCGGACACGCACCATATGTATCGCGATGTGATCGATATCGTTGAAAATTGCCCGCGTCTCGACATGATCATGATGCCGAAGGTCGGCGTGCCGGCGGATATTTACGCGCTTGATATGCTGGTGACGCAGATTGAAAGCGCCAGGGGCCGTAGCAAGAAAATTGGTTTTGTGGCGTTGATTGAAACCGCGCTCGGGTTGACCAACGTCGAAGCGATTGCGCAATCGCTCGCGTACACCTCCCGGCGCCTGGAAGCGATGTACTTCGGCGCGGGCGATCTGGCGGCGTCCTTGCGCATGCGCACCACATCCATCGGCGGACTGCATCCCGATCACGGCGTGCTGAGCGATGCCGATGCGTCGGGCCAACGTCACTACATGCAGACCGATCCCTGGCACGCGGCGCAGCATCGCGTGGTCGCGGCATGCCGCGCGTATGGCCTGCGTCCGCTCGATGGTGCGTTCGGCGACATCAAGGACACCGCGGGATTCGCGGCGGCGACCAAGCGCGCCGCTGCGATGGGATTTGCCGGACGCATGGTGATTCATCCGTCCCAGATCGCGCCGTCCAATGTGGCGTTCAGCCCTGGCGCGGCGGAAGTGGCGGACGCGCGGCGCGTGTTGGCGGCCATGGAGGAAGCCGCGCGCGAAAAACGCGGCGCGGTGCAAATCGACGGTCGGCTGATCGACATGGCGAATTTGCGCATGGCGCAGAATATTGTCTGGATGGCGGACGCGATCACGGCCGCCGCCACCGCCCCGCACCCAACCCCAACCTGAGGGCGCTTTCTTCACCCGCAAAACAGGACTACACTGATCATCGCAGTCGTTTCCGGGCAGTTTCGTGGCAGGCCAACCAGACTACAGGCATGGAGGCAGCGATGAAAACAGTGAAACAGTTGTTGCAGGGCAAAGGCGGTATGGGCGCGGTGGTGTATGCGATTTCACCCACCGCCAGCGTGCTTGACGCCGTCAAGTTGATGGCCGAAAAAGGCATCGGCGCGTTGGTGGTGCTGGATGAAGGTCGTCTCGCGGGCATGATTTCCGAGCGTGATTATGCGCGCAAGATCATTTTGCACGGCCGCTCGTCGCAGGATACCGCCGTGCATGAAATCATGACCGCAAAGGTCATCACCGTCAGCTCGGAAAAAACAGTGGATGACTGCATGGCGCTGATGACGCAACACCGGTTTCGTCATCTGCCCGTGGTCGATGGCGGTAAACTCGCGGGCGTACTCTCGATCGGCGATCTGGTGAAGGAATTGATCGCCGATCGCGAAGAGACGATCAAGCAATTGGAAAACTATATTCGAAGTTAGGGTATCGGTAGGGCGTGAGGCGTGAGGCGTAAGGTGTAAGGCGCCAGGCGTGGCGGAGGGCGCCGCTTCACGCGGCGCGATTTTTATGTTTCATTATGCTTCACGCTTAACGCCATACATCTTACGGAATGAACATGAAATTTGGCGCAATCATCATCGGTGACGAAATCCTGTCGGGCAAGCGGCAGGACAAACATATGGCAAAGGTCATCGAGTCACTGTCTGCGCGCGGGCTGGAACTGTCCTGGGGCCATTACCTGGGGGATGACCGGGAACTGATTACCGCCACCATCAAGCGCGTGCTGGGCATGCCTGATGTGGTGTTCAGTTTCGGCGGCATCGGTGCCACGCCGGACGATCACACGCGCCAGTGCGCGGCGGCCGCCGCGGGCGTGGCGCTGAAATTGCACCCTGACGCGGAACGCGAAATCCGCGCCCGCTTTATGGATGATCCCAAAGGGGTGACGCCGCAACGTCTGGAGATGGGCACGTTTCCGCTCGGCTCGACCATCATTCCGAATCCGTTTAACCGGATTCCCGGATTCAACTACGGTAATATTTATTTTTTGCCGGGATTCCCGCAAATGGCGTGGCCGATGATGCAGTGGGTGCTCGACACGCACTATAGTCATTTATTCGACGCCCATCGCATCGGCGAGGCGGCGATCATTGTGCGTGAAGCCGGCGAGAGCCTGCTGATCGACCTGATGCAAGCGGTGCAGGGTAAATATCCGCAACTCAAGATATTCAGTTTGCCGCGCGTACAGCCGGAACGTTTTATCGAACTGGGGGCGCGTGGTGATCCTGCGCAGGTGGCTGCCGCCATGGTCGAACTGAAAGACGGCGTGAGCGCGATGAAATTTCCATGGACGGATGCACCGAAGTTTGGCGCAACCTGAACGTCCATGAAAAAAGCCCTGCGGCAGGTGCCGCAGGGCTTGGGGTGGCACTGAAACGTATTTATTTCTTGGCTTTTTTCACCACCGGCGCGGCGCGCTTGGCGGCAGCTTCGAGGTTGGTCTTCGCGGTGTCGTTAAACTGCTTGGCGGCTTTCGACAGATTTTCATAGGCGGTGTTGCCGGTCACCAGTGCCGACTTCAGCGCGGAGATACCCACTTCCGAGCCTGCCGGTGCGGTTTCCGCGAACTTGTCGAGTGCAACCACGACCTGCTGGTTGAACGCGGCAAATTGCTGTTCGATCAGCTTGCCGAATTCGGCTTGCGTTTCGGTGGCTACGTCGTAGACGCTCTTCACGTAATCAGCAGCTTTTTCAAACGCCGGCTGAGCCACGGTGTCTTTAACGTCCGCAAATTGTTGCAGGTCTTTCACGGTGGCCAGCGTTTTTGCGCTGTCCACGCCATCCGCCAAGGCGGCTTTGGCGGCATTCAGTTGAATTCCGATCAGTCGCTCTGCACCACCGAACGCGATATTTGCAAAACGTGCGGCCGTTTCAAGATTGGCTTTGTTCAGTGCCGCAAACGATTCATTGGCTGTGTACATAAAATTCTCCTTTAAAAACAATAAATTATGGTAAATTTATATCTCTCGCCGCAGAATTCATGCTTATTTGCTGCGTCGCACAATTCAAATTATAAGGGCGCAAGACGGAATGTCAAGCACTTGGGGAAAATATTTTGTGCTTTGCAGCAAAAAACTGGGTGCAGCTGTTTTGACTTCCACGAGCCCAGCCGATAGCATCGTCGAAAACCCTTTTCAATCATACGGCTAGGCTATTGTTTGCGTTATTCGGTTGCGTAACTTTGTTACGTAACTTAGCCGGCTTAAATCCTACGAAATCCTGCGATTAAGGCCTCGTGACGTCTTCCGCCGCACCCAACCCGCTGTTTCCATCCTTGCGCGTCGAACGCAACCCGGATGGCCAGTCTGTCGTTAAGGTGAGCGGGGCATGGAATCTTCGCTCCATTCAGCCGGTGGCTCGGACGCTCCGACAGCAACTGACCGGCCACGCACCCGGCGCGCAGTGGGACTTGAGCGCGGTGTCGCGACTGGATCACGCGGGGGCCATGATGCTGTGGCATGCGTGGGGCAAGCAGCGCACCGGCCATTTGCAATTGCGATCCGAGCACGAAATTTTCTTCGCGCATCTGGAGGCCGGGCCCACGCTGGCGGATAAATACGGCAAACGTGTGGAGCGTCGGCGGTCGCTGTGGGTGCCAGGCCGCGCGGTCGTCACGCTCGGCGAACACATCATGCAAGTGCTGATACTGCTGGGCAAGGTCAGTCTTGCATTTATGGAAGCCGTGCGTCACCCGTCGCGCATGCCGTGGCGGGAAATTTCCGCGAACGTGTACCGCACCGGTGCGCAGGCGCTTGGCATTACCGCGTTGGTGGGATTCCTCATCGGCGTGGTGCTGTCGTACTTGTCGGCGCAGCAGTTAAAGGCTTACGGCGCAGGCATTTTTATCGTTAATCTGCTGGGTATCTCGGTGGTGCGCGAACTGGGCCCGGTGCTGGCGGCGATTCTCGTGGCGGGGCGCTCCGGTTCGGCGATGACGGCGCAACTGGGCGTGATGCGCGTCACCGAGGAAATCGACGCCATGTCGGTGATGGGCATCCCCTACACATTGCGATTGGTGCTGCCGCGCATCATTGCGCTGGCAATTTCGCTGCCGCTGATTGTGCTGTGGACCAACGCCATCGCGCTGGTGGGCGGCATGGTCGCCGCGCGTTATGAGCTCGACATCAGCCTGACTTATTTCATTACGGAACTGCCTGATGCCGTGCCGGTAGCCAATCTGTGGCTGGGGTTGGGCAAGGGCATGGCGTTTGGTACCCTGATCGCGTTGCTCGCGTGTCATTTTGGTTTGCGCATCGAGCCCAACACCGAAAGCCTGGGGGTCGGCACCACAAACTCTGTGGTGGCGGCGATCACCATCGTGATCATTGTTGACGCGGTGTTCGCCATTCTGTTTTCCAGTGTCGGGGTGCCGTGATGGATGCCACGGAAGCGGCCACCGGTTGTATTATCGAAATTCGCCATCTGTGGACGCAGTTCGGCGAGCAGGTGGTGCATCGGGATCTGAATCTGTGCGTGCATCGCGGCGAAGTGATGTCGCTGGTGGGCGGATCCGGCAGCGGCAAGAGCACGCTGCTACGCGAAATGCTCGGGCTGGAGCATCCATCGCGGGGCGAGGTACGGGTTTTCGGCGTGTCGCTGCGCGATGGCGATCCCGCGGAATTGCACGGCATCCGCAATCGCTGGGGCATGTTATTTCAGGAAGGGGCATTGTTTTCCGCTTTGTCGGTATTTGAGAACGTGGCGTTGCCCCTGCGCGAACTGAAAACGCTGGACGAAGAACTCATCCACGATCTGGTGATGTTGAAACTCGACATGGTGGGCATCGAACGCGGCCACGCCGCCAAAATGCCATCGTCGCTGTCGGGTGGCATGGTGAAGCGCATTGCACTTGCGCGCGCGCTGTCGCTTGAGCCGGAACTGCTGTTTCTCGACGAACCCACGGCGGGACTCGACCCGGATCGCAGCGAAAGTTTTTGCTCGCTGATCGCCGACCTGCGGCGCGAGCTTGGTCTGACGGTGGTAATGGTCACGCATGATCTTGACACCATCGTGTCGATTTCGGATCGCGTCGCCGTGCTGGCGGATCAGAAAATCGCGGCATTGGGCACGGTGGCTGAAGTGGCCGCCGTGCCGCATCCGTTTATCGAGAATTTTTTCCAGGGTGAGCGCGGCAAGCGAGCCCTGGAAGGTTTGAAAAGTCCGGCGGCCGTATCCGCGTCGGGGCAACAAGAGAGGTAAGTCATGGAAAGTCGCGCACACGCCATTGTCGCCGGATTGTTTACCGTGCTGCTGGGAGCGAGCGTGATTCTCGCCGCCTTGTGGTTCAGCCGCGAGAATTACGATCATGTCACCTACGTGCTGGAATCCAAGCACTCGGTGTCGGGTCTCAATCCGCAGGCGCCGGTGCGGCTGCGCGGCGTGCCGATCGGCAAGGTGCAGAGTATCGAGTTCGACGAAGACGATCCCAATCTGATATTGATCACCATACTGGTGAAAGGCGGATCGAGAATTACCCGCGGCACGTCGGCCCAGCTCGGCGCGCAGGGCATTACCGGCACCTCGTACGTGATGCTTGAAGACGACGGCAGAAGGCCGGAGTTTCTGCCGCCCTCGACCGACAAACCGGATCGTATCGCCGTGAAGCGCGCGTTGTTTGATGAAATTGCAAACTCCGGCCAGGAAATTCTGTTTCAAGTAAACAAAGTCGCCAAGCAGCTTGAATCGCTGTTGAGCGAGCCGAATCAGCAACAACTGGTGGGCGCGCTGGGTTCGGTGCGCGGCATGTCGGATCGTATCGAGGGCCTTGCCAAGGCACTGGAGCCGGGCGCGCGAAATCTGCCCGCGCTTGCAGGCGACGCACGCAAGACCATGGCCAGCGCCGATGCCGCGTTGCGTGATTTGACGCCCGCACTGCAGGAAGCGAAGACCGCGCTCGCCAGTGTCGATAAACTGGCGCGCGAATACACACAACGCGCCGAGGCGCTGGACCGCGTGGCGAAAAGCGCGGAGCAGATCAGCGGTGCGACGCAGGGTGCGGCGAGCGACATCGCGCCGCGTGCCAATGTGCTGCTGGAAGAAATCGCGCGCAATTCGCGCAATCTCGACCGATTACTTTCCGAGTTGAATGAACAGCCCGCCGGTCTGGTGTTCGGCCGTCAACCGTCACGTCCCGGTCCCGGCGAGCCGGGTTACGCCGAACCGGCAAGGAGCCGATAATGCAAAAATATATCAACTATCTGATTTTATTGATAATTTATTCAATATTATCCGGCTGCGCGTTGGGTCCGGAAAAGCGCGATCCCCCTGCGGTGTTTGATCTCGGGCCGCCGCGCGCGCAGCCTGTTTCGCCGGTGATCAACGCCACCGTGTTGATTCCTGCCGTCAGCGCCAGCCCGTGGCTCGACACGCCGAACATCATGTACCGGCTTGCCTATCGCGACGCGGGGCGCCCCGAAGCGTATGCGCAACATCGCTGGGTAATGTCGCCCGCATTGTTGTTGAGTGAGCGGTTGCGCGGCCGCTTTGCCGCGGCGACACGCGGCGTGGTTAACACGCAGGACGGCGCGCGCGCCGATTATTCGCTGCGCATCGAACTCGAGGATTTCAGTCAGTCGTTCGACACGGCCAATTCGAGTCAGGCGAACGTGCGTCTGCGCGCGACGCTGATTGATCTCAATACCCGCGCGCTGCATGCGCAAAAAAGCTTCGGGGTGGCGCGGCCTGCCGCGCCCAACGCGCCCGGCGCGGCGCAATCCCTGGCCGTGGCCAGTGATGCGGTGGTGGAAGAACTGCTGGCGTGGGCTACGCAAAGCCTGAAAAAGTAGGAGATTCTCATGAGCACGATCTTCAGCAAAATCATCAATCGCGAAATTCCCGCAAAAATCGTTTACGAAGACGAATTGTGTCTCGCGTTTCATGATGTCAATCCGCAGGCGCCAACGCACGTGCTGCTGATTCCGAAAAAAGAAATTCCGCGGCTCGTCGACGCGCAGCCCGAGGACGCGGCGTTACTGGGACATTTGATGCTGACCGCCAATAACATCGCACGGCAACTTGGGGTGGGGGACGCGTTTCGCCTCGCCGTGAACAACGGCGCCGATGCCGGTCAGAGCGTGTTTCACCTGCATCTGCATATACTCGCGGGGCGCGCGTTCAAGTGGCCACCGGGCTAGGCCTGCCGGCATGACCTTGCGCGACCTTGAAACCCCGGCGCTGATACTGGATCGCGGGAAACTGGATCAAAATCTGGCCGCAATGCGTGATCGCGTCATCGGCTTGGGCGCGACGCTGCGGCCACATGTCAAGACCGCCAAATCCGTTGATGTCGTGCGGCGCGCCGTGCGGCCCGGCGCGGGTGGAATTACCGTATCCACCCTGAAAGAAGCCGAGCAATTTTTTGCCGCCGGGTATCGCGACATACTCTACGCGGTTGGTATCGCGCCCAACAAGCTGGAACATGTCGCGGCGCTGCGCCGTCAGGGCTGCGATTTGACGGTCATTCTCGATAATCTGGAGGCTGCCGCGGCCGTGGCGGATAAAAGCGCGGCGTTGGGCACTACATTGCCGGTCTTGATTGAAATCGACAGCGACGGACATCGCGCGGGTGTGAAACCGGACGACACCCGCTTGTTGGAAATTGGCCGCGTGCTGGGCGCTAATTTGCGCGGCGTGATGACGCACGCTGGCGGCTCGTATGATTGCCAATCCATCCGCGAAATTCGCGTTTACGCGGACCGCGAGCGCGCGCAAGCCGTGTTGTGCGCCGAAAAATTACGCGCGGCCGGTCTGAGGTGTCCCATCGTCAGCGTGGGTTCGACGCCCACCGCGACATACGCACAAAGTCTGGCCGGCGTGACCGAAGTTCGCGTGGGTGTGTATATGTTTTTTGACTTGTTCATGGCCGGCTTGGGCGTTTGCGCGCCATCCGACATTGCACTCAGTGTGTTGTGTTCCGTCATCGGGCACCAGCCTGGCAAGCACTGGATCATTACCGATGCTGGCTGGATGGCGCTGTCGCGTGATCGCGGCACGGCCGGCCAGAAGGTGGATCAGGGCTACGGCGTCGTGTGCGATATCAACGGAGAGCCCATGGACGACTTGATTGTCTCCGGGGCCAATCAGGAGCATGGCATCGTGTCGCGGCGCGATGGCGGTATTATCGATGCGGCGCGTTATCCCGTGGGCACGCTGTTGCGCGTGCTTCCCAATCACGCGTGTGCCACCGCAGCCCAGCATGGCGCGTATCATGTGGTTGACGGTACGACGTACGTGCAGTGGGTATGGCCGCGATTCAGCGGGTGGTAACTCGGGGCGGCTCTTTTCCAGGCGTTGGTCACGCGTTGAATTGGCGGCATGGGAGCATGGAGTCTCGTGATTCATACACGGTACACGTGGCAGGTTGCATATTACGCAACACAATGCACAAGGCAAAGGGAGGGGTTATGCAAAATTTGATCAAGGCGATGATGTGTTTTGTGGTGTTGGCCTGCGCGGGCACGACCACTGCATGGGCGCAAGCTGACGCGGCGCCAGGTCCCGCATACCTGGTGACCTATATCGAGGTCTTGCCACGCACGTCGGGCAAGGCGCTGGGGTTGTTGCGGTCGGTAAGGGCTGCATCGCGCAAGGCCGCCGGCGTGACGCGGTATGACGTATATCAGCGCCGCGAGCGTCCGAATCACTTCGCGATTATCGAGGCCTGGCAGGATGCCGCTGCGCGCGACGCCAATTTGGCGGCGCCGCATACCAAAAAGTTTCGCGACGAATTGCAACCGTTGCTTGCGGCCGGGTACGATGAACGTCCGCATGCCGCCCTGGATGTGGGCCCCGCGACGACGGCGGCTATTCAGGGAACCGCCATTATTACCGTTACCCACGTCGATTTTATTCCGCCCCGCAAAGACGAGGGCATCGCGGCGCTGCGGGCAATTGTGGAACCCAGCCGGAAAGAACCCGGTAACTTTCGCTACGATATTTTGCAGCAGAGCAGCCGTCCCAATCACCTGACGCTGGTGGAGGCCTGGCGCGATCTCAAGGCATTGGAGGCGCACGAATCCGCGGCACATACCGTCAAATTTCGCGATCTATCGACGCCCATGAGCGGCGCGCTGTTCGACCAGCGCCTGTATCGCGCGGTGGAGTGACGCGGGCGCGGTTTAAGTTGCGCTAAAAAGGTGCCGTACCGGTGAGCGTGGTGCGCTCCATGTGGCGCCGCAGCGGCAGTTTGTAGTCCGCCACGGCTTGATGCTGTACCGCGCAGTTGTCCCACAGCAGGAAGTCGCCGACTTTCCAGTTGTGGCGATAAATGAACTCCGGACGTGTTGCATGCTCGATCAAAAAGCCAAGCAGCGCATCACCCTCGCTGTTTTCCATGCCCTCGATGCTCGCGGTGTAGCCCTCGTTGACGAACAGGCATTTGCGTCCGGTGTACGGATGCGTGCGCACAATCGGATGCGCCACGTCCGGCGTGCGCGCTTCCTGCTCCGCCGTCAGTGGCTTGCGCGGACCCGCGTTGCGTTCGCGGTAATAGCCTTTCTTGTACGATTGCACCGCTTTTCGGCCGGCAATTTTTTGTTTGATGTCATCTGGCAAAGCATCGTAAGCCGCCGTGGCGCTGGCGAATTTGGTGTCGCCCAGCGCGCGGCCGGTCGCGTCGTGCGGCACTTCGAGCGCGTAAAACAGCGAACCGCGACTGGGCTCGTGGATGTAACACAGATCGGAGTGCCAGAATAATCCCGCATCCTGCGAACCGATCGGCTTGCCATCCACCACGATATTGGACACCACGAACAGCTCGTGAAAGCCGGGGCGGCAGCAATCCTTGCGCACATGCAATTCCAGTTCGCCAAAGCGCCGGCTGAAGCGCACGTGTTGTTCGGGCGTGAGTTTCTGGCCGCGAAAAAACAGGACTTCATGCTGGTGCCACAAATCGACGATCTGATTGAAGGTAGCGTCGTCGAGGTCTTGCGAAAGATCGGGACCGACAATTTCCGCGCCGAGTGCGGCGCCGGTGGGGCGTACGGAAAGCATGGGTGGGAACTCCAACAGGGTGATTCGGTGGTAAAAAAATTACTATAGCGCAAGCGCGTCGCATGCGGTGCAGTACAGAACAGGACGGCGCAAAGGTTATTTATGTATTTGTTTTTAAATAGAAAATTAACATTGGCGCTGAAGGCCCCCGTGTGATGGTAGCCACCCCATCCGCACATCCGCTCGCCTTAGCTCGCATCAGCGTCGCGGCGGCGCCTCGATGGTGCCCATGTGAAAGCCGAAGTGCTTGCGCGCGCGATCCGCGAAGTAATGCGTCAATGTATTGCGCACCGTGGCGAACGCGATTTGATCCCACGGCACGTCGGCTTCGGCCACCAGGCGCGTTTCCAGCGTTTCTTCGCCGGGCTTGAAGTTGATATCGAGCAAGCGCGCGCGAAACAGCAGATACACCTGGTTTACGTGCGGGATGTTATACACCGCGTACAGGGCGCCGATTTCAACGCGGGCGCAGGCTTCTTCAAGCGTTTCGCGCGCGGCGCCGGCGGCCAGCGTTTCGCCGTTTTCCATGTAGCCAGCGGGCACCGTCCACAGCCCGTGGCGCGGTTCGATGGCGCGTTTACACAACAGCACCTTGTCTTCCCATTCGGGAATACAGCCGACCACCATGCGTGGATTCTGATAATGAATGGTGTTGCAGGCGTCACACACGTAGCGCGGCAGCGAATCACCGGGCGGGATTTTGAGCGCGACGGGCGCGCCGCATTGGCTGCAAAATTTCATGAGGAAGGCTTTCGGTAGCCGATACTATACCGCACGCTTGGGCCGCAC
>DHVE01000146.1 GCA_002412495.1 Betaproteobacteria bacterium UBA5216
AGGTTGGGCTGATAAGCCCAACACAGCGGTGCATCAGTTCAGCAACCCTTCCTCCATAGCCTTGATCTGCAACGCCACCACCCGCGAATAGATCCGGCAATTCGTAAAACTGCCGCCGACGAACCACAGGCCTTCCTGTGGCGTGCGCTTCCACATATTATTCATTTCGCCATCGGGACCGATGCCCCATACCGGGCCTACTTTGTTTGCGGTGGTTTCGCCGAGCAGCTTGGCGACCACTTCCTGCTGGTTGACGAAGCCCGTTGCCAGCACGATCAGATCGGCCGGTTTTATTGATCCATCCTTGAGCCGCGCACCGCCTTCTGCAAAGCGCTCGATATCGTCGTACTGCATGAGGCCGATTTCGCCCTTGATGATGAGTTCAGAGCAACCGCCATCAAGGTAGTAGCCGCCGTAGCGCGTGCGGATCAGCATGTTGTGCCCCATGTGATCGTCGCCGTCGTTCCACTTGAAACCGCGGGCGATCAGGCCTTCGGTGGTCTTCTTGTCGAGTTCGGTCATGCGCGCCGTCATCATCTGAAAATTGCGCTTGGCGACCGGCAGAGTGTTGGTGAGCACAAAAAGGTCGCCGTCTTCGAGCGGCACGCCCTCAAAAACGCCATAGGTTATTTTGGCGCTCGGGTTGATACTGAGCACCATGGTCGAGCCGCGCTGGATGATCGTGGTGTCCGCGCCGTTGGCGTGCAGATCCTGCGCAACATCGTGGCCGCTGGTGCCGGTGCCCAGCACCAGCGCTTTTTTGCCGCGCCAGTTCGCACCGTTGGTGAACGCGCTGGTATGCATCACATCGCCTTTGAAATCTTTCAGGCCAGGCAACTCGGGTATGTACGGAGATCCCACCAGGCCGTTGGCGAAGATGAGATGTTTCGGATGCACGGTGCGCTCCGTGCCATTGCTGGTATTGCGTACGACGGCGTTCCATCGTCCCGCGCGTTCATCGTAAGCGCCGCTCACGAGTTCGGTGCCGGCCCAGAAGTTAAGTTCCATCGCCCAGGTGTAGGCTTCAAACCAATCCGCGACCATGTCCTTGGGCAGATACACCGGCCAGTTCGGCGGAAACGGCATGTACGGCAGATGGTTGAATTCGGTCGGGTTGTGCAGCGCCAGCGAGTGATAACGCGAGCGCCAGCAGTCACCCGCGCGCGGCTGTTTGTCGATGACCAGCGTATCGATGCCCAGATGACCCAGCGTGGCGGCAACCGAGATGCCGGCCTGTCCGCCACCAACGACCAGCACGGTGGGTTCGCGATCGGTATACGCCTGACTGGCAGTGCGCTGGTCTTTCCAGTTGGTGCCGCCAAAGTTGCGCGAGTAAGCCTCGCCTGTCGGGCGGCGCTTGCCGATTTTTTCTTCGTAGCCTTTCAGTTCATGCAGATTCGTCATGAGCTGAAACGCTTGGGAAGGGTTCTCCGCCAGCAGTCGCACCACGCCGAAGCCGCGCCCCAGCGCGGTCTCAAACTGAAAAATACCTTCGACGACATCAATGCCGGTGCGCTTGATGTGGCGCGGCGGCGTGCGGTCTTCGGCGATGACGAATCCGCGCGCCTGCGTGTCAGCCTGTTTCGCAACGATCAACTCGGCAATGGTATTGGGGCCTGCGCACGGTGTGATGCTCCAGGTAAACGCAAGCAGGTCGCGCCAGTGGCTTTCCGGCGCAAACATCGAGGCCAGCATCGCAGTGGCGCTGGTTTGCAGGGCGTTTTCGAAGCGGTCGAGCCATTGTGTGACCAGCGCGTGATCGGATTCGGCGGCGGATGGCTCAACGGCTTTTGGGCTTACGGCATTCATCAATGATTCCTTTTCAACGGTGCTATGGCGCGATGGCGCTATTGTATCCGGCTGTTCAATCGGCGCGGATATTGGCGGACTTGGCGACTTTCGCCCAACGCGCGACTTCGTCGCGCATGTGTGCGTTGGCCTCGTTCGGGGTGTTGGCGATGATGTCCACGCCCAGCGCGGCGAAGCGCTCGCGCACGTCAGGCATTTGCAGCACCCGCACGGTATCGTGGTGCAGTCGCGTCACCAGTGCCACGGGCGTGGCTGAAGGCACGGCGAGTCCCCACCAGGGCATGGCGTCATAGCCTGGAAATTCTTCGGCGATGGCGGGCAGATCGGGCGTACTGGCGGAGCGTTTTGCGCTGGTAACGGCCAGCGCGCGCAGGCGCCCTGCCTTGATGTGCGGCCCCGCGGTGGCGAAGCTCATGAAGGAAAACTGCAATTGACCACCCATCACGTCCGTCATCAATGGCGAGCCGCCTTTATACGGTACGTGCAGCAACCGCACGCCGGACATCATCGCCAGCATTTCACCCATCAAATGCTGTGCGCCGCCAGTGCCGCTGGAGCCATACGCCAGCGCACCGGGTTTGGTTTTGGCGAGGGCAATCAGCTCCTTCAGATTTTTCGCGGGCACCGCGGGATGGATAATCAGCACGAACGGTGATGCCGCCATGATCGTGATGGACGTGAGATCACGCAGCAAGTCGTACGGCAATTTCGCATGCACGCTCGGATTGATGACGTGGATGATCGACAGCCCGACGAGGGTATGTCCGTCGGGTGGCGACTTCGCGGCGATATCGGTGCCGGTGATGGTGCCGCCGCCCGCGCGATTGTCCACCACGACTTGTTGCCCCCAGAGTTCAGTGAGTTTGGTTCCGACTGCGCGGCCGATAAAATCATTGATGGCGCCCGGCGTGAACGGAATGATGAGGCGCACCGGACGCGTGGGGAAGGTGCTGGTGCTGTCGCGCGATTGCGCGCTCACGTCGGTGCTGACCGTAACGAGAATGAAGGTTGCAATAACGATTATCGATTGCATGGTCTTCCCTGTTGCCAATGGTTACGTCAAAACCAACACCCGTCGCCATTCGCGCGCAGCCGGGCATTCATGGGCTGTCTCGCGAGGCGCTGTGTTATGGGTGTTCGCCTGCGCGGGAACGACGGAGCCGGCATAAAAACTTCAGCGAGCACAAAACGTCAGGGTGAATTGTAACCGCGACTCTGCAGCTCGCCTGCTGCGATAAAATGACGCGCAACCTTGGGAGATCTGCCGTGACGCGTGACTACAACGCCCTGACCGATGACGCATTTCGCGCGGAAGTGCGTGCGTTTTTTGAAGCCGAGTATCCGCCGCATCTGCGCTACATCCTGCGCCGTGCGCGCTGGGACGAAATGAAACCGTGGTGGGACACACTCTACAAAAAGGGCTGGGTGGCGCCGAACTGGCCGCAGGCGTGGGGTGGCATGGGCTTGGATGCCGGTAAGATGTTGATTTATATGGAGGAAATGGAGCGTCATGGCGTGGCGCGTCCGCCGGATCAGGGCATTACGCATATCGGGCCGATCATCATGCGCTTTGGCACCGAGGCGCAAAAGCAGTTTTATTTGCCGCGCGCGTTGTCGGGCGAACACGTCTGGTGCCAGGGCTATTCGGAGCCAAACTCCGGTTCCGATCTGGCGAGCTTGCGCACGTCGGCGGTGCTTGATGGCGACGAGTACGTGATCAATGGTCAAAAAATCTGGACCTCGCTCGCACAGGATGCCACGCATTGTTATGTGCTCACGCGGACCAATCCGGATACGAAGAAAAAACAGGAAGGCATCAGCCTGTTTCTGGTGGATTTCAAAACGCCGGGCATCACGCTGCGGCCCATTGTGAATCTCGCGGGCCACGCGGAATTCTGTCAGGTGTATTACGACAACGTGCGCGTGCCCAAAGAAAATCTGGTGGGCGAGTTACACATGGGCTGGAGCGTCGCCAAGGCGCTGCTGTCGTTCGAACGGCTCGCCATTGGCAGTCCGCGCCGTCCGTCTTATGCGCTGCAGCGGCTGGAAATGGCGGCGCGTGCACGCGGACACTTTTCCGATCAGGGTTTTCTGGATCGTTATACCGCGTTGAAGCTCGACATCGAGGATCTCGGATCGCTTTACGGGCGTTTCGTGGAGCAGGTGAAGCGCGGCGAATCGCTCGGCTCCGATGTGTCGATGCTTAAGATCTGGAGCATGGACGCGTGGCAGCGCCTGACTGAATTGCTGATGGAAGTGAGCGCCGAGGAAGGCGTGCTGGAAGGCAACCGCGATTTCGGCGATGCCGGTGCGCCCGTGGATATCGACGTGCTCACGTCATTTTACGTGTCACGTCCCGGCACCATTTATGGCGGCAGCAACGAGATTCAGCGCAATATCATGTCGCGCTATGTGCTGAAGCTGCCGACCTGACGCGCATGGGGTAATCATTCCAGCTTGCGAAGATAGGGCGCCAGTAACACGATGGCCAGCATGATGCCGATCGCGCCGAGGGCATAGGCCCCTTGCGCGATGGGCGCGCCGAACCGCTCCGCCACCGCGCCCGCCAGGAAATTGCCAAAGGGCAGGCTGATCACCACGCCGCTGCGCAGTCCCATGACGCGGCCACGCATCGGTTGCGACGTGTTGCTCAGGATCAGCGTGGCGATCAGTGTCCACGTAATCGCCTGGGCGAGTCCGGCCAGAAACACCAGCCCGAGCGAAAAGTAGTACCACGTTGATATCGCAAACAGCAGCAGCGAAACCGGCCAGAAAAATCCACCCCATATCACCAGCCGGCCCTTGTGCCTGATGTTGCCCATGGAAACCACCCACAGCCCGGCGAACAGCGCGCCCAATCCGGCCATGGAGGTGAGCATCCCATAGCCCGCTGGACCGGCATCAAGTATGTAACGCGCGAACAGCGGCAGAAACGAATACCGGTAGGGCGCGGCGAACAGGTTCAGCATGAAGGCAATCACCAATAGCACGAGCACCGTTTGATTGCCCCACACATAACGCAGGCCGCTAATAAGGCTTTTCAGAGGTGGCTCGTTGATTTGCGGCGCGGATTGCTTCACGCTCTGCATCCGGTACAGCACGATCAAGTCAACGAGATAAATGCCGGTAATCAGCCAATAGGCGCCACTGATGCCAAATGTGGGAATGAGCATGCCGCCCAATGCGGGTCCAATGACAACGGTCAGTTCGGTGGCCACGGCATTCAGGGCAATGGCGCTGGTGAGGTCTTCGCGGCCCACCAGGTCGGGAACAAATGCCTGACGCGTGGGATTGTCCAGTGCCCAGGTCATGCTGCTCACCAGCGACAGAATGATGATGTGCGTCAGCGTAAGCCAGCTGGTCACAAACAGCAGCAGCATGATCGCCGACACCGCCCAGTTGACCAGCGCCGCGATGATGAGCAGTAGCCGCCGGTCGACGCGGTCGGCCGCCACCCCCATGAACGGCGCGAGGATGTAGCCGGCCATCTTGCTCCCGGCCACGATGCCCACCATCAGCGGCGACTCGGTGAGTTCCAGCGTGAGCCAGCCGACGACCACCAGATCCGCCCAGCGCGCGGTGGATGACAGCAGTGTGGCCGTCCACAGCAGCCGGAAGCCGCGATGGCGCAGGGCGGACATCTGGCGCATGCGGCCCAGCCGGGCCAGCAGATGTTGTTCCGCGTTACTCAATGGGCGTGCCGGAGGCCTTCACCACCTTGCCCCATTTGGCGATCTCTGATTTGATAAAGGCAGTGAATTCTTCCGGCGAATTGTTGACCGATTCCATGGCGACCGCGGCCAGTTGGTCGATCACGCGGGGCGTCTTGCCCGCTGTGACAATGGCCGTGTTCAGGCGCGTGATGATGTCTTTGGGCGTGGCGATGGGCGCCATCACGCCGTACCACAGCGTGGCTTCGTGGCCCGGCACCGTTTCGCTCACGGTGGGCAGGCCGGGAAACATGCGCGAGCGGTGTTTGCCGGCGGTGGCGAGCAGGCGCAGCTTGCCGGTTTTGGCATGCGGCATCACGCTGGGGCCGCTGCCAAAGTAAAGCGAGACTTCGCCGCTCAGGATCGCAACCATCGCCGCGCCGGGGCTTTTGTAGGGCACATGCACGAGATTTATTTTTGCGAGCTGTTTCAAGAGTTCGCCCGCCACATGCGCGCCCGAAATATTGCCCACCGATCCAAAATGAATTTGTCCGGGCTGGTGCGCGGCGAGCGTGATCAGTTCCTTCACGGTTTTCACCGGCAGCGACGGGTGCGCGACCAGTGTGAAATCGGAGGTGGCGACCAGACTGATCGGCGCGAAGTCGCGCAAGGTATCGTACGGCAGGTTGGGCGCCACGCTTTGCAGCACCGCGTTGGGGGTCGCACTGCCCAGCAACAAGGCATAACCATCGGCCACGGCTTTGGCCGCCAGCTCGGTGCCGATACGCCCGCTGGCGCCCGGACGGTTGTCGATGACAAAGCGCCAGCCCAGATCGGCGGTTAGCGCTTGGGTCAATATGCGCGCCGGTACATCCGAGCCGCCGCCGGGCCCCGCGGGCAAAATCAGGCGGATGGGTTTGATGGGATAGGCCTGTGCCGTGGCCGCGGGCTGTGCGCTCGCAACGGGAATGGAGAGGGCGGCCAGTGCGCCGATGGCAAGCAACCCCAAGGTGTGTTTGTTATTCCACATGTTCGAGAATTCCTACGGACAGCCGCGCATAGTTCAAACGCCGAGTGCGGATTATACTAACGCGATACCCGGTTCAACGCGTGGAGGATATTTTGAATATGGCATTACGGAATCTGGCCTGCATGAGCGGCGTGTTGCTTTCGCATTTCGCGCTCGCGCAGGCGCAGGAGTATCCGGTCAAGCTGGTGCGCATGGTGGTGGCCACGTCGCCCGGCGGTGGTACCGATATCGCGGCGCGGTTGATATCACCCAAGCTGTCGGAGTATTTCGGCCGGCAGGTGGTGATTGAAAATCGGGGTGGGGCTTCCACAACCATCGGCGGCGATTATGTAGCGCGTTCGGCGCCCGATGGTTACACGCTGTTGATGGGCGTGAGTTCGCTTGCCATATTGCCCTTTGTGATGGCCAAGGTGCCTTATAAGCCCGATGATTTTGCGGCGATTACGCAGGTCGCGACTTCACCCAACATCATCATCTCGCATCCGTCGGTGCCGGTAAAAACGACCAAGGAGCTGATCGCTTTTGCCAAGACGCGTCCGGGACAACTCAATATCGCCGCTGGCGGTGCGGGTTCCAGCCAGCATCTCGCGATTGCGCTGTTCGTGACCATGTCCGGCGCCAAAATCACCCATGTGCCGTACAAGGGTACGGGCATGGCGATGATCGACGTTGTTGCTGGACACGTGCATCTGATGATGGCCAATATCATTCAGGCGCTGCCGATCATTCGCAATGGCCGCTTGAACGCCATAGGCGTGACGGGGCTGACGCGCGCCACCGTGGCGCCCAACATTCCAACAATTGCCGAGGGCGGCGTGCCGGGCTACGAAGTGGTGCAGTGGTATGGCCTGCTCGCGCCGGCGCACACGCCGCGCGACATTATCAACAAAGTCCGTGCGGGCACGGTACGCGCGTTGCAGGAGACCGCGGTAAAAGAGCGCTTCAACGCCGATGGCGCCGAGACCGTGGGCAATACGCCGGATGAATTCGCGGCGATTATTGCCGCTGACCTCAAAAAATGGGCCAAGGTGGTAAAAGACGCGGGGATCAAGCCGCAGCAGTTGGGGAGTTTTTGAAGTGACACAGCCCGCGGGTCATGCCCATCCCTACGATTAAAAACAGCGGGCAGTAGGACGCCGGTGACGAAGGAACCGCAACGGCCGCGTTAGACGCGCCGGTGCGACGCCAAAGTTGCGGCAAGCGCCGCACTACAGATTACCCCTTCTGCCGGTCGTCAATCGCCTTGGATTGTTCGGGCAGATACCTGTGATTGCAAAACGGGCATATCAGTTTGACACCGGCGTGCCGCAGCTCCCAGCCCACGACAAACGGTTTCGAGCACTTCGGGCAGGTGGACCAAAAGAGTTTCATTACTTTTCCCCTCGTACTTTTCGTGCGGTTTTCACTTCATCCAGCCACTCTTCCAGTTTGACGCGCGCCATGGCATCCGCCGGCACGCCCAATCGCGTGGGGAAGGGGATGTGCGTCGGGCGCGTGGCATCGACGATGATGCGGTTCGATCCGATGCCGCGCGGATCGCTGGGGGCGCGCACGTTCTTGATCATATCGACGTCGCGACCGGGTTCGACATAGGTATAAACCGCCCACATCACTTGCTCTTCATTAAACACGTCGATGTCGTCATCGACGATCACGATGACCTGCAATTGCATCACGTGCGCCATGGCCATGATGGCGGTCTGCTTGGGGTGCCCTTCGTCCGTTTTCTTGATCGAGATATAGGCGGTGAAGCGCGCGCAACCGGAATACGGCAGATGCACGGCAGTGACAATGCCGAGCCGCTCCTTGAGGTGGTTGTAAATCGAGCCTTCGCGCGGCACGCTGGCCATCAGCATGTGTTCGCGGTGGCCGGAAAATATGTCCTGATACAGCGCGCCGTCGCGATAGGTGATCGCCTTGACTTCCATCACGGGCGCGAATTGCTGGGGTTGATACTGGCCGCTGATTTCGCCGAATGGATCAACGATGGTTTGATCATTGGGACCGATTTCCCCCTCGATGATGATTTCCGCATCGGCGGGCACCATGAACTTGTCGCCCCAGGTGACCGAGGGGGCGAGCCGCGTGGGCTCGCGCAGAAAACTGCCCGCCGTGGCGTACTCGTTATCGCCCCAGGGCGTGTTGTTCAACGTGCCCATCCAGAAAGCAGGGTGGTGCCCGAGAATATTGATGACCGGGAAACGCTCGCCGCGGTTTTTCCACAGGCGCGTCATACGGCTCATGTGCGCCGAGTGGATAGTGAGTCCACCGCGATGGCCGGTTTCCGGAAATGTTTTGACGAAGGTGACGTTATAGAAATCTTCGCCCGGCGCATGCGCGGCCATCGCCATGGTCATTACGCCACCGAGATCCATTTCGAAGTGCCGTACGACGGGAAACATCCACATGTCCGCTTTTTTGCCCTGCAGCACGTTGGCGTGCACCGGCGCGTTGCTGCTGCTGATGACTTTGGGTTCGATGCGCTGCTTGAGCAGATCGGCAAACAGCGCGCCCAGCTCGCTGCCCGCCTGATTGCGCGACAAGCCTACGGCCTCGGCGCAGCGCTCGCGCGTTGCCCACAAGTTGGAAACCAGCGGAAACGCCGAAGGCTTGCCATGCATGTTGAGCGCATTGTCAAACTGCACCGTCGGGTACTCGCGACGCTGATCCAGATGTTTCAGGATCGCGGTTACGTCGAAATTCATCGGATCAACCTTGCGGCTTACCGTGCGGAATTCATTCGGATCGTCGCGAATCTGATCGAGATATGTCGAAAGACTTTTGGCGCTGCCGCCGCCAGACTGGTTAGCGCTTTTTGTTTTGGCCATGGAAATACCCTTTATGAACTGCGTGCAGTGCGGTTGGGGATAAACGTGGGGCGTCGTGAGTTTCTTCAAGAAATATACGAGCGGGGGAGGGTGCTGTCAATTTGCATTTGTCTGTGCACGGGTTTGCGCCCACGATGGGGTAGTGCGGTTGCGGATAGTGGAATTATCGATGGGGTCGTAAATCGCATTCGATATGCGTTTATGCGTATGCACGCGGCGGCATCGGGAAATTTCTTCGCAGTCCCGCGGTTGCAGATTGCCTAAATTTGCTTACCTATGCCACGTACTCAGCCTTATCACCAGGCACGGGAGACCCTTGAATGGCACCCTTGGCAGTAACTTTTTCGCGGCCCCCGCTTTTTTCTACCAGTGCGGATTGATCGCGAAATGCCAATTCATCCAGGCCCTCCGGATCGGCCATACTGCGGAGGATGCCGTCGTATTGTCTGACCACATCGGCATGTGCGGCATCTTGAGCCAGATTGTTCAGTTCCTCCGGATCTTTTTGCAGATCGAACAGTTCCGGTTCGTAGCCGACATAAGTGATGAACTTGTATTTTCCCTTTCGAATCATGAATGAAGCCCGATCCGCGCCGGCAGCGTAATATTCGCTGAACGCCACCCGATCCGGATCGTTGGCTGCGTTAGCGAGTTGGGACAGGGATCGTCCGGGCAGTTTTTCCTGTTGCGCAATCTCACCGTGCCCAATGGCATCCAGCACGGTCGGCCCGATATCAATCAGCGTCACCGGCGTTGTCGAGACCTTGCCTTCGGGCACGCCCGGACCAGCGATGATCATCGGAATGGCGGCCGACTCTTCGTACATATTGTTTTTGCCCCATAGCCTGCGGGCGCCGAGATTTTCGCCGTGATCGGTGGTGTAGATGATGATCGTATCGTCACGCAGTCCCGCGGCTTCGAGCGCGGCAATCACTTTGCCGATATTCGAATCAAGGTAACTTACGCATCCGTAATAGGAATTCATCAGCACCTTCTTGGTTGCCGCTGTCAAAAAATCCTCGTGATTGCGTGAGCGCTGCAGCAAATGAATCCACGGATGCAGCGGCGCGTCCGGGGCACTCATCTTCGGCATGGGGAAATGAATTTTGTCGTAGAGATCATAAAACGCCTGCGGCGCAATATGCGGTGGATGAGGGCACACGAAAGAGCACATTAGCGTCCACGGCCGGCCGTTCTTGTTTGCGCCCTTTTCCTTTAGCCAGGTGCACGCCTTCTCCATGATGTCATTGTCGTACCGGGTATACGAGGATTCACCTGGACCGATGCGTTCGGCAATTTTGCTGCGCTTGAGGGGCGGCGGCATGGGGCGCTTCACGCAACCACGTATATCGCCGAGGCCGCCATCGACGTGCATGGGAATCAATGAGGCTTCGAAACCAGTCGGGTCCTTGTCGCTTCGAAAGTGAAGCTTACCGATGGATGTCACGCCGGCCCCCTGTTCGCCAGACAGGTGATGCCAGCTTTTCACGCGGCCTTCATAACCGTGCGAGTTATCCCAGTAGTGCGTTTCTTTCACGTAACGCCCGGTTGCAAGCGCAGCGCGCGCGGGGACGCAAATGGCGGAGTTGGTGTAGGCCGTGGTAAAGCGGGTGCCCCGCGCCGCCAGCGCATCGATGTTGGGCGTCTGGATAAAGTCGTGTCCATAACATCCCGCTACCTTTTGCTGATGCTGATCGGACATGATAAAAAGAACATTGCGTGCTGTCATGATTTCCTCCTGGGGGGCAGCCTCTCCCAAAAAGTGCCTGGCACATGGCTTGTGGCGGCGATTGCGTGGCGCCGGTAAGCCATTTCAGCGGGGAAGAGCGGGCTGCTACTATACCGCTACTTTGCATAGATGCGATTCGAGGTGGTGGACATGATGGGCTTCCAGCGCAAGTCGTCGTGGTTATACTTTCCGCAATGCGGATATGTTTTGTTTTGGGCTTGTCGAAATCACGCGCGACGGGCCTTCTCATGGGGTATTGCCGCTGCTCTTATGACCACGTCGGGCGTTGTGCAAGCCCAACAGAAGTTTCCAACCAAGCCGATTCGACTTGTCGGACCAGCCGCCGGTAACGCGGCCGACACGGTGGCCCGCATGATCGGGCCCAAGATGAGCGAGACCTGGAAACAGCCGGTGGTGGTGGAAAACCGCGCAGGCGCCGGTGGTACGCTGGCTGCGGGCGTGGTCGCCAAGGCCGCGCCGGACGGCCACTCGATGCTGCTGATTTCGAGTCAGTTTGCACTTGGCGCGGCGCTGCATGCCAATCTTGCTTATCAGTTGCCCAGGGACTTTGCGGGCGTGAGTCTGATCGGCTACAGCACCAACGTGCTGGTGACGGCGCCCGCGCTGGGTGTCAAGTCGATCAAGGACCTTGTTGCGCTCGCACACGCGCAGCCCGGCAAGATGCTTTTCAGTTCGGGCGGTGCCGGCAGCAACAACCACATGACCGCCGAGTTGTTCAGATTTCATGCGGGTATCAAGGCCGCGCACGTGGGATTCAAGTCGGGTACGGAAGCCCTGATCGAGGTTCTTGCGGGCCGCGTTCACTACTGCATGGCAAACACATCGACCGCGCTGCCGTTTGTCAGGGACGGGCGGCTGCAGGCGCTGGGGGTTACGACGCCGCGTCGCTCGCCGGTATTCCCGAACTTGCCGGCAATCGTGGAGGTGATTCCCAGCTTCAAAAGCGATGCATCGTACGGACTCTATGCGCCGGCTGGCACGCCGCGCAATGTCCTGCATCAGATCAGCAAGGAGGTGGCGCGCGTCCTCGAACTACCTGACATCAAGGAGCAATTTCAGAACCTTGGCATGACTCCCGCTTATAGTACCCCGGAAGAACTCGACAAGATTCTCCGCGATCAGATTGCGATGTTTTCGGCGGTGGTAAAAGATATCGGCCTGCGCGCCAAGTGACCGGGAATATTTTCGGCGATGATTCACGAAGGTGTTTGTGCCCTTCGTTTTCGCTATGCGGGTACTGCTGCCGTTAATCCAGCGACACCCCCGATTTAACCACCTTGCTCCACTTCGTGATCTCGGCCTTGATAAAAGCCGCCAGTTCGTCCGGCGTGCTGCCGACCGGTTCCGAACCCACGGCGGCAAATTGCTCGATCACTTTGGGCGCACCCACCATCGCGACAATCGCGGGATGCAGCTTTGCGATGATGTCTTTACCCGTGCCGGCGGGCGCCATGATGGCGAACCACTGGGTCGCTTCGTGGCCGGGCAGGGTTTCGTTGACGGTGGGCAGGTGCGGCGTGAACTTGGAGCGCTTCGCGCCCGAGCTGGCCAGCAGTCTTACCTTGCCGTTCTTGGCGTGCGGGAGCACGGTGGGCCCGCTGGCAAAGTGAAACGACACTTCGCCGCTTAACACCGCGACCACACCCGCGCTCGGCCCCTTATACGGCACATGCACGATATTGACCTTGGCGAGCTGCTTGAACAATTCGCCCGCCATGTGCGCGCCGGAGATATTGCCCACCGACGCGAAATTGACTTGCCCCGGTTTGCTGCGCGTGAGTTCAATCAGATCCTTTACCGATTTCACCGGTAGCGAGGGGTGTACCGCGAGGATGTAATCCGAAGTCGCGAGCAGCGTAATGGGCGCGAAATCTTTCACCGCGTCGTAGGGCATATTTTTTACCGCGCTGGGGATAATCGCATTCGGCGCGACGCTGCCCATCAAAAGCGTGTAGCCATCGGCGGGCGCGCGGGCGGCGGCCTCGGTGCCGATGCGCCCGCTCGCGCCGGGCCGGTTTTCCACCACGAAGCGCCAGCCATGATCATTGCCCAACGCCTGCGCCATGATGCGCGCGGCGGTATCGGTGGCGCCGCCGGGGGTGAACGGGACGATGATGCGGATGGGTTTTGCGGGGTAAGCCTGTCCCGCGCTTGTCGCAGCAGGCTGCGCGAACAGTTTATTAGACACGAGCACGCTTGCCACTGAGGTGACAAGCGCGAAATACAAATGAGATGATTTCATGTCGTGTCCGTCGATGGAATTTACGAGTTCCCGCTCGCGGTTGCATGCTTCCCGTTCTTCTTGGCCTCGCGAATCGCGCGCCATATCCGCTCCGGCGTTGCCGGCATCTCCACGTGTTTCACGCCAAACTCGGACAGTGCATCGACCACCGCGTTAATCACCACGCCGAGCGCCGGCGTGGTGCCTCCTTCCCCCGCCGGACGTATACCCAGCGGGTGCGTGGGCGAGGGGTTTTCGACCAGTTCGGTTTTGAACGGCGGAAAACAATCGGCTCTTGGCATGGCGTAATCCATGAACGAGCCCGTGAGCAGTTGCCCGGAGTCAGGGTCGTAATGGCACTGTTCATACAGCGCCTGACCCACGCCCTGCGCGATGGCGCCGTGGATCTGGCCGTCGATGATCAGCGGGTTGATGGCACGACCGACGTCATCGACCGCGGCATAACCGACTATTTCGAGCGTGCCCAACGCGGGGTCGATCTCGACTTCGCACACGTGGCAACCGTACGGGAAACTTGCAGTGTTGACCACCACTTCGGACGCTGCTGCCAGTGCGCCCTTGAGATCGGCGGGCAGGCCTTTCGTTTGGGTGGCTGCGGTCGCTGCGTCGAACAGGCCGACTGAGCGATCGGTGCCGGTGAGCTGAAATCGTCCCTGGACGAACGTGATTTCGCTGGGTTCGCAATGCAGCATCAGGGCGGCGAGCCGCGTACCCTTTTTGATGATCTCTTGCGAGGCGTTCCAGATCACGATGCTTGCCATGCGCATGCCGCGCCCGCCGTGGGTGCCGCCGCCGACTTTGACGATATCGGTGTCGCCGGCGATCAGCCGCACATTGTCGAACGGCACGCCCAGCCACTCGTGGACCAATTGCGCGAAACTGGTATCGTGCCCTTGCCCGTTGTTGACGATGCCGATCACCACGTCTACCCGCCCGTCGCCGTGCACGGTGATCTCGGTGCGTTCACGTGGCGCGCCGGTGGAGGTGTCCACATAATTGGCGACGCCGATGCCACGGCACTTGCCGCGTTTGCGCGCCTCTGCGCGGCGTTCATGGAAGGTGTCCCATTGGCCGAGCCTTAACGCCTGATCCATCACGTTGTGGTAAGCGCCGCTGTCGTAGATCATGCCCCAGGGGTTGGTGTAGGGCAGCTCCGCCTGCGTGAGCAGATTGCGCCGCCGCAGTTCGATGCGGTCAAAGCCGCATTGCGCGGCGGCCAGATCGATCAGCCGTTCCATCACGTACATCACTTCGGGGCGGCCCGCGCTGCGATAGGGGCGCGTCATCATGGTGTTGCTCAGCACCGCCCGCCCGCGCACGTTCGCGGCGGGCATGCGGTAAATGCTCGACATGATTTCGAGCCCTTTGCGCAGCGGCGAAAAATTCGCGGTGTGCGCGCCGGCGTTGCCGATGTTCGAGCCGCGCAGGGCCAGGAAATTGCCTTCGGCGTCGAGCGCGAGTTCGGCATCCACCGCGAGATCGCGGCCCTGGTAATCGCTGACAAAGGCTTCGCTGCGGTCGCAGGTCCATTTGACGGGGCGGCCGACGCGGCGCGCGGCCCAGGTGACCAACGCGAACTCTGGATAGATGAAGCCGCGCGTGCCGAAATTGCCGCCGATGTCGTGCATCAACGCGCGCACTTTTTCGGCGGGCACGCCCAGAGTACCGGCGAGTTCGTGTTTCAGGCGTACCGCGCCGCCGTTGCCGGCGTGCAGCGTGTAACGTTGCGTGGCGGCATCGTATTCCCCGACGGCGGCGCGCGGCTCCATCGGCACGCCCGTGACGCGCTGTATCCACGTCTGGAATTTCACCACGTGCGCAGCGCGCGCGAAGGCCGCATCCGTCGCGGCACGGTCGCCGGTGTCGGCATCGACACACACGTTGGAGTGCGCCTGATCCCACAGCTTGGGCGCATCGGGCGCTACGGCGGCGACGGTGTTGGTCACCACCAGAAGCGCTTCGTAATCGACTTCGATGACTTCCGCCGCGTCTTTGGCTGCGGCAATGGAGATTGCGATCACCATCGCCACCACTTCGCCAACATGGCGCACCTTGTGCAGCGCCAGCGGATATTGCGGTGCGGAGAAAATGTCCGAGCCGTCGGTATTTACCATCTGTATATCTGCGGGATGCGTGTTGAACGGCTGATGCGGTATGGGTTTGATGCCGTCGGGAATCATGTCCGCGCCGGTGAGCACGGCCACCACGCCGGGCATCGCCAACGCTATTTTCGTATCGATGGAACGAATGTGGGCGTGCGCGTGCGGCGAACGCAGCATCACCGCGTAGACCTGCCGTGGCAGATTCACATCGTCGCTGAAACGACCCTGACCGGTAATAAGTCGCAGGTCTTCCTTGCGCCGTACCGGTTGCCCGATGTGTTGACTTGTTGCGGCAGTAAACATGGGGATATTTAAGTATTTGTTTTTAAAATATTTTTATTGCTTCTGATGGATGGCGCGCCAGATGCGTTCGGGGGTCGCGGGCATCTCGATGTGTTTGACCCCGTAGTCGGACAATGCATTGACTACGGCATTGATCGCCACGCCGAGTGCCGGCGTGGTGCCGCCTTCCCCGGCGGGCCGCATTCCGAGCGGGTGCGTGGTGCTCGGCACCTCGGTGAATTCCGCGTCAAAAAACGGAAAGTTGTCCGCGCGCGGCATGGCGTAATCCATGAACGAACCGGTGATTAATTGTCCGCTGTTCTCGTCGTAAAAACATTGCTCCAGTAAAGCTTGCCCGACGCCCTGCACGATGCCGCCGTGAACCTGCCCGTGAACAATCATGGGGTTTACCGCGAGGCCCACGTCATCTACCGCGGCATAGTGCACGATCTCCAGCGTGCCCAACGCCGGATCGATTTCGACTTCGCACACATGGCAGCCGTACGGATAACTCGGCGTGTGATCGGTGACATCGGAAAAAGCCGCCAGCGGTCCGCGCAGATCCTCGGGCAAATCTTTCAATTGCTGCGCGGCTGTTGCGACTTCAGAAAGGCTGACGGACGCGTTGGCGCCGTTTGCCTTGAAGCGCCCGTTATCGAATTGCACGTTGCTCGGATCGCATTCCAGCAAGCGCGCGGCGATGCGCGTGCCTTTCGCGACAATTTCCTTCGCTGAATTCCAGATCACCACGCTGCCCATGCGCATGCCGCGCCCGGAATGTGTGCCGCCGCCAACCTGCACGATGTCGGTATCGCCCACGATGAGGCGCACATCGTCGATGGGCACACCCAGCCAGTGATTGATGAGTTGTGCAAAGCTGGTTTCATGCCCTTGCCCGTTGGACACGATGCCGAGCACGACATCCACTTTGCCATCCGGATGCACGGTGACTTCCGCGCGTTCACGCGGGATGCCGGTGGCGGTGTCCACGTAATTGGCGACGCCGATGCCACGGCATTTGCCGCGCTTTTTGGCTTCGGCCTTGCGGGCGGGAAAGCCGTCCCAGTCGCCGCGCTTGAAGGCTTTTTCCATTGCGTCGTGATAGTCGCCGCTGTCGTAGATCATGCCGAACGGATTGGTGTAGGGCAGTTCCGCCGACTTGAGCAAATTGCGGCGGCGCAGTTCCGCGCGGTCAAAGCCGAAATCCAGCGCGGCGATATCGATCAGCCGTTCCATCACGTACATCACTTCCGGCCGGCCGGCGCTGCGATAAGGACGCGTAAGCATGGTGTTGCTGACGACGCCGATCGCCTTGAAATACGCGGTGGGCACGCGATACAGGCTCGACATGATCTCGACGCCTTTTTTCAGCGGGCCGTAATTCGTCTGGTGCGATCCCTGATTGCTGATGTTCACCCCGCGCATGGCGAGAAAGTTGCCTTCGGCGTCGAGCGCGAGTTCCGCCGTCACCGCCAGATCGCGCGCCTGGTAATCTGTGGCGAATGCCTCGCTGCGTTCGCACGTCCACTTGACCGGGCGTCTGACGCGGCGCGCGGCCCACGGCAGCAGGCCGAACTCCGGATAGATCATGCCGCGCGTGCCGAAGTTGCCGCCGATGTCATCCATCAGCACGCGCACCCGGTTCGCCGGCACATCCAGCACTTGCGCGAGGTCGGTCTTCAGCCGCACCGCGCCGCCACTGCCGGCGTGCAGGGTGTAGCGCTGGGTGTTCGGATCGTACGACGCGATCGCGGCGCGTGGTTCCATCGGCACGCCGGTGACGCGCTGAATCCAGGTTTCGAATTTTGCGATATGCGCGGCGCGGGCAAACGCCGCTTCGGTGGCGGCCTTGTCGCCGACTTCGGCGTCGAGACCAACGTTCGAATCGGAGTCGTCCCACAAGCGTGGCGCGCCGGGTTGCGCGGCCGCTACGGTGCCTGTAACCGACGGCAAAATGTCGTAATCCACGTCGATCAGTTCGGCGCCATCTTTCGCGTGATTGACCGTGTCGGCCACGATGACGGCGACTGCTTCGCCGACATAGCGCACGCGATCAATCGCCAGGGGATATTGCGGCGTGTCGAATTCCTTGAATCCTGGCGGATTGTCGAGCGCCGGTTCCGCCGGGTGCGCCGACTGGGCGACGTGCGGCATCGGCTTGATACCATCGGCGAGCAAATCGGCGCCGGTGAGCACTTTGATCACGCCGGGCACTGATAAAGCCTTGCTTGTATCGATCGATCGTATGCGCGCGTGCGCATGCGGTGAACGCAGCATGACCGCATACGCTTGTCCCGGGAAATTGACATCGTCGCTGAAACGGCCCTTGCCGCTGATAAGGCGCAAGTCCTCCTTGCGGCGTACGGATTCACCGATGCGGCTGCTCTTGACGGGTGAAGACATTTTTGACGTGCTCCCTGTTTGCGCTGTGTGATCGAGTGGGTTGGTTGCCTCGCTCTGGCAAGGTGTCAAGCAATTCAAAGAGATTCCAATCCGTTCAGGTAGTAGGTATCCCGTTTAATTGCGCGAAACCCATGCCCGAACGGGAAAGGATCTTCATTGCTATTTTGCACCACATTGCCGTTG
The DNA here is from genome assembly GCA_002412495.1 of Betaproteobacteria bacterium UBA5216. GTDB lineage: Bacteria > Pseudomonadota > Gammaproteobacteria > Burkholderiales > SG8-41 > UBA5216. The sequence continues at coordinate 18,280 of DHVE01000146.1, forward strand.
CACGCAGGTGGTGAATCAGTCAGATGGCGTTCTGGCGACTGGCATGCCGCCCGGCGAGTCGTCCCGATGTGAACGCCCATATCAAATGGTGGCCGTGTCCCTTCAGCAGCAGGCCGCCCTGGCCCGCGGAACCAGCGGCGTAGAGGCCCGGTATCGGTTGGCCTTGCGTATTCAGCACTTGTAGCGACTCGTTGACGACCAGTCCGCCGTCGGTAAAGTTGATGTAATTCTTAACCGGGCCGAGTGCATAGTACGGACCTGTGTCGAGGCGTGGTCGCTTGCCCCGTCGGGGGATGGCAGGTGCTGTGTCGGTGGGGGTTTCGGTTTGGTTGTAACTGGCGATAGTGTCGGCGAGCGCCGCCGGATCCATGCCGAGTTTCGCCGCCAAGGCCTGCGGCGTGTTGGCCTGATGAAACAAGTCGGGGCGATTCTTTTGGTAGTCGGCCAGGTAGGCATAAGCGAAGCCCGGCGCGGTGGAAATCTCGTTCGGGTGCTGTTCAAATTGTTGCGCCAGTGCGTGATCGAACACGATATAGGCGCACGCCCCGGGCTGATACGCGAGTTCGGCCACCAGTTTCTGGCTTTCATCCGCGAAACGCGTGCCCTTGCTGTTGATCAGAATGGCGCCGCATTCAAACAGCTTGACTGACGGCACCAGCACCGTGGTAAGAAAACGCATCACAAAGCCGCGCACGATGGCTTGCGGTCCATGACCCAACGCGATATTCGTGGCGCGCATCAGCCATCGCCACGGTGGCAACCGTGTCACCCACGCCGGCTTGGCGGGCGGCACGAAACGCAGACCGCCCATGAAGATGTCTTCGTTGATGAGTTTTGCGCCGAGTTCCAGCGCCATGCGCTGGCCGTCGCCAGTGTTGGCGCGGTTGACTGCCTCGGTGTCTGACACCACTTGCGAGATAAATTGCCGTTTCATTTCGGCGCTGGCGCTGTAGTCGCCGCTGGCGATGACCACGCCGCGGTTTGCATATGCGATTTGATTCACCGTGCCGGGCGCATCGAACGCAACGCCCGTGACGCGTTCGCTGGTGGTGATGAGGCGGCTTGCGGCTGCGCCAGTGATAATTCGCACGCCGAGTTTCTCCGCGCGCCGTTGCAAGTGATAAATATACGCGCGCGCGCCAGGCAGGGCATTGTGCATGCGCGGCTGACGGTGCGGCGGTTCTTCAATCGGGCCAAAAAACTCGACGCCGCAATCGCAAAGCCAGTCCGCGGTTTCCGGAATGTGCTCGGCCATCACGCGCCGCAGCGCATCGTTGTCGGCGCGCGTGGTGTATTTTTTCGAGAACAGCGCCATGTCTTCATAGTGCGCCTCTGGGGTATCGACGACGCCCGCGCGTTTTTGATTCACCGTGCGCGTTGCTGAAATCGTGCCGATGGACCAGCCAGTGGTGCCGCCGAGTTTTACGTCTTTTTCCAACAGCACGACCTTCGCGCCCTCGCTGGCCGCCGATATGGCGGCAGCGAGGCCCGAACCGCCACCGCCGATGACTACCACGTCTGTTTGCATCAAATCGATTCCCTAAAATTGTCATCGCAAAACGAGATAGCGAAATACTATCCTTTCCGTCACTCCCGCGCAGGCGGGAATCCATGCTGTGGTGGAGCATGAGCCTGTGTTATGGGTTCTAGCGTACGCGGGAATGACAGTGTTGCGGTATTAGCGTGTTCGATGAAGCGTGGCGCCGATTCACATCGCATCTTGAAAATGCGCAAAATCTGGTGTTACTCTCCATCGCCATTTCCGCCCGCGAGGCTTTGACCGACCTTATGAATCTGACCGTAGAAGAAGCCACCACACTCACCGTGCAAGTCTTTACGCGCCATGGCATGTCGCCGCGTTGCGCCCGCATGGTGGCCGAGCATTTTGTCGATGCCGCGCAGGCCGGACACGAGTTCGCCAGTCTCTCGCGCCTGCCGTTTCTTGCGAAAATCATGCAAGGCCGACCGCCCGCCGGTGAGATCAGTGTGTTGAGCGAAACCGAAAATTCCGCGTTGATCGACGGCTGCGACAACATCGGCTACGCGGTGTCGGTGGTGGCCATCGACAAAGCCATCGCGCTTTGCCGCAAGAGCGGCATCGCCATGGTCAGCGCCCGCAACACTTGGGCCAGCGGGCGCCTGGCTTATTACGTCGAGCGCGCGGCACGGCAGGGCTTCATCGGCATTCATGCGGTGCACGGCCCCGCGCGTACCGCACCACATGGCGGCCGGGATGCGCTGCTCGGCACCAACCCCATCGCGTTTGCGTTTCCGAGTGAGGACGATCCGGTCATCATCGATATGTCGATGTCGGCCATTACCTACGGCGGCACGGCGCTCGCCAAGGCAAAAGGTGAAAAATTGCGCGAAGGCGTGGCGATCGACGGCGAAGGGCGTCCCACGGTGGATCCCGCCGAGGCGCTCAAGGGCGCATTTCGCACCTGGGGCGAACATCGCGGATACGGCCTTTCGCTGGCCGTGCAACTGTTGGGCATGCTGTCGGGCAGTGGCCCCGTTGTGCGGGATGAACATCACTACGGTTTGTTTTTTCTGGTGATCGATCCACAGTTGGTAATGCCGCGAGACGAATACCAATCGCGCGTGTCGGAACTGAGAAAAACCATTAACGCCAGTCGGCCCGTGCCCGGCGTGGAACAAGTGCGCATGCCGGGCGATGGCAGTCTGGCACATCGCCGGCGCGCACGCGAGGCCGGCGCAGCGGCGACAATACACGTGGATGACGGCGTTTACGCCAGCATTCGCGCGTTGTTGCAGTAAAGGCGCGCGTTTATTGGTGCTGCTGTCCAAGGACGATTACTGACTGTGCTCCAGCCCGAGATTGCGGATCAACTTCGACCACATCTGCGCTTCGGCCTTGATCATGGATGCAAAGGCCTCGGGCGTGTTCGGTACGGGATCGGCACCGAGGCTCGCCATGCGTTCACGAAACTCCGGCACGGCGAGATGACGTCCGACCTCTCTCGACACTTTGGTCACAATTTCCGCGGGTGTGCCGCCGGGGGCGAATAAACCGTTCCATCCCGCGAATGTTACGCCGGGATAACCGGATTCGATCAACGTCGGTACCGCCGGAAACGCGGCGGATCGTTTAAGACCGCACGTTGCGAGGATGCGTATCTTGCCGCTGGCGATGTGCGCAGCCACGCCTTGCGTGGTGACGAACATCAGCGAGATGTGCCCGCTCATTAAATCGGTTTGCGCGGGGGTGGTGCCTTTATAGGGTACATGCAACAGTTTGACGCCGCTGGCCGCAGCAAACAGTTCCGCGCCAAGATGCGTGGTATTGCCCAAACCGGCGGAACCGTAGGTGAGCTGATTGGGACGCGACCTTGCCAACGCGACCAGGGCCTTCACCGAATTCGCGGGCAAGGTGGGTGTCACGATCAAACCAAAGGTATTGGCGAATATTTGCGTTACCGGCGCCAGATCGCGCAACGGATCGAACGGAAGATACTTGTATACAAAAGGGTTGATTACGATCGCGCTGCCGACGCCGAGCAACATCGTATAACCATCGGGTTTTGATTTCGCTACCAGATCGCCGCCGATAATGCCGTTCGCGCCGGGGCGGTTCTCAACGATGACTTGCTGGCCCCACGACTCCGTAAGTTTTTGCGCCACGGCGCGCGCGGTAAGATCGGGGCCGGAGGCGGGCGCTTGCGCCACGACAATGCGAATGACGCGCGCGGGGTATTCCTGCGCGGTCACGCCGGCGGGCAGCAACACGAATGCAAATGCAAGTGCGGAAAATGCGGTGCATGCACGAAAGCTTAAAGGCATGTCTTGTCCCATTCCGGACGATTCCCGAGAAATTATTCCACAGGGCGCGGCTTGTAAGTTCTCAAACCGCGATGTTACTCTAGCCTGCAAACCAGCAATATTTCAAGTTCATCCGACCATCAAGCCGTGCAACAACAGAGCCGTCATTCCCGCGCAGGCGGGAATCCATAACGCATGTGCCATAGAGATCACCGTTGCGCCCCTCCTGCCTTCCCCCTCAAGCGGAGGAAGGAGATACCCGCCCGCGCGGGAACGATGGCGGAAGCGTGGCGCTTTGTTGGGAACGCCGTCACCCAGGATTCTGTTTCATGGAACTCACCATACAAGCTGCAACCGATCTGAGTCACCGTGTATTGACGCGCCATGGCATGCCGCCCGCCTATGCGGCGATGGTGGCGGAGCATCTGGTCGATGCCGCGTTGTCGGGGCACGAGTTTTCCAGTCTGGCGCGACTGCCAACGCTGGCTAAATTGTTGAAGGATCGCCCGCCGGCGGGCGATATCAAGGTGGTGCATGAAACGGTGAACTCGGCGCTGATCGATGGCGGCGGCAATCTCGCGTATGCGACTTCGGTGATTGCCATCGACAAGGCCATCGAAATTTGCCGCAAAACGGGTATTGCGGCGGTCAGCGTCAATAAGACCTGGTTTAGCGGCAGACTGGCTTATTACGTGGAGCGCGCGGCGCGCGCCGGGTTCGTGGCGCTGCATGCGATACAAGGCGCCGCGCGCACCGCGCCGTTCGGCGGAATGGAGTCGCTGTTCGGCACCTGCCCGGTGGCGTTTGCGTTTCCCAGCGACGACGAGCCAGTGCTGATCGACATGTCGATGTCGGCCACCACGCACGGCGGGGCCAACCTCGCCAAGGCCAAGGGCGAACTGTTGCCGGAAGGGTTGGCGCTGGATAGCAACGGTTATCCGACGGTGGATCCGGACGCGGCGCTCAAGGGCGCGTTTCTCACCTGGGGTGGGCACCGCGGTTCCGGCATCGCGCTTGCCGTGCATTTGTTGGGCATGCTCGCCGGCACGGCGCCGGTGATCAAATCGGATAGCGATTTTGGATTGTTTTTTCTGGTGATTGATCCGGAGTTGCTGATGCCCGGTGGGCAATACCGCACGCGCGTGTCGGAACTCAAACAAATTTTCGGGGCCATCCGGCCCGCGCCCGGCGTTGAGCGCGTGCGGCTGCCGGGCGAAAAAAGTCAGGCAACGCGGCGGCGCGCACAAGAGGCAGGGGCGGCGGCGCGTGTTCGGGTGGATGACAAGATTTACGTGCGCATACTCGAACTGCTGGATTGAGCTTGCGATGAAATTTTCAAATACCGTCGCGCTTGCCGGTGTGTGCTGGATTTTCGTTGGCGCCGCAGCCTGCGCGCAGGAGTATCCCGCGCGCCCACTGCATATTTACACCTCGCAACCTGGCAGCGGCAGCGACGTAGTTGCTCGCGTGCTGGCCAAACGGCTGCCGGAAACTTTCGGGCAGACCGCGGTGGTTGATAACCGCGGCATCCTCGCGCCGGAAATTGCTGCCAAGGCGGCGCCGGATGGTTATACCGTGCTGTTCTACAGCACACCGCTGTGGGTTTCTCCGTTGTTGCAGACCAAATCGCAATGGGATGCGACGCGGGATTTTGCGCCGGTGACGCTGGCGGTGAACGCGCCCAATCTGCTGGCCGTGCATCCTTCGCTGCCGGTTAAATCGGTGCGCGAACTGCTCGCGTTGTCGAAGGCACGGCCCGGCGAACTGAATTACGGCAGCGGATCGGTCGGGTCCTCGTCACATCTGGCGGCGGAGTTGTTCAATGCCATGGCGGGCGTCAATATCGTGCGCGTGCCGTATCGCGGCGTGGGGCCGGCGACCGTGGGATTGCTCGGCGGGCAGGTGCAAGTGTTGTTCCCCTCGGCAGGGGCGGGGTTGCCTTATGTGAAATCGGGGCGCATGCGGGCGCTGGCGGTGGCGAGCACGAAACCGTCCGCGTTATTGCCGGACGTGCCCACCATCGCGGCGGCGGGCGTGCCCGGTTATGAAGCGGACACGCCGCTCGGCGTGTTCGTGCCGGCGGGAACGCCGGCAAAAATTGTCGCGCAGTTGTACCAAGGCATTGCCGCCACGTTGCAATTGTCCGATATCCGCAAGCTGGTGCTGACGCAAGGCTTTGAAGTCGTCGCCAGTTCGCCCGCCGACTTCGCCGCGTGGATGAAGTCGGACGTAGCGCGATGGCGTACGCTGATCCGCGATAAGGGCCTTAAAGAGGGCGCGTGAGCACCCGTAGGGGAAAGTGAGTACCCGTTGGAGGGGAGACGACAATCGTTTACGCGGGCCACACCGGCTGGTGATAACCCAACGGCACCGTGGGCTTGTCCCAGTAGGCTGGCGTTTCCGACATTTGTACCACCGGCGCGAGATGCTGCAACCGGCCGACCGGCGTGTTGCTCGTCATTTTCCAGCGTTCGAGTTCCTCGGGCGTGAATTCCTTCGCCACGTTGGTGAGTTCCGCCGCGGGTACTTCGCCGCGCTGCACCAGCCAGCGGCCCACCTGCGCCAGCGAGATGCGCACCAGCCAACTGCCGCCTTCGCGCGTGCGGCGCGCCAGTGCCACCGATGCGCCGAACGCCATCAAATAGCCGGTGAGGAAATCAATCGCCGACACCGGATAAAACTGCGGGCCGGGCACCGCGCCGGGGAATACTTCGCCTTGGCGATGGGTAATGCCGCTGACGGTTTGCACCACGGTATCGAAGCCGCGGCGCGAGGCCCACGGACCGGCGTGACTGAACGCGCACAGCGAAACCACCACGATGCCGGGACGCAATTGCGCCAGCGCCTCGGGCGTGAAGCCGCGATTGCCGAGCGTGCCGGGCCGGTAGCCTTGCGAGAACACGTCGGCCTTGCGCACTAGCCCGCGCAGGATTTCCACGTCTTTTGCTTCGCGCAAATCCAGATGTGCCGAGAGCTTGCCGTGACCGGTGTCGTACTCCTGACGGCCCAGACTCGGTAAATGTTTGCCCGTGATCTTCAGTACTTCCGCGCCGTGCTCGGCGAGGGTGCGCGCGCAGGTCGGTCCGGCGATCACACGCGTGAGATCCAGCACGCGCACACCGGACAACGGGCGCTCACCCTTGGGCAGCGGCTCCGCCGGGCTGTCGGCGATTTTGACGATTTCCATCAGCGGTAAGCCCGCGATGGCCATGCCTTGCGGGTGCTGCGCCCATTCGGCCATGGTGCGCACCATGCCGCCGGCGCCGCCCGCGGCGATGATCGCTTCTTCGAGTTCGAGTGCGTCCCATTGCGCGATGGCCTTGGTCACCGCGTCGCGATCCTCGGCCACGCCCAGCACTTTGAGCGCCGCGGCACGATGATTCGGAAAGTTGCAGTGTATGTAACTCCAGCGGCCATGTTTGGCTGGATACGTGCCCATCACCACGTTGCGTCCGTTCGGGACCGGCGTGTCTTCCATTTTGAGATAGGTGCCGCTGCGCAACGACGCCGTAGCCTGCCTCGTGTTGATGGCGATTTTCTGGCGCCGCCCGGTGCGCAATTCCCACAGGTCGTTCACCGCAAGGCCCACCGCCGCCAGCGTGGCGGTGCTGGCCTCGGCCATGCGGAAAGGCGTCGGCAGCACCGGGTCGAAGCCGCCGGTGATATCGAGTTCGTTGGCACGCGATTCAGGCCAGCCCGCGATGGGGAAGATGGTGTTCAGGGTATCTTTGATCATGGTGCTGCTCCCGGGTTTGTCGCGCCGAGCGACGGCTGGTGGATGGGTTGTTTACGGAACGTGGACATATTAATCGAGCTTGAGATTCAGTTTCTGAATGATGGGCGTCCAGGTTTTTCGTTCGCTGGCAATGTAGGCGGTCAACTGTTCCGGCGTGCCGCCGACGAGGTTGATGCCCAGATCGCTCATCTGTTTTTTGTAGTCGGCGTCACTGGTGACGGTGTTGATGCTGCGATTGAGCGTGTTGATCACGGCGACGGGCGTGCCGCTGCGCACCACCACGCCGGCCCATACGCCAGAGGTGAAGCCGGGGAATCCGCCTTCTTCCATCGTGGGAATATCGGGCAGCACGGGTGCACGCGCGCGGCTCGCCACGCCCAGCCCGCGTATACGGCCGCCGCGAATGTGCCCGATAGCGGAGGAGATGCTTTCGAAAATCATTTGGATTTCGTTGCTGATGATCGCGGGTACGGCTTGGCCGCTGCCTTTGTATGGCACATGCCGAAGGTCTATGCCGGCGCGAATCTTGAGCAATTCGCCCGACAGATGCTGCGAGGTGCCATGGCCGCCGGAACCAAAATGAATCGTGGCGGCGTTGGCCTTGGCGTGCGTGATGAAATCCTGCAGCCGGGTCGCAGGATAGGCGCTGCTGATCATCAACACATGCGGCGTGTCGCTGTAGAGCGTCACCGGCGCGAAGTCGCGGTCGGCATCATAAGAGAGTTTTTTATAGAGCAACGGATTCAGCGTGATGACGTTCATCGACGTAAAGAACACCGTATAGCCGTCATCCGGTTTGGAGATGACGGAAGCGGCCGCGACGTTACCGCCACCGCCGCCAAGGTTATCGACGATCACCGGCTGCTTCCACAGCTTGCTCAGACGATCCGCCAGTTGGCGTGCGTTGACATCAGTGCCGCCGCCGGCCGCGAACGGAATGGCGATGCGTACGGCTTTGGCGGGATAGTCCTGTGCCGTCGACCAAGGTACAAGGGCGGTGAGCGCAAGCAGAAACGCCGTCGCGCGGTAAAAGGCATTCATCGTGTTAGCGGGCATCGGTATCCTCGACTTAATCAATTTGCACCTTCAACCCACCCACCACCTTCTGCCACTTGGCGATTTCGGCTTTGATGTGCGCCGCGAATTCGTCCGGTGTATTACCCACGGGCTGCGATCCCACTGCCGCGAATTGTTGCGTAACCTTGGCGGTGCTGATGGCCTTCACGAAGGTTGTATGCACGTTGGTCACGATGTCCTTGGGCGTATTGGCAGGGGCGAGCACGCCCACCCATTGTGAGATTTCATAACCCGGCAGCGTTTCCGCGATGGCGGGCAATTCCGGAAATATTTTCGAACGCTTCGCGCCGGTGGTGGCGATGGCGCGCAACTTGCCGGCCTTGGATTGATGTACTACGCTCGGGCCGCCAAAATAGAGCGTGGTTTCGCCGCTCAAGGTGGCAACCACGGCGGGGCCGCCGCCTTTGTACGGAATATGCACGATGTCGAGTTTGGCAAACTGCTTGAAGAATTCGCCCGCCAGATGCGCCACCGACAGATTGCCGGCAGAAGCAAAAGTGATTTGCCCGGGGCGGCTTTGCGCGAGCGTGATCAAATCCCTGACCGTTCGGATCGGCGCTGACGGATGCGCCACCAGCGCGTAGTCGGCGGAATCAATCAGGCTGATCGGTGCGAAATCCTTCACGGCATCGTAAGGCAATTTGACGCGCGTGCTGGGCAGTATGGCATTGGGGCCGGCGGTGCCGAGCAGCAGCGTGTAGCCGTCAGCGGGCGCGCGCGCGGCGAATTCCGTACCGATGCGGCCCGTCGCGCCCGGGCGATTTTCAACCACCAGTTGCCAGCCCGCGCTTTCAGCCAATGCCTGCGTCAGAATGCGCGCGGTGGCATCGGTGCCGCCGCCGGGTGGAAACGGCACGATCACGCGGATCGGGCGGTTTGGGAATGATTGCGCTTGCGCGTTGGCCGCGCTGGCAAGCAGCGCCCATGCAATACCGATTGCCCATGGAGTGTATTTCATAACCATATGTTTTTAAACGATATTTTTGTTGCCGTGTATCGCGCGCCAGATGCGTTCCGGTGTCGCGGGCATTTCAATATGTTTCACGCCGAATTCCGACAACGCATCCACCACGGCATTGATCACGACGCCGAGTGCGGGCGTGGTGCCGCCCTCGCCGGCGGGGCGCATGCCGAGCGGGTGCGTGGTGCAAGGCACCTCGGTGAATTCCGCGTCAAAAAACGGAAAGTTATCCGCGCGGGGCATGGCGTAATCCATGAACGATCCGGTGAGCGGCTGGCCGCTGCCAGGCTCGTAATAACATTGCTCCCACAACGCTTGCCCGACGCCTTGCGCGATGCCGCCGTGAACTTGGCCGTGAATAATCATCGGGTTCACCGCGCGGCCCACGTCATCCACCGCGGAATATTTCACGATTTCCAGCGTGCCCAATGCCGGATCGATTTCGACCTCGCACACATGACAGCCGTACGGAAAACTCGCTTCGTTGAACGACTCGTCGCTAAAGGCGACGAGCGGGCCACGGAGATCGTCGGGCAAATCTTTTAGTTGTTGCGCAGCTGCGGCGACTTCAAACAAACCGATGGATCGCGTGCCTTCCGCACGAAACGTGCCATGTCCAAATTGAATCACGCTCGGATCGCTTTCCAGCAGCCGTGCCGCGATGCGTTTTCCTTTGGCGATAATTTCCTTGGCCGCGTTCCAGATCACCACGCTGCCCATGCGCATGCTGCGGCCCGAGTGTGTGCCGCCGCCGACCTGCACGATGTCGGTATCGCCGGTGATGAGTCGGACGCTGTCGAATGGCACGCCCAGCCATTCCGTTACCAACTGCGCAAAGCTGGTTTCGTGGCCCTGCCCGTTGGAGATGGTGCCGAGCACCACGTCCACGCGCCCGACCGGATGAACCGTGACTTCCGCACGCTCGCGCGGCGCGCCGGTGGCGGTATCGACGTAATTCGCGATGCCGATGCCGCGACATTTTCCGCGTTGCTTCGCTTCAGCTTTGCGCGCCGGGAATCCCGCCCAGTCGCCCATCGTGAGCGCCTTTTCCATCGCGTCGTGGTAATCGCCGCTGTCGTAATGCATGCCGAACGGATTGGTGTAAGGAAGCTCTTGCGATTTGAGCAAGTTTCTCCGCCGCAGTTCGATGCGATCATAGCCAAAGTCACGCGCGGCGATATCGATTAGCCGCTCCATGACATACATCACTTCGGGACGGCCCGAACTGCGATAGGGGCGCGTGGGCACGGTATTGCTCACCACCGCGCGCGCGCGGAAACTCGCGCATGGCATGCGGTAAATGCTCGACATGATTTCCACGCCTTTCTGCAGCGGCGTGAAGCTGCCAGTGTGCCCGCCGGCGTTGCCGATGTTCGAACCGCGCATGGCGAGAAAATTGCCTTCGGCGTCGAGTGCCAGTTCCGCGTCCACCACCAGATCGCGCCCCTGAAAATCGCTGACAAAGGCTTCGTGCCGCTCGCAGGTCCATTTCACGGGGCGCCCGATGCGGCGCGCGGCCCAAGGCACCAGCGCGAACTCCGGGTAGATCATGCCGCGCGTGCCGAAGTTGCCGCCGACGTCGTCCATCAGCACGCGCACCTTGTTTTCCGGCACGTTGAGTATCAGCGCCAGATCTTTTTTCAGCCGCACCGAGCCGCCGCTGCCCGCATGCAGCGTGTAGCGCCGTGTCGCCGGATCATATTCGCCGACGGCGGCGCGCGGTTCCATCGGCACGCCGGTGACGCGCTGAATCCAGGTCTCAATCTTGGCGATGTGCGCGGCGCGGGCAAAGGCGGCGGCAGTGGCCTCGCCCGAGCCGGTGTTTGCATCCAGGCAGACATTGGATTTCGCGTTATCCCACAGACGCGGCGCGTCGGGTTGCGCGGCGGCGCGCGTGGCCGTGACGGCGGGCAAAACTTCGTAATCAACTTCGACAAGCTCCGCCGCGTCCTTGGCGAGGTTCACCGTTTGCGCGATCACCACCGCGACGACTTCTCCTACGTAACGCACCTTGTCGATCGCGATGGAGTAACACGGTGTCACGAATGGCGGCGTGCCGTCGGTGTTGGTCAATTGCACTTCGGCCGGATGCAGCGTGAATACGTTGTAAGGGATGGGGTGCAGGTCATCCGCGCGAAAATCCGCGCCGGTATAGACAGCAATCACGCCGGACAACGCCAGCGCTTTGCGTGCATCCATCGAACGAATGCGCGCGTGCGCGTGCGGCGAGCGCAGCATCACTGCGTATACCTGTTGCGGCACGTTGACGTCATCACTGAACCGGCCTTTGCCGGTAACGAGGCGTAAATCCTCTTTGCGGCGGACCGGTTGGCCGATGTTGTGGCTTGTGGGCGTGAGGGACATTGGAGTCTCTTAATGGGTCGGACCGTTCCCTCCACTTCAAGGAGAGGGCTGGGGTGGGGATGGGGGCAACGTGCGCCAGTACCCCATCCCCCTCCCAGCCTCCCCCTTGAAGGGGGAGGAG